>JAJRQK010000063.1 GCA_024280295.1 Bacteroidota bacterium
ACCGTTCCTGCAATTGTTGCAGTTGGAAGTGGATTCACAACAACTGTTGCGTTTCCGACTTGAACTTGACTACATGCTGTTGAACTTGCATCCTGTACACTTACTAAATCATAACTAAATGTTCCAGATGTGCCTGTTGGTACAGATACCGTTGCAGTTGTTCCTACTGAGGTCACTGTTTGATTTGCTCCTCCATTCAATGTATAAGTGAATGTGTAAGGTGCTGTTCCATTCGCGCCAGTAAACGTAATCGTTGCTGCTGGGTCGCCAACACAAAGGTTAACTGTTCCTGCGATAGTTGCGGTTGGAAGTGGATTCACAACTACTGTTGCATTTCCTACTTGAACTTGACTACATACAGTAGCACTAGCATCTTGGACACTTACTAAGTTATAGTTGAACGTTCCTGCCGTTCCTGTCGGAACAGGTACCGTAGCAGTTGTTCCAATTGAAGTCACTGTTAAATTCGCTCCACCATTAATATTATATGTAAATGTGTAAGGTGCTGTTCCATTAGCGCCAATAAAGAAAATCACTGTTGGTGGATCACCAACACAAAGGATAGGATCTAGTTCTATAATTGTTGCTGTTGGAAGTGGATTAATTGTAACAGTAACTTGGTCTGTTCCTGCACATCCTGCTGCATCAACCCCATCAACAGTATATGTGGTATTCACAATTGGTGAAACAACTTGCATTGCTCCTGTGGCACTAATTGGCGCTTGCCAAGTATATGTTACACCACCTGTTGCTGTAAGTGTCGTATTGTCACCAAGGCAAATTGTCACATCAGGTCCTGCATTAATTGGTGCACTTAAAAGAACTGTCACTGTCATAAGGTCAGTATTGACACATCCATTTGCATCTGTACCAGTTACTGTATAGTTGGTAGTAACTGCTGGAGAAACATTTTGAGTTTGTCCTGCTCCCAATCCATTATCCCATGAATATGTAACCGCACCTGTTGCAGTAATATTGACGTTTCCACCAATACAGACTGAAACATCGTTTGCAACAACGTTCGGTAAAGGATTTACAGTTACCGGTACAATTAATGTCTGTGGACAAGGTCCATTTGTTGTATATTCAATACTATATATTGTACCTCCTACTCCATTTGTAATTGAACCAGTAACAGGATTAATAGTTGCTCCATCACCTGGAAGAGGATTGAAAGCAAATGTACCTCCCGCAAGACCTGTAACAGTTGCTGGTGGTGAAGCCGATCCAACACAAAAATTTGTCGTTGTGAACGAAGGATCATCCAAAGGAATAATAGTTACCAAAGAAGTTCCGGTATTTTGACACCCAGTTGCCGTTACAGTTCCTGTAACTGTATATGTTGTTGTTCCTGCTGGAATAAAAGGAGTACCATCAATTACACCAAGATTCCAAGAATACGTGTTTGCTCCAGTACCATTCAAGGTAACCGAAGCACCCAAACATACAGTTGGATCATTTCCATCTACAATTGGTAGCGGATTAATGGTGATTATGAAAGTTGTACTTGCAAAGCAGATCGGATCCGATGTCGTATAAGTTACAGTATAGGTTGCAGGAGTTGAAGCTGCGAGATTTATTTGACCAGTAACAGGATTAATTGACAATCCAGCAGTTGAACTAAATGTACCTCCAGCATCACCAGTGATAGTTGGAGTTGGATTTGCAGCATCGATACAATAAGCCGCCGATGGATAAGTAAAGGCAGGATCATCCAAACCAACAAATGTTCCTGTGATTGTTATGAGACAACCATTTGCATCCACAATATCGTAAGAGTAAACATCACCATCAACAAGTCCTGTTACAATGATATTTCCACCGTTAAGTGCTGTGCCTGGCGCAAAACTTGCTGTTGCAGGTAAAAGGTTTTGACCTGTAAACAATGATCCATCCAATGCAGGTTGACCACCTGAAATAGTTGTAGTGACCGTCCCAGCTGTACAATCCTCAACGCTATTTTGAACAACGTTATCAAGGTACTGAACAGAATACACAGGTCCAAGATCATAACATGGGATAGTTGTATTTACATAACTATATATAATAGGTGAACTTGTGGTTGAATATAAAGTAACTGGCACCCAATACAATGTGTTATTAACTGGGATTGAACCACCATTAGCAATGGCTTGATTAAGGTAGAATTGATCATTCCATTCTGCTAAATTAGGTCCTAGAAGAATAAACTCTAGGCAAGGATCATCCGTTAAATCAGTCAATGCATTTGGAATCAGTGCAATTGTGGGCGGACAAGAATAGACCAAATATCCAATTCCAGGGGTATATGGAGGTCCAGGAGGAGCATTTGCAATTCCAGGATCTGTTCCATCTCCATTTGAGGTAATATCAATTGTTTGCCCCCAGCAAAGGACGAAATCATTTCCAGATTGCGTTCCAGTTGTTGCAGTAGTAAAAGTTCCAACATCAGCAGCACAAGAACAATCTGGTGGAGAAGTACTATTAATCGTTGCCGTACACGCCAAATCATCAGAGAATACTACAATAACAGTTAATGGAGTTCCATCAGCAACAATACCTGTTATGTTGAAATTAAAAGTGGTATTGTTAGCAAATGGTGGGTTGAATGTTTGAGAGTATGATCCAGAACCGTTAGTTACTGTAACAGTTACTACCCCTGTCCCAGGGTTATTATCGTATTGAAAATTACCCGTTACGCTAAAAGTATTATCACCTAAACAGGCTCCAATACTAGCAAAGAAACTTGAGATAAAACAAGGAGGACAAGGAGGTCCATCAAAAATGACAATATCTACAACTTGAACACATCCAAGGTTATCAGTTATAGTGACGGTATATGTTCCAGCAATAACACCCGATAGTGTTGAAACACCCGCTAAGTTATTCTCAGTCAAAACAGTTGCTCCACCAGCATTCGTCCATACGTAATCATACGGCGCTTGGCCTCCTTGTCCTTGAGCAGTAGCCTGGCCGTCAGAAAAACCAAGACATGTTGGAGGCAAACTTGTGGTTAACGGAGGATCACAACAAATCATATAAGCACTAGAAATAGTTGCAGCATCATCATTACATCCATTACTTAACCATGATCCTGACTCTCCATCTCCCGATGTATTAACAGTAACTCCAAGATCCGCACCAGGAGAACAAGGCGCGACTGTTAAATCAAAGCAAAACGTCCAACTTAACCCAGTTCCAGAACAGTTATCTCCAAAATTAGAGGTAGGATTACCATTTGGTGCATTAAATAAATCTCCATCAAAATAGAAGCCAGCACCCCAGTTAGTTCCATTAGACACACCAATTCCGGCAGGGAAATATGACCAAACACCTAAACCGCCATCACACGTTGCTGCAGGAACAGGGTTTGTTACTACACCAGTCCACCCAGCACCGAATGCCAATTGTATACCATGTAACCAGTTAGTGTTCTGTTGAGAATATTCTGTTATTGTATAGCAGAAAGTTACCACTTGACCAGGAGTATAGGCTCCATTAATTGGTGCAGGGGTTGCGGTCATACTACTAGCCCTCAAACAGTCATCACAATCAATATCATTATCAATACTGAGCGAGAAATTATTATCAACTGCTGTTGAGTTCCCACCACTCACTTGCACATAATAAGTAGCTCCAATCGTCACTTGAGTAACAGTAAACGTACCATTTCCAGCAGCATTTGCATTCAAGCACCCCCTTCCAGTAAGGGCGCTACATGGACCTTCCCATAATCCAACTGAAGCATTTGGAAATCCCGCAATACTAATATTAACAGTAGTACCTGTTGCCACAAAAGAATACCAAGTATCCAAAGCGGGAGAAGCCATATCTCCCCCCCCCGAACATGCAGTTAAGTATGTGTAAGGATTTATACCTGTTGCACCAACAGTTGATTGATTGTTCAATGTTGTTACTGTACCATTTTGCAATCCAGCGATACACGTTCCTGGTGCATTTAACGAACCTAAAGATGTTGCTCCAGTACAGTCATCATTAGCTGGTTGAGCTAACGCACTAAAAACCGCAAAGAAAATTGCAGTTACAGATACGAGACTTCGATTTAGTGAAAAATTTCTCATTGCTTCGTTTCTTTAAGTATTTGCTTCTGCTGTTTGGTTAATGTTGGTTCATAAGAATGCCCAATCATCAAAGTTGTTCCGGTTATAGACCATTCTACCGAAGTAAAAACATGGTCACTGAGTTGACCACAAGAATTATTTGGCAGTAATGTAACCTTAGCTCCATCGTCTAGTGTAATTTTGCGTGATTTATCTTGATACACCCAATTACATAAATTAGCGGAATTGAGAGTGTTTTCTATTTGTGTGGAAGTATAATTCGTTCCAACTGATTTGATTTCAAATTCTTGTGAAAATCCAAGTGTCGTGAATAAAATTCCAAGACAAAACAGTATCGTTTTTTTCATATTGGGAGAGATAGTTAATGTGTATGCATTAGATTTAATCGAATAATTATTCCTTTTTCTTCTTCGTTTCTACGATAATTTCTTCCTTTCGTACCTTTTTAGGACGAATCGGTGTTGAAATAGTTAATTTGCTTTCTTTTTTGACGTTGACAACTGAAGTATTTCCAATTGTATTTTTCTCGGTAATCACACCTGTTTCAGAATTTTCCTGTATAGTTGTTGTGGTTTGTGAGAATGACAGAGAGCTGCCCATTATTGCTAATGAATAGAGTAAAAAACGCATAGTTAGAAGTTTGTTTTCATCTCTCTGACGCTATAATTCACAAAGAGTTGCCATGAAATTAAGAAAAAATCAACAAATTTATCAGTAATTATAGTGACTGGCGATAATCATCCATGAATGGTAAATTCCAATGCATGCATAATCAATTCTGCTAAATCGAGTTACTTCAAGGAAAGAAAATGACTAATTACTGATCAATAAATGAAATCCAGTCAATTCCTTTTTTTAATTGATTAAGTGTTTTTTGTTCTTTCGAATCTTCGTCCAACTGAATATTATAAGTCCAACCAGCATTCTTTGGTAAGCTCATCAATATTGATTCTGTTCTACCTCCAGAGACCAAACCGAATTTAGTTCCTCGATCATTCACTAAGTTGAATTCAACGTATCTTCCTCTTCGATAATTCATCCAATTTTCCTCAGATTCAGAAAACGGAACATTCCTACCAAGATTAGCTTGCTCTGAATAAATTACAGGAAATGAATCACCTAATTCAAGACAGAAATCCAATAATTGTTGCTTACTAAGTAATTGTGATTCAGAAATATGATCAAAGAAAACACCGCCAACCCCTCTGGTTTCATCTCTATGTGGTAAGAAGAAATAGTCATCTGCCCATAGTTTAAATTTAGGGTAGAAGTCTGTATTATATTGATCACAGATTAACTTCAAGGAGGCATGAAACTTTGCTGCGTTTGCTGGTACAATGTAGTGCGGTGTTAAATCAATACCTCCACCAAACCAGTAAACGCCATTATCCATTTCGAAATAACGAACATTCATGTGAATAATTGGCACATGTGGACTGGAAGGGTGCAGTACTATTGAAACTCCTGTTGCAAAGAATGAATCCCCAGTGATCTCAGTATTATTACGCATCATCGAAGTAACTTCACCATGAACTTCTGAAAAGTTAACACCTCCTTTTTCAATAAGGGCGCCATCTTCGATTACACGTGTCCTTCCACCACCACCATCTACCCTTGACCAAAGGTCTTCTACAAATAGGGAGACACCATCCAGTTCTTCTAGCTGTTTGCAGATACGATCTTGCAAGTTCATCATCGCTTTCGCAACATCTTCTTTAGTCATCTCGCTCTACTTGGCTATCAAATAATTCGTATTCATCTTGCTCTACAATGAAGAATTCTAGATTCTCATACCCACCCTTAGGTGACAATTGTTGCATTCGAAATGCACTCATCATCATTGTTGATTTCTTAGACGATTCCAAGAAGAATTCACCACAGAAATAAGATACAATGTCATAACCATGAACAGCCATTCGGGACAAGTCAGTTTTATACCAACTTCGATGCGTTTTATTCATTTGAACCATCCCATCTGAGTAATAGTTGAGAAAATTTGGGCTTGCGAAATGAAAATTATACTTGTTCTTATAGATATTATTTATGTCACTATAACTATCCCATTCTTTCGTTCCATAGACGAATAAATTTTTAGCACGTGATCTGAACGCAGATTTGTTCAAGTTATTCATAAACTTCATAGCTGTAATTCTATCAGTTGCTGGAATCACAAATAGTGTATTTACACCACGGACAATTTGACTGGTAAAACTACCAACTGTACTTTCAATCAAAGTTGGTCTCTCGCCATCGTAAAGTGCCGAATTAAACTCATTTTTATAAGCTTCATACATCAACACATCAGACTCTTTTATAGGTTTAACAAGTACGATTCGATCCTTAGCATTGTTTACGAGCATGTCATGAGCCAATCGTCGCATAAGAATTTCACCTGAAGGCACTGCTTGATATACTAGTCGATTTTGTTCAATCATTTCTTCTGGAGCAGCAACAGGACAAACCATCCGGATACGATTCGCTTTACAATACCCCGCTACAATATCCATATTTGATGGAAAAAACGGTCCGATCACTAAATCAATAGATAGAAAACTCGTATCAGCAAGTAAATTCAATATTTTAACTGAATCATTACCCGTATCATAAATTTCAATGTCTGCTTTGAGTCCTTTTCTCTCTAGGCTATCCAAAGCCATCTTTGCACCCATATAAAATTGAGTGGCCAATTCCGAAACCATTTTTGAATACTTCGCACCACCATCAAGGTAAAAAGGAAGCATAATCGCAATACGATAACGATCTTTTTTATCGAACTCCAACGGTCCCTCACCATTTGGATCATAATCTAATGGAACAGGACGGATTTCGACTCGCTCAATTCGCTCTGCTTTCACAGGAACAATAAGAATCTGGCCTTCTTTAATTGAAGTTGACGTTAAGGCATTAACCTCCATGATTTTATCAACAGAAACCATAAACCGTTTCGATACACTATATAGTGTTTCATGCGACATCACAATATGACGAACTGTTGAATCACTAAATGAAAATGTCACATGATCTGCCGATCCATCCTCATTCTCAATTGTATCCGTCACAAATGGATTTGGCGTTGTTATTTCTGGCGGCAAAATCGTTACCGAAGTTCCATCTTCTGCACAACAAGGAATTTGAATGATCTGCCCTTTCTTTAATCCATCTTTCAGTTCAGGATTTAAAGATACGAGATCATCGACTGTTGTATCGAATTTTTTTGCTAGACCATAAAGTGTTTCCGATTTCCTAACTTTATATTCAGTTGTTGGGATTTTTGCAATTGACTCACTTGTAACAGGAATAAAAATTGTTTGTCCTTCCTTCAAACCATTACTAAGTTCAGGATTTGCAGCAACAATTTGATCCACAGGCACACCGAAAATTTGCTGAATCCCCCAAAGTGTATTTCCAGTCTCAACTACATGAGAATAGAACTTCCCTCCTTCTCGTTCAACGACAGGTGACACTCCAGGTTGCGCATTCGCAAACATAGGTAGTGATAGTAATATGATGATTAGTAGTTTATTCATGTTTTCAAGTTATTCAACTAGATTTACAATACTTGTGCCATATTCAATTTTACTCCCACTCAATAGTTGCAGGGGGTTTAGAACTGATATCATAAGTCACTCTATTTATTCCTTTTACTTGATTAATAATCCGATTTGAGACCTTTGCTAAAAAGTCATAAGGCAAATGACACCAATCAGCTGTCATTCCATCGGTGGAGGTCACAGCTCTTAGGGCAACAGCATTTTCGTATGTTCTTTCATCCCCCATTACTCCAACAGATTGAATTGGTAAGAAGATTGCTCCAGCTTGCCAAACATCATCATAAAGTCCATCTTCTTTAAGTGAAGATATAAAAATATGGTCGACCTCTTGAAGTATCTTTACTTTCTCCACTGTCACATCTCCTAAGATTCGGATTCCTAGACCTGGCCCTGGGAAAGGATGTCGTCTAAGGATATTCTCATCCATATTCATTGATCGTCCAATTCGTCTTACCTCATCCTTAAACAATAATTTTAACGGCTCGATCACTTTTAGCTTCATGTAATCTGGCAATCCACCAACATTATGATGCGATTTTATTGTTTGACTAGGTCCTCCTGAAACAGAAATCGACTCAATAACATCAGGGTAAATTGTTCCTTGTGCTAGCCAAGTTGCATTCTCAACTAATTTAGATTCTTGATCAAACACATCGATAAATACTTTTCCGATTGCTTTACGTTTCTTTTCTGGATCTGTTAGGCCTTTCAATTCTGAATAGAAAGCATCGCTCGCATTAACTCCTTTTACATTCAAGCCCATTCCTTTGTATGAGTCAAGTACTTGAGAGAACTCGTCCTTCCGCAACAATCCATTATCAACAAAAATGCAATGTAAATTTGAACCAATGGCTTTATGAAGTAAAACTGCCGCGACTGATGAATCAACACCTCCTGAAAGACCAAGAATAACTTTATCAGTTCCTATTTCGGCTTTAAGATTTCCAATCGTTTCTTCAACAAACGAATCCGGTGTCCAATCTTGAGAATAACCACAAACGTTGACCACAAAATTTCTCAATAAAATTGCACCCTCAAGTGTGTGATAAACTTCAGGATGAAATTGAATTCCAAACGTATTTTCACCCTCTATTTGATATCCAGCAACACGGACATCTTCAGTACTTGCAATTACTTTAAAGTTACCTGGAATAGCTCCGATGGTATCACCGTGCGACATCCAAACTTGAGAACCATTTGACATCCCTTTTGTTAGAACATTCTCACCATCTAGGAATGATAAGTTTGCACGACCATATTCTCTTGTGGAGGATGGCATCACTTCCCCACCAAAATGGTGAGCCAAGTGTTGAGCACCAAAACACACACCTAATAATGGAAGTTTTCCTTTGATATTTGCTAAATCTGGAATGGGTGCTATTTCTTCACGCACCGAAAATGGACTACCTGAAAGAATAACTCCTTTTACAGAGTCATCAAGCTCTGGGCACTTATTCCATGGGTAAATTTCACAGTAAATATTAAGCTCTCTAATACGCCTTGCAATCAATTGTGTGTACTGCGAACCAAAATCCAGAATTATTAACTTTTCATGCATGCTGCAAAAATAATATGTCCAAGCGATTTAAAGTCTACAATTATCGGTTATTTATTAATTCTTTAACAACAGTTAGTAAGATTCCATTTTGACGAATTTGGTAAATCAATCTAACTAACGAGACAATTTGTCATAAAATAGTGGCTTGGAATAGTTTATGACGAAAAGAAAATAGCAATGACTGAATTATTACAAACAGGTTATAAGATAGGTTAATTTCCTTATTTTTACATCCGTTTTACAACACTAAAAAACACACTGTTTTGAGCATATTAAAGAAACTATTCGGAGACAAGTCTTCAAAAGATAGAAAGGAATATCAACCATCCATTGACGCTTCGAAGTCTTTTGATGATGCTGTGATGAAATTGAGTGATGATGAACTACGCGGTAAAACAGATGGTTTTCGTAAAATCATCAATCAAAGCATTGCTAGTTTAGAAAAAGAACTCACACAATTAAAAGTCAAAGGCGCAGACATCAATACTCCTATCACCGACAAAGAAGCAATCTTTGATGGTATTGATAAGCTAACCAAGGAAATTGACGAGAAAATTGAAGAGACGCTTGAAGTAATAATGGCTGAAGCATTTGCTGTTGTTAAGGAAACGGCTAGAAGATGGGCTATCAATGGTAAATTAGAAGTGACTGCCAACGACATGGATCGCGATATAGCATCATCAAAAGACGGCATAACAATCGACGGTGATAAAGCTATTTGGCACAACGAATGGTCAGCCGCTGGTGTTCCAGTTTCATGGAATATGATTCACTACGATGTTCAATTGATGGGAGGAGCAGTTCTTCACAGAGGGAATATCGCAGAAATGCAAACGGGTGAAGGGAAAACATTAGTAGCAACACTTCCCGTATATTTAAATGCACTATCAGGGAAAGGCGTTCACCTTGTAACGGTAAATAACTACCTAGCAAAACGTGATTCTGAATGGATGGGACCAATGTATCAATTTCATGGTCTTTCGGTTGATTGTATCGATAAGCACAAACCAAATTCAACAGAAAGAAAAGCTGCATACAAGTGTGACATCGTTTTTGGGACAAATAATGAATTCGGTTTTGACTACCTCCGTGACAATATGGCAGCCAGCCCAGATGATCTTGTTCAACAAAAACATCATTATGCAATTATTGATGAGGTAGATTCAGTATTAATTGACGATGCTCGAACACCTCTTATTATATCTGGACCGACCCCAGAAGGTGATAAGCATGAATTCACAGAATTAAAACCACGAATTGAAACGATTATTGCAGCACAAAAGAAATACGTAACAACGTGTCTTGCTGAAGCAAAAAAAGAATTGGTTGTTTTAGAAGGAGACGTAGCAGATGGGCAGGACCCTAAAAAAATGCTCGAAAATGGAGGTATTGCACTTTTGAGAGCTTTCCGTGGACTTCCAAAAAACAAAGCACTTATTAAATACTTATCTGAACCTGGCGTTCGAGCTCACTTGCAAAAGACGGAGAACTTCTACATGCAAGAGCAAGGCAAGAAGATGAAGAAGATTGATAAAGAGTTATTCTTTGTCATTGAGGAAAAACAAAATACTGTTGAGCTAACAGATAAAGGAATTGATCTCATTTCAGGAAATGAAGGAAGAGAGTTTTTTATCATGCCAGATATCGGTGGAGAAATTGCTAACCTTCAGAAACAAGGGCTTTCTAATGAGGAATTTCTTGTCAAAAAAGATGACTTAATTAGAGATTACAGCATTAAATCAGAGCGTATTCACTCTGTAAACCAATTATTGAAAGCTTATTCACTTTTTGAAAAAGAAGTTGAATATGTAATCATGGACAATAAAATTAAGATTGTTGATGAGCAGACAGGACGTATAATGGAAGGTCGTCGTTATTCTGATGGTTTACACCAAGCTATTGAAGCCAAAGAAAACGTGAAAGTAGAAGCTGCTACTCAAACGTATGCTTCGATCACATTACAGAACTACTTCCGAATGTATCACAAACTGTCAGGAATGACGGGAACAGCAGAAACTGAAGCTAAAGAATTTTGGGATATCTACAAATTAGACGTTGTAGTAATACCTACTAACAGACCTATAACACGTAAGGATCAAAATGATTTTGTTTTTAAAACTGCGCGAGAAAAATACACCGCAGTTATTGAGGAGATTAAGAAATTAACTGACGCTAACCGTCCAGTATTGGTTGGTACAACAACAGTCGAGATCTCAGAGCTTCTAAGTCGAATGTTGAGCATGAAGGACATAAAGCACGAAGTTTTAAATGCGAAATATCATCAACGTGAGGCAGAAATTGTGGCAGGTGCTGGTCAAGCAAAATCCGTAACTATTGCGACTAATATGGCTGGTCGTGGTACCGACATTAAATTGGGTGAAGGAGTTAAAGAAGCTGGTGGACTTGCAATTATTGGAACTGAACGACACGATTCACGTCGAGTTGACCGCCAATTGAGAGGTCGATCAGGTCGTCAAGGAGATCCAGGATCATCTATCTTCTTTGTTTCACTAGAAGATGGTTTGATGCGTAAGTTCGGTTCAGAACGAATTGCCAAGCTAATGGATAGAATGGGATTAAAAGAAGGCGAAGTCATTACACATAGTATGGTTTCCAAATCCATTGAGAGAGCCCAGAAGAAAGTCGAGGAAAACAACTTTGGAATACGTAAACGATTGCTTGAGTATGATGATGTAATGAATGCTCAACGTAAGGCGATCTATAAGAAACGCAAGAATGCACTCTTCGGAGATCGATTGGATATGGATATTGACAACACCTTTTATGATGTTGCCGAAGCAATAACAGCACGAAGAAACAAAAACGATTTCAAGGAATTTGAATTAGATTTATTGCGTTCAGTTGGTATTCAGTCTCCTGTAGCTGAATCTGAATTTGAATCAATTGAAGAAGTTGACTTACTTGAGAAAGTTTACGGATCTATTCGCGAGCAGTATGACCGCAAGAATGATAAGATTTGCGAGAAAGCAATGCCGCAGATTAAGCATGTTCATGAAACAATGGCGGACAAGTATAAAAACATTGTCTTTCCATTAACAGATGGTCGTCGTGAAATGCAACTTGTTGTCAACCTTGAAGAAGCTTATGGTAGTGGAGGAAAAGCAATCACGACTAATTTCGAGAAAAACATCACACTCGGAATGATTGATAATGAATGGAAAGAGCATCTTCGAGAAATGGATGATCTTCGTTCTGCAGTTCATCATGCACAGTATGAGCAAAAAGACCCATTGTTAGTCTATAAACTTGAATCATTCGAATTGTTTAAGCGAATGCTAGAGCGATTGAATAATGAAACGATGGATTTACTCATGAAAATGGATATTCCAGTGGAGCAAATACAGACAACCAATCAATCTAGTACAAAGTCCAATAGTTACGCAAGAGCTCAAGAGACTTCAAGTTCATCTCAAGAAGAAGTTGGAGCAGGAACTGAAGCTAATCGTAGAGCTTCACAAAATTCGGGAGCGCAGCGTCAAATTGAAAAACAACAACCTGTGACAGTAGAGAAAACTGTTGGTAGAAATGAGCAGTGCCCTTGTGGTAGTGGTAAGAAATTTAAGCAGTGTCACGGTAAAAAATAATAGAACAATTCATCTTTTTCTTAGCAGATAATTTAGAGTTTCACAAAACAAAGCATCATTCAAAAGAATGGTGCTTTTGTCATTTTAGTTTTTTTTGTGAAATACTCGATAAAGAGAGCTATTCAATCGATAAAGATGGCGCAATACTCATCAAAGACTAATTTTACAGTTCATCGAAGCGAAGATGATTATCTTTGTTGTATTCAAAACACTACGAAATGACCAAGCTTATAAGCTATACAACATACCTACTCTTTATTTTTTCGATTGTTGCAGTAAATAATTCAACACACGCTCAGTCAGATGATCCTTGTGGAGCACCTGCGTTAACTGTTGGAGTGAGTTGTACTTTTACAACTGGAACAAATGCAACAGCTACAGCATCAACAGGAGTTCCGGCACCAGGATGTGCAAATTATTCTGGTGGAGATGTTTGGTACACAATTACAGTACCTGCAAGTGGAAGCGTAACAGTTGACATGAATACTGGTGTTATCACCGATGGTGGCATGGCAATTTACTCTGGTCCATGCACAGGTCTTTCACTCACTCAATGTAACGATGATGGAAGCGCTAATGGATTGATGTCTTTGATAGCTTTAACAGGTCAAACACCTGGTGCAACCCTTTGGGTTCGCGTATGGGAATATGGTAATAATAATAATGGCACATTCGATATTTGCGCTTTTGACCCAGGTGGAGGCGGAGGCGGAGGTGGCCCCATAAACGATGATCCTTGTTCTGCTACACCACTTACTGTTGGTGCAACCTGCTCATTTACAACAAGTACTAATGCATCGGCAACAGGATCTACAGGAGTTCCTGCTCCTGGTTGTGCAAGCTATTCAGGAGGAGATGTTTGGTTTACTGCTGTAATTCCACCAAGTGGCACTCTAGTTATCGATGCTAATACAGGTGTAATAACCGATGGAGGAATGGCAGTTTACTCTGGTACTTGCGCTAGCCTTTCATTAATCTCTTGTAATGATGACGGAAGCGTAAATGGGCTGATGCCAATGCTCACAATCAGCACTCAACCAATTGGGTCCACTGTTTGGATTCGTTTTTGGGAATACGGGAATAATAATAACGGAACTTTTGATATCTGCACCTATTCAGGAGCTATTGTTCCGCCTACAGGACCTTGCGGGAATCCTTCCAATCAAGATTATTGTTCTAATCCTGCAATTTTATCACCTGGTGGAGGATCATTTTCTTCAAACACATCAGGTACATATACAGCGGATCAACCTGCAGGAATGAGTTTTTGTGGATCAATTGAAAATAATTCATGGTACCAATTCGTAGCAACCTCTACAACAGAAGTCTTTAGCTTCACAAGTGTTACTGGCTGTACTTCAGGAATTCAAGCAGAGGTATTTAATGTTACAACGAATGCTATGGGATGTTGTATTGGGTTGTCATCTGTTTCAAACTGTTGGAATCCAGCGACTGCAACAACAGGTGTAGTAACTGCAACACCGCTAATCATTGGAAACACTTATGTATTAATGGTTGATGGTTTTGGTGGTGATATTTGCGATTTCACAGTTGCTGGATGGAATGCATCTGGAATTTTACCAGTAGAGCTTTCTGAATTTTTCGGAATATCGATGACAAGAGAAAATGTTATATCATGGATAACAGATTCTGAAGAGGATAACGAGCGTTTCGATTTATACAGATCATGGGATGGAATTAATTTTGAAGTTGTTACTTCAGTCAATGGAGTTGGAAATACAATGGAGACGAGTAATTATAGCTTTGTAGACGAAGACATTAGAGCAGGAGTAGTGTATTATCAATTAGAGCAATTTGACTTTAACGGAGCTTCTGAAAAAAGTAACATCATTGCTCTAAACAGAGAGTCGAGTTTTGATGGGTTACTTGGTGCTTGGCCAAACCCAACAACTGATCAATTATATGTAGAAGTCAATTTTTTGAAAGGAATCGATGGAAAAGTTGAATTATTTGATATCCGTGGGCAAATTATTCATTCTAGGAATATTATCAGTTCTGATTACGAAATACTGTCCTTAGACATGTCTGAATTAAATAGAGGTGTTTATCTACTACAATACACTGATGGAGCAGGTACAAGTATCACCAAGAAAATTATTAAAGACTAAAATCATGTTGAAATTTATAGCAATAATCACATTAATATCCGCGTCATTATCATCTTCTGCGCAAAGTTTGGATTACAATAAAGAAAGAGCGTATTTTCAGGTGAATCATAAAGGTGCTCAAGCATTCTCAACTGATATAAAATCGTTGGAGGATGACTTTACTGAAGATCAAATTAACAGTTTAAGAGAATCAATGGCCGGGAAAGAGTCGATCTTTGAAATCATTAGAATTGAAGGGAATTCTATTCGGGTATCTTACCTTTCAGGCATTGATTTGGAAACACTCAAAGGGTTTATTGTTCTTGTACAACCAAATTTTGATTTTACACAGACGTCCGACTATTTATTTGATTAAATCAAGGAAATAATAAAGTCACTTCTCAGATAAACTAGAACCTTAATTGTACCGAAGAAATCACGTATCTTTGGCACGTGAAAATCGATACAAACAAAATATCAATCGTTGGTTTTGGAAATGTAGGATCTCATCTTGCATTTGAATTTGACAAGCAAGGTGTTGATGTTACTCATGTGTACACTCGAAAGAAGGAAAAGGCACTCAAACTTGTGGCTCAAATAAATGCACGGCTAGTAGATAAGCTGAATGAACTTCCTCCACAACAATTGGTCATATTATGTGTGCCAGATATAGCGATAGCATCTGTTCTTGAAGAGATCCCTAAAAATTGTCCTGTTGCTTATACTTCAGGCTCAACAGAATTAAAAACGTTCTCAAATCGAGATAACCTAGGTGTAATTTATCCTTTACAAACATTCACGAAGGGAGTGCCTCTAAATATTTTCGAAATACCATTTTTTATTGAAGCAAAGAACGAATATTTCGCACGATTACTTTTCGATTTAGCATGGAAGATTAGTAGAAAAGTGAGTTATGCATCATCTGAAAAGCGAGGAGACTTACATTTAGCAGCGGTATGGGTAAACAATTTCACAAATCACATGAATTTCATTGCGGATCAATTTTTAAAATCTAAAGACCTTGAATTTGAGCATTTGAAGCCTTTACTTCTTGAGACTGCTAAGAAATTACAAACTGAATCACCAAGAGAAGCCCAAACAGGGCCTGCTCGTAGAAATGATGACACAACTATTGTAAAACATTTATCAGAACTGACAGGTGACAAAAAAGAGATTTACAGAATCCTCTCCGAAAGCATACAAAAGACCTATAAAAATGATTAGCTACAAAGAAAAATTACCAAACATCACAACGTTCATTTTCGATGTTGACGGTGTCCTCACAAATGGGGATATTTTACTCATGAATGATGATATTGTAAGGTCGTTAAATTCTCGTGATGGATACGCGCTTCAATATGCAGTCAAAAAAGGATATACCGTTCTTATAATTACAGGCGGAGCATCTGAACAGGTTAAAACTCGATTAGAAACTTTAGGCGTTAACGAAGTTCGGCTTCGAGCTAGCAACAAACTTGAAGTTTATGTCGAATTAAAAGGGAAATACAACTTTACTGACGACCAAGTATTGTACATGGGTGATGACATTCCAGACTATGACGTTATGAAAAAAGTTGGGGTTTCAACCTGTCCCCAAGATGCTGCTGTTGAAATCAAAGCAATTGCAGATTACCAATCACCATTTATTGGCGGAAGACATTGTGTTCGAGATGTAATTGAACAGGCGTTGAGAGTTCAAGGCAATTGGTTTACTACTGGGGCGACAGAATGGTAGATAAATCAAGAAATTTGAATTAGATTAATGCAAAAATGCGTAATTAATTGGAAATAAGATTGCTATTAGCAAAGTCGATGTAATAGCAACAAAATGGAGGAATTCAATTAATTCAAGCAAGAGGAAAGTCAACATAAAAACCTGAGTTCGGTTTTTCAAAAGCCTCAAATTGTCCCAATAGTTTTACAGATTTATTAGGAATAAACTCAGCTTAGAAACTCAATCGAGAATATCAGCCTAGCTACAATCTAGATTTTTAGAACTGAGTAAAACTGAGTAATACCACTCACTAATTATCCATTTAACGAATTACTCAACACTACGTCTTTACACTTAGAGTAAATACGTTTTTTACTGTATTGTGCAAAATTTCTTCCCTAGCTACATTTACTCTAGACTAATAAATTATTAAAACTAAGATCATGATATTAATAAAGACTGCGTTCAAAGTCGGAATTCTATTCACATTTGGTACTCTTAGCACGAGTACACCTCCTAGCGATTAATATTGATGTAACTAATACTTCAATTGTAAATCAGAATACATTGAGTAATTACACACATATAAATTCGATGTTGCTGAGGAAATTCATGGAGAACCTCCACGTTGGAGAATAATTGGGACGCTGCGTATATTTATATGTTGGCGGTAATTAAGCAAACTGTCAGAATCAATATTATGGAGTGGAATTAATTAATAACAGTAAAAACAACTAAGATGAGAAAAACAGTTATTTCAGTAGTTTGTGTTTTTTGCTTTATAGCAATTAGTATGAATGTTTCAGCACAATCAGTAAATAAAGGGTCTAGAAAATTATATGCAAAAGAAAAAGAGGCATTTCAAAAATCAGCAGACGATTATAAACTACTAAATAAAAGAGTAAGAGTTTCAGGCGAAATAGCAGGTAATTATGAAAAAAAGTACAACATAAAAAACAACTTCTGTGTGGCACAGGATTACGATGTTCCACAAAAAGTAGGGCTTTTATCATTCTACATTGATGACGAAGAATATAAAAGCTATTCTACTGGGGGAGGCTGGGTGACTACTACTACTTACAAAGCGAGCGAGAAGAAAGTGAATATGATTACACAGTTAATTTATGAACAAAGCATAAGTACTATGAAAGAAATGTTCACAAATTCAGGAATGGAGCTGTTATCTCCGGAGGAATTTTTGGTTACTGAAAAACAAAAATCGATGTATTATGATACCCCAATGCCAATCCTAAAAGGAAAAGCAGGAATATTCGATTTATTAGGATCTGACTCAGCGGTACCAGAAGGATTTAGGTTTCTACCTTACTCATCCTATTTTATAGCTACAGGGAAAAAATATGCAAAAGAGAAAGATGATTTTCTTGACCTTATGGGGATGGATGCCTTAATTGTAGTGGCCATTCAATTATCTGCTGCGGGTGAAACTGTGAAAGCTATCTCTGCGACATTTTTCTTTAAAAACCCAGGCTATGACAATTCTGATAAAGTAGGCACCTATCCTGGCGGATATCCACGATACTCACAAATGACTGTACGAATGAACATTGCCCCACCAATGAGAGGTTTCTTCATTAAGAAAGAAGAAGAATACACTAACAAGAAAGGTAAAACGGAAATTAGATTCGTTAAAACTGGTGTAGATCCAAAGTTTACTAATCTAGTAAGTTGCGTTATGGAAAGGGCGGCTAAAAGCGCTCAAAGTCAAATCCCAATGAAGGATAAGAAGAAGAAAAAATAGAATCAACGAACTGCCAACAATGGCTATAGTTAATACGGGTTTTGGTACTTAACCCAAAGTTTAGAGCTTTTAATAAAATATAGAATATGCAACAAATATTTAAATTACTATTCAGTCTTCTAAGTTTTATCATTATAGGAGGGGCTTTTGCTCAAGAAGGTCACTATGTCGGTACAGATTATAAATTCGGCTATAGCAGATTGAGTACAGCCTATGTTACTTATAACCCAAGTCCAACTGCATCCACACCTCTACAATCTGATTACACCTTTTATGCGGATGGTTTTTTTCAAAAAAACCTTTCTGTATTTTACGGTTATCTGGCTGATAATATTTATTTTAAAACTAATATTGATGGGCTATTTAATTGGGTTTTCCACATATAACAAACATGACCATTTGAAGTCTCGTTTACTTGGGTTTAATAAAGTCAAGGCAAACAATGCATTTATAAGTGACATAGAAAAAGAACGTGGAAAAAACATTCTTCATCCGATAAATGGAGCAAGTGACTATAAAATGTTAGACATGGATTTGCTCTTTGGAAACGAAAATCTAAAGATTGGAGCCAACTTTAGTATAGGAATGCTAGGGGCTGCAATGAATGCTGGGATTTATATAAATGGATGGGGTACTGCCCATCCTGAAATTAGGACAATTGACTTAGGTTACTTTCAATATGGCATTAAAGCAATTCTCTTTAATTTTAAAGACCTACCAGTTACGACTAGTGTTGGATTAAACAGGTTAAGAGGTTTTAATGCTAGAGGGTCAAATGATTTAACTAAAGAAGAAAGACGTTCTGGATTTGGTGTTGATTTTGAAGTAAAGTACTACCTGGGTGATAGGCAATTCAAGCCTTACTTAGCTTTTTATGCAGAAATGAAAAGATTCTCAAAAGAATATCGTCACGCAGGAAATTCTGTAATGATAGAAGTTCCCGCATTAAACACTCAGGCGTTTGGTTTAACTTTAGGTTTTATTATTGACGATTGGTAGAACCTAGATTAAAACGAAACAGAATACGTTCATAGAAACTGTAATAATAACTAACTAGCCTAAAAACCCAAATGAGAGTTCAAATCCATGGACTCTCATTTTTGTATCTAGTCAAGAGGTATCTTCAACCAGCAAATTGATCCGTTATCAGAATCGAATGATATAGATCCATTAAGCACATCCGTTCTATAAAACATACTTTGTAAACCTATACTTTGAATGGTTTGATCAGGAATAAATCCGATACCATTATCTTCCAAGTAAAGTATTAGATGTCTCTTGCGTTCATAAATTTGCACCACAACTTTAGAGGCTTTTGCATGTTTCACGATATTTGTTGTTAACTCTTGAAATATTCTAACAACATGCATTTTTTTCTCTGGGGATTTCTCGAACACATTATCCGATAACTCATCATTGTACATTACATAATCAAAACCGGAGAGCATTTGATGAGAAATATCACTCAGTAAATTTTTTAAAGTATTGTGCACAATTCCTGCAGGTGCCAACTGATGAGAAACACTTCTTGCTTCAGAATACAATCCTTCCAACAAATTTATATTGGTTTGGATTTTTTCGGAAAAGGCATTAGCATTCTTGTCAACCTCTCTGATCATTTGCATTTGGTTGAGCTTAATCCCAGTAATTGTTTGGCAAATTCCGTCATGTATATCACGACCTATTCTTAACTGCATTTGATCTTGTAAACGTATTGTCTCTGTAATTAACTCTTTCTGAATTCCGATTTTCATGTCTTGCGCAATAACCTCAGCCCTTCTTTTATGAATTCGTTGAACGAAAAATATTGAAAGAAGACCAACTACTAACAGCGTTGCCAACACGACAATCCATATAGTTCTTGACAATTGTTCATTTTCAATTCTTAATTTTTCACTACTTATTTGATCGATCTCTTTTTTCTGTGCTAAGGCTTTTAGTTCTAAGTCTTGCGTTTTAAACTCAGCCTCAAAGAATGTACTTTTAGTTGCTAGCCCTTCAGTATAATACAAATCTCGAAATCTTATCCTCTCAAGAGTACTAGTGAATGCATTTTCATAATCGCCAAGTGTATTATAAATTTGTGCTTTTCGGAGTTCTGCAAGAGCACACATATTGTGATTCTCTACACTTTTGTAATAAA
>JAJRQK010000064.1 GCA_024280295.1 Bacteroidota bacterium
AGAAAGCTTGGTGTCCGCAAAATTACTACTCACTTCAATTTCAATGACAGTATTCAAATTAATCATTCCAGCCAATACTTGCTCTCCCTTTTTGATTCCATTAGGAACTGATTCTCCAGTCAATGCAGCTGTATTTAATTGTGCATTCTCTGAAACAAGCACGCCATCTAGTGCAATTTTTTCTCCAGACTTTACTTGAATTATTTCACCTATTTTCACTTCTCTAGGATGTAAAATTGATGTTTTTCCGTTTTTCAGTACGGTAACTTCTTCTACTTGAACTTTTAGCAATGCTTCTATGGAGCTTTTGGCTTTATTTACTGCAGATTCTTGGAATAACTCCCCAATCACATAGAAAATCATCACTGCGACACCTTCTTCATAAGCACCAATACCAAATGCGCCTAGTGTAGCCACTGACATTAAAACAAATTCGTTGTAAATATCTCCTTTGAGAAGTAGTTTTAATGCTTTCAAGACAATTGGTCCGCCGATGAATAAATAAATCACTCCAAACCAAATGATGGGTAGAGGAGAAGTGAAGAATGCAACGCCAAAGAAGTCCAAGGCAATTCCTAATAAAAGGAAAAGCAATCCTAAAATAGGAATGATGTATTCTTTATTAAAATTATTTTTAACTTCAACTCCCTTCGTATAGTCAACAGCGCAAGCACCATCTGTACATTCTTCGCTCATATTTTTATTATTTTTTACTATTCCTGAGCCCTGAGCTTGTCGAAGGGCTCAGGGCATAGGAATTCAGACTATAATCTTAATGTTCGTGAGCAGTTTCTTCTTTACTCATCTCTGCGATTAAAAAATAAGCACCGCTTCCTGCAATTTGTATATCATCCGGAAGCTTGTTTAATAAACGAATTGCCGTCTGACCTCCATTTGTAACACCTTTTAAAACTTCAACCATCATAAAAGTTGTTTTTTCTTCATGATTACCTTCTTCTGCAGAATGTTCGTGCTTGTGTTCTGGAGTTTTGGTTTTTACGAATATATAATATTTTTCTCCATCAGCAACAATCGCGTCATTAGGTACAACAGTTTCTTCTATGCCATCAGCTAATATACGACCATTGATGTACATGCCAGGAATCAACTCTTTGGTCTTATTGATAATATCAGCATGGACGTGAATCGCTTTAGGATTTTCTTCAAAAACTGGACTGATGTTATGTATTTCTGCTTCAAATTCATGTCCCTCTACACTAGATGTATGGAAATAAATTTTTTGCCCCACTTTAATTTTATTGATGTCCTTTTCATACACTAAAAATCCTGCATGAAGTTTATTATTGTTGACAACTTCAAATAATTTTGACATTGGAGCGGCAAAAGCACCAACGTTAGTTTCTATAAGACTAACAGTGCCATTCAGAGGGGAAACAATGTTTACATAAGGGTAAATATGACCATTTTTAATTTTTTCAGGATTAAATCCGAGCATTTTTAATTTAATTTCCAACGATTGCGTGTTGGTTTTACTTTTATTGTAATTCGAAGTGATTTTTTGCATTTGAGTTGTAGATGTAACATTCTCACTGTGCAATTTTTTGTTACGATTGTATTCTTCTTTCAAAAAATTATAATCTTCTAATGCAGAAACATAATCTTGTTGTAGTTGAATGTAATCAGGATGTTGCATAATAGCCAAAACTTGTCCTTTTTTCACTTTATCTCCTTCAATAACATAGATATTTTTAATGATTCCACCAATTAATGGACTGATATCTGCTCGTTCCTGAGGAGGAAGCTCAAGTTTTCCATTTACTTGAATTTCTTGATTCATATTTCGTTTTTCGAGTTGAATTAATTTCAAACCGAGTGTTTTCATCTGTAAATCATTCAAAGCAACCGTTCCTTCTGGACCATGTTCTTCATGGACTTCTTCAGTTGATTCATTTTTTGTATTGCTACTACATGACGTTATTCCAACAAGAAATAAAGCCATTATTGTTATTCTAAATATATTTTTCATCATTTCTTAATTTTTCATTCTTAATTTTTCATTCTCCATTCTTCACTTCTATCTCCCTCTCAAGTATTCAATCGCAATAACACTTAGGTTATATTGATGAATAAGATCCATGTGTTTTTTCTGTATTTCAATCCCTGTATTCAATCCTTGAATGTATTCTACATAGCTAATCGCTCCGTTCTCAAAACTTTTGATTGAATTATTGATAATTATTTCAGCTTGAGGTAAAGCATTTTTCTCATAATAATCTAAAGTTGCTTGATATTTCAAATAATCTTGCAAAACACGCTCATACTCGCTGTTTAATTCTTCTTGATAGTAAGAAGCATTTGTTTCAGCAATTTTTTGATTGATTTTAGAAGATTTAATTCGAGATACTTCTGCTCTCGCAAAAATTGGAATTGAAATTCCTGCGTTAAAACTGTGTAAGCGGTCTCCAGAACCATAATAAGTTGGTGTACCATTCACGTCGAAATAACCGATCATCGATTGGTTGTAATAACCAATGGAAAATTCAGGAAGAATCTTCGCTTTATTTACGGCAGTTTGTTGCTGTGAAAGCTGAATGTCATTCATCATCAATTTCAATTGAGGGTTGTTTTCGACCATTTCGGGAGAAAGGGTAGACGTAAGAACTCGTTTGCTTTGTTTTTGAGGTTGAATAACGACCAATTTATCACAACCTAAAAGTTGTTGTAGTCTTCTTTCGTAAATAAGGATATTCGCATTGTTCTGACTCAGTTGAACCTTAATATCACTCACTTTTGACGAGGCTGTTGCTTTTTCTAACATCGTTCCTGCACCTGTTTCGTAGCGTAAGTTTGCAGAATGAACAAAAATACCGTAGATGCTGTCTTGAAATTCTAAAGATGCTTGATAAGAATATAAATATTGCAATTGATACCAAGTGATACGAATGTTTTTAATCAATTCATTCTCCGTTATTTCTTTGCGAATTTCAGCACTTTGAATTCGTTGCTTTGCCAACTTACTTTGCTTCCCATATACGGTTGGAAACTGAAAACTTTGGTTGACAGAGAATGCAAAATCTTTCTCCAAAGAATTAAATTGACCGTATTGTACTCCAAAATCAGTCTTAGCAATATTGAAAGAAGATTTTTTTTGCATTTCGGCTCGTTCAACTTCTAAATTAGATGCCTCGATACTTTTGTTATGTACAAGTGCAAAGTCAACGGCACTCTCTAAAGAATTAAATGTAGTGTCACTTGTTTGTGCATAAGAAACACTTGTTAACCCAATGATAACTCCAATCAAAGGGATTAGAATTATCGGAGAATTGAAACTTGCTAAACTGACATTCATCTTTCTTGTTTTTTGATTTTCACTCCTTTTTTCAACCATTTCATAAACAATTGGTATTACGATTAATGTCAACAAAGATGCAGTTAATAAACCTCCAATCACTACGGTTGCCAAAGGACGTTGCACCTCAGCACCTGCTGAAGATGAAATAGCCATCGGCAAGAAACCAAGAATATCAGTTGATGCAGTTAAGAAGATAGGACGAATTCTTTCTTTCGTTCCTTTGAAAATACGATCTTTCAATCCATAACCTTCCTTTTTTAAATCATTCATGCTTGAAATTAGAACCAAACCATTGAGGACGGATACACCAAATAATACGATAAATCCAATCCCTGCAGAAATACTAAATGGCATGTCTCTCATCCAAAGGGAGAATATTCCTCCAATGATGGATAAAGGAATGGTCATGTAGATAATAAGTGTTTGTCCGATAGATTTTAATGCAAAAAAGAGTAGAACAAAAATTAGGATTAATGCGATAGGCACTACAACCATCAATCGACTCTTTGCTTTTTGTAAATTTTCAAAAGAACCACCATATCTTACGTAATAACCTGGAGGCAGTTTAATATTGGCTTCTATTTTTTCTTGAATATCATGTACAACAGATTCAACATCTCGACCACGAACGTTTACTCCAATATAAGTTCTTCGATTCGTTCCTTCTCTAGAAATTTGCATCGGTCCTGGAACATAATCAATTTTAGCAACTTGGCTGAGTGGGATTTGCGAACCATCAGGGAGAGAAATAAAGATGTTTTTTAAATCTTTGATACTCTTTTTAGCTTCTTTCTTCAGCCGAACGACTAAATCGAATCTTTTTTCTCCTTCGAAAATTGTTCCAGCTGTTTCACCACTAAAAGCTGTACGAATAATTGTATTTAATTCTCTAATTTTTAAACCATATTGAGCAATTTTATCTCTTTCATAATGTACAGTCATTTGAGGAAGACCATCGGTTGCTTCAACTTTGAAATCTGCTACTCCCTCTATATTGCCAATTAATCCAGCAATTTTGTTGGCGTAGGTGTTCAATAAATTTAAATCGTCACCAAAAAGTTTCACCGCAACATCTTCACGAACACCTGTCATCAATTCATTGAATCGCATTTGAACAGGTTGAGAAAATTCATAATTCACCCCTGGAATGAAGGCTAACTCTTTTTTTATTAACTCAATCAACTCTTCTTTATTATCGGCAGATGTCCATTCTTCGTTTGGTTTCATGATAAGAAACATATCTGCTAAGTCTAGTGGCATGGGGTCTGTTGGAATTTCAGCTACACCAATTTTAGAGACTACGTTTTTGACTTCTGGAAATTTTGTAAGAATAGTTGACTCGATCATAGTACAAACTTTCTCTGTTTCTTCTAACGAAGAACCCGGTTTCAAAATGGCATGCATAGCAATATCACCTTCATCGAGTTCTGGGACAAATTCTCCACCCATTTTTGTGAACGTAAAAATTGAGAGACCAAGTAATCCAAAGGCAACTATCAAAACGATTGCTTTTCTTTTCATCGCTAGTTCTAAAATAGGTTCATAAATTTTACGCAACCAATCGATGAACTTATCGCCAAAATACTTTTTGTTGCTAGGCTTTTTACTCATGAATAGTGCTGAAATCATTGGGACATAAGTCAAGCAAAGAATCATTGCACCAATTACGGCAAAACTAAACGTCAATGCCATTGGTGTAAACATTTTGCCCTCTATGCCTTGTAAAGTAAGAATTGGAATAAATGTAATTAAAATGATTAGTTGTCCAAAGAATGCGGCATTCATCATTTTGGAAGATGATTTTTCAGATATTTCATCCAAATCTTCTTGTTTGAGCTTTTTATTGATTTCTTTCTTAACACGTAAAGTCGTATAAAAAACGACACTTTCAACAATAATTACTGCACCATCGACGATAATTCCAAAATCAATAGCTCCTAAACTCATTAAATTTGACCAAACACCGAAGATGTTCATCATGATGTAGGCAAATAAAAGTGAGAGCGGAATGGTAGAAGCAACGATAAGTCCACCCCTGAAATTTCCTAGAAAAAGAACCAGAACTAGAATTACAATAAGACCACCTTCTAATAAATTATTGGTCACTGTACTTGTTGTTCGGTCAATCAAAGAAGATCGATCT
>JAJRQK010000065.1 GCA_024280295.1 Bacteroidota bacterium
ATTTGTTAATGTAGTTGTGAATGTTCCCGATGATGTATAAAGCGTTCCATTTGCTCCCCATGCATAAGAATTACAAGCAGTCACTGTTTCACTTCCTGATGAACTGTTATTGATTGTCAAGTTGAGTGTTGCAACTGAATCACATCCTGTTGTATTTGTTAATGTAGTTGTGAATGTTCCCGATGATGTATAAAGCGTTCCATTTGCAGCCCATGCATAAGAATTACAAGCAGTCACTGTTTCACTTCCTAAAGTTGCACTATTAATAGTTAGATTAAGAGCAGCTATCGAATCGCATCCAGCTGTATTTGTTAATGTAGTTGTGAATGTTCCCGATGATGTATAAAGCGTTCCATTTGCAGCCCATGTATAAGAATTACAAGCAGTCACTGTTTCACCACTAGAGGTTGCCCCGCCAATTGTTAAGTAAAGCGTTGCAATAGAATCACAACCAAGGACATTAGTAAAGGTTGATGTATAAGTGCCTGATGCTGTGTAAACTGTTGCATTAGAAGGCCAAGTATATGTTGCACATGCTGAAATTGTTTCAAATGTGCTATCCGCTGGATTAACGATTGCTTGGACTGGAATTAGTCCACTACGACAAGGAAGTGCTTGAACCTCCCAATCATAATAGTAATAATAGTATGCAGGACCAACCGAAGAACTGACAATATCGACAAGTCCAGCTAATGAGTAAGGGTAAGAAACACCACCATTATTCCTTCTCAAATCCATACTTGTTCCACCCAGACTATATGTTCCAGCAGACGGAATGAGTAAATTCAATGGAATTCGTTGAGCTCCAGTTGCTGTAATATTTACCGTTGTAGTTGCAATAATCGTTCCGCCACCATCTATTGCATTCCAAACGTTGATCGTTCTATTCCCTGTGGATCCTGCATCAACCCACACGGAAAGAATTGTAAATCCTTCTTGCGCGGTGAAATTTAATGCGAAATCAACTGGTTGATCGTGATATCCACTCGAACCAAATGAAGCATCTACTGGTCCCACAAATTGAATAGGAGCAAACTCTACGTTTTCCACTTGATAAGTTGTTGAAGTCCCTAAAATTGGAGTTGTGTAAGTAACAGCTGTATCCAAAGGAGTAGTTCCCGAAGCGTCATACCAAATAATTGATCCAGTAGCCGTACCTGTAAATGTTGCTGTTTGATTCCCACAAATATTTTGATCAACAACGATTGGAGTCGCAGGAATTGTCACAACCACATTATAGTTAACCGTATCAATGCCAATCACATTAGACGCAATAAGTATAACTGAATACGTTCCTGATGTTGCATATATATGTGTTGGGTTTTGAATCGAGCTTGTTACTGCATCACCAAAATCCCATGCCCATGTGTTAGGTAACTGTATTGAGGCATCAGTAAAATTCACTGAACCATCACAGTTAGCAATAAAAGTGAAATCTGCTACTGGTGGGAGAGTTGGAGTTTGACAAGATGGGGGTAAATCAAAAGCTTCTACTTGATCCGTTCTACTACTTGCACTACCTTGAATTGCTGAGAAACCGAGTCCTCGATCTGCAAAAACTTGCCATATCAAACATTGATTAGCTCCACCATATAACGCTTGATCAGCTGCTAATATTGCATCTCTCCCATCCACAAAACCAGGTCCGCAAGGTTGTAGTTTTAATCCTTCAATAACCAAAGCCATTGCCATATTATTCCCTCCAGTACCGTTGTATAGATCCGTATCATACCCATGCTGATTAACCATTCCCCAAGTTAAGTCCCATAACATCGTACACCAAACGAACCCGATTCCATGTGGTTGGGAAATCGTTCCTGTATTATTTGTTGCGTCATAGGTGAAATTATTTACCGCCAAGTTAGTGCTGTACGGTGCAGGTCTAATTCCTACTCCAGTCGTAGGCTGTCCAATTGCATAAGTTCCTATACCTCTAACATCAGTTGGAAGATCGCCTGGTTCAATTGTTAACATTAAGGCGAACCAATCTGACCATCCCTCACCCATTTGTTCTGCATTACTCAAACAGTTTGAGGAAGAAGGCCCCCCCGTGAGTCTTGTTGAAATTCCGTGGCCATATTCATGTGCGATTATCCCATTGTCGAAATCACCATCAATATCTGGAGTTCCAGTTGTCCACAAATACATTTGCATTCTAGGATTACCACCATCAGCAGGAGTTGCAAAATTTGCATTATTTGTACCTCCACCATCTTGGGCTTCAGCAAAAACCATATCAGATCCTAATCCACCATTTCCATAAGAGTTTTCTTGAAAATTACCACTCACTTCATCGAAGCCATAATGATACCATACATCATGCATTATATTATTCATATAGAACAGGTTGGTGATAGCAGCATCTTCATTTAGTGCAGGAGCAATAGCAAGATTAAGAGGGAAATCAAAATTCAATGTTGCTCCTCCATTTGGAAAGGTGCCAGTTCCATTATTATCATTCCGATCTTCCGTTGCACGAACATTATTACCTTGAGTGTACGTATATTCAACTCCACTTATACCATCATCATCATGCCATCCAAATGGTGAGGCGATTGCATCTGAAGGACCAATAACTAATGTTCGTGGCCCGTGCGTTGGACTCTCCGTTGGAATTGCAAATACTCTATATGCGTCTGTTGCTGGTGGGGGTGATGGAGCAGGTATAGGAAATTGAGGGAGAACTGATACTTCACTATCTCTTCGCAAGGAATGCAAGTGTCCATCATTGGAACAATCATCAAAATTACATTCAACTACCCAATCCAGTTGGTCAAGAACCTCACCTGAAACAGCATCAACACGCATACTCCACCAGTGATCTTGAGATTTCATGTAAATACTCAAATCCCAAACAAGACGAATCGATTTTGATTCATTGTTCAAGGGTAAGTACATCAGCTTAACTGGGATGTCTTCAATTGAAACATCCCCTCCACTGAATATAAAAGTATATTCATTCTTTTGATCTATTTTTTTGATAGACTTACTAGAAGTAATTCCCAGATGAAGCGCAGCAAAACTAATTGCTTCTTCAGCTGTCAATGCTAGAGTGACTGTGTTGACAGTTGTTGAAATATTTTCAACAAGGCGGTAACCCGCATTTAAGATTTCACCTTTCTTTAGGTTGAAATTTGCTACGCCGTTGTAAATTTCGATTCCATTGTGACGCTGACGGATATAGATATGTTCAACGCCTGATTGCTTTGATGAATAACGATCATATATGATCCAATCAGTAATGTCAGATTTCTGGAGATTAAGTGTAAGTCTATTCTGATCAAGTCTATTCTGTATAAGAACTTCAGAAGTTTGACCTTGAGTAAATGAAATGATGCAAAGGAATACCGAAAGGCATCCAAATTTGGAGAGAGATTTCATAAAAGTCTAGTTTAGATTCTGAAAATACTTATAATTTTTGATAGTTTGAACTAGGTGTTAATATTTAAACGTAATAAGGTGAGCCATTGTTAAAATTAAAATACTAAGATTATGACAATTGAATTCTATCGTCAAAAAAATATGGAAGAAATCAAACCAAGTGTATCGACGTTTTTTTTTGTATTTTGTAGTACAAATTCAACTTTCTATGATCATTCGAACCATTTCACTCTGCTTATTAATACTATCTATCTTCTCTTGCGAGCCAGAAGGTAGAATCTATTCTAAGAACAAAGAACTATCACCAAATATTGAGTGGTTTCGAGCAGATTCTCGCGAATTTAAGGTAAAGATTGATGATGCGAGTAAAGACTATGACATTGGACTTACCTTTCGGTTTGCGACTGGTTTTCAGTTTGCGACAGCCGATGTTGTGGTAACAGAAATTAGTCCAAGTGGAAACCAACTAGTTACAGAGCATTCGCTTAAAGTCCGTGAAAAGAATGGAGACTATATTGGCGAACCAGGAATGGACATTTGGGATAGTGAGCACATTATTCAGTCCACTAAAAAATACACTGAAGAAGGAACTTACACTTATATTATCAAGCATAATATGATTAATGATCCAATGAACTATGCCATGGAAATTGGATTATTTGTGGACGAATCAAAATAGCCCTACTGCCAACTCTTATTTCAAAAAGTATAGCTTTGCTACAAGAATTTGACACTAAGCTGTTAAATTGATTAATGACTCATTTACCCTATGAAATTACTTCAACGATTTTTCACGATTGTTACTTGGCAGACACTCTTGATTTCGATTCTATCGGTTGGATCTACAGCTCTTTGCATCCATTACAAATTTGAAGCTGAATTCCCTTTAACTTTAGTTGCAACTGCTGTTATCTTTCCTATCGTCTTTTCAATTGGCGGAGCATACAAACGTCGAGAAGCTGCGCTAAAAGAATATGCCGCGATCAAAGGATATTTACGTGCAATTTATTTGGTATCAAGGGATTGGTTAGATAAGCCGAAACCAGAAAATATCGGGAAGATGAAGATGATTATTCACGACTTGTTTTCAAATGTTCGGAAACTGTTTATTAGTCCAATTGAAGATTTACCTAAAAATGAAGAGTTGGTCTATGAAGACTTCTCCAAGATCTCACTCTACATCAAGCATGAATTACGTGGTGAGGGACTATCTTCAGGTGAATGCTCTCGAACGAATCAATACCTCCAAAAGATGATGATTTCTTTTGAGTCGATGAAGCACATTTACCAATACAGAACGCCAAAGACTTTGCGTGCATTTAGCTCACTATTCATCAAAATTTTACCAATTGTTTACGGTCCTTACTTTGCCTACATGGCAGAAAGCATGTCATGGGGTTTAGAATATGTGATTCCCGTTTTATTAACAATGATACTTGTGAGTTTAGAAAATATTCAAGAACATCTAGAAAACCCATTTGATCAAGTGGGAGAGGATGACATTGTGTTCAATGTTGAGAAATTTGTAGGAAATTTGAAGCACAACTAATAAAAATTGAATAAACCTTCCTTCCTTCCTTTCAATCCCATTGAAAACATTTTATATTTGTAGTCCTGTGACATTACAGGTGAACTATTCAACTAAAAAAAATGAAAAATTTACTCTACCTATCCATTATTTCACTTCTCCTAACAGGATGTAACTACAGTATAAACAAAGACTTCGTTACGGGCATGAAAACAACGGGATCTGGTCTTTCTTGTGATGACATTTATTTAGAAATTGATGGTGAAAAAGTGAAGCAGACAGTTTTTACCTACGGTGAGAAGGTTTTCATTAAATGCAATAATATTACCGGGTTTAAGAGAAAAGGAGGCGTTGCTAATGTTGGAATGGCAATAAAGGTCATCAACACTAAAAGTAAAGAAGTAGCTATTGAGAATTTTGATTTATTTTCCGACAACGCTGGGTTTAGTGAGGATCCGCTTCTATTGATTGCAAAGATAACAACAGCATTTCCATACAAAGACGGAGAAAAGTACGAAGTGAGCATTCATATTTGGGACAAAGACGGAGAAGGCGTTTTTGATATCGAGTTACCATTCACGGTAGAGGCTAGTAAGTTAATAGATATTGAGTCCAACAAAATTAATTGCTCATCTGTTTATTTTTGGGATGAGTTAAATAAAAAAACGGTGACCGACAACAAGATTGATTTTGAAAAAGGAGTCTTATTAATTCTTGAAGGAACTAAAGGATTGGAAGTGGTAGACGGACTTGTTTACCCTGGTTTTTCGATAGAACTTGTTGATAATTCGGGAAAAACAATCATCTCACAAGAAAATATTATTGAAAGTCTTACTGCAGGGGGAGTTAATCCTACTGACCTAGAAAAAACATTCCCAGTTACATTAAGTTTTCGTGATCGAGAGCTAGTGAATCCTGTGAAACTAAAAGCAGTTCTTTTTGATGCTAAATCAGGCGAAAAATTAACGATCCGCTCATCATTAAACATTCAATAAATAGCAATCGATTTAACAAATCCTTGACATAAAATAAGTAACTAATCACAAATAGACTAGCTAGTGTATTTCTAATACTAGCTAGTTTTTCCACTATCTAACGCTCCTGATTGCACGAAAATCAAGATGACTAGTTTTCTACGGAAACTTAATTTTTAAGAGCGACATTAGAAGCTCATTAAAAAATTAGAAGCCGTTTAAACTGGGAATATTATTGCAGTAAAAGCAGGATTAAGCGTCGAATAAAGACTGAAATTCAGCTTTTTTTCACATCTTTGAATCCTAAAAATCAGAAGCATGAAAACATTTTTGGCAACACTTTTACTTGTCAGTACTATTATTGGTAAATCATTTGCGTTTGGGACTCCACCACCTGATGAAGGAATGTGGTTACCGATGCTAATTAAGGATTACAACTATGAAGAAATGAAACGCCTGGGGTGCAAATTAACACCTGAGCAAATTTATAGTGTAAACCAATCGAGTTTAAAAGATGCAATTGTACAGTTAGGAGGGTTTTGTACTGCGGAAATCATTTCTGATCAAGGGCTAATTATCACGAATCATCACTGTGGATATGATGCCATTGCTTCGCAAAGTACAGAAGAGCATAATTACTTAGAAGACGGATTTTGGGCTAAAACGAAAGCTGATGAGTTACCCATTGAAGGGTTAACAGTTACTTTCTTAGTTAGTATGGCAGATGTAACCGAACGAGTGAACAAAGCAATTGAAGCAGAAGGTGATGATATGGCAAAATTCGCAGCTTCAGCCGAAATAGAGCTTATTGAAAAGGAGTATTCAGAAGCTGGGATGTACACTGTTTCAGTTAAAGAAATGTTTGACGGAAATGCTTATTACGTGTTCGTTTATAAAATCTATCAAGACATCAGACTTGTTGGTGCTCCCCCATCTGCTATTGGAAAATTTGGTGGCGACACAGACAACTGGATGTGGCCTAGACATACTGGAGATTTCTCAATGATGCGCATCTATTCTAACGAAAGTAACGAACCTGCAGATTACCGTGCAACGAATAAGGCACTAACACCAAAACATTTCTTACCCGTTTCTACAAGTGGGGTTAGTGAAGGTGATTTTACAATGATTATGGGATTCCCAGGAAATACTGATCGTTACTTGACCTCCTTTGAAATAAAAGACTTACAAGAAGAAGGTGCACCAGTTATCATCGATCTATTGGGCAAACGATTGGCAATAATGAAAACAGAAATGGATAAGTCGGAAGCTGTGAAAATTAAGCATGCATCTTCGCGTGCATCGCTTGCGAATACCTACAAATATTACAAAGGTCAACTCCGAGGCTTGAAGAAATTTGATGTTATCAGTCAAAAAGAACGTTATGAGAAGTCGCTTATGGATTGGGTGAACGAGGATGGAGAAAGGGAAAAGGAATATGATGAAATGCTAGAAATGATGAAAATGAGCTATGCTAGTTCAAGCAACATCACCAATGATCAATCTGTTCTTAATATGGCAGGATTTGCACCAGAAATGGTACTATTTGGAATCCAATTGTGGAGAATGAAGACTGAAATGCAAAACTCATCTAAAGGAAAGCCAAGTGAAAATTCAATAGAACAAACGCGAAGTTCAATGGAAGAGCATTTTGATGGCTATGCACGAGAAATGGATTTAAAAATGCTGATTTTCGCCTTGGGTGAATTAAAAAACACGATGTCTGAAGCGAGACGTCCTGCTATTTTTGAATCAGATCTTTATTTGAAAAAAGCAAAAGGTTCAAATGAGTTATTTGCACAATTGATTTTTAAGAAATCTATTCTTACAAATGAAAAAAAATTGAATAAATTTCTTGCAAAACCTTCTTTGAAGGTAATAGAAAATGACCCTGGACTTATTTTTATGACTGACTTAATTAATACATTTAGGATGAAAATGTCACCAGCGACTGGTGCTCGTGATGTTGCAATTGATGCAGCTCGTAAGTTATACATAAAAGCAATTCAAGAAAAAGAGAGTACGAAGAATTTTTATCCAGATGCAAACTTCACCATGCGTTTGACATATGGAACAGTTCAAGCATACAATAGTTGGGAAGGGAAACCTTACGCGCCATTTACGTATGGATCTGAAATTCTAGCAAAACACAAGGATGGTGATGAAGAATTCGATGTTCCAGACAAGCTAATTGAGCTATTGAAAAATAAAGATTACGGAATCTACGCAAATGATGAGGGTAGAATGCAGGTTTGTTTTCTTCACAATACAGATATCACAGGAGGAAACTCAGGGAGTCCAGTAATAAATGGAGATGGTGAACTTGTAGGCCTCGCTTTTGATGGCAATTGGGAATCTATGACCAGTGATTTGGTATGGGATGATGATACTGTGAGAACAATTAGTGTGGATATTCGTTATGTGCTCTTTATCATTGATAAGTTTGCTGGAGCAACGCATTTGGTGGAAGAAATGAAATTGGTGAAGTAGAGAATTTAGATTTTAAGACAGGAAGACTCAACGATTTTAAGACTTAGAGATGAGCAGGAACAATGACTGGATGGTTTGGTCTTTCTGTGTAAATAGAGCTTGATTAAATCTTTGTCAGCTTTTGTTAACATAGTGTTTTAAATTAATCCTAAATTAGTTGTTCAATTAAAACCAACCACTTATGATATTAGCAATCGGAGCATGGCAAGTAATTATAATCGGAATAGTTCCACTTATTCTTATCTTTATTATTGGATTTGCAATAGGTAAAAAGGCAGGTTACATCAAGCGAATACGTGAGGTTGAAAGGAGGGATGATTGAGCTATATTTCTTTTCTCATTGATGCAGAAAGTAAGTCTTAAAATCTTTTTATCTGGAAGTCTCCTTGCCAATTAAGACTTCCCACCGTATTTATCCTTCGCTGATTGACTGCTATTATTACCTGATGTTCGCGGTGGTTGCTTTCTCTCCTCTGTTCTTAGCTCTGATTGCTCTCTCCTTACATTTTCGGGCCTCTTTTTAGGCATTGGTTGTGTCTTTCCACGCTCTTCCATCGTTCCACGTTTATAGATCACAAGTCCGTTTAGAAAATTTCGCAAAATCTGATCTTGCAACTCGACGTATTTCGGATGATCTTCATTTCGAAAGAATGCACCCAGTTCACTTTTGCCAATCTGATAATCGACCAATTCGAGGATTTCAATAATATCATCATCACGCAGTTTTAGTGCTACTCTTAATTTTTTGATGATGTCATTGTTTGATAGAGCCATTTCGATACTTTTTCACGAAGATAGTTAGAGAATTAGATTTTAAGACATTAAGGCAAGGAGATTTTAAGACATGAAGACTCGAAGGCAATAAGACGTGAAGATTTCAAGACTATAAAACAGACTCCGGGATAGTATTAAAAAACCCCTGCAACAAGATGTAGTTACAGGAATTTTTGGTTTAGTATATGTAGTAAATAGTACTACTTAACAACTATGGTTTTATTGCAGTTATCTTCTGCGTTATAGATTAATTCCCCTGCTTCGTACGAATTCCCTTTCGGCACAGGGGAATACATATCAGTGTGACAATCGAACTCTTTAGATTCGCCTGGTTGCAGTACGCAATGAGGAACCCCACCAAATGAAACAAAAGTTAATTCACTTCCTGTTTCATTTACAATTGTATAGCTATCTCGTTCAGACATTTTCTGAGACAATTCTTGCGATACCTTCTGGCGTTCAGCCAATCTCATTTCAGCCGTCGCCTTCATCTCTGCCACATACGTTACTTCTTGAGCGGCATCAGCAGATTTTTGCTTTGCCTTCATTTGAGCTAAATACTCTGTTACGAGTTCATCGAGATTCATATCCATAATTTCTTTCTTCATTGGGGATGCACCCGATGCCGACATTTTTGCCTTCGCAGCTGCCAATTTCTCCTTCATGGACATCTTTTTCTTTGGTGCCTCTTCTGATTCTGTGCTTTCTTCCACTTCTTTTACTATCGCTGTTATTGTTCCAATGTCCTTGAATGAAAGTCCATCATCTGATAATCCTTTAATTTCAAGCAACATTCCATTGAAAAACAAGTACACATCACCCGTGTAATTATGAGTAACATAAGCTGGATATGTTTGATGATCAATCGACCAATATCCTAATTGATCACAAATTGATGCACCTCTACCACTCGTTTTATCTGTTGCAATTAGGTTGTAAGGTCTTCCTGAAGCAAGGCGTTCAATTTTAAAGGTCAATAAGGTATTCTCTCCTCCTGGTCGGTAGTGACCATCCTTTCCTTCAATTTTCGACGAACTGTGGTAGTCTTGAAAATCCTGACCTTCCAATTTTTCTATTGCCTCAAAGAAGCTTTCTTGAGCATTGAGTCCCTGTGCTAAAGCAACAAGTGCAATTACTGATACTATTAATTTTTTCATTTGTTTTGTTTTTACTGTGGTTATTTGACTTAATTATTGTTTTACAAATCGACTTCTAACTATTCCACTTTCTGTTTTGATACGAACTAGATAGATTCCACTTGGAAGATTTTCTACTGAAAATGAAACTGAACTTTCTTGCTGAGTTAATTCACCGAGTGTATTAAAAATCAGAACTGATTTGATGCTTTCTGAAGACTCAATGGTGATTGATGAAGATGTTGGATTGGGAAAAACACTTACTTCAAGTTGAGTAACTTCGCTTACTCCAGCACCAGTACAATCTAGACTAAAACTTGTTACTGGATCTATATCTGTCCAGTTTACCATACTCCATGATATATCATCGACTTTAATACAAACAAGATTTGGGCAGTTCGGGGTAGAAAAAGAAGTGAGCAAAGTTTGATTTGTAGCATTTATCCAGATCAATTGAGATGAAAAACTACAATTGAAACTTGTCAATACAGTGTTAAAGCTAATATCTACAGAAGTAAACAGGTTCTGCCCACACAAGAGCATATCGAGTGCTGTATGATTACTAAGATCTATTGAAGTTAATTCATTTCCATAAATGATAAGGGTGTTAATAAGTAAACTGTTGCTAATATTCAGATTAGTTAATAGGTTGTCATTACAATATAAACTGCCCACTTGTGAGTTCGTAGTCAAATCAAGTGATGTCAATTGATTACCGGCACAATGTATAGAAGTAACTGAACTCCCTGTCACATCCAAAGATGCTAGTTGATTGTAATCGCAAAAAAGAGTTTGAAGATTATTAAATCCACTTACATCCAACGAGGTTAATAGATTGTTTCTACAATTTAAGTAAGCCAACAAAATATTACTGCTAATATCGAGAGAGTTAATCTGATTATTCTCACAGTCTAAAAACGTAATAGATACGAATTTCTCAATTCCTGATAAATCGGAAATATTTAAACCTCCAACTTGAATGGCACTTGTACAGACATTTGCTTCACTTACTTGTATTTCTAAATCTCCATTCGTATTAATCGCGGTATTCCCCACCAAATAAGCTTTAAAATTGGCATCAGGAATATTCACAATTTGTGCATTTGTCATTGTTGCACTTCCCAAGAGAAGTAAGAGTATCATTCTTTTCATATCATCTATTTTAAATTAGTTGATACAAGAATAA
>JAJRQK010000004.1 GCA_024280295.1 Bacteroidota bacterium
CGTTTTAATAATAGACATTATTGTCTCACCAACATTACTTGTTATGAAGTTGATCCGATCCGTACTATTGGCATCATTTCTTATCTTTTGTGGAGCTGCCAATGCCACATTTTACATTTCTGAAGCAGATAGCTCTGGAGAGTCATCTATTGCGTTCGTGAAATTGAAGGCAGTATCATCTTCGCGTGTCGTTCATTTTACGTGGGAAGTAGCGAAAGAAGTGGCAGGTGACTATTTCATCATCGAGAAGTCAATTGATAATGGCGTGGCTTGGAGTAAAGTATCTCGAATTGAGTCAATTGTAGATCATAATGAGAGTCATACCTACGAAATCTCTGAGATCAACATGGTGCAAGGAATAAAAGAATTGTTTCGAATTAGTCGAGTTGATAAATTTGGAGATACTGAAATTCTTGATGCTGTTGATATTAATCATCCAATTTTAACGAATATGAAGTTGATTCCAGATCCAAAGCGGGTTAAAAAGTTCGTTACTGTTTCTTGCGAATCAATGATAGAGTCTAGTGGAACACTTTATGTTTATGATGAAAATATGGAACTTGTTTACACAGAAGCAATGGGGATGATTAATGGCTATAATCGCTCTGTACTTTCTATCAAGAATCTTGCTCCAGGTAAGTATTTAATCGTTGTTCGCAATTCATTTAGCGATAAACTTTCTAGACAGTTGGTGGTGTATTAATTATGTTGTGTTAAGATTCAATTGAATTTTCAAAGTACTTTTTTGCGTTAAGGATAGTCGCGGCATCCTTTTAAAATTGTAGATGAGCTTGTCGAAAGCTATAATTTTAAAAGATAGAGCAGATAGCCTGCTCGAACGCCCATAAAAAATCCGATCCTGCCTAAGCAAAATCGGATTTATATCGTTTTAGGATAGAAAACTAACTTTTCGTGTCAACCTCAACGGCTGCCATTTTTTCTGAGTAGTAATCTCCATTGTCTAATTTTTCTTTCATTTTCCGGAATGATTCAATCGTGTATTGAACATCCTCTATTGTATGGGTTGCCGTTGGAATCAGACGAAGCATGATTACATCTTTCGGTACAACTGGATAAATCACAATCGAGCAGAAAATGTTGTAATTCTCTCGAAGATCAACTGTTAAGTTTGTTGCCTCAGCCAAGGTTCCTTTTAAGAAAACTGGAGTAACACATGAGTTAGTTAATCCGATATCGAAACCATTTTCAACCAATCCATTTTGTAATGATTTTGCGACTTTCCAAAGACGTTCTTTATGCTCTGGCTGTGTTCTGAGTAATTCAAGACGTTTACGTGCCCCAACAACAAGTGGCATTGGAAGTGATTTCGCATAAACTTGAGAACGCATGTTGTAACGCAAGTACTCAATGATGCTTTCTTCTGCACAAATAAATGCTCCTATTGATGCCATTGCTTTTGCAAATGTTCCAAAGAGTATGTCAATTTCATCATGAACACCTTGACCTTCACCTGCACCTTGTCCTCTTTCTCCTACGGTTCCAAATCCGTGTGCATCATCAACGAACAAGCGAAATTCATATTTCCCAGACTTACGGAATTCAATGAGTTCTTTTAATTTCCCTTGATCACCAGCCATTCCAAATACACCTTCGGTAATAACCATGATCCCACCACCTGTGCGTTCAACAATTCTAGTAGCTCGTTCCATTTGTTTGTCGAAGCTAGCCATATCGTTATGTTGGAAAACAAATCGCTTGCCAACGTGAAGCCTCATTCCATCGAGAATACAAGCATGAGATTCACTATCATATACGATTACATCTGTACGGTCAACCATACAATCAATCGCTGAAACCATTCCTTGATATCCGAAGTTTAGAAGAATTGTATCTTCTTTTTCCATGAAATCAGAAATTTCACCTTCTAAAGCTTCATGTTCGTTTGTCTGACCAGTCATCATACGAGAGCCCATTGGATATGCCAAACCCCATTTTGAAGCGGCATCAGCATCAGCTTTTCTAACTTCTGGATGATTTGCTAGACCTAGATAGTTGTTTACTGACCATACTAAGCACTCTTTTCCACGGAAAATCATGCGATTTCCAACTTCTCCTTCGAGTTTTGGAAACGTGAAGTAACCATGAACTCCTTTTGAATACTGTCCTAACGGACCTCTATTTTTTCTAATCTTGTCAAATATGTCTTGAGCCATATAATCTATTTTTGAGACAGTGTAATTATCTTTGGAACACCTTTCTTCTCAATTTCGCTACAAAAGTAGTTGTTTTTCTATGAATCGAGTAGGCTACTGTTGATTTTTATTAACAACACCGTGGTAGAAATGATTAACGTCTAGGTTTTATTCTTGAGGTTTCTCTAGTTTGAGTCCACGCTAGCTTGATGATTTTGAGTAAATAAATTACTCTGAACTATGCAATTGGGATGTGAATTGTTGTGCTTCAAGTATTCCCTCTTCACTTCCCTCAAAGGTAATTGCTCCTTCATCAATAATGATGACTTTACCATCTTCGAGATTGATTTTCTGCCAGGAGATATTAATTCGGGAGGTTTTGATGCTGTCACTTCGACTTATTTCTTGCCAACCAGATGATAGTAAACGACTTGAATTAAGAGAGTTATCTTTATGAATTTCAATCCGATCAGTGATATTCCAATACTCATCAAAGGAAATTAAATAATTTTGAACATCCTCTTTAAGTACATCAAGTTCATTTGGATCAAAGGATTTCACTCTAATAATTACTGCATGTTCATCATTTATATTGATGCTGAAATCAGCATAGAGGGTGAATTTGAAACCTAGCTTCTTCCCAATTACTGATCGTGGAAGTAATCGGTAACCATCTTCTGATAAATTCATTTCTTTTGGTAGAATATTACTCCCAAGAGGAACCAGAGCATCGTAAAGAATTTTGTTGTCTTCGTTTATGGATTGTATTTCCGAGCTTATCTCTTCTTCTACATGCTCTATGGGTTCTTCAATTATAGTTATAGAATTCTCAGGTAGTGAATCATTGTTTCCAATTTCTAGACTAGAACATGAAGTGAATATGGTACAGATAATCGTTATTGGTAACAGAATTGTTTTCATTGTTGGGTAAATTTGAAATTGTCAATTCACAGGATTCAGCACTTTTGGTAAGCAGTTTTCTTTATTTACAACGGATTAGTAACAAGATTAAGGCTTTATAAAAGTTCAATGTCTATTTAATATTAATTAGAAATGCTTCAATTGCCGCCCAATATTCCTCTCCGCCAGTTTGTGATGGCCACAATGCACGCGATCCATGATGACCAGCTCCTTCGGGGATAAATTGAACTTGATTCTCTCCTAACCCAATGTCATACATTAAGATGTTTAATTCGGTGGATTCGTAATTTGATGAAGTCACAAACATTGGTTTTTTGAAGTCTGTGAGAACTTCTCTAAGCGACCCTTTTTCTTCCTTGAAGTAATCACCAGGGCTAAAGGATATAACTGCGCTTACATTTTTGTTTTCAGCAGCAATGTACAACGCTAATGTTGAGGAATAAGAACTTCCCCAAAGGATTACAGGTTCGTTGTATTGTTTTGCAGCATAATTCACCGCTGCTATGATGTCTTGTTCGGCATCGAGATAATCAGTTGGAAGATCTTTCTTTTTGGCAACAAGAACGGTCTCATTTATATAATTGGCAATAGGTCCGCCTGATCGTTGATCTAGTGCGATTGAATTGAATCCTAATTCCATTAATCTTTGTGCGATTCCGTTGTATTCTGATTTATTAAAGCGAGCTTGATGGCATAGAATAATTATTGGTGCATCTGGGTTAACCTCATAAAGATGAGCAGTGATTGGTAGATCATCTAAGGATGGAAATTGAATTTGTTTTGGCTTGAACTCAGTATCTAGTTGAATTGAATCTTCGTTGGAATCTGAATTTATTTGGCTTTTACAGCTAAATAATAGAATGATTGTGAGTGATGCAAGAAGTAAATTTCGAATCATAATAAATGAATTTCTCTAAAGTACTAAAATCTTGAATTCAATAATGATTGCTTAACTTGAGAAATGATTCCTCTCGCAATTTTATTCACTTATTGTTCATCTTGTAAGAAATGTTGGATCACCAAAAGTACAATGAATTTAAAATCAAAAACTGTAGTACAAAGAGATGAGAAGTATAGAATAAGGGCGAGTATTCTCAATATTTTAAACGGAACGAAAAAAAACAGATATAAAAAAAGGTTGAGCAAACTGCCCAACCTCTAGGTTGTAATGTAATTGGTTATATCTCTACTAAGTCTTTATCACATCCTTTACATTTTCCTTCTTCGAAATAAGCACGTCCTTCTTGACAATTATCTGGACATTGATACATTGATTTTTCAGACAATGGAGTCTCAGCATCATTATCTGTTTCCGTATTAGTCTTTATGTTTGGCTCATCCTCGTCCATTACATCTTCAAACATTCCATCAATGTCGCCTTCTGTAACTTCTGTTGAGCAAGAAGTGAAAATCATAGCTCCAATAATCATAAATGACGCAGCGGCAATAAATTTTAATCTTTTCATAGTGTAAATTGTTTTAGCTAAATGTAAAGACTAGATACTGGTTCCACAACGCACTGTCAGAAATGAATGTGTAAGTGTTGGCCTTCGTTATGAAGGTGTAATCGTAATTTAAAAATCTGCTTGCACCTCTAATTGCATAGTTTCACGAGTCATAGGGTGCATGAATTTAATCCACTCCGCATGGAGGTGAAGTCGATTTGATCGTTTTCCGTAAAGATCATCACCAATTATTGGGGTGTTTAATCCTTCTGAATGAGAAGCATGAATGCGCAACTGATGTGTCCTCCCTGTTATTGGAAAGAAATGAACTCGCGTTGTTTCATTGGTTCTGTCAATAACTTTCCATTCTGTTTTCGATGATTTTCCATGCTCATAACAAACCAGTTGGCGAGGTCGGTCATTAATATCCGTGCGCAATGGAAGATCAATTACTCCTTGGTCGCCTTCAATGATTCCGTCTAGGACTGCGACATATCTTTTTTTTATTGTTCGGTCAATAAATTGCCGCTGAATGATTTTATGAACATGCTTGTTTTTTGCAATTAGCATTAATCCAGATGTTGACATGTCCAAGCGATGAATGATTATTGGTCCTGTAATTTCTGGATAATTTTCCTGTATTCGATGATAGACTGAATCAAGAATTGTTTTTCCAGGAACAGATAAAAACTCATTTGGTTTATTGATTACCAATATTTGCTCGTCTTCATAAACAGTTTCAAGAACTTTTCCTTTACTTGGAACTATAAGCATTGGATTATCATCGAGTTCCATGCCTTTAAGCATGTGACCAAGAATAGGTTCGCATTTCCCACGGCAAGCAGGATAAAATTGACCATGTTTACGAATTTCTGATTTAGGTGATTCACCCCACCAAAATTCCGCCATAGCAATTGGAGTAAACCCTTGTTTAAATGCATGCTGTAGAAGTTTAGGTGCAGCACATTCGCCTGCTCCTGATGGAGATTGCTTTAGTTTAGTTGCCTGGAAAATATCCCACAAACTCTTTTCTTCTCCACGTATAGTTAGGAAATGATAATTATCAAAAAGACGTTTTTGTAATGCATTTGACTTTTTCTTTCGCTCGGATTTAAATCCTTCAATTTTTTCTTGAAATACAGCTACCTTACGTTGAACTTCATCAACTGTATCTTTCCATTGATTCGTTAATTTACGGAGTTCTGCTTTAAGTCCAGTACTTTCGCTAATTATCTTCTTAAAAAGCTGATCTTTTTCCGTTGATTCAGGCATTTCTCGAACTGCAAGCTTGCGGATTTTCCGAGCTGCTTTTGCTTGACGCATATATTCTCGATGCGACTCAATATTTACAGCAGCAGTAGATTTAAGTACATCTAATTCCACTTTTAAATTCGTGTATTTCATATCAGCTTCGAGCGTTATAACTTGCTGATTTAGGTCATCTAATCCAAGCATCCCTTTATTGAAAAAACCATCTTGTGTAAGCATGTCAAAAACAGGCCGAACGAATTTAGCATGTTGATTTGTTCCTGCAAGTTTACCTGAGAATGCCGCTAAATAACCCAATTCCCCATCTGTATTTTTCACAACGAGTACACCAAACATTTTTCCGATGACTAATCCTTCAGCGTTTTGATCTAATCCAAAATTGTGTTGCCAATCATTTTGGTTGATTAGGTATTCTTGTAGTTCTTTTGCTGCGATAAGACTCAACTGGTGAGGTTCGTAATAGAACGGAAATGTAAATCGATCAGGTAGAGATATTACTCCTACTGAGTTTTTAAATGAAATAAATCGATCTTCTCGCACAACTGCTCTTTATTAAAATGCAAAAATACGAAAAGGCGAACTGTTGATTGTAAGAAAATTACTTTTTCCCATCTGGATTTGGACATGTAGCATTGAGGTTATTTGTTAAGAGTCCAATTGCTAATAACTATTCTCAAGAGAGTGAATAATATTTCACCTAATATGGTTGCCCCCCATCAGACAATTACAATGATTTATCCAATAAATAAAGGAATGAAGAGATGGCTGCAGCTCCTAATTCTAATTCTCGTTTATTTACATTCTCAAACACATCGCTTGGGGCATGATGGAAATCAAAATAGCGTTGAGAATCTGGAACAAACCCAAATAATGGAATTTCTGGATATTCAGATTTCAATGGACTAATATCGACTCCGCCATACCCTTTTTCAAAAATGTGAAGATCGTAGCTTGAAAATTTAGATTCAAATGATTCTAAAAGTGTAATATATTCATCAGAACCATCACAAGAGAATCCTCTTGGGGCAAATCCACCCCTATCACTTTCCAATGCAGCGATCTGTTTTTCACCTTTTTCTTTAACTATTTTGGCGTAGGATTTCCCACCCATATTTCCGTTTTCTTCGTTCATAAATAAAACAAGTCTGAGTGTATGTTGAGGTTGGTAATTGAGCGTCTTTAGTATTCTCATTGCCTCCAAGCAGTGTACAATTCCTGCTCCATCATCGTGGGCTCCTTCGCCTGTATCCCAAGAATCAAGATGTCCACCAAAAGTGATAATTTCGTCAGATTTATCAGATCCAGTAAGTTCACCAATCACGTTGTATGATGTCATATTTGGATAGTGCCTACAATCCATTTCCATAACAAAGCTTGCACTTCCATTCGATAAAAATTTTGCTAAATCTTCGGCATCTTGAGTTGAAATAGCAGCAGCAGGAATACGCTCTATTGAATCTATATAATGCATCGATCCAGTATGAGGATTATGGTCTAAAGGAAGACCAAGCGACCGAATTATGACTGCCTTTGCACCTAATTTGGAAGCTTCTACCGCACCATTTCCACGAATAGGATAGCATCCACCATAAGCTTTGAATGTTTGAATTTGCTGTTCGTCCATCTTTTGATTGATAAAAACTACTTTGTCTTTAACTAGAATTGGATCGGTAGCTTTTAATTCGTCCAATGAATTGAATTGTATCAATTTCCCTTCTAGTGTACCATTGGTGCCAATTGAACCACCTAACGCCAATAAATGAACCTTATGTAAATGACCATCCGAACCTTTATACCAACCTGCTTCCTTAGTTCCACGCTCCCAATGAGGGACTTCTATTTCCTGTAAGTAAACTTTATCAAATTCGTATTCCTTCATTTTCAATTCTCCCCAATGAATAGCCATTTCTGCTTCAGCTGATCCTGTAATTCTGGCTCCAATATCTTTGCAAAGACTTCTTAAATCCTCATAAGCATGGCCTTTCGAAAGGGCCTCATTGTAAATAGTTCGAATCATTATTGAGTCGTTCTGGGAGAAAATGCTAGAGCTTACTAAAAGGAGAATAAAGAAAGAGAATATTTTCATATTACGTATTTTTTAGTGTCTCGAAGATAATACAATCGATTGATATCCGAAGTTGATTTTTGGTTAAGAGAATTATGAAGTCGTTTGTCTATATAATTTTTCTTGCTTAATATCTTATTGTCTGAAAATCTCTTTCCATAAGGAAATCAATTATCTTTGTTGAAAAATCGAATTTAATGGCCTTAAAATGTGGAATAGTTGGATTGCCTAATGTGGGGAAATCAACACTTTTTAACTGTTTGTCAAATGCAAAAGCACAATCAGCAAATTATCCTTTTTGTACAATAGAACCAAATGTTGGAATCATCTCTGTACCCGATGAAAGGTTAGAGAGACTGGAGGCTCTCGTGAATCCTGAAAAGGTTCTTCCTACAACGATGGAAATTGTTGATATAGCTGGTTTGGTTAAAGGTGCCTCAAAGGGAGAGGGTTTGGGTAATCAATTTTTAGCAAATATTCGTGAAACCGATGCAATTATTCACGTTGTTCGTTGTTTTGATGATGGAAATATCATTCATGTTGATGGCTCAATTGACCCTGTTCGGGATAAAGAGATTATTGATTTCGAACTTCAATTGAAAGACCTGGAAACAATTGAAAAGAGGTTGAGCTCATTGTCTCGAATCATTAAATCAGGTGATAAAGATGCTGTTAAGGAAAATGACCTCGCATTAAAAGTGAAAGAGGTGCTAACAGCTGGTAAATCTGCTAGAACGATTGAAATGGATGATTCTGAATTGCCAATAATGAAAGCCTTTCAGTTGATTACTGCAAAACCAGTTCTTTACTTATGTAATGTTGATGAAGCGTCTGTTAAAACAGGAAATGCTTACGTTGATGCTCTAAAAGAAGCTGTAAAAGATGAAGATGCTGAAATTCTTGTCTTGGGTGCTGCAATTGAAGCAGATATTGCCGAGTTGGAAACGTATGAAGAGCGGCAAATGTTTTTGGATGAGCTAGAGTTAACAGAAACAGGTGTGAATCGACTTATTCGATCTGCTTATAAGTTACTTAAATTGAATACCTACTTCACGGCAGGAGTGAAAGAGGTTAGAGCTTGGACAATTAACATAGGAATGACCGCTCCACAAGCTGCGGGTGTTATTCATACAGATTTTGAAAAAGGATTTATTCGTGCTGAGGTGATGAAATATAAAGATTTTATTGAATTCGGATCTGAGGCAGCTGTAAAAGATGCTGGTAAATTCCGAGTTGAAGGGAAAGAGTACATTGTTGAAGATGGAGATGTAATGCATTTCCGATTTAACGTCTAATTATGGGTAAATAACACAATGTCCTCCAAGAATATTCTAAATTTAACGAACACACTTAATCGAAATTTATAGATGACTATAGCAGCAAATGATCCAACATTTACTTCGTGGGTTAACGTACCAGAAAATTCTGATTTTCCTATTCAAAATCTTCCTTTTGGGATCATAAAGGTTGAAAATGAAGCACCGCGTGTAGCTTCCAGAATAGGTGATTATGCAATTGATCTTAAAGCACTTTCTGTTCTTGGATATACTGAAAATTTGCCATTTTCTCTGAGTGATTTTGATGCATCCACTCTGAACTCTATGATGATGAAAGGCAAGGATGGAACGCGTAAGTTGCGTGATCGACTTTCTAAATTATTCAATGCAGAATCAGTTGACTTAAAGAGTAAACAACATCATGTAGATCAAGTATTGATTCCTATGGCACAAGTTGAAATGCTCATGCCAATTGATGTTCGAGATTACACTGATTTTTATTCGAGTGAACAGCATGCGTATAATGTTGGTTGCCTCTTTAGAGATCCAGAGAATGCACTAATGCCGAATTGGAAACATATTCCAGTTGGATATCATGGTAGGGCATCTTCAATTATTGTTTCTGGACAGGATATCTATCGTCCAAAGGGCCAAAAGAAACCACCTACAGCTGATGTTCCAATATTCGGGCAATCTAATTTGCTAGACTTTGAGTTGGAGACAGTGTTTTTTACTTTCCAAGGCAAACCTTTAGGAGATACGATTTCGACAAAAGAAGCTGAAGATTACATCTTCGGAATGGCACTTTTAAATGATTGGAGTGCGCGCGACATTCAAGGTTGGGAGTATGTTCCACTAGGACCCTTTCTTGGGAAAAGTTTCGCTTCAAGTGTTTCTCCTTGGATTGTAACGATTGATGCGTTGGAGCCTTTCAGAGTAGCTGGACCAACACAAGATAACCCTAAGGTTTTACCTTATTTAGAGTATAGTGGAAATAAACATATTGACATCAATCTTGATGTAATCATTCAACCTGAAAATGGCGAAGAAAATCTGGTTGGTAAATCAAATTACCGCCACATGTACTGGAATATGAATCAGCAGTTAGCTCATCATACAGTGAATGGATGTAATATCAATTGCGGTGATGCGATGGGGTCAGGAACTATATCAGGTCCTGAAATTGGAATGTATGGTTCTATGCTTGAAATATCATGGAAGGGCACAAAACCGTTTCAAATGTCAGACGGAACAGAACGGAAGTTTATCAATGATGGTGATACTGTGATTATGAGAGGTTATTCTAAAAAGGATGGTGTTCGAGTTGGATTTGGTGAAGTTTCTACCAAGGTTCTTCCAACAAAATAAGAAGGAGTGAGTAAGGCTTTGTCTGATATAGATATTGAAAAGGAACGGAAAGAAATTCTGAATGCGTTTCGTGGTTTAATGCGCACTGTGAAGGATCGCAATAAAGAAGATACACGTACAATCAGAAGAGCATTTGATGTGGCTGTTGAAGCACATAAAGAAATGCGCCGCAAATCAGGAGAGCCTTATATTTATCATCCTATAGCTGTTGCTAGAATTTGTGCGGAAGAGATGAGCCTAGGTCCAACAGCTATTGTTTGTGCATTACTTCACGATACTGTTGAAGATACACATATTACATTGGAAGATGTCGAAGAATTATTTGGTCCGAAAGTTCGACTTATAATCGATGGATTGACAAAAATTCCTGAAGTTTTTGATGAAAATGCTTCGGTTCAGGCAGAGAATTTTCGTAAAATGGTTTTAACGATATCAGATGATATTCGTGTTGTTATTATCAAACTTGCAGATCGGCTACATAATATGCGTACACTGCAGAGTATGCGGCCTGATAAGCAGATGAAAATCGCATCAGAAACTAAATTCTTGTATGCTCCTTTAGCCCATCGTCTCGGACTTAATTCGGTAAAAAGCGAGCTCGAAGATTTGGCAATGCGCTATACTGATCCAAGTGTCTATGCTGAAATTCAGAATAAACTTAAGTCAACTAAGGATGTTCGAAATCGTTTTATTCGAAAATTTGTTGCTCCAATAAAAGAAGCCCTTACATACGAAGGCTATATCTTCACTGTTAAAGCGAGAACGAAATCTATCTCTTCTATTTGGAGGAAAATGCAAACAAAAGAAGTTCCTTTTGAAGAGGTGTATGATTTGTTTGCGATTAGAATAATCGTTGATACACCAACTGAATTAGAGAAGCCAGACTGTTGGAGAATCTATAGTATCGTTACTGATTTCTATCAGCCTAGTCCAGATCGATTGCGAGATTGGATATCGACACCTAGAGCAAATGGTTATGAATCGTTACACACAACCGTTATGTCACCTAGTGGTAAATGGATAGAGGTTCAAATTCGTTCTGAGCGGATGGATGAGATTGCAGAAAAAGGACTTGCTGCTCACTATCGCTATAAAGAATCGAAGACAAGTGAGACAAAATTTGATCGTTGGATATCCGAAATTCGTGAGCTAATGGCTAGCCCTGATGCAAATGCAATGGATTTCATAGAGGAGTTTAAGTTGAATTTATTCAACGACGAGATCTACATCTTTACACCGAAGGGAGAACTTCGAGTGTTGCCAATTGATTCTACGATTTTGGATTTTGCCTACGATATTCATACTGCAGTTGGAGATAAGTGTATTGGAGCAAAGGTGAATAATCGTCTTGTGCCGTTAAGCTATCAATTACAGAGCGGTGATCAAGTTGAGATTATTACTTCAACAAAGCAGAAACCAAACGAAGAATGGTTGCGATATGTGGTTACTGCTCGGGCGCGACAGAAGATTAAGTCATCTCTAAACGAAGTTAGAAAAGCAATAGCAATGGATGGGCGAGAAATTTTGGAGCGGAAATTTAAGCAGCATAACATTCAATTTGATTCGGCTAATATTTCTCTTTTAGAAAAATATTATAAATTACCAACTGCAACTGAACTTTACTTCCGAATTGCAAAAGGAAAGATTGATCTCAAAAAACTGAGAGAATTAGAGAATAAGAATGGCTTTTTACAACTGGAGAAACCAAAACCAGTTCCTCGAAAAATCAAGAAAGAGAATATTTCCAGAGTTGATAATAAAAACGATACTATTATTATCGGTGAAGATTTCAAAGACATTCAATACAAAATGTCACAGTGTTGTAATCCAATTCCGGGAGATAAAATTTTTGGTTTTGTTACGATCAGTGAGGGAATCAAAATCCATAGAAATAGCTGCCCAAACGCTGAACATTTAATGTCTAAGATGGCATATCGTTGTATAAAAGCACGTTGGAAAGGTGCAGATTTGAAAGAAAGTATGGCAGCAATAACCGTAACGGGTATTGATCGAGTAGGAATTGTAAATCGAATTACTGAAATAATATCGAATCAACATAATGTCGATATGCGATCAATTTCTTTCGAAACCAACGATGGAATCTTTGAAGGGAATATGAAAGTAATGGTTTACGATACTGAACATTTGAATAACCTCATGCAAAAATTCGAACAAGTAGACGGTGTTCAACGAGTGGTTCGAAAAGGGGCTGAAGCAGATTAATTTCATCATTTATTAGCTATAGCATCAACCCTTGTCCTTATATATTCTTAAGTATTATTTTGAAAATTACGTTAGGTTGATTCAACTAGCTAATGCGAGTTTTTCATTCTCTAGGCTAGCATAGTAAATATGCAGGTTAAGTATCTCAATAGCAATAGCTTTTCTATCTTTGCGAAATGATTAGGAAATATAGGTATCAGCTGTTATTGCTTTTCTCTCTTTTGTTTGGAGCAATTATTTTGCAGTCAATTCTTTCTAATTATCAATTGTCGGAACAAAAGAAGTATGAGTCAGATCTTTTAAAAAAGCACGAAGAAACGGTATTGAGAATTGATACTGGAATTGATGTGTACTCAACAGTTGTTTCTTCTCTTCGAGCGTTTATTGAAAATTCAATAGAGTTCCCTACTGAGATTCAAATACAGGGTTTCATCAATGACTTAATAGAAGAGATTAATTTTAAAGACTCTATTGTGATTTCGTGGATTGATACTAATCAGGTATTTCGGTATTCTGTGACACCATACCAGATTGATCCTAACAAACTTAAAGGGAAACAGGTTATTGATCTTCGGTCAAATGGTGAGATTGAGAAATTGGATTCACTAATGTACATGGATAGCATCCAACTTTTTCATCCTATCAACCTACTTGAAGGATGGGCAGCATTTCCATTTAATTTTTCAGCAAGAAACTCTGATGGTGAAATCTTGGGATATATTGCGCCTGTTCTTAATGTGAAGTACCTACTAAATTATCCTTATCTAAATAACAATGACGGGCTCTTTATGCACCACTTCACAATCGGAGATGGAATAGATATTTCCCGTGAAGTTGTTTACGATAACACCAAAATTTATAACACGAAAAGAGATAAAGAATTTTATAAGAATTTTGTCAAGGATGACACTTATTTCATCTATAGTTCACTAAATTTTTATGACCTCAAATTGAGAATTGGTACTGCTTATAAGGATAAACCAGCATCTGAGTCATCACTGTTCTGGATTGCATATTTTTGGTACGCCGTTCTGTGCTTTCTCAGTGTTGTTACATTTATTCAATACTGGAAAAATAATCGTTTAACTATTGAGGCGAAAACTTCCCATAACCAAATATCAGTTAAAAACAGGCAACTTGAACATAATGTTAAGTCAATTCAACTTTTGATTAAGGAAATACATCATAGAGTAAAAAATAACATGCAAGTGATGTCAAGTTTACTGAATCTTCAAATTAGGAATTTAGATGACGGTGAATCTAAAGCTGTATTAAGGGATAGTCAACGGCGCATAGAATCAATGGCGCTTGTGCACCAAAAGTTATATAGCACAGAAGATTTAACAAATGTTGATGTCCATGAATATGTCCAACAATTAATTTTCTATATCGAGGCAACATTAGATTTAGATTCTAACAATAGGCCTGTAAAAGAGTTGTTTGTCCCCTCGGATTTGTTTCTCCCAATGGATACTATGATTCCATTGGGGATAATCATTAATGAACTGGTTACAAATTCATATAAGCATGCCTTTACAGGTGAAAACCCAAGATGGATAAGATTAAAAATAGAGGTGAATAACTCAAACTATCAATTGATTTATTGTGATAGTGGACCAGGTATTTCGGTAGAAATTAACCCTTCGGAAAGTGGGACACTAGGCTTAGAACTCATACATATTTTGGCTGATCAGTTAAATGGAGAAGTCTATTATTCTAAAGAGTCTTCTAGTTGTGTTACTATAGATTTCCTCTCGACGATATAAAAGTCACTTTACTTCTTTTAACCCGAAAACTGATTGACTCTTTGTCCCCCCTGTAACTTTGCGGTATATTGTCACAGTTAAACCTAACACTCCTTGCACCATTAACACAGTATAATTTATCCCACAAAAAAACGTCCTAACTTTCGCTAGGACGCCCTAAATAAAATTGTGATAAATTTTACTCTCCTACAACTTCAAATGTCAAAGTAGCTTTAACATCTTTGTGAAGATTTGCTGTCGCTTGATATGATCCAATCTCTTTAATTGGCTCATCTTTAATTTTCAACGACTTTCTATCAACTTCAATTCCTTGCGCTTTCAATGCTTCAGACAATTGAACAGTGTTTACAGATCCGAAGATCTTTCCTTTATCACCAGCTTTAGTAATAATTTTTACTGAAGTAGCTTCTAATTTCTTACCAAGCTCTTGTGCTTCGGTAAGTATTTTAGAGTCTTTATGTGATTTTTGTTTCATGATTTCAGCATGCGCTTTCTTTGCAGATGCTGTAGCCAAAGTTGCATAACCTTGTGGGATTAAGAAATTACGTCCGTAACCGTTCTTAACAGTTACCATTTCATTTGCATATCCTAAGTTATTAACATTTTTCTTTAAAATTACTTCCATTTTCTTTGAAATTTCGTGTTCAACAATAGGTTATTTCATCATGTCAGCAACGTACGGAAGAATAGCAATGTGACGCGCACGTTTTATTGCTTTATTTACTCTTCGTTGATACTTCGCTGAAGTACCTGTAAGTCGACGTGGTAAAATCTTACCTTGTTCGTTGATTAATTTCAAAAGGAAATTTGGATCTTTGTAATCAACGTATTTGATACCGCTCTTTTGGAAACGGCAATATTTACTTTTTGTAATCTCGATGTTAATCGGAGTCAAGTAACGAATATCATTTGCAGCCATCTTGGTCTAAATTTAAATAAGTTTGTAATTAAGCTTTAGCAGCTACGGTTTTCTTTGCGCCCATTTTGGTTCTGCGTCGTTCCGCCCATGCTAGACTATCTTTGTCCATTTTCACAGTTAAGAAACGCATTAAGCGTTCGTCTCTGCGAAGCATAACTTCAAATTCGCTAATTACAGTACTTGGTCCTTCAAATTCGAGCAAGAAATAAAATCCTGTCGACTTTTTTTGGATAGGGTAGGCTAACTTGCGTAGGCCCCAGCTTTCAGAGTGCTTAATTTTGCCTCCTAATGACTTGATCTCACCCTCGAACTTCTGCACTGCTTCCTTTGTCTGTTCCTCAGACAAAACGGGAGTTAAAATGAAAACAGTTTCGTAAGAATTCATAAAATCGTGTTTTGTTATATGTATTTATTGTCCCAACTCTTCATTAGTCGGGGCGCAAAGATATGTATTTAATTTTGAAATCTAGCTGAAAACAGAATGAAAATAACTGAAATATTCTTGTTAAATGGCTTTAAAAATTTACAAATCGTGCTACGATGAGAAAATCCTGCATTGACCATTAAAATTTGAGCAGAAAACAGTGCGCTAATAAAATGAACGTTTTACTTGTTAGTCCTTCAAGATTCCTCTTGATATAACAATTTGCTGAATTTCAGAAGTTCCTTCATAAATCTGAGTGATTTTCGCATCTCGCATCAGTCGCTCAACATGATATTCTTTCACGAATCCATACCCGCCGTGTATTTGTACAGCTTCTACCGTGTGCTCCATCGCTACCTTAGACGCATATAACTTAGCCATTGCACTGGATTGATCAAAATTACGTCCACTATCCTTATCCAGGGCTGCCCTATAGACGAGCAGTTTTGCCGCTTCAATATCCGTAGCCATGTCAGCCAATTTAAAGGCAATAATTTGATGTTTATAAATTTCTTTACCGAAGGTTTTACGCTCTTTAGAATAAGCCAAAGCCAATTCAAATGCTCCGCCTGCTATTCCAAGTGCTTGCGATGCAATTCCAATTCTACCTCCAGATAATACTTTCATCGCGAATTTGAATCCAAACCCATCTTCACCAATTCTATTTTCTTTTGGAACCTTAACATCGTTAAACATCAACGTATGCGTATCAGATCCTCGAATTCCCAATTTATCTTCCTTAGCACCAACGATGAAACCTTCCATGCCTCGTTCGATAATAACAGCATTTATGCCTCGATGCCCAGCTTCTGCATCCGTTTGAGCAATAACAATGTAAACTGAAGCAGTTGATCCGTTCGTAATCCAGTTCTTTGTACCATTAACTAAGTAATGGTCTCCTTTATCAATTGCAGATGTTTGTTGTGATGTTGCATCAGAACCCGCTTCTGGTTCAGAAAGACAAAATGCGCCGATGATTTCACCTTTCGCTAAAGGGGCTAAATATTTTTGTTTTTGCTCTTCCGAACCGAATTTTTCCAATCCCCAGCAAACGAGCGAATTGTTTACAGACATACAAACTGAAGTAGACGCATCAACTTTTGAAATTTCCTCCATCGCTAACACATACGAAACAGTATCCATTCCAGATCCACCATATTTAGGATCAACCATCATTCCCATGAACCCAAGTTCACCAAGCTGCTTAATCTCCTCAGTTGGAAATCGTTGTTCAGTATCTCTTGCTATCACTCCTGGTTTAAGAACATTTTGAGCGAAATCTCTCGCTGCTTCCTTTACGGCTAACTGCTCTTCTGATAATTCAAATTCCATGTGTTCTGCTTTTTTATTCTGAAAATATATCCAACAAATGTAAGGTTTTAATTTCATTTTCCCAGTGATACAAACGATAGTTCTTTGTATTTTCGAGCATGATTTCGCAAAGAATAATAGGACTTATGTCAGGTACATCTATGGATGGATTAGATATCGCTGATGTGTTATTTAATCAAGATGCTAACCATAATTGGAAACACGAAATTATAAAAACTGCTTCCATTTCCTATCCAAATGATCTTCTCGGAAAATTAAAGAAATCAAGAACTATATCAAGCGAAGACTTGCTTCTTTTAGATAAAGAATTGGGACATTTTTTTGCTGAAAAAGTTAAACAGTTTATCATCCAGAATGAAATCGACAAAGGGATATTCACGCGATTGCTTCTCATGGGCACACTGTTTTTCATCAACCTCATAGAGGGTTCACACTTCAAATTGGTTGCGGATCTACCATTGCGACACTAACAGGAATTGATGTAATTAATGACTTCCGCACAAAGGATGTCATTGCAGGAGGACAAGGCGCACCACTTGTTCCTATCGGTGATTCACTTTTATTTTCAAATTTGGCAGATGCCTTTCTCAATATCGGTGGATTTGCTAATCTTTGTGTCTTGAGGGATCCTATAATTGCTTTCGATATTTCACCTGGAAATCTTCCTTTAAATGAACTGATGTTTGAACACTATCGTCAAAGTTATGATCAGGATGGCCTAACAGCACAAAGCGGAACGTTGATCCCATCTCTATTGCAGAAGTTAAACTCAATCACCTATTATTCAGCTCCCCCTCCTAAATCTCTAGGAACAGAATGGCTTGAAGCAAAGTTCAATACCATAATTAGTTCATTTTCTACCAGTCACCCAAAAGATATCCTACATACCGTAACTAATCACATTTCTCAGCAGATTGCCACTACATTAAATTCATTAGCTATAAAAAAAGTGATGATCACTGGCGGAGGAACATACAACACATTTTTGATAGAGTCTATCAAGAGAGATTTTAAAGGAGAAGTTCTTTTGCCCTCCAAAGAGCTAATTGAATTCAAAGAAGCAGTAATATTCGCTTTTCTTGGCGCACTTCATCTTACTAATTCAATAAATACGATTCCTTCAGTAACAGGAGCAAATAAAGCGGTAATTGGCGGTGTAAAACATCTCCCATAGCCCAAAGTTAGGCTGTTCATAAATCGTCGGAATACCCTGTCAAAAGCGTTTCTCGGATCAAATAGTTTGCTAACTTTGCTCCCTTAGAGCATAAAATACTTTGATGAAAGAACTACTTGAAAAGTTTGAAAATAAGCAACCTGAAATCACTTTTGAATGGAAAGATCCCGAAACGGAAGCCGAAGGATGGGTGGTTATCAACTCATTACGTGGAGGAGCTGCTGGTGGTGGAACAAGAATGCACAAAACACTTGATAAGCGTGAAGTAGAATCACTTGCAAAAACGATGGAAGTCAAATTTACTGTTGCAGGACCGCCAATCGGAGGAGCTAAATCAGGTATTAAATTCGACCCGAAAGATCCGCGCAAAGAAGGCGTTTTAAGAAGATGGTATGCTGCGGTTACACCATTGCTTAAACACTACTACGGAACTGGTGGCGATATGAACGTTGATGAAATTCATGAAGTAATTCCAATTACAGAAGATTGTGGTGTTTGGCATCCTCAAGAAGGAGTTTTTAACGGACATTTTCAACCGCGTGATGCACAAAAAATTAATAGAATTGGACAGCTTCGTCAAGGTGTTCTAAAAGTGATTGAAACAGAAAAATATTCTCCAGCAATTAACAGAAAGTTCGTTGTTGCTGATATGATTACAGGATATGGATTAGCTGAATCGGTTCGTCATTTCTACAACATCTACGGTGGCGACTTGAAAGGAAAACGCATTCTTGTTCAAGGATGGGGGAATGTAGGTTCAGCGGGAGCTTATTATTTAGCTCAAGAAGGAGCAATTATTGTTGGAATTATCGACCGTATTGGCGGCTTAATCAAAGAAGACGGTTTTTCATTCGAAGAAATTCGTGATTTATTCCTTACTAAGAATGGGAACGAGTTGAATCACCCGAACATGTTATCGTTTGATGAGGTAAATTCTAAAATTTGGGATATAAAAGCGGAAGTCTTCATTCCTTGTGCCGCATCTCGTCTGATTACTGAAGATCAATTAAATCGAATGATCGCATCTGGTGTTGAAGTTATTTCTGCTGGTGCGAATGTTCCTTTTGCAGATCCTGAAATTTTCTTTGGACCCATTGCAGAAAAGGCTGATAATCAAATAACATCAATTCCCGACTTTATTTCTAATTGTGGAATGGCTCGTGTTTTTGCTTACTTGATGAGCAACGATCTTGATAAATTAACGGATGAAGGAATTTTCTCTGATACTAGTAAAATAATTCGTGAGGCTCTTGAACGTACTTATGCGATTAATTCAAGTAAAACAGATCTCGCTAAAACCGCTTTCAGACTGGCATTAGACCAACTCGTATAAACTATAATACTCAAACAGGTATAAAACAACTCTCATGGAAATTTTTATTGTACTCGTCTTTATTCTTGGTTATTTAGCAATAACTCTTGAACATAATCTAAAGGTTGATAAGCTTATTCCTGCCTTATTAATGATGGCATTGGCCTGGGCTGGAATCGCTTTCGGACTGGATGGTTTCACTTCATGGTTCGATTCCCACGGTGGACATCTCCTTGACGGTAACGGAGATCATCCTCTTTTCTCTGCATTCGATCATGAGGAACGATTACATTTGATGGAATCAACTCTCCTCCACCACTTCGGTAAAACGTGTGAAATCCTTATTTTCCTTGTCGGTGCGATGACAATCGTTGAAATTATTGATCATTTCGATGGCTTCTCCACGATCAAGCGCTACATTAAAACAAACAAAAAGAGAACACTTTTATGGATCGTTTGTATCCTTGGATTCGTCTTATCTGCAATCATCGATAACTTAACGGCAACAATTGTTTTGATTACCATTTTACGGAAACTTATCAGTGACAAAAAACTACGGATCTGGTACGCGGGTATGATTATTATTGCAGCAAATGCAGGTGGTGCCTGGTCGCCAATTGGTGATGTCACAACGACAATGCTTTGGATGGGAAACAAAGTAACTGCATTAAAACTAATTGAATATCTTATACTTCCATCATTGGTTTGTATGATCGTTCCAACTTTTATTGCAAGTTTCTTGACACCGTTTAAAGGAAATTTTGAATCATCAGAAACTGAAGGAAACGAAAATAAGCGGGGCCCATTCATGTTATACTTAGGGCTTGGAATGATTGTTTTCGTACCAATATTCAAGACTGCTACACATTTACCCCCTTATGTTGGAATGATGCTTTCTTTATCGATTGTGGCATTGGTTGCAGAGTTAATCAGCGCACGACAATTCTCAATGACGAGTGTGGGAGATCGAGAAGCTGCTGATAATCATCATAGCAGTCCGACTTTTGGAGCATTGGCAAAAATTGAAATGCCTTCAATTCTATTCTTTTTAGGAATTTTAATGGCAGTTGCAGCAATGGAATCGCTTGGTTTAATCTTCAATTTCGGACAAGATGTACAAGCCTCAATGAGCGACAATATGTTTGTGATGCTTATGGGAGCTGGTTCTGCTGTGATTGACAATGTACCACTAGTAGCTGCGTCAATGGGAATGTTTGACATGTCGGACCCACTGTATGCTAGTGATTCTCACATTTGGCATTTCATCGCTTATGCTGCCGGAACTGGAGGAAGTATGTTGATCATTGGATCGGCTGCAGGAGTAGTTGCCATGGGAATGGAGAAAATTTCTTTCTTCTGGTATTTTAAGAACATCGCATGGTTAGCCTTAATTGGTTATCTTGCCGGAGCAGGAGTTTTCTTGCTATTTTAGTAACTAAATTGAATATCTAATCGTTATACAGAATATATGAGTTTATCTTTTTTACTTCAAGTAACTAACGGGAGTTCATCTGAAACAGGAGTTGAGGATGTTCCGTTGTGGGAAATCGTCGCTGATGCAAGTCAGGGATTTGGCCTAATTATCATGTTAAGTTTGGCAGCAATGTTTGCCTATGCAATCTTTATTTTTGTAGAGCGATTCCTCGCCTTACGGAAAGCTTCCAAAGAAGAAAAAGGATTGTTGGCTAAAATCAGAGAATACATAACAGATGGAAAGATCGATGCAGCAAAGGATTATTGTATTCGCTCAAATTCACCATCAGCACGTATGATGGAAAAAGGAATTTCGCGATTGGGACGCCCACTCGAGAGTATTTCAGCTTCAATTGAAAACACTGGGAAACTAGAAATTCTTCGTTTAGAACAACGATTGAGCTTTTTAGCAACAGCAGCTGGTGCAGCACCAATGATAGGTTTTCTTGGAACAACGATCGGGATGATTATGGTATTTATCGATTTACAGGCATCTTCGGAGGTTAGCATCGAAACTATTGCTCCAGGAACAATGACAGCCATGGTAACAACAGTTGCTGGTCTGATTGTTGGTATTGTAGCCTATATTGGGTACAACTATTTAGTCGCACGGATTGGAAAAGTTGTTTACCAAATGGAAAACGATGCACTTGAGTTTATGGATATGTTGCATCAACCAAGTAAATAAGTAGTTATGGGAATGAGCTCAAAAAATAAGATCAAGGTAGAAGGCGGAATGTCTTCCATGACCGATTTGGTCTTCTTGCTTCTGATCTTCTTCATCATTATTAGTATAATGAGTAATGATACTACGCCGCTAGACTTACCTAGCCCTGATGAGACGCTTCCAAAAACAACAGACAAGGTAAAACCAACTGTTGTGGTTACTGAAGATAACCTATACTATGTCCTTCCAGGAGGTGACCCTGATAACCCGATGCCATTTGATGATATTAAGGTGCTAGCTATGAATGCTGTTGAAGAAGCAAATGAAGTACAATTAAAAATAGCAGGACATAAGCTTGCTGATTACGAGGCGATCTTTAATGTACTTGCCTTATGTCAAGCGAATGGACTCGATCCTGTTCTAGCATATAAACCGTAACACCAAATTCTTGAATTATGGCAAATATACCAGTAGTAGATAAGATGGACGCACGAAAGGGGCTAATTGCTTCTTTAGTATTGATGTTGGTAGCATTTCTTTTGCTCTCTTTCATGTACTATGAGATTCCAGATCCATTGCCAGAAGATACAGTTGTCAAAGCAACAACAGAAATTGATGAAATTGTATTAAAAGAATTAAAAATGGAAGGTGGTGCCGGTGGCGGCGAACCAACTGATGCACCAATCGATGAGCCAAAACCTCAAACAGAACAGGTAATCACCAATAATCGCCCAGAACAAACTACTGTTCCAACTGGACAATCAACACACACAAATGCGAACAATCAGGAAAACACAGCCAGCACAACACAGCAGAGCGATAATCCTTTCGCACAAGGTGGATCTGGAGGTGGACAAGGTGGCGGAAATGGTACTGGATTCGGTTCAGATAACGGAAATACAGCAGGTACTGGTAACGGAAATGGGACTGGTGCCGCAGGTAGAACACGATTAAATAATGTTAGTGTTGGTGGTATCTACATCGACACTGATGCGAAAATTGGCTACAAATTAACGGTAGATGCGCAAGGAAACGTTATCGCGTTCACAACTGTAAAAGGAAATACAACGACGACCAACCAAAGCTTGATCAATAAGATAGGTTTTGCGATTAAGAAACAAGTGAAATACAACAAAGCATCAGGTGCATCACTCGTTTATGTATTCTACACGGTTTATGTCAAAGCCACATAATGAATATAGGGATGCCATCAGTTGGTTATTCGAACAATTCCCATCTTATCAACTAATCGGATCTAAGGCATACAAACCTACGTTAGATAATTGCACCAAACTTCTAAAGTTGTTAGGTAATCCTCAAAATGACCTCAAATTTGTTCATGTAGCAGGAAGCAATGGAAAAGGATCTACATGCTCAATGATTGCTTCTATTCTCACAGAGAATGATTATACCGTTGGACTATTCACATCACCACATATTGAAGATTACACTGAGCGAATTAGAATAGATGGCAATGCGATGGATTCAATATCTGTTGTGAATTTCGTTCGAAAGATAAAGTCAAAAACACTCGACTTCTCTCCTTCCTTCTTCGAGATGACATTTGTACTTGCGTTGGACTATTTCTCTAAGCAAAAATGTGATATCTGCGTAATTGAAACTGGACTTGGAGGTAGACTAGATGCCACCAATGTGATACAACCACTATTGAGTGTTATTACAACAATTAGCCTCGAACATACCGATATTTTAGGAGAAACCTTGGAAGAAATAGCACTAGAAAAAGCAGGGATAATAAAACCAACAACTCCAGTAATCATAGGTCATATTGAATCGAACTTAAGGAAGGTAATCACCAGAATTGCAGAGTCAAAAAAATCAAGAATAATCTTGTATGATGACTCAATCACAATTCCTATCGATTTCCCATTACTGGGCTCTTATCAAAAGGAAAACTATCAACTTGCAATTTCAGCATTAAACGAATTAGGGAAATTGGGATACCCTATAAGTGATCTATCTATTCCGAAAGGTTTATCCAACTTATATAAGAACACTGGTTTTCGCGCACGATTACAAGTAACATCAAAAAATCCGCTTACTATCATCGATGTATCGCACAATGCAGATGGAATAAGAGCAACTATTGACACGGTTAACAAAATTAATATTGGAATTCTGCACGTAATATTCGGATTAAGTGCAGATAAAAATCTAGCAGAAATTATTTCAGTATTTCCCAGTGATGCTCTACTGTATTTTACAGAATTCAGTAATCAACGAAGTGCCAAAACCGAAACAATTACTGAACTTATTAACGATTCCCGAAGTGAAATAAGTCTTTTTAAAGAACCAAAAATAGCACTTAATTCAGTACAAAATAGTGCAAAACAAGGCGATACCATTTTAATTATTGGAAGCTTCTTTTTAGTTGCCGATTATTTTTGAGTTTTTTCAAAAAATCACTTGTGATTCACGAAATCAAGTGTATATTTGCACACGCATTTGACAAACGAGTCAATAAGAAACATGGGGGATTAGCTCAGTTGGTTTAGAGCACCTGCCTTACAAGCAGGGGGTCGTAGGTTCGAATCCTACATTCCCCACCACTGAAAAAGCACTTCGGCTTCGGCTGGGTGCTTTTTTTTTATGTTCTTTTTGCGTTCTTTTTCTGATCAATATTTGCTCAATCCTTTTCGATGTAATTCTAAAAATTCCAAAATACTTGATCTACTATAACGAATAATTTTCCCGAATTGGCTGAACTCGATCTTTAAACCATCCCGTAATTCCTGTAATTTCGATTTACTTTTAATACCCAATAGTTCCTTCGCTTCTATCTCATTCATCCATTCTTTATCAGAATAACGTTTTTCAACATTTTGAATGATACGAACTGTAAGTTCATCAATCAGTTTGTAAAAGGAATCTTCTTCAAAGATAACTACTCTCATCTTACTAGTATTTAGTATCCCAATCAGGAATCGAGATTGCCTTCCCTGCTTGTTGAAATCCATGTGTAAACGAATCCATGATTGCAGTTTTTGAAAAATCAAGTGCAAAAGCAAGTTCTCTACTAGGACGAATGATTTTGATTTTAAACTCACGGACCTTGCTAAGAATTGGGTTAATGAAATGTTGGCTTTTATTAATTTGGATCAGTTCGACAGACATATGCGTAGTGTTACAACAATGGGAAGACCCGGAGGTAGCTTTACGAATCTTGAGGATCGAGATATTTATGATACACCACAGGCAAGTTTTGCAGGAATTCATCAATATACTCTCCAAAATGTGCTAGCTACTCCAGACCCTGTAATTGGGAATTTTCGAAATCGAAATATTATAGCAACTTATGAAGCTGTAAGAAATATGTCAACGGGTACAAATGGAAGTTCAACAAAATGGGATTTCTTAGATGAATTGCGGTATTCTCCAATATTTTTAGATGAAACTGGCATAGGTGGTTCTTACATTATTTTAGATTCGACGGGTTTATTTTCCATTTCTAAAGATGTAACAACGGGTCTACAAGATTGTTATCCTGAACAGTTTCACAATGATCTTTGGGCGACTATTTGTAGTGGAGCAGCAGTTTCAGGGTTGGAATGGGCGTTTGCTGAAAGACCTATCAGGCATGCCCAATGGTCTGCTGAGTTTCATGGGATAAAAACTTTTTTTTCAGATATTGATTTTGAAGCAGTAAACTATAATAAACTCCATTATCATAAGAAAGGAGGTCATTATTTTGCGAGTAGATGGCCTTGGGAGGCAGCAGATATAGATGCAACGAATTATACCGAGGGATCACAACAATATTCTGCAAAATCTTCAATTGAAGCCATCTCGATGGTTTCTGCGGATAAAAATCAGGGTTTTGGTTGGTTCAAAAATAGAAGTCATAATTTATGGAATAGTATTGAGACAGATCCTTGTCTGAATGCAATGATTTATGGAAACACATACGGTGGGGTGGATTGGAATTTCCCACATTTTTTCAGACCGCTTGATGATGACAACGTTGATGCTCCTATTGTCATTGATCAGAATGATGCATATTTCAAGATTCGAAATGTAAGAATACATAAATGGTATACTATTGTATTTTATGACACTTATACTGGTCTTCCTATTGCTGCACAAGCAAGGAGATCATCTTCTAAAGGTAGATTGAAGGTGAAATCTCCTGATATGACATTGTATCCAGACTTGGCATTCAAAATACTACGCGTAGGTCAAAATTGGAAATCAGAACCTTCTGATACTCTTGTGATTTCTGAAAATAACTTGGATTCCTCAAGAACAGAAAGAAGTGAAATTGATTATGTAATTGTCTATCCCAACCCTAATAATGGTATCTTCGTTATTAAGTCAAGTAGTGGATTAATTAAGACTATCCAATTGATGACTAGTACAGGAGAAATTGTGACGAGTTTAGCTGATGTTAATTCACACGAATATGAATACTCTTTCTCGTTAGCCCATGGTTTGTATTACATATGGGTAGTAACTGAGAAAGGATCTAGAATGGTGAAAATAATTGTTTCAGAATGAGAGTGATATTAATATTAATTAGTTTTGTTGTATATCTCAACGCGCAGGCTCAGAAGCCAGAGTTTGGAATAAATGTGCAAGGAGGTATATCAACTATCTCTACGAAGAATAGCTCTCTACAAATGTTCAATTCCAATCAAGGTATACCAAAAGAGTCAGACTTGATACATCCTAGTTTGATATGGAGTACCAAACAAATTGATCTAAAAGTATATTTAAGTCGTCCGAAAAACTTATCGTTTTCACTTGGTCTTAGAGCATTTAGATTCAAATGGGATGTAGATACAGTTGGTATTAGTGTGTATGAGGGGTCTGTTAATCCTCCAACAGGTAGCTTTAAGGCATATTATGCATCTCAAAAGAATACTTTGGAGTATTACCTTCCAACAATAGGTGTAAATTATGACATCAACCTATTTGGGGATTTTTGGTTGAATAGTTCTTTTAATATTGGAAAGACGAGTTTTTTGTATTTCAAAAAAAGGAATTCAATTGCTTATGACGGAGGTCAAGATGCGTTTGACTATCTTGACAGGAGTTATCTTGATGGGGAATTTCTTTCTTATTTCGAAAGAAATATCATCGATTTTCAACTTCAAACTGCATTAGCTTATAACTATAAATACCTATCCATATATACTGGTGCTGCGTTTTATTATTTTAAGGATTACTCGATGCGTTATTTTGGACTGCACTTAAATGCAGGCTTGGCTCTGCGTTTCAAGCGAGGAGAAAAGTAATTCATTTGATAATGAGTGTATTTTTGTTATTGTTATTTTACAGCTTAATTGAAATTATCAGAGTAACATAAAAACAACCTTAAATAAATAACCATGAAAAATCACTTCTATTTGTCTCATTGACAATTTCATCCCTATCTTTTAGCTAAAATAACACTCTACCCACAACAGGAAAGGTAGGGATAGGTACATTGACTCCATCTGCAAAACTTGACGTCAATGGAAATGTCATTATCGATAGCTGCCTACTAGTAAAAGATTCTGTTCACATTCAAAAAAACTTACGAGTCTCTCAAGATGTGAAA
>JAJRQK010000066.1 GCA_024280295.1 Bacteroidota bacterium
CGTTATGGTTGTTCCTACGCAAATTTGTAGATCCGCACCTGCTCCAATTGTTGGAAGCGGATTTACCGTAATATCAACTTGATCAGAATTTGTACATCCATTTACGTCGGTTCCTGTTACTGTATATGTTGTTGTACCAACTGCTGGCGTAAAAGGAACTCCATCGGTAATACCATTATCCCATACGTAGCTTACTGCGCCAGATGCACTAAGGCTCGTTGTAGTGCCCTCACATAATATGAGATCAGCCCCAGCATAAACATTGGATAGAGGATAAACCGTTACATCTACTTGATCAGTATTTGCACAACCATTCGCAGCAGTTCCTGTAACGATATAGGTTGTTGTCCCAACTGGTGGATAAAAAGGAATACCATCAACAACACCATTATCCCACACATAACCTACTGCACCCGACCCCGATAGTGTAACCTGTATACCTTGACAAATTTGCTGATCTGGACCAGCAATAATTGGTGGTAGTGCTAAAACCGTAATTGGAATTGTAATTGAATCTGCACACCCGTCGATTGTCGTCACATATAGTTGAACATTGTAAACACCAGGCGTCGAGTATGTGTGCGATGGTATTAAATAAGTACCCGTTGTTAGCGGAACACCTACGATTGTACCCGTTGAAAGTGGCGTTATAATTCCATCTCCAAAATTCCATTGATATCCTGTAATAACTCCTGGAAGAGGAATTGAAGATTGATCTGTGAACACAATTGGATCACCCAAACAAACTTGATTTGATGAAGGCATGAATAAAGCAGTTGGCGAAGGATATTCGATAATATCAATATCGAGGAAAACATCACAACCTCCACCAGCAAAAGGAGTTAGTGTCACAGAATAATTCCCACCACTGTACACCCAAGTGGATTGAGTTGTAGCACCTGTGTTCCAAAGATAAGTATCAGCACCAGGAGGAGCAGTAAGTAATGTTGAATCACCTGCACAAATAGTATTGGAAGAAGCTATTATGTCAGAGAATGAACAAGAAGCATCAACATAAGCATAGCCGAAATGTCCGGTTAGTGAGCAATCTCCTGAAGTAAATTCAACAGTAACATTTTGACCGATATAAGCACTTAAGTTAGCGAAAACGCTCGTCCAATCCTTATAGAGTACTACAGAACCACCCCACCAATTCGTAGATTGATAATCTGGTGCGCTTGCAACGTCTGCAATAACAGAATACTCTCCACATGGCACACTATTCCCAAGAGAGTCAAATACACGAACAGTAAAATAAGGTTGTTGACTTAATCCATGTCCAACTGGAGATTGAAACACAACAGCATAGCTGTACGTGAATAAGTAATTTGTTGCATCTACTAAAAATGTTTGTTTCATTCTAGCGGCTCTTGCTCCTACACCTGTACCATTCCCGAGACGAGTAGCAAAACCTCCCCCCAAAGGACCAACACGTGGGATTCCACAAACAGGATCCACACCTCCTGCGAAAACTTGATGATATGGACCTGGTCCAACTGCAAATTCACCCACAAAACTATAAGGCATCGCACCGTTTACATTTCCACGGGTCAATGTCCATCCAGATAAATCTCCAGTTTCGAAATCCATATTGACACACGGACCATCAGCAACTCGATTTCCAGAATAGTTATATGGCTCTGCACGAATCTCATCAATCTCCAACTTTGTATCACTCACAAGTTGAGAGTATTCAACTAAGAAGTCCGAATCAGAAATTTCTTCACCTCCATGTAATCGTGAGTCTATTGTAGTGTGAAAAGTTTGGTACTGAAGATCGATATGATCAAGAATATTTTGATAAACATAATCATTTGGTAGTAGACCAATATTTTGTTCAAATACTGATAATCCTCTTGATGAGAAAAAATGCTCTGTTGTTTCGTGATCGTGCTGTGCAACTGCAAGGATTGGTAGCAGTAAAAAGAACACGATAAGCCAGGACGAAGTTGAATTTTTCATAGCTATGTAGTTTTAGTGTTGTATCTATAATACGAACAAAACTAAACGCCGTTGCTATGCATGCTTATCAACACTAAAAGTCTTGAAAACCACCTTAAACACACTATTAAACGGTTTTAACGATATTTTTTTCATTTCGGTCGACAAAACATAGTGTTCTGCATGCATATTAAAGATGAACATCTTCCAGAATGAATGAACAAACTCTATCTACCAATGAATATTTTCGCCAACCTTTTAGAATATCACTTATTTTGAGTCAAAATTAATTCGACCAACTGAGCTTTATCTGCTATTAATCTTGCTAATAAATTTTTCTTGCTCCGAAGAAGGAACAAATATTTCCATTTAAAGGAAACTTGACGCATAAATTTGATGAAATAATACGCCATCATTCCAGATATAGGCATTAAAGTGAAATAAATAAGTAACATCCACCAATTAAAATCGAACCCATAGTATGCGATAAGAAGAAATGTAGTGTACGTAATTGGGTAAAGTACAATTCCTAGTAATATGGCAATTGGGGCATAATACTCAGCTTCTTTAACCAGCTTTGGCATAATCAAACTAGTAAACTGAAAAGGAAAAACATTATGAATAAGCCCAAACAAAAACAGAGGCAACCCAAAGATGAATTTTGCTATTATTTGTATGGAATGACGGAAAACAAATCCTTTTTTCAACTTAGCGCTCAGAAATTTAGGATCAATGTCCATCGTGTCAATTTGCCACTGAATTTTCGATATGATCCGTTCAATTTCAGGAAGTTTCCATGGTTCATGGATATGTATGGAATTTAATTTTTCATGGATTAGTTTAATTAAGTCCACTCGCTTTTCAACCCCATGGACTCCTCGAAGTTTGACATCTTCCTCTACTATATTCGCAATATTGTCGACCAGTTCATCTTGCTCCTTCGAAGTAGAATTTACTAAGAGATTTTCTAAACTTACCCGGAATGATTCCGTTAATTTCTTCCCTATCAACGAAGGACTGGCTTGGTATGCGGCATAATAAGGCAGATGGTCAATAACATCACCAATTCTAATTAAAGCAGAACTTCTAAACTTATCACCTTGAGCATATATTAATCCTATTGGAAGAATTTTCAATCCTAATCCCCCATTATTCCTAGTTTCAGCTTCTAACGCGATTCGTGCGGCACCAGTTCTCAATGCACGTAGCTGACGCTCCAATGTACTATTTCCTTCTGGAAATATAAGCAATGTCTCTCCACTCTCTAATAACCTGTAGCAAGCTTCAAATGCTGTCTGATTTGAAATCCCAGTTGTTTTCTCGTCTTCAACTCGATTTACTGGAATCATTCCAAGATTTTTGAGAAACCAACTTTTGATCGATGAGTTAAAAAAAGTTCCCTTTGCCATGTAGTAAATTGGTCGTTTGGATAATCGAGCAATTATCCATGCATCTAACATAGTGTTCGGGTGATTCGCAATAATAATCACAGGTCCATCTTGGATAAGCCGTTCTTTATGTGTTACACGAAGTTCTCGGTAATACAATCGGATTCCAATCCCTAATAAGACTTTTAATACTTTATACAACATATCCCATGGCAAGATAATAATTTGAAGCAGCTCTGTCTTATCAATTTTCTTAAATTCGCCTTAAGAATATGCGAAAATCACAACTCTTTTCCATTATCATTCAATAAAAGCGAAAAGCATTGTACATTTGACTCATGTATGATTCTCCAATAGCCTATTTCAACACCAATGATGGAACCAGTCGATTAGCATTTGGAAACGGACCTATGCTCAAATTAAATGGTGATCGGGCGCTTGCTGATTTACAAACCTTTATCGATAATCATACTGGAAAGCATTTACTAGTGAACCTTAGTTATGAACTTAAAAATGAGATTGAGAATGTATCATCTACTAATGAAAATTTCTCCAATTTCCCACTTGGTTATGCTTGGGTTCCAAAATACATGATTGAATTTGATTACGAGAATTTAAACTTCGTTCAGGGAGCACGTGATGAGGAAAGTATGGCCTTTATGGAAACGTTTATGGAGGCAGAGATTGATCAAAATCACGAATCGTTTCCACATAAATTACGAGCTCGAATAGAGAAAAGTGAATACCTTAGACATGTTTCAGAAATCAAAGATGAGATCCAGAATGGTGATATCTATGAAGTGAATTATTGCCAAGAGTATTTTGCTGAAAATGTGAAAATATTAGATCCATTAAGTGCTTACTTTAAGTTAAATCATTTAACAAGAGCACCTTATTCATCCTTTTTTAGCATTGATGATTTCGTTTTGTTTTGTGGAAGTCCTGAGAGGTATATTAAGCGTATTGGAAATCGACTCACTTCACAACCTATTAAAGGAACTCAGCGACGAGGTGAGACTAAAGAAGAAGATTTCCGTTTAAAAAATGAGTTATTGAACGATCCAAAAGAGCGTGCTGAAAATGTAATGATCGTTGATTTAGTGAGGAACGACCTGTCGAAAATTGCACTTCGAGGATCAGTAGAAGTAGAAGAGTTATTCGGGATTTATACCTTTGACACCGTTCACCAAATGATTTCAACTATATCCTGTGATATTGATGAATCAATGAGCTTTACCGACATTATCCGTGCTACTTTCCCTATGGGGTCAATGACTGGAGCACCGAAAATTAGTGCGATGAAAAGTATTGATAATCACGAATGCTTTCAACGGGGAATTTACTCTGGATCGATTGGCTACATCAAAGCAAACGGAAATTTTGATTTAAACGTTGTGATACGTACACTACTTTATAACCGACAAACAAACTATCTTTCTTGTGCAGTTGGCGGCGCAATTACAATCAAATCTGATCCTGAGAAGGAATATGAAGAATGCCAAGTAAAGATCGGTCGAATCTTAGATGGAATGAATGCTTGAATTAACAAGACATATAAACACTAATTGGTCAAGTTTAAAGGGGAAACATCTCTATGTAGCATGCAGTGGTGGACTCGATTCAATGGTGTTATTGCATCTATTGGTTAAAAATTCGTTTTCGGTGAGTGTGATTCATGTCAATTATCAATTACGAGGAGAAGATTCTCACCTAGATTCACAGTTAGTTGAGGCAACTTGTAAATCATTGAATGTTCCATTCGAGGTTAGAAAAATTAATCTTGCAGAGCAGTTAGAGCAAAGCGGCAATTTACAGGAAGAAGCTAGAAATTTTCGTTATCATTGGTTTAATGAAATTCTTAATCACGATGAAAACAACAGAATTAGTCTTGCACACCATGCAGACGATCAAGTAGAGACATTTTTTTTAAACTTAGCAAGGAAATCAGGTGTCATGGGGCTATCCTGTATGAAATCTGAACACAATGGGATTATCCGTCCACTTTTAAATTTCGCTAAAAAGGAACTATTACACTTCGCTGTGGCAAATCAAATCTTATGGCGAGAAGATCTATCAAATGAATCGGCGAAGTACAGCAGAAATCGATTGAGAAATGAAATTATCCCTCTTGTTAGGGCGGAAATTCCTAGCCTTGATTCAAGTGTACTAACATTGATTAACTCCTTCCAGAAATTACAATTAGAGCTAGAAGAAACAGTTGCAAATTTAATCTCTGAAATTGAATTGCATCACTCACTTGCCTTATCAGCTTACAATGCTTTGAATTCTTTTGAGCGAATTGAACTTTTCAGACAAATGGGAATTTCAGCGAAAATGGCAATTAGCATAGAAAAAATTAGTACTAGCAACAAAGGAAAACACGTTGACATTAATCATAAAAAATACACTGCAATAATTCGGGATCACGACCAATTCACGTTTCTTACAGAATCGAAATTAGAATCAGTATTAGTTCAGATATCTGTAAAGAAGCTACCTGATCTCTTTTCTAAGACTGAAATTTTTCTTGATGCAAGTAAGCTAAATGGTACGCTTAACTTACGTCGATGGAAATTAGAAGATATAATCGCTCCTATTGGAATGACGGGAAGTCAACTGGTATCTGACATTATAAAGGATGCAAAACTAACAACGCAAGAGAAAAATGAAGTACTTATAGTACACGATAAAGAGAATATTCACTGGTGCGTTGGTCTAAAAATAGGAAGAAAAGCCCTTGCTCATAAATCTAGCAAAGAGATTATTAAGTGCGAAATTAGCGATTAAGCAGTTCAATAATCGGGTTTCCTGTCAACGCGTTTACTCGCTGCAAATAAAGCATGTGAGTTAATGTTGCTGCAATATCAATAATATCGATACTTCTGAAAATCTCCTGTTTAGGAACATTTTTTCCGTACCATAATAACGGAACATGAGTGTCATAACTAAAGGCAGATCCATGGCTGGTTCCTTTTCGTGCAAATTCGCTATCCTCTGATTTTGGCAGGTATCCAGGTTCAAGAATAAAAATAACATCTCCACTCTCCCGATGATGAATTCCTTTGCGTACCATATCCATCCACTCGTCATCAACAGTAGCATTGTAAATCTGATCAATCGTGAAGGAACGTTTTACTCCTTCCCAAGACAAAACTTCTTTTGCAATGTAATTCTGCACCTCAACTAAGTCAATACTTTTTCGACTAATTGTTACTCGATCCAAGTAGATATTTAAGTTGTCTTCATACAAAATCAAACTATCTCCGTATTTCATCACAAGCTTTCGAACTAGCGAGGTCATGTGCTCATCTATAAAGAAATATCCTCCAGGTAATTTGTGATCAACTAGGTATTGAGGAACAGGAGCAACTGCATGATCTGCTGTAAGAAACAAAACATAATCATCTCCAACCTTCGCTTCTATCTCCTTGATTAATCGCTTCAATTCTAAATCAAGACGCAAATATGTATCTTCAATTTCAACGGAGTAGGGGCCAAATACATGACCTATAATATCTGGTGTTGAATAACTAATACACAACATATCCGTTTGAGTATCATTTCCAATCTGTTCATTTTCCAATGCTGAGATTGCAAAATCTGTCAAAAAGGTATTAGCGAATGGAGTTGATGTAAATAATGCATAATGAAGTGAATCATTCGTCATCTCTTTCAAATCATAAGGGAAAGTAGGCGTATCTTTACCTGGTAGCAAATGTTCATAAGGAGAATCATCAGGACCGCTTTCACCATAAGCATCAAGTTCCATGATTGGTTCCCAAGATTTTTTCAAATACATATCCGCATATTTCTTTGCATTAAATTTCTCCACCCAAACAGGAAGTTCTGATGAAAAAAAAGTGCTTGTGATGAATGCTCCAGTGTCAAAATCATACCAGTACGAGCCATCACTCATGTGTCCACCTGGAAGAATAGCACCACGATTCTTAATTGACATCGAAATAACATTGGCATTAGGATATGTGAGTTTCAATTGATCTGTAATTGTATTGGCTCTTAACCTTTGAGGAGAGAACTTACCGTAGAGCGAAGATGACCCAACTGTTTGTACAGACGTATCCTCAACACAATTTACAGCAGCACCTTCGGCACGGCTGTACCAATCATTGCCGACAATTCCATGATTACTTGGAGTTGTTCCTGTGTAGATTGAAGCATGTCCAGGTCCTGTGTATGTTGGTATATAATTATAGACTGTGTTTCGGCAGTTTGTGCCATTCTCCATCAATTTCCGAAAACCACCATCGCAAAACTTATCATAATAGCGATAAAGGTATTCATAACACATTTGATCGACGACAATACCAATTACCAACTTAGGAGAATCAGTCTGTTGAGCGTATGAGTTAACTAATAAATTAGAAAAAAGAAGGGTGACGATTAATCTCATAAAATTCAAATTGAAATACAAAAATATAAATTCGATCAGGGAAATCACCCGAACAAGCATTAACTTTGCAACAAAGATCAACAAATGCTAGGACTTAAATTACCAACCGACCCAAGATGGGTAAATATCGTAGAGAAGAACATCGAAGAAATCCTCACCGATCATGCATACTGTGAGCAAAAAGCAGCTAGTAATGCGATTACGGTAATTGTTAAGCATCCAGAGTACCCAGATTTAGTCGATGCAATGACTGAGATTGCACAAGAAGAAATTGAACATTTCTCTATGGTTCATGCAAAGATCCAAGAACGAGGACTAAAATTAGGCCACGAAAGGAGAGATCCGTATGTTGGTGATTTACTCAAATACATTGGTGATAATCATGGGGGAGGATCAAAAGAGAACCAACTCGTGAATCGAATGCTTTTTGCAGCAATGATTGAAGCCAGAAGTTGTGAACGCTTTAGAATTTTATCTGAAGAGATGGAAGATGAGGAATTACGCGAATTTTATCGAAGTCTCATGGAAAGCGAAGCAAGGCATTACACCACATTTCTTGGGTTTGCACGGAAATACGGACCAACAGTTGATGTTGACAAACGCTGGGAGGATTTTTTAGCCTTTGAAGCAACTTTGATGGAGAAATATGGAAAGGGTGATACGATGCATGGATAGTTTTTGTAGACCGCTTCGCTCATAGATAGAGAGATTTTCAGGCATAAGACTGACAGAATGGGTCGGGATGATTGACGATTATATTTTCTTGCGACTTTGAATGAATAAAAAATCCCGCTGTAGCTAACAGCAGGATTTCCAGATTGAATTAGTTAACCTTAGTGCAATACAACCAATTTTACTGGCTTCACTGCTACTCCATTTTCTTCAACGAAAACCAAGTAAACACCTTGCGGATAGTTAGCAGTGTTAATTGTCACTTTATTAGTTTGTTGCGAAATTTCTTGAATTTCTATTACTTGCCCAGCTTGATTGTACACTTTAACTGAACCATCAGTGATAACTTTAGAGAAACTTACATACGCTTGATTGTTGGCTGGATTTGGAATTGTCTTCACATCAAATGCGAATTCATCCACTCCTGCGCTCGTCACGTCAAAGCTAATTGCGAAATCATCAAAGTAGAATCCATCTTTACGAAGAGCAACATCAGATTCAAGTATAAATCGTACTCGTATGATTTGACCTAAATAATCACTTAAACTAACATTCTCAGCAACCCAAGATGTTTGCGTGCCTTCAAATACTGGTTCTCCATCAGGTTGTACGGATCCATTCGCACTTATTCCAACGGAAGTATAGCTTCCGCACTGGCCGACCCAATTCGAACCACCGTCAACAGAAACTTGAAACTGAGCATAATCGTAGTTTGCCTCGATATCCCACATTGCATAGAATGTTGCTTCTGCACCTGTTGCAAACGTTAAATCAATATCTTGATTAAACTCATAAGATTTGAATGTATTGTTTTGATAATTTCCTGTTGGGCTATCCGTAAAACTTGTAGCCGGTGAAACAAATTCAGAACTTGTCGTAGACCAATCGCCTGACCAATTAGCAGTACTTGATGCATCTTCAGAAAATTGAAGTGTCAAAGAACCAAATGTTTTCGTAATTGTATCGCGTTTTGTCCAAGTCGCATATTCGATATTGAGTACATACTTAACTACATCACCAAAGGATATTGTAGGATCAAGGACATAAGAAATAGAACCAGATGATGATTGACTAATTCCAAGGTTATAGGTTGCTGCTGCACCAACCGATTGAATATTCGATAAAGGCTCAATTGACACATCAACAGCGCCTGCCATCCTGCCCAATCGTAGAATATCATGATTAAAGCTCCCTGTCATTGTCGACATTGTCGGAGCATCAGTCTCTGTTACAATATGATAGTTATGCGCTAAGTGTGCTAACGTCAAGTTAGGATGAATCATCTCTAAACAAGTCGCAACAATTCCTGCTTGAGCAGGCCAAAAATCGTCACCAACTTCAGGAGTCATTGCAAAAATTGTGTCTTTGTTTCCAACTCCAACATCTACCTTATACATATAATCATCGGAATCTCCAGAAGCAGGATACAATCCAGAGCTTTTTTGAGGTGCATAGCCATTATACTCTGTCATGTGAACAGTGATGTCTGTAAAGTAATCGTGGTGATCTGCAAATTCAGCGTTCGTTGTTCCAATTGGATGCAACAATAAATCACCATACGAATGAGCATTAAAGGCAAGTTCCACATCATACGCTTCAACTAACCATTGCATTGCTTGAGTTTCTGGCTCTGAAAAGGCAGAAGTACCAGGGTATTGGTCATCATTTGGGTTTGAACTTACCCCTGTTGAGTTCCATCCGTATGAATAATTTCGATTTAAGTCAACACCGGGATTAGTGGACCCAACAGGAGCCTTGTTTTTACGATGGAAACCACCCCCACTAGGATCAGTGACCTCATTGTGTATATATCCATCAGGATTAATACACGGAACAAAATACATCTCAGTATTGTCAACTAAAAATTGCACTTCCGCATCAGTAGCATAGTTTTCCAACAAATACCACATGTAGAATATCGTCTGTGACATTGACATCGGTTCACGAGCATGGTGAATTGCTGTATAAAGCACATTAGGTTCTGTTGCATCATCTGTATTTGGACTATCTGATATTTTAACGTGGTAAATTGGTCGTCCTTCATGCGTAAGAAAAGTTGAAATTCCAGTTCTTGCAGTGATCAAGGAAGGATATTGAGTTGCCATGGCATCCAAAGCATCCAACATATCTTGATAACGATAAAATCCGGCATAACCATTATTTTCGAAGTGGTTTACTGGAACTGCTGGGCCTGCCCCTCCACCTCCTCCAGAAGTTGCACAGTTGACATTTTTTGTCTGAACTTCTGGGTGCTTATTTCGTTCAATGTAGAACGCTTTTAAGTCTTCTATTAGAATCTCATATTGAAATCCATTGTTTTTCATTGTTTCAATTTCAGCTTGGGAGAATGCGCTGATGAAAAATGTGTTTTTCTTAGTTATTCCATGATCTATTGCCACACCTAATGAGGCGAGTTGAGATAATCCTTCCGAATTAGTGAAGATCTTGACTCTTGAGTATCGTTGCTGTGCAAAGGAGGTGCACACGAACCCAACAATCGCAATAATTGTTGCTAGTTTTTTCATTTTCTGAGTTCTAATAGTTTGAACTGCAATTTACACACTTTTCGCGATATAATCTAGTCTTAAGTGAACTCAATGTCTGTGGTGATCTTCATCCTCAGAATACAATCTCTTATCCATAGCATGAGACCATCCATCCTTTTCATTCAAATTATAGATTATCCGAATTGTATCTTTGTTTGCGATTCTTTTGGATCAAAATCTTGTATAAACATACGTCTATGTCAGAAAATTCGGAAATTCATATCAGTTCAACAAAACCTGTGATTGCGACAAAAATTAGGTTTGGAAGAATCTTTTGGCCAAGCCTATGGGCAGCTTTGATTGTGTCAATTATTGGCTTACTCATTTGGTTTTTTATGATCAAAGGAATCATCAACGGACTTAGTCAAGATACAGGAATGAAAGTCGAGCAAAATACTGTTCTCCACATGTCACTGAGCGGTCCAATTGCTGAAAAGGGGCAATCAAAATTCGATCCCCTCAGTATGAGTATTAATTCCAAAATTGGATTATCCGATATTCTCCAAGGCTTCGAACAGGCAAAAAAGGATGATAAAATTGAGGGTGTCTATTTAGAACTTGAAGGTGCACAATGTGGTTACGCAACAGCTAGAGAGATTAGAAATGCAATAAACGATTTCGAAAAATCTGGGAAATGGGTCATCGCCTATAACAGTGGAGAAGTGATTTCCTTGAAGCAATATTACATTGCATCGGCAGCAAACGAAAATTATGGATTTCCAAGTTCAAATTTTGAATTTTTGGGGCTTGGAGCAGAATTGACTTTCTATAAGAATACATTAGATAAAATGGATGTGGAGATGCAGGTTATTCGAGGTAGTGGAAATGACTTCAAAAGTTATGTTGAACCATTTTTAAGAGAAAACATGAGTGATTCTTCACGTCATCAAATCGAACGGTTCTTATCTAGTATATGGCTTGACATTCGTAAAGATATTGCTGCTGATCGAAATGTTTCAGTAAAAAAACTGAATGAACTAGCAGAGAATGCAACAATTAGAGATATAGAGGATGCTATAAAATACAAACTCATCGATGGAGTGAAATACAAAGATGAAATACTTGATCTCTTGGCAAAGAAAGCTGGAACGCCTAAAGGAAAAGAAGTAGAACTCTTAAGTTTTGCTAAATATGCGAAGAAGCGCTTTTACCAAAATCAAACATTAATCCAGGCAGATGATCCAAATATTGCGGTCATTCTTGCTGAAGGTGGCGTATCAAGATCAGGAGATGGGCTTACATCAGAAGAAATTTGTAAACTATTCAGAGAAGTTCGAGCAAACAAATCAATTAAAACAGTTGTATTTAGAATTAATAGTCCAGGTGGCAGTGCTTTGGCAAGTGATGAAATTTGGCGTGAAGTCAAGTTAACTAACAAAACAAAAAAAGTAATCGTCTCAATGGGCGACGTTGCTGCATCTGGAGGATATTATATTGCAGCCCCAGCGACTACAATTTTTGCAGAACCGACTACAATTACAGGATCAATAGGAGTTTTTGGTATGATTCCTTATACTGGCGCAATGCTTGAAAACAAACTCGGATTTACCTTCGATCGCGCTACTACAAATTCTCACTCAGTCCTCACTACAAATAAACGCCTCACAGAGGATGAAATGCTGATTATTCAAAATGGTGTAGATGACATTTATGATGATTTCAAAGAAGTAGTAGCTGAAGGTCGTGGAATGACTAAAGATCAAGTGCAGGTGATTGCAAGAGGTCGTGTATGGACTGGACGGGATGCACAGAAAATTGGTTTAGTGGATGAACTCGGCGGACTTACAGACGCAATAGCTTATGCCGCAAAAAAAGCAAAAATAAAGAATGAAAAGGTATTGTATTATCCAATTGTGAAAAAAGATGCCCTATCTGATTTTCTAGAACAATTGGAGGCACAAGGAGGAATGTCAATCCAATCTTCGGTGCCAGAATTACCGAATTCACTTTTGGTTTATTATCAACAACTGAAAAAACTTGAATCATTTCAAGGAATCCAAATGAGACTTCCCTTCACACTATCGATTGACTAATCAATATAAATTGAACTATTCGTAAGGGATTATTCTACAAAACACATTAAGACTCCACGAATAGCAGCTAAATAGCAGTAAATCAATGGCCTTTTACACAAATACTATCCGTATATTTGGTATTAAATTAATCACACAACAATTACTCACTATGAAAAAAATCTTTACACTATTATGCTGTATTGGTCTTAGTTTGGCTGTTTCAGCTCAGACTTATACTTACAGTACTTCAACTGGAACTTCTGATCCATACGCATATAACAATTCAGGAACAACTGTTCTTGGAGTAACATCTAGTGATGTTCTTTCCACCGCTCAGACAATCCCGTTTGCTTGGGATTATTATGGCACTGCAGTTACAAGTTACAAGGCAAGTGACAATGGTTATATAACATTTAATCCCGCAGCAACTATAAGTTACGGAACAAACACAGCAATCCCTAATGTATCAGGTCCAGACCAAGCGATTTTCGCATTTTGGGATGACTTGGATATAATAGCTGGGTCTGGTTCAACGGATGAGGTCATTTCCTTTAACTATGGAGTAGCACCTAATCGGGTTCATGTTATCCAATGGTATTCTGTAACTCCAATTAGTGGAACAGGATTCCTCTATACCGCAATTCGTCTTTATGAGTGTGGTGACTTTGACATCATTCACAATTTTGGTAATGCATCTGGTATGACTGCTTCTGTAGGATGTGAGAATGCTGGAGGAACACTTGGAACAATGGCTGAAGGACCTTCTTTCAATTATCCTTCAGTTACATCAGATGGAAGCGATGATATCGTTTATTCATTTTACTGGAGTGGAATTACTTATGACGCATCTATCACAGCAAGTGATTTGAGCGGGATGGTATCGGTAGGAAACAATACTGTTAGTGGAGAAATCACAAATGGTGGATCTGCTGCAATCACATCTTATGATTTACATTATTCAATCGATGGAGGTTCCGCTGTTACAATGAATGTTACTGGAGTTAACATTGCTGCTTTTGGTGGCACGGCGAACTTTACACATTCAACACCATGGAATATCACTACTGGTGGTGCATCAAATGTACTCTGTATTTGGGCTGATAATATTAATGGCAATGTTGATGAGCGTACATGTAACGATCAAATTTGTGAAGATGTATTTGCAGCAAACGGAACAGGAGCTACAAAGATTGCTGTAGTTGTTGAAGAATTCACTGGTGCATGGTGTGGATGGTGTCCAGATGGAGGAGTTGTTCTTGAAAACATGATTACTGCCTATCCAGGGCAAGTTATTGGAGTATCTATTCATGACGGTGATGCTATGGAATACGCGGAAGGAGTTCGTACTGCTTTTGGTGTTTCGGCTTATCCTAATGCGTTGGTTGACCGTTACGTTTTTCCTGGGGAAACTGATGAGCCACATTCAAGAAGTGCTTGGGAGTCAAATGCCGTATCTCGTTTCACAAAATATACTCCAGTTGAAGTTGGTGTAACTCATTCTTATGATGCCGCTACACGAACAATTACTGCAACAGTTACTGCTGACTTTGTTGATTATGCTTCAGGTGACATGAGATTCAACTTAGAGATTACAGAAGATAACGTAACTGGATCTGGAACTGGCTATGACCAAGTTAATTATTTGAATGGAACAGCTGGTCACCCTTTTGAAGGTGCTGGAGATCCAATTATTGGATACAGCCATCGACATGTATTACGTGCAAATCCATCTGGAGCTTATGGAAATGCGGGAGTAATTCCTTCTACAGTATCTCCAGGATCATATTACTCTGAAACGTTTACTTATGTAATTCCTGCTTCTTATGATGAAACAGAGATTTCAGTTGTTGGTTTCGTTGCTTATGCAAATCCAGTTATTGGTGAACGCGAAATCCTAAATGCAGATGAAGCACTTCTTAGTGAAGCATCATTAAACGAGAGTTCATTGTTTGCAAACTTCACCGTTGCTCCGAATCCAACTAAAGGAGATTTCACTTTAGTGCTTGATCTTCGTAATGAGATTACTGCTGAAATTGTTATTTACAACATGAACGGGCAGAAAGTTGGTAATATCGCTTCGGGAACGTACACTGCTGGTGAACACAAAATCCAAGCAAACACTGGAGACTTGATGTCTGGTATCTATTATATAACAGTAATTACTAATAATGCTTCGTTTACAGAGAAGTTAGTAATCAGATAGTAACTATAATCACTTTGATGAAAGCGCCCAGATTAATTTCTGCGCGCTTTTTTTGTTGACTTGAGTGTGAGAAAGCACTTATTCCAATTTCTCTCTTTCATATAAGGCTACTCTATGTTTATTGCTCTGATCAACCTGACAAAAATTCAAAATCGAACTCATGCTATTACACTCAATCAAACTACTATTGAGGTTAAATCCCATTAAACAACAATTTTAATTCAATAACGGCTCAGTCTTAAAAGAATTTTATGAATAAACCGACTTCACCTAGAAATACGATGGAAATTAACTCCTAACCTGATTGAGAGCTGCATACAAGAGGAATTCACGGATCAAGTACCTATTCTCTATCTAGCAGTATTAGTTCTAATAATTGGTTAGAATAATTTCATGCACAAACAAAAAAGGCTTCTTAATCACCGATTGAGAAGCCTTTTAAAAGTGTTAATTTTCTGTTAAAACGGTAAATCGTCGTCGGCTGCTGTTTCGGTACTAGCAGTAGCTGCTGTTTCGGTTGCAGTATTCAAATTCATATCTGAAGGACCTGATTGTGGCATTCCTGCACCAACTTTCTCAATTCTCCAAGCATCTAATGTATTGAAATACTTCACTTCTCCTTGCGGACTTGTCCATTCACGACCACGAAGATTAAATGAAACTTCAACATTTTCTCCTTCGTTAATTCCGTCTAGCATTGAACATTTGTCTTGCACCGACTGGAACATAATATCTTGAGGATACATACTCGATGCATCGTTGATTACGAATTCTCTTTTTGCGAATTTCTCTGTTATTTGAACAGTGTCTTTAATCAGTTTAACCGTTCCCGTTAATTTGAACATAGTCTATTTGTTAGTTGTTGTTTGTATTCAATTTATCCATTGTTGAATGCAAGTAGGGTCATCCATGCTTCATTCAATTTATTTTCACTGAGCAATGCCTTTGCTTTTGTGTGTAATTCTATTTCTAGTTTCTCTGGCTCATCTTCTAACGAAACAAACAAGTCACTCAATTCAATGAGTTTGTATTCGTTTACATCTGTTTCATTCGGTAAGACTTCAATACCTGCAAGTTGCCCAAGATCATTCCCTGTTAATGTTACGCTGTTCATTAAATCATTCGGCAATTGATCAAATCCAATTCCAACAGTTGTGATTGGCTTCGTAATTTCAAACATCGAGTTTTCATCAGCCTTGCAGTACCAATTACCTCCCATTCGTGAGACCAATTCAATTTTGTGCTGATCGATCATTTGATCCTCGTTCAATACAGCTTCGTTGATGTGTATCTTGAGTACTTCACAAATAACAAGGTTTCCTGCCCCGCCTTGATCACCAAGCTCTTTCACTTCAATTACCTTACATTCAAATTGAACGGGCGATTCAGCAACGCGTTTTGGGCGAATTGTATCTGATTCTATTGCTGAAAGCCCAGCTTTTTCGAATTCACTAATTCCTGGTGCAAATGGAGAACTTGCTAAACTCATTTGATGAACGATTGCGTAGTTAACGATGTTAATCACAACTTCAGGAACTTCTTTGATGTTATTATAAGTGTCTTTTGTTGTATTCGTTCGACCACTCCTTGCCGGTGAAAAAACCATAATCGGTGGATTCGCACTAAAAACATTAAAAAAGCTAAATGGTGCAAGATTATCATTCCCTTCTTTGTCAATTGTTGAAGCAAAGGCAATTGGTCGCGGTCCAACAGCACCTAATAGGTAGTGATGGAGTTTTGCAACTGGAATTTCCTTTGGATCGATCGTTAACATATTTGCATAATTATGTGCAGTACAAAGGTACAACGTTTTCTATGGGTTGTTAGAAACAAATTTGAGGATTTATCCACATTTTGTGAGAGATTTCCACGAAATGAGTCATAATTGAACCACTGGAAATTTCTTAGCGCGAAAGTTAAAAGATTCTTGCCTCAATCACCTTACATTTGTAGATGATCACATTACTGCATTAACAGCAGAAGAGCTTAAAAATGAATTGGTAGATTACCGTGATTTTAAAACAGAAATGGTCTCATTAACAAATTCTAGCGATATCTTAGAAAGGTTGGATGAGAACCGCGATTCTGTTCTTCGTTTCTACGCAGAATTTGCTACGGGTACCACTCAAGTGCAAGCTCAAAATGCGCTCTGTTTTTTCTTGGGCGAATGTGCCAATGAGTCACCCTTACCATCAAGTGGAAGAATGGCTACCCAACAGAACAATCCTATCGACGTTGTGGGGAATGTTACTGAAAATCAGGTATTCCAGATCTTCCCCAATCCAACGGAAGCTGCCTTCACGATCAAAGTAAAGAATGGATTTGAAGGGAGTATTTCCATTATAGACATGAACGGAAGGTCAGTGTACCAGAAAGAATTGACGGTGAAATTATTCTAAATTTAACCAATATAGAATCGGGAATCTACCTTGTTCAATTTATTCAAGAGGGAAGAGCGGTTCAAGTACAAAAATTAGTTAAGCGTTAATACAACCTATACAGGTGATTTTACGTTAGTAGAATATAATGTAGGTAGAGATATTCGGTGGTATCAAAAATTATTAAGGTTGACTCCAACTATAATTTAGGTTGGCCCCAATTTATAAGGTCAGAAGAACTACTATCTGCTGGTCAATACCAATTCCAATTTGGTTTATGCACAACATTTGATTCATCTTATGTAGTTGCAGGAGGGTTTAAACACCCCGTGATCAATTTTCAAAAGAGTGCTCAGTTAACGAAAATTTCAGATTTCGGAAATGTTTTATGGCAACGCAATCTTTATTTATTAGTTTATGATTCATTGCTCAATAATAACGCACCTGTCGTAATCAATGATGTTATTCAAACAGCAGATTCTGGCTGTGTGATGGTAGGTTCAATGTTAGATACTCACCTAGTCCTTCACAACAAAAAGGATTTGTTGTGAAAACCAATTGTCTTGTTTTTTTTGGGAGAGCCATCTGCTTCGACAAACTTCAAATTAGAAGAAGACTTTGGTGTAGCATTTTACAACGCAAGTATTCAAGAATGAAATATATGTTCGGTCCGGTACAATCAAAGGGCGTTCATTGTATTATACTCAGAGTAATTCATGTTTAAACTGATAGAAAGAACACCTTTATCAATTATTTCAGTCTATTTATATCTCGAATAAAATAATTGAAGACTAGGATTAGGAATTACTTTTATTCCCCTGATTATTTCTCATCGCTTTTTTCTCAATTTCTATACTCTTTTTAGAAAAATGTCATATCTTTGCCCTCCCGTTAAGGGGATTTGAAATAGCTCAATGACAAACGTGTCAAACGAGCATAAGCGGATGTGGTGAAATTGGTAGACACGCTAGACTTAGGATCTAGTGCCGCGAGGTGTGTGGGTTCGAGTCCCTCCATCCGCACTTAAGATTGAAATGGTATAAGGGATCTTATACCATTTTTTGTTTGTAATAGTTAAAAGCAAAATGATGAATGTAGTTCGCGAAGACGTTGATGCGTTAAATGCAATTCTTAAAATCACAGTAAAATCAGAAGATTACCAACAGAAAGTTGATGAAATACTGAAAGATTACCGTAAAAAGGTAAACATGCCTGGATTTAGACCTGGTCACGTTCCAAAAGGATTGATTCAAAAGCAATATGGTAAATCTGTATTACTGGATGAACTGAATCGAATTGTGAATTCAACATTACAATCATATCTTGCTGAAAATAAAGTAGAGATACTTGGAAATCCAATTCCTAAAGCCAATACAGAAGTGGAAGGCGATTTCAATAAGCCAGGTGATTTCGAATTTACATACCAAATTGGCTTGGCACCTGAATTTAAAGTTGCACTATCTAAGAAAAACAAATTCAGTTACGTTAAAGTAAAGGTGGATAAAGCCTTAATTGATAAGCAAATTGATGATTTACGACGACGTTATGGTAAATTGGTTTCCAGCGAAGAAGTAAACGATAAAGATCTTGTATTAGCTCAGTTTGTTGAGTTGAATGAAGATGAGACAATTATGGAGGGTGGAATTTTACATTCATCAACTGTATCAATGGAATTCGTGAACGACAAGAAAGTTGCGAAAGCATTGAAAGGACAGAAGTCAGGGTTTAAAATGGTTATTGATCCAATTTCTGTTTCCCGCGGAGGAAAAGATACTGCGGCAATGTTAGGGATTGATGAGGGTGAATTAGATAGTGTTTCCAATAAATTCCAGTTAACAATTACTGAAATAAGAGGAATGGAATTGGCTGAGTTGAATGCTGAGTTGTTTGAAAAGCTATTTAGTGATGGAGGTGTAACTGATGAAAAAACATTGCGTGAACGAGTGAAGTCTGATCTTGCAGGAATGTTTGTAAACGATTCGGATCGTATGCTGACGCGTAATGTCTATGAAGAGTTGTTAGAAAAAACAAAAATGGATCTTCCTGATGAATTCTTGAAACGATGGATCAAACTTTCTAATGAAAAAGAGATCTCTGAGGAAGAAATTGAACGTGATTATGAAAGCTATGCTAAAAGTTTAAAGTGGCAACTAATCCAAGGAAACATCTTTAAGTCTAACGATATCAAACTCGAAAATGAGGAAGTTATCGAATACACAAAAGGATTGTTAGTGAGTAACTACGCTCAATATGGAATGCCAGCTCCAGAAGATGCTGAATTAACAACATCTGCAATGGAACTTTTGAAAAACCAAGAAGAAGCAAATCGCGTGTACGATATGTTGGCTGAACAAAAATTGACAGCATTCTTTAAAGAGTCAGTTAAGCTAACTGACAAAGAGGTTAGCTACGATGAATTTGTTGAATTAGTGGCAAAATAGTCTTAGCTAATTTGAATTTTAGCAGTATAATAAGTCATACTAACCTACTTTGATTTGATTTCCCTACCCTTCCACTTTGGATTATAAGTGAACATCAGAATAAAAAGTAGCAGCGAATAAAAAGGGAATAAAACCTCATAAATTGGGATCAATGTCCATGTGAGAAGTCGCCTCATTTTGATGAAAAATGGAAGAAAAAGAACCATGTCAGCAATCACCTTTCCTATGAAGAGTGTAGAGAATAATTCCCAATCACCAATAAAGGCAGCAACGCCTAGTAATCCAAAAAATGTAATTGCAAGAATGAATTGAAACATCGCTACAAAAGTTCCTAGGTTATCACCGATATCCATTGTTTTGGCTACCCATCGCAATCGTTGATCGATAAATTCTCGGAAAGATTTTGGTGTTTCGGTGTAAACTGCACACTTTAAACTTGAAGTTAGTCGAATATCCTTTTTATTATTTCTAAAATCACGCAATAAATAGGTGTCATCTCCACTTGCTATATAACTGTGCGAAGCTAAATCATCTACGTCATTAAACACCTCACGCTTGTATAATAAATTTGCTCCACTAGCTATGATTGGTCGTTTGAGTCCAGCCAAACCTGTATTAATTGCATTTGCAAGGATGACATCAATTTCATAGAGGTACTCCATCGAACTTTTTGCCATGAGAACAGCTGGCAATATACGCATGTCTGCCTCTGGCAATTTCTCTAGGCTATTAAAGTAATTGGGCTTGAAATAAATATCGGCGTCCCATGTGAGAATATACTTTGTTGAACACTCTTTCGTTGCAAGTCTAAGGGCGTTTTTCTTCCCTGTAAGATTATCTGGAGAGGTTAAAATTCGGTAGGGAAAATTAACTAGCATGTCAGCAATTAAGCTAGCTCCTTCATCTTTTGAATGATCGTTGATGAAAATGATCTCCTTTGGATATTTATTAAGTGCTATGATACTATTCAATAAAACATAAATTCTCTCCTCTTCATTTCTAAAAGGAACAAGAACCGTAATATCATTCGCTTCGATCAAGTTTGTTCTATCTGATTTATTCGTTTTTGATCCATGCATAAAGAATCCAATCAAAGGGATAGTTCCTACAAAAAGTAAGTAAACAATTAGGTATGTGATACAAGCGAGAATCATGTTCTGGGAGGTTTGCAAATAATTAATCCCACTAAAGTTGGGGTAAGTGAATTCATAAACCAGATAATTAATGAGGTGAACAAAATTGAAAACTCATTCATGCCAAGTCCGCCTAAAACGGTAATTGCAACATATTCTTTGATGCCCAACTTCCCCAAAAAGAGAGATGGAATCAGCAATGTAATCATATATACTTGCCAGATTGATAAAATCAATTGTACGGAGTATTCTTCTCCAAAGGAATAGATCACCAATGAAAACTGAAGTGTAAATATCAAGAACCTCAGCATGCTATAACCGATCATTTTCCAGCGATACATCGTGTGTTCCTTGAGCAATTCTCGACTTTTAAAGATGTTGATCCTCTTTTTGAATAAATTCAAAATTAGATCTGCAAAGAAATAGGCTATAAAAGCAATTATTGTTGAAGTAATAAGCAAGCCAATAATTCCATTTCCCTCTCCAACCAAATAAATTTGACCAAGAATAATAGCTGATATGACTCCAAAAATAAGTGTTGCCAGTAATTGTGCGAAGTTTGAAAACAGCGTCAAAATTGTTATCGTGGGTCGGTATTCTTTCTCAAAATAATAGAATCGACCAATAAAATTACCAAGCATGTTTGGTGTGATCATACCTGTCACTACACCCGCAAAAAAAGATTGAATTGAACGATTTTTATCTTCGCTAAGATTCATTATGCGTAGTGTCGTTTTCCATTTCACATAAGCAAACCAAATATTTGGGAGCACAAAAATAACAGCAAAAATTAGTGCCCATGGATGTTCAAGCCTAAAACCATCCCAGGCATTATTCTCTACATCACTCAATTGTTTATAGAGCATGAAAAGCACTCCAACAAAGAGTATCGTCTTGATAAAAAAGAAAACAATCTTGCGATTTTTATTAGTTTTAAGCAACGAATCAGTATTAATGACAAACCCTAAACAAATTCTAAGTTCACAATGAGCGTTGAAGATAAAATAATTCTAGGAATTGACCCAGGTACAACAGTAATGGGATATGGATTGATACATGTGAAAGGTAAGAAAATCGAGTTGCTTAATTTTGGAATTATTCAACTAAATAAACTACCCACACATGCAGATAAACTGAAACGAATTCTAGATCGTCTGAATGGAATAATACGTGAGTATAAACCAGATGAAATGGCTATTGAAGCTCCGTTTTTTGGTAAAAACGTACAGTCGATGCTGAAACTCGGTCGAGCTCAAGGGGTTGCTATTGCTGCTGCATTACTACATGACTTGCCGTTCGAAGAGTATACTCCACGTAGAATAAAGCAATCTGTAACTGGTTCGGGAGCAGCATCAAAAGAACAGGTTGCAGCAATGTTACAACAGATATTGAAGATCAAAGAAATGCCAAAATACTTGGATGCAACTGATGGGTTAGCCGCTGCAATGTGTCATCATTACTCAAAAGGAATTGGTGAACACAACAAATCAAAAAATTCGAATTGGTCTAGTTTTGTAAAGAATAATCCCGATCGAAAAAAATCATAGAAAAGAAATCATGGCATACATTGATGTAATTGGGTACGAAGAATCAGAAGGTGAGTTGAGAATAATTTATGATGACCTCATTAAATCACGCGGGAAATTAGCAGATGTTCATACAATCCAAAGTTTGAACCCTCAATCCATTGTGAATCACATGGATTTATACATGACGATTATGTTCAAGAAGTCTCCGCTGAAACGTGTTCAACGAGAAATGATTGCAGTAGTAGTTTCAAAAGCAAACGATTGTGATTATTGTCAAATGCACCATGCTGAGGCAGTAAATCATTATTGGAAGGATGACCAGAAAATTGCTCTCTTGAAAAACGACTATTCGAAACTAGATTTATCCGAAGTTGATCGAGAACTCTGCGATTATGCTAAGGCACTTACAGTATCTCCAAATCATGACAATCAAAGTTCAATTGAAAAATTAAAGTCACTCGGTTTGAATAATCGAGCAATTTTAGATGCATCACTGGTTATCGCTTACTTCAATTTCGTAAATCGAATTGTTTTAGGGCTAGGTCTTGACGTAAACAAAGAAGAATTGGCAGGATATAAGTACGAATAATTAATTCACTTCTTGTGCTTCAAGTTTCCCCAATTCTTCATTCAAGTCTTCAAGTGCTTCAGAGTAAATCTCCTGCAACTCCTCTTGACGAGAGCCATAATAATCAATTGATGCTTCGTACTCTTCTCGCGTAACATTATTGGCGAGTAAAAGAGAATCTCCAGATTTTACCATTGTTTTATGATACGCAGATACTTGGACATATTTTCGTTGAATAAATGATTCAAGCTTCACCATCTCACGAACTACTATAACCATTTTATCCTTTGGGATTAAATTTTTTGGTTCAGGTTTCCGCTTTATTTTTGCTGAACATCCAAATAGGAATAAAAGGGTCACTATGAAAATGATTATTTTCATCGATTAAATAAAAGTCGGCTTCCGAGTGTTCCTTCAATTACTTGACCATTTTCATAGACTTTATTCCCGTTCACAAATGTCATCGAAATTTCATTTGAAAAAGAAACCCCTTCAAACGGCGACCAACCACATTTATAAAGAATATTTTCCTTTGTCACTGTAAATGATTTGGATGGATCAACAACAACAAGATCTGCAAAATACCCTTCTCGAATATAACCTCTATCAGTGACTTCAAAAAGAATTGCTGGTGCATGAGCCATCTTTTCAACCACACGTTCAATTGAAATAAATCCTTGTTCAATTTTTTCAAGCATTGCAAGAAGAGCATGTTGAACTAAAGGGCCTCCAGATGGAGCATTAAAGTATTTCCCCTCTTTTTCTTTAAGAGTGTGAGGTGCATGATCTGTAGCAATCACATCTATCTTATTATCAAGGACTGCCTGGAATATTGCATCTCGATCTGTTGTTTTCTTAACCGCAGGATTCCACTTAATATAAGCCCCTTTTTCAGCATAATCATCTTCAGAAAACCAAAGATGATGCACACAAGCTTCAGCTGTAATTTTCTTTTGAATCAATGGAATTGAATTGTCAAATAAATTTATTTCCTTTGCTGTTGAAATATGTAAAACGTGTAAACGAGTCCCATGTTTTTTCGCTAATCGAACAGCAAGAGAAGAGGATAAGTAACACGCCTGTTCAGATCTAATGTAAGGGTGTTGCTCCATTGGTACATTTTCTCCATACTTCAATTTTGCTGCTTCAATGTTTGCTCGAATGGTGGCTTCATCTTCACAGTGAGTAGCAATAAGCATTGGCACTTTGGCAAAGAGATTATCGAGAGTTGTTTCGCTATCGACTAACATATTGCCAGTTGATGACCCCATAAATACTTTCACTCCACAGACGTTTTTCTCATTCGTCTTTAATACCTCACCAATATTTTCATTAGATGCACCCATGAAAAAAGAATAATTCGCGATTGATGATTTTGAAGCAGTTTGATACTTATCCTCTAGCAGCTCTTGTGTTAATGCATTTGGAACTGTGTTTGGCATTTCCATGAACGATGTAATTCCACCTGCAACTGCTGCACGAGATTCAGTCCCAATATTTGCTTTATGAGTCAACCCAGGTTCACGAAAATGCACTTGATCATCAATACAGCCAGGAAGAATCAACTTGCCAGCGAGATCAATTTCAGTTTCACTACCAGTTACTTCAATTGATGGCGCAATTTTTTCTATGCGTCCATTTCGAATTAGGATATCCGCTATGATTTTTTTGCCTTCATTGACAATTGTTCCTGATCGAAGTATAGTTGCTGAACTCATAATTTCATTCTACGCATTCTCCAAACTCCAAAAAATGCTTCCTTAAAAATTCCGGTACTCATCTTAGATTCTCCAAACTCTCTATCAACAAATGTTATTGGAACTTCTGTGATTTTAAAGCCATGTCGCTTTGCCGCATATTTCATGCAAATTTGAAATGCATATCCCTTAAAAGTTACACCGTCTAAGTTTATTTTAGCCAGTACAGCATGCTTGTAACACTTAAATCCAGCAGTAGTATCTTTTATCCCAATCCAGAGAATCATTCGAACATATACACTTGCAAAATAAGACATTAATATCCTTTTCATTGGCCAATTACTGATTTTACCTCCTTTACAATAGCGTGAACCGATGCTTACATCTGCACCATCTTTATGACAAGCATTGTAAAGTCGAATTAAATCTTCAGGATCATGTGAAAA
>JAJRQK010000067.1 GCA_024280295.1 Bacteroidota bacterium
CAGCAAGAGAATTGTTGAAAGGGATGCTTGCGGAGTCATTTTGAGACTTGAATCTCTAGCATGCGATCCTTCGGATGTTTTTATGATATTCGCGGTAATAGCTCTATTATGTAACTGGACTTGCAACAAAAAAATGGACACTAGGTTAAGATCATACTGCTAATTATTTATATTCCATTTCTAATTCAAGTTCATTAATTGTTTTGTAATTCAATGCTGTGTGCCTTCTGTTTCTGTTATACCAAGTTTCTATCCACTTGAAAATGGAAATTTCGGCATCAGAGTATACATTGTAATGATTTTTGTAGACCCATTCGGTTTTCAGGCTTTTGAAAAAGCTTTCAGCCACTGCATTGTCCCAATCCTTCAAAAGCAGTGCTTTTTCTTCCTTTCTGGACATACTTTGATCCACAAGTCCTTTGTAGCTTTTGAGGATATTCCTAAAAGGAATACAAGCATACTGAGAACCTCTATCTGAGTGGAAAATTAATTTTTCTTTGATGGGTCTATTTTCAACAGCGGTATACCATGCTTTAATAATCGTGTTTTCAGCAGTCATGTCTTCACTAAGCGACCATCCGATTACTTTTCTATCAAATAAGTCAATGATTACCGTTAAATAAACCCAGCCTTTGGTTGTTTCTATGTAAGTAATGTCTGATAGCCAAACTTGATTTCTTCTTTCTACTGAAAAGTTTTGATTCAAGAAAAAAAAGTTATCGACGGAACAAAGAAGGAATATATACTTGTAACCCCTAATGGCGATCTCAAAAATATTCCACTAAATTGATCGCTATTCTGACTATTTGTCACTAATCTGACTTTGGCTTGATTTTCGACTTAATCGAAGCATGAGTAAAAAGAAAGTATCATTTAGCTGGGCATTCAAAGAGTACATTTGGCCAAGAAAAAAAATTGTGTCAATCGGACTTGGCTTAATCATTATCAAAAGTCTTTCAGGTTTGGCAATGCCTTATGTATTGAAAGTTCTCGTTGATGATGTTTTCCCTAAAGGAAACCTTGACTTACTTTATCAATTAATTTATATTCTTGCTGGAGCATTATTGATTCAGGCCATCACTTCATTCGCCTTAACACGACTATTGAGTGTAGAAGCACAACACCTTATTTCACTTCTGCGAGCAAAAGTGCAGCGAAAACTATTAAAACTACCTGTCAACTTCTTTGATAATAATAAATCTGGCGCACTTGTTTCGAGAGTTATGACAGATGTGGAAGGAGTCCGAAATTTAGTTGGAACAGGCTTAGTTCAATTAATTGGTGGTACATTGACCGCTATTTTAGCACTTGTATGGTTGATTGAGATCAATGCATTTATGACAGTTGTCATACTTATCCCAGTTGCCATTTTTGCCGTGGTCATGCTCAAAGCTTTTGGTTATATCAGACCAATATTTAAGAATAGAGGCAAAATTAATGCAGAAGTGACCGGCAGACTTACAGAAACCTTGAATGGTGTTAGGGTAATAAAAGGATTTAATGCGGAGGATCAAGAAAGCAAGATATTTGAAGGTGGAGTTAAAAGGCTTTTCAATAATGTTAAAAAGAGTCTGACCGCAACAGCAATAATATCAAGTTCTTCAACCTTTCTAATCGGTCTTGCTTCTGCTGGAATTATGGGGATTGGTGGATATTATGTTATCGATGCAACCATGAGTCAAGGTGAGTTCTTCCAATTTATATCACTACTAGCACTTTTAGTTGCTCCAATTGTTCAAATGAGTAATATCGGAAGTCAGTTATCCGAAGCAATGGCTGGACTTGATAGGACACAAGAGCTAATGAATATGCAAGAGGAAAATGATCCAAAAATAAGAACCGTTCATCTGGATGATATAACAGGAAATTTGATTTTCGACAATGTACAATTCAGTTATGAAGAGAGCAAAGAAGTTTTGCATGGCATTTCTTTTGAGGCTCCAGCAGGAAGTGTTACTGCCTTAGTGGGTTCATCAGGGTCAGGTAAATCCACAATTGCAGGCTTAGTTGCTACATTTCTAAACCCATCTGCGGGGGTGGTAACTATAGATGGAACTGATTTATCGATTGTAAACCTTAGCAGCTTTCGTAGTCAACTTGGTGTTGTTCTTCAAGATGATTTTTTATACGAAGGGACAATTAGAGAGAACATACTTTTTCCACGACCAAATGCAAGCGAACAAGAACTTTTGGCTGCTGTTAAAAACGCATACGTTGATGAATTCACAGATAGATTTGATGACGGACTCGATACGGTAATTGGTGAACGCGGAGTTAAACTTTCGGGTGGTCAGCGGCAGCGAATTTCGATTGCACGTGCCTTACTTGCAAATCCAAAAATCATCATTTTAGATGAAGCAACTTCTAACCTTGATACGGAAAGTGAATCATTTATCCAGAAAAGTTTGAGTACACTTATGGCCAACCGGACTACCTTTGTAATTGCGCATAGGTTGAGTACCATTCAGCAGGCTGATCAAATTCTCGTCATTGAAGATGGTAAAATTGCCGAACGGGGAAAACACGATGAATTAATCACCCTAAAAGGAAGGTATCATGATCTGTTCACGTATCAAAGTCGAATATAATCGATGATTGTCAGTTATACTATAATTAGATACTAGAAATTATCTTTTAATTATACGCATTTGAATGTTAGGCAACCTATCCAATTTCAGTAAATACATACCTGTTTCAAGCATAGAAACGTTCAGTTCTTGATGAAGAACACCCGTTTTTATGACTTTACCGTTCACCGCAATCAAAGTAAATTGTTCACCTATCAAGTTACTGTTTTCAAAATAAACAACATCATCAGCTGGATTTGGGTAAACTAATTCCACTACTGAAGCCTCGATTTGATTAATACCTGCTGGAGAATTCGCTCGAATCAAGCCTTTCGTACTAAAATCAAATGGAATCGAATCAAGTAACGCAACAACTCCAGATGTATCAATTGTATAAAACAAGCTGAAGCTTGCCACAATAAACTTACCGCCACCAGCATAAAGCATTGCAGTTAACTCAGTATAAACATCGCCTGATAATGCTATACTATCTGTAGAAGTTGGAAGTGTAACTGATTCAAAAATGGTAGTTCCATTTCCCGATCCATGGTACATTACATCAGTATCTGAATTAAATGCAATCACTTCTCCGTCATTCCCATTTCCGAGAGTCATCACCATAGTACTCGCCCCCGTAGATAAATCAAGAGTGTACAATGTTTCTGGTGTCGCTGCTCCATCACCAGTCACTGCGTATAGAACTCCAGCATTATTAAATGAAATTCCTGCAAAAGTATCTCCCGTATTACCGATTAACGTTCCTACTCCAGTAATTGTATCCAAAGAAATAAGATCTCTTCCGGTTATTCCATTCAATTGAACAATTGCATAAACTACACCAGTTGTTGGATCTTGAGCCAGTCCATTTGACTTCTGAACAACCTGACCTGGAACTGTAATTTGAATTGCACTTAAAACTGTCCGAGTGTCTATATCAATTTTTCGTAAGGTATCATCCCCTTGACTCACTGCATAATAGATATTTTGGGAATTTACTGAAAAATTCATCGAAATTAAAAGTACAAGTACAAGTTTCACATTTAGTAATCCATTCATCATATTTGAATTATATAAGAAGTAAGAAATAATTTAATATTCAGTCTTATGACTATCTCCGAGCAAAGTTAGAATTATTACCCTAAATTATACTCACTTATAATCCAGAAGGCTTGATTGATGTTTTACTTAATTTCAAAACAAAATTGAAAAGTTTTATACAACTATATTCGGATTCTCGTGTCAGCACAAAGAATGCCATAACCTATATTTGATTCATCAAGTAATCTCAAGAGTATTCTCTATCTTTGATCTTTAATATTATTTCTATGAAATCATTAGTATCCCTATTAGCAATCGTTTTAATTTTCGCTTCATGCGCCAAAAAGAAAGCGGAAGAACAAGCAGCTGAAGATGATACAATCATTAAACAATACATTGCTGATAATTCACTCACGGCTACACCAACTGGTTCAGGGTTATACTATGCCATTGATGTTATTGGGCCTGGTGCATCATGTTCAAGTTCTTCAACAGTCAAAGTAGCATATTCTGGATATTTCACATCAGGTGAAGTTTTTGATGCAAGCCCTGCTACTGGAGTTTCTTTTGGATTACAACAAGTAATAAAAGGTTGGACAGAAGGAATACCTCATTTCAAGGAAGGAGGATCAGGTAAATTGTTAATCCCTTCTGCACTCGCATACGGAAAGAATGGGACCTCTGGAATTCCACCAAATTCGGTGCTTATTTTTGATATCGAATTGATCGAGGTATTGTAGGGTGAAGCCTATATCAATCATAGTGATTTAGTTCCTGCATTAGTCTGTTTTCTGTAAATCGTTGTTTTTATGCTTACTCTAATTGAGTGGAAAATCAAGGATGACATGCGAGAAAACAAAACGGAAATAAATAATTCAAGAGGGATAAACACGTCAAAACTACCGAGAGAGCAACCTACAACCTACCCAATGTTCAAAATATCAATTTATTTTGTCAAGATAGACATGAAAGATAGCTAATACTACAATTCAACCCGAAAAAATGACAGTTCAACAAAAACGAAACAACTTAAGTGAGAAGAATAGCGAGATTCACAAAAAAATGACATTATGAAAACGCTTAGTAGCCTATTGCTTATCCTACTCTCATCTTCAATTACTTTCGGGCAAGATGTAACAAACACAGTAAGTGGGACAGTTATCGATCAACAATCAGAGTTCCCCATACCTGGAGCAAAAGTAGTGATTATAGAATCCAACCCAATAAAAAGAGTACTCACAGATCTCGATGGAAATTTTGAAATCATCGGTGTTCCAGTTGGTCGATTGACTATTGAAATAACTTATCCAGGCTATGAGCCTTCTGTAATTTCTAATCTTGAATTAAAATCGGGAAAACAACTTAGCGTGAATATTGGACTTGAAGAAAGTATTGTCGAACTTGATGAAGTAAAAATTGTTTACAAGGACAATAAGAGTGAAACAATCAATAACATGACAAGTGTAAGTGCAAGAACTATCTCCACCGAAGAAGCTGGGAAATTTGCTGGCACATTGAATGATCCAGCTAGAATGGTTCAAAATTACGCAGGTGTAAGTGGAGGAAGCGATGATCGAAACGATATCATTATTCGTGGAAATTCACCACTTGGAGTTCTTTGGCGAATGGATGGTATTGATATACCAAGTCCAAATCATTTCTCTACACTTGGCACAACAGGCGGCCCTGTAAGTATGCTAAACATAAACAATCTTTCGAATTCTGATTTCTACACCTCAGCTTGGACAGCAGATTTCGGAAATGCATTGTCTGGAGTATTTGATTTACGACTTCGAAGTGGAAATAGAAATAAGCGAGAGTACATAGGTCAAGTTGGATTTAATGGCTTCGAACTCGGAGCTGAAGGTCCATTCTCGATGAAGAATAAAAAAGCATCTTATTTGATAAATTACCGTTACTCAACTCTTGGCGTTCTTAGCGCACTTGGAATTGACCTCGGAGTTGGTACAGCTGTCCCACAATATCAAGATATTACTTTCAAAGTAGACGTTCCAACAAAAAAGGCAGGACGTTTTACACTATGGGGAATTGGAGGAGTAAGTTTCATCAAATTTGATGCTACTGGTATAGAAGATTCTACAAATCTATTTAATGCTGCGGATCAAAATTCACAGTTTGGTTCTCAAACAGCGGTGATAGGAGGTTCACACAAATACTTCTTCAATAAGAACACCTTTTCAGAACTAATAGTAGCATTCTCAGTAACTAAAGGCACAGGTTTTATCGACTCCTTGCCACCTGCTGGTCCTTTTAATCTCTTCGGTTTTGATCACACTCAATTAAAGTCATCGCTAAATTATAAAATCAACCATAAATTTAATGCTCGAAACACAATCACTACAGGAATAATTGCAGAGCATTATGCTACAGATATAATTGATAGTGCTTATCGTTCAGGTTCGTATCGCACAATTGCTGACAACAAAGGAAGTGCATTTTTATTTCAAGGTTATGTGAATTATCAACATAAATTCAATGAAAAACTTCTTTTCAATGGAGGGATTCACTCTCAACACTTCCTACTGACAGAATCTCATGTAGTTGAGCCGAGAATTGGTTTTAAGTATAAGATGAATCCAAGGCATACGGTTAGTATTGGAAGTGGAATGCACTCGCAAATTCAGCCAATAACTGTTTATTTTACTGAAGAGCAACAATTAGACGGTTCAGTAACGTTACCAAACCAGTCGTTAGGGTTTAGTAAATCAGTCCACAATGTGCTGGCTTATGATTTTCAGATAACGAAAAATATGCGGTTAAAAACGGAAGTGTATTACCAATATTTATATGGTATTCCTGTGGACTCAATACCTTCCTACTTTGCAATGTCGAATCAAGGGCGTGATTTCACACTCCCCACAGGAACGGGATACATTAACGACGGAACAGGCACCAACTATGGCTTGGAAGTGACATTTGAGCGGTTCTATGATAAAGGATACTACTTCTTACTCACCTCGTCCATCTTTGAATCAAAGTACATAGCAAGTGATGGAATTGAGAGAAACACAGCGTTCAATGGTAATTATGTCTTCAACGTTCTTGGTGGAAAAGAATTCAACTTGAGTAAGAGCGTCATTCTAGGTTTTGACATTCGAACAACTTATTCTGGCGGTGCGCGTTACTCACCAATAGACTTGGATGCTTCAATTATAGCAGGCAGACAAGTAATTCATCCAGATCAGGTATTTGAAGCTACTCTTCCTAATTATTTCAGAACTGATTTCAAAATCACCTTAAAGCACAATGGAGAACGCATCAATCAAGAATTCTCGATAGATCTTCAAAATATCAGTAATCAGCGAAATATTTTCCAGCGCGGTTACAATGCATTAACTCAAAAAATTGGTGTAGTTTATCAGCGTGGTTTCTTTCCGAATGTTCAGTACAAGATTAACTTTTAGTGACAAGCAATAAATATGATAGATTTGTATCAGTGATCGACTGTAAAAACGATAACGCATGTATACTTGGGTTTAACGACTTTTGGTTGCGAATGATTGGAATCCCGATCATTAGTTTGATACTTCCATTTGTATTCTTTGATAATGACCTCGTAAATGGATTCCCTCAGTTTACGATTTGCGTTGGAGTTAGTCTAATTTATACACTCATTTATTGGCAGACAGATCGATTGACGCTTATCCTATTTCGTCGGAAATTTCCAAATTATAGTGATTATCGCAAACGATTATTTTTACAATCAATTGTAATTTTATTGATTACTGCTGGGCTTTGTAGCCTACTTGATTTACTAACCAATAGTATCTTAAGAGGAGTACTTCCTGCTAATCAAGCAATTCCTTACCCACAAGCCCTATTAGCGAGTATTGTAATTACCATAATTGTTGTTTCCATCTATGAAACAAAATATGCATTTGACTTATTTAAGAAAGAATTAGTTTCAAATGAAGAATTAAAAAAGGAAAATGTACAATCTCAACTTCAAGCACTAAAAAATCAAGTTAATCCCCATTTCTTATTCAATTCATTAAACACTCTAGCTTCGGTCATACCTGAGAACCCTTCTCTTGCTGTAACCTTCGTTGAGAATCTCTCGATGGTTTACCGCTACATATTGGAGATTAAGGATAAAGATCTTGTATCACTTGAAGAGGAAATGAAGTGTGTTGAAGCATACAAGTATTTACTTCAAATTCGATTCGGGGAAAATATTCAATTTGAGAAATCCGGGATTAATGGAAATAAAAATTATTATGTTATTCCACTATCAATCCAAATGCTTGTAGAAAATGCAATTAAGCATAATATTGTCTCCAAATCTAAACCGCTAAAAATCGAAATTTCAGCAAACAACAATTTTATTTCAGTAAAGAATAACCTACAATTAAAGACAACTGTTGAAACCTCCACTCAAACAGGACTTGAAAATATTGATAGTCGTTATGAGATGCTTACAAAGCATAGAATTGAAGTTAAAAAAAGCAGTGAATTGTTTGAGGTTATTCTCCCACTAATACAAATCGGAACTGCACGATGAAAGTTATAATCGTCGAGGACGAAGAATATGCAGTTAAGCGATTGAAGCAACTAATTCTTCAACTCGAACCAACCTGGGAAATTATTCATGTATTTGATGAAGTCGCTGATACTACACATTGGCTAACCAATAATGAGCACCCATCAATAATTTTCATGGATATACAATTGGCAGACGGATTTAGTTTCGAAATTTTCAAGCAAGTTCAGATTAAGTCTCAAGTAATTTTCACCACTGCCTTTAACAATTATGCTGTAAAGGCATTTCGCCATAACGGACTAGACTACTTACTAAAGCCAATTCAGCTCGAACTCCTTTCAGAGAGTATTTCTCGATACAAAAAACTAACATCTCCCCAAACAATTGACCTTGATACACTCACTAGTCTCATCCAAGGAAAACAGACCGAATATAAGAAACGATTTCTGGTTAAATCAGGAGACCAATTCAACTTTATTGAAGTAGAAAAGGTAGCCTACTTTGTCTCTGAATCAAGTTACTCATTTGCATTTTTAAGCTCAGGAAATCAGTACATCCTTGACGAGACACTTGAACAAATTGAGCAGCAGGTAGACCCAAAAATGTTTTTCCGTATCAATCGAAAACAACTCGTTACTATTAGAGCAATTGATGCAATTGAGAATCATTTCAACAATCGTTTACGACTTAAGTTGTTACCTAAGTTAAAAGATGATACAATAGTTAGTCGCTCAAAAGTCAAGGAATTCAAGAAATGGATCGACCGTTAAAAGGTTCTAACTAGATTAGTTTCTATCAAATAGAATATTTCTCTGGAAGGTCATTTGATGATTGTCTATCACTTAGATATTCATACATTTTAACCACCATTGCCCAATAAACAAAAATGCGTATCGGAGACTTTACCTTTAACTAACAAAAGCGTATCATAAAGAAATGACTAACCACTATGAATCTGACCTAATTATCAGTAAAATGTGAATTAAACACAGCGGCGGAATGCTTCCAGAAGTTACTTATCACATATCTATATTAACACTAAAGTGCAATGGTGAATTTGTGAGTCATCAGACTACGAATCAGTTTACGATTGAGTATTGAAAAGACTATATGATCTTAAGATAACTTAAGGTTTGAGTTACTATACCGGTGCCACCATTCTCATCATTTCTGCGGCTAAAATTGCTCCATAAGTACCTAAGGCATATCCAACGACTGCTAAAATTGCTCCTACACTTGCTAAAGATGGATGGAATGCTGCCGCTACAATTGGTGCAGATGCTGCTCCTCCAACATTGGCTTTTGATCCAACGGCTACAAAAAAGAAAGGTGCTTTGATGATCTTCGCAATGAGGAACAATAGTCCGACGTGAATGAGCATCCAAATAATTCCGACCAATATCAACTGAGGTTCTCTAACTGCTTCTGCAAGTTCCATTTTCATTCCAATTGTTGCCACAAGAAAGTAGATAAATATTGAACCAATTCGAGACGCTCCCGCCCCTTCATATTTCCTCAATTTAGTTGCTGAGAGAATTAATCCACCTGTGGTTGCAATAACAACAATCCAAAAGAATGATTTACCAAATGGTGAATCTTTCGGAAATAACTCTGCAAGATAACCTCCAGCCAAATGAGCGATACCAACAACAGTGAATGCAATACCAATGATAACCATATAGTCTGTCAGAGATGGTTTACGAGCAATTGAGCTTTCGTAATTACTCATGGATGTCTTTAATCTTTCAATCGAAGAGCTATCAGCTTTTAGCCATTTATCGAACTTCTCAGCACGAGCTGCTCCCCATAAGAGAAATGCCATCCAAAGATTAGCAACTACAATATCTACGGTTACCATTTTCCCATACAAATCAGGTTGATAGGAGTATGTTTCGAGCATTGCCGCTTGATTTGCTCCACCACCAATCCAACTACCAGCCAAGGTTGAGAATCCTCTCCAAGCTGCTGCATTTCCAACTCCACCAACAACTTCAGGATCAATGTAAGAGTATATCATAATCGCGATTGGCCCCCCAATAATAATCCCAACAGTTGCAGTAATAAACATAATCAGTGCCTTTGGTCCGAGGTTAATAATTCCTTTAAAATCGATGCCAAGTGTCATTAAAATTAAGGCAGCAGGCAACATATAATCACGTGCCATTGGATAGAAATCAGTGTATTCCTTTGAAATTAATCCAAGTAAATCCAAAATTGCAGGAATCACATAACAAAGAAGCAATGAAGGCACAATAATGTAGAAGCGCTTCCAGTATTTTCCTTTCTTTGAGGAAGTATAAAAAATCAATGCGAGTACGAGGGTCAAGATTCCAAAAACAACCATACTATTGGTGAATACTGGTCGCTCTACGCGTTCAATCTTCAATTCTGCCACATCTGATCCAACGGACTTCAGTGCGAGCGTATCACCGTCGGCGAAGACAGTAACTTTCAATTTCATCGTTTCTTCAATATTGCTAATTAAGAAAGCTTCAAATTGCGTAAAAACAATAGTGTCATTTTTAAGAATGACTTGCATTGAATCAATTTGTTGATTGCTAATATCAGCAGAACTGAAATCAATAAACACGCTCCCATTCTCTTCTAAACGAACACTAGATTGCTGACCTAGGACAACATATTTGTAGCTGTCAGCATCAAGTTGCTCCAGCTGATGGACATCCATTACCTTTAATTTCGCATTAGATTGCCCGTTAGCGAGAATTGAGATACTCAAAAGAGCGAGAAGAAGGATGAATTGTTTCATCGAAGCTTATATTAAGTAAAAAGCATTCTGATAATCGTTACCAGAATGCTTAAAAATGATGATTAAAAGTTGTTATTTAACTCCATGCATGAGTTTTTTAATTACGGGAGTTAAAAGTATAGAAATAACCCCAAGTACTATAGGCACAATTGTCAATATCCAAAAGAAATAACTAATTCCTTCATCCTTTGCAACAGACTCAGAGTATTCACTGAATTTCCCCGCAGATTTCATTCCAATTGCCACAGCTATGTACCAAATCCCGAACATAAACGCAATCATTTTTCCTGGAACGAGCTTACTTACATAAGATAATCCGACTGGTGATATACAAAGCTCTCCCATAGTATGAAAGAAATATACAAGAATCAACCAAATCATACTTACAGCCGCAGTTTCAGCTCCAGGAGCAATTCCTCCGGCTCCAAATGCCACACATCCCATTCCTATTCCTAGTAGGCTTAAACCAATACCAAACTTCATGTTGGCTGATGGATTGTATTTACCTTCCCACCATCTCGAGAACAGTGGTGCCATTGCAATAATAAATAAGGAGTTTAGTACACCAAACCATGAAGCAGGAACTTCTGCAGTTGGTTTTTGAAATTCAACTACTAACATCCAAATTGCAATCACCCATATAATAAGAAAACTAAAACCTAGTACAATGTTCGCTTTAGCATATTTTTTAAATGTTTGCTTGAAAAGTAATCCAAGAACCCATGTAATAATACCTAGAGGTATAACCGTCATCAGGGTATTTATTATCTTGAATGTCATTGCTGCACCTCCAACCAAATTTCGATCAGTATAATCTCTAGCGAAAATAGTTAAGGATCCTGGTGCTTGTTCAAAAATTGCCCAAAAGAATATTGTAAGGAAAGCGAAGAACCATACAGCTAACATTTTGTGTCGCGTTATCTTTCCATATTGGGTTAATCTAAAAATCAATAGGAACAAGAACAGTAATAAAGCCAATAAAATCGTGAAATTCGGTCCACTCATTCCAAGAAACTCAAAGTTCAGAACATTAAAATCATAAATCATGGATGCCGGATCATTTAGGATCCAAACAAGTCCCGCCGACGTCATAATAGCTATTAGAACTTTCTGCCAAAGAGGAAAAGGTAACGAGTCCTTCCCGGTAGATCCGTCCTCAGCAGTAATAACATCTTCAACTGGTACATCGATAATTTCCGCTCCTGCCGCTGATGCACTTTCTATATCATGATTTTTTTTAGGCTTCAGTCCTATATCACCAAAAATATCCTTCGAAAGAACAAATTGAATCATTCCAAAAAGCATGAAAATTCCGGCCAATCCAAATCCAATGCTCCATCCTACCTTCTCTCCAAGGTAACCACATAGAAGAATACCTAGAAATGCACCAGCATTAACCCCCATGTAAAAAATAGTATATGCACCATCTTTCTTTTCTTGATGGTCTTTATACATATGTGAAATGATCGATGTCATATTCGGTTTAAAGAAACCACTTCCAAACACTAATAAAGTCAACCCTAAGTACACTGACCATGGCGTTTCTAGAGCCATAGCACCGTGACCAAGAGTCATCAGCACAGCACCTACAACAACAGCCTTTCGATATCCCCATACCTTATCGGCGAAATACCCACCTAACATAGTTGATAGATAAACCAAAGCCGTGTAAGTACCAAACAATGCAAAAGCGTGCTCGCGTGGCCATCCCCACCCCGAATCAGTCAATGAAGCAGTTAAGAACATTATTAAAAGAGCTCGCATTCCATAATATGAGAAACGTTCCCACATTTCTGTAAAAAACAAAACAAAAAGCCCAGATGGATGACCTAGTACTTTTGATTTGAATAATTCCGAATGTTGACCTGACATATCCTATATTAAGTTAATTATTAATGTTTTGGTTTATTATTTACTCCGCATCTGCCAATTCAAAGCCTTCCGCTTCTTCATGGTGAGTTCCTTCATTATCTTCAGCACCATGCGTAAGACGTTTTAACTTTTTTAAGAAAACAATTAGAAGTAGTCCGAATGCGACTGTAAAAATGGTAATCCACATAAATATCTTGTACTCCTGAGCATTTTGGGCCTCTTCCGTACTAAACGATACACCGTAATCCTTTCCGTCTCCTTTGTTGTCATCAACTTTGGCTGCTTCAGCGTCTTTTTCGAATAACATTTTTGCGTGCATTGGATTATCGCCAGTTGCATTGAATTCAGTTAATTCAGCTTTCATTAATTTAATGCTCTCTTTATCCAATTCGAAGAGATGCCCAATATTCTTACCAGATGCAAAATCTTCAAAAATCACATCATTACCACTCAAATAAATATTAGCCTTGAATTCAACGTTCAAATCATGATTCAATGGGTAATCTTTGTCTGTTTGTTCTTCCCCGTCAACCTCATATTTTTTCTTCTCAGTAAATGGATTGAAGATTTCTTTCGAAACTGAAATTTCCCCTTTATACTTTTCCAACTGTGAAGCCTCTCCAACCGTTGCTGCAAGTTTATTCCCTAAACCAGTTGCAGCAAAATAGACTCCCATCATTATCGAAGCATACTTTAATGGGGCTAATTTTGTAATAAATGATAAGGACACGGGCGATGTACAAAGTTCACCAATTGTATGAAACAAGTATGCAAGAAAAATCCAAACCATGGCAGCCTTTCCAAATGATTCAGATGATGCTTCTTTAGATGCAAACATCATAAATATAAACCCTAAGCCCATTATTATTGTTCCTATTGCCATCTTGAAGATTGATGATGCCTCTCTCCCCTTTCTTCGCCACCAAACCCAAAATCCAGCAATGACAGTTCCAAAGATAATAATGTAACCTGCATTTAGAGATTGAAATACTGCAGCAGGAATTTCACTACCAAACAAAACTCGATCCACTTTAACATCTGTATAGAAATTCATCAATGCACCAGCCTGTTCAAACGCTCCCCAGAAGACGATAATAATGATGAACGATAATAACAGTACTACTACTCTATCCTTTTCAATTTTAGTCAATGGTTTCTTTGCTGCTTTGAGTACTTCTGGGTCTTCAGATTTCCCAATAAAATTACCTACGTGAGTAAGATGCTTCTGTCCGAGCATATAAACAACCTGTCCAAGTGCCATACCTATTCCAGCAAGACCAAAACCAGCGTGCCATCCGTAATTGTATGCGACAAGACCAACAACAAGGGAAGCCAAGAATGCTCCGATGTTAATCCCAATATAAAAGATAGTAAAGCCTTTATCACGTCTAGCGTCACCAGGTGCATACAAACCTCCAACCATAGTCGAGATGTTTGGTTTCAAAGCACCTACACCAAGGATAATTAACGCCAACCCAGAGAAAAATGCCATGTTGGTTGGAATCGCCAAGATTCCATGTCCTGCACACAATAATAAGCCACCAATAAGGACTGTTTTTTTCTGCCCAAGCCACTTATCAGCTATTATCCCACCAGGAATTGCCATAACATAAACAAACATTGTGTACCAGCCATACAACCAGATAGCATCTCCACCAGTCCATCCTAAACCTGCTCCTTCATGCCCAACAGCAGTTGCCGAAGTTGAAATATAAAGAACAAGTAATCCACGCATTCCATAATATGAGAACCGTTCCCACATTTCCGTGAAAAACAAGACGAAAAGTCCTGCTGGGTGTCCCATAATTGTCTTAGTCGGTATTGCTGCGGCTTGATTACTCATAATAAATATGTAATAATTTTCGGTTCGTGAAAGTAGTAAAATTTTGTGGATGTGCTGCAAATCCGAGATCGAATGTTACAAAATTCATTCCTAAAAAAAACTAGATTATTTCATTCGTCGATAATGTACTATTACTCTTAATCATAGCATCTCCGCTCGTCGAAAAATAAGCTTGATAAAACGCCCATTCTATTGAAACAAGTATATTTGCAGTCCTATCTTTTTTAAACGATTAATGAAGAGACTAAACCCAGTTATAGCATTGTGCGTCAGCGCGCTATTGACAGCATGTGGTTCTACCACTTCAACGAGCGACTTGCTCAATGAAAACCTTGAAATCAAGGACGCTCACTCCTATTCTAACATTAATGAGATTTGCACAACGCACCTCAATTTGGAATTAGAAATTGATTTCGAAAACAAAATTGTTCAAGGAGTTGCACGCCACACGATGAGCAACCATGACTGTGACACGGCAATATTCGATATAAAAGCGCTGGAGATTAAGAAGATTACACTTGGTGAAAAAGGCAGCGAAAAAGAAACAGATTTCGACATTGGAGATGAAGACGAATGGTTAGGAAGACCACTTGAAGTAAAAATTTCACCCTCAACAAAGTACATTAATATATACTACCAAACTACAGGTGCAACGGAAGCAATAGATTGGTTAGCTCCATCTCAGACTACTGGGAAGAAGCTACCCTTCATGTACACGCAAGGACAGGCAATTCTAACACGATCTTGGATTCCGCTTCAAGATTCACCTGCAAATCGAATTACTTATTCCGCAAATATTAAGGTACCTTCAGAATTATTTGCGATAATGAGTGCTGATAATCCAACAGAAAAAAACGATCAGGGAATTTATCATTTCGAGATGAAACAAAAAATCCCTTCTTACCTTATAGCTCTTGCAGTTGGCGATTTGAAATATACTTCTCTTGGTGAAAATTGCGGAATTTACTCTGAACCCGAACTTTCTGATGCGTGTAGGTATGAGTTTGAAGATCTACCGAAAATGATCGCTGCAGCAGAGAATTTATACGGAGAGTATCGTTGGGATCAATTCGACATGGTGATTTTGCCTTATTCATTCCCTTTTGGTGGCATGGAAAATCCTCGCTTGACATTCGCAAACCCAACATTATTAGCTGGAGATCAAAGTTTAGTTTCTGTAGTTGCACACGAATTAGCACATTCATGGTCAGGAAATCTTGTCACAAATGCGACATGGGATGATTTCTGGCTAAACGAAGGGTTTACTGTTTATTTTGAGAATCGGATAATGGAAGAACTTTATGGAAAAGAAGTTGCGGATATTTTAGCAGTTATCGAACAACAAGAGCTAGCAGGAACACTTGAGGAGATAGAAAATGGAGATCACCCTGAAGATACACGATTAAAACTTGAACTTGATGCTAGAAATCCAGACGAAGGCCTTACTGACATTGCATACGTTAAAGGGGCTTTTTTCTTGAGAACACTGGAAGAAAGAATCGGAAGGGTGAAATTTGATAAATTCTTAAAAGAATACTTCAATCATCACGCTTTTGAAACTATTGGGACAGAAGATTTTGTGCGGTATCTAAATTCTGAGCTCCTAGAGCCAAATAACATCACTGATTTCAATGTAGATGAGTGGATATATCAACCTGGTTTACCAGAAAATTGCATCTCCATAAGTTCGAAACGACTAGAGAAAATGACAGTGCTTGCAAGTGCTATAAATGAAGGGAAAAACATTTTTCTTGGGGCAAATAAAAATATGCAACGTGGTGATTATGTCACTCAAGAATGGCTTGCATTTATTCGAGCACTTTCTTCTGAGATACTGCCTTCAGATATGGCTATGATTGATCATAAGTTAGATTTTAGTAGAAGTGCCAATGCTGTAATTAAATCAGAATGGTATCAGCTAGCGATTAAAACAGGATATAAGGATGCACGTCCATTTATGAAGGAGCATTTAACACTTGTTGGTCGAAGATGGTTAATTGCAGGAATTTATGAAACGCTCCATGATTCTATGGATAAAAGTGATCTAGCTTGGGGGAAAGAAGTCTTTGAAAATGCTAAATCAAACTACCACTTTATATCGAAGTCAACGATTCAAGAGATTCTATATGACTAGTTAATTTGATTTAAAATAGACCACAAAGGCACAAGGAAATAGGGACACAAGGAACACTAAAATAGTAGTGTAGGCATTTAATTGAAGGCACAAGAAATAGACGCTGAATCAAATTAAAGAAGACTAACCTCTTCTTCGCTCTAAGAGAGTCATCATCATTAAGCCGAGTACCATTCGTTCATCCTCACCTTCACTTGTCTCAGAAAGTTTATCTAATTTAAATCTTCGCCCCCAAAAAGAAGCTTGTTTAGAAAGTCTCGCAACCTCCGTACCACCACTTCTTTTCACGATGTACTTAGGATTAAAAAAATAGCCTGAAAACATTCCAACTAACGGAATCTCGCTCAACAAGGCATCAAAAAATTTCGTCCACGGGTTTTCTTCTTGAATGAGAAACTCTTGCTTACCATCAAGATCATAAACTTCATAATGTGCCTTCAAAATTGATTTTGCCCCTCTTCTTCCAACTCGACCAAAAGAAGTACCACTTGAGTTTTTGAATTCATAGTTTGCATTAAAATCAATCACCCTATCTGCACTGATTGTGTAAAGTACATCTTGTTTACTATCATTCGAATAAACAGAAATCGCCTCTTTGAGTTTAAACATTTTCTGACGCACATAGGCAACAGTTTGTTTATTCGCATCACGTGCAGTAAAGTCATTTGCCAAGCTTGAAATTTTAAATTCAAACTCAAGTGGGTAGGCAAATTCCTTCATTGCACTCATTGAAGGCTTCATGTTATCATCTAACAATGTATCATCTAGTGACATAGTTTCAAATTTAGTTTAGAGTTGCTATCTTCTCTTCTAGGATAGCAATTTTACTAAGAGCATCAGACTCTTTCTTGCGCTCAATTGCTACAACATTTTCAGGTGCTCCTCCCATAAATTTCTCATTTTGCAACTTTCGCTGAACTCCTGTTAAGAACTTCTTGGTGTACTCAAGTTCAACAGTCATTTTTTCTTTCTCAGCTTCAACATCAATAGTATCTCCAAAAGGAACAAAATATTCGTTTTGATCAGTGATGAAAGTGTTTGCATTATCGACTTTCGTATCGGTGTACTCAAGCTGAGATAAATTTGCCATTTTCACGATCACAGAATCAAATGATTGATCTAATTCCTTATTTTTCTTGATCGACAATTCTAATTTCACCTTGTTAGCAATATTATTCTTCTTCCGAATGTTGCGAATGTTCGTTACAACTTCAGCGGCTAATTTGTTCTGAGAAAGAATTACTTCATCAACCGACTCAAGTTTAGGCCAAGAAGCAATAATGATGTCATCTCCGTCTAGTCTTTCGCGAATTAAATGCCACAACTCCTCTGCAATAAAGGGCGTAAATGGCTGAAGTACTTTTAACAACTTTTCAAAAAAGTCTTTCGTTGTTTCAATTGTCTTTCGATCGATTGGGTGCTGATATCCAGGTTTGATCATTTCAAGGTACCATGAACAGAAATCATCCCAAACCAACTTATAGATCGCCATTAGTGCCTCCGAAATCTTGAATTTATCAAAAAGGATATTGATACTTTCTAATTCTTGATTAAATCTTGACTCAAACCATTCTATTGCTCGAACAGACGATTCTGGCTGAGGCAAATCTTCTTGAACCGTCCATGAATCAACCAAACGAAAAGCATTCCACAACTTATTAGAGAAATTTCGTCCTTGTTCACATTGAGAACTATCAAATGGCAAATCATTTCCAGCTGGAGAAGAGATCAAAATTCCGATTCGAACTCCATCTGCTCCATATTTAGCAATAAGTTCAATTGGATCAGGTGAATTTCCAAGTTGTTTAGACATCTTTCGTCCTAATTTATCTCGAACAATTCCGGTATAGTAAACATTTTTAAATGGAATATCTCCCAAGTATTCATTTCCAGCGATAATCATTCTAGCCACCCAAAAGAACATAATTTCCGGTGCTGTAACAATATCATTTGTTGGGTAATAATACTTGATCTCATCATTCTCTGGTTGTGTTAACCCATTGAAAACTGAAATCGGCCACAACCAGCTTGAAAACCAAGTATCTAATACATCTTCATCTTGGCGAAGCTCATCAATTGAGATAGTTGATCCTGATTTTTCTTCAGCAAGTTTGTGTGCATCTTCACGAGATTTTGCAACAACATAATCATTTTCTCCTGAACCATAATACCAAGCCGGAATTTGATGCCCCCACCATAACTGACGTGAAATACACCAATCTTTGATGTTCTCCATCCAGTGACGATACGTATTTTTAAATTTAGGTGGATGAAAAGCAATATCTCCATCCATTACATTATCTAAAGCCGTTTTCGACAAATCTTTCATGTCCACAAACCACTGAAGAGATAGCTTCGGTTCAATTGCCGCATTCGTACGCTCAGAAAATCCAACTTTATTGATATGATCTTCTGTTTTGACCAAATACCCTTTATCATAGAGTTCTTTCTCAATAGACTTTCGCGCTTCAAACCGGTCTTGACCTTCATAGTGAAGTCCATGCTCGTTCAACGATCCATTGTCATTTAGGATATCGATTGTCTCAAGCTTATATTTTTGTCCAAGTGCATAATCATTTGTATCGTGTGCTGGAGTTACTTTCAAGCATCCAGTTCCGAATTCCATATCAACATAATCATCCGCGATAATTGGAATTCTTCGATTTGCGATAGGAACAATAGCTTCTTTACCGTGTAAATGAGCAAAACGAGCATCATTAGGATTTACACAAATTGCTGAATCCCCCAAAATAGTTTCAGGTCGTGTTGTTGCGATTGTCAACCAATCATCATCTGTATCAGCAATTTTGTAGCGAACATAAAACAGCTTCGAATTCACCTCTTTGTGCATTACTTCTTCATCTGACAATGCCGTAAGTGCATCTGGATCCCAATTTACCATTCGCAATCCACGGTAAATTTTTCCTTTTGCGTAAAGGTCAACAAATACATCCAGAACCGATTCTGAGTATTCAGGATCCATTGTAAAGCTTGTTCGCTCCCAATCACAAGAAGCTCCTAACTTCTTTAATTGCTCAAGGATAATTCCCCCGTGCTTATCTTTCCATTCAAAAGCATGTGCTAAGAATTCATCACGTGTCAGATCTGATTTCTTAATCCCTTCCGAGCGTAATTTCTGTACAACCTTTGCTTCTGTAGCAATAGATGCATGATCAGTTCCTGGCACCCAGCAAGCATTTTTACCTTGCATTCTCGCTCTACGAACAAGAATATCTTGTATGGTATTATTGAGCATGTGTCCCATGTGGAGGATTCCTGTGACATTTGGTGGTGGAATAACGATTGTGTACGCCTCTCTTTCATCTGGTTCAGAGTGAAAGTAACCTTTCTCCATCCAGTGTGAGTACCACTTTTCTTCGGCCTTTTGCGGCTCGTATGTCTTTGGAATTTCCATGTACTAAAAAATTGAATTCAAAATTACAAATTCCAGTCAAAACTCAGTGCTTAGAACTAAAGCATTATTTTTGAAAAAAAATCAATATGAAATTCATACTCGGATTACTCATTCTTTCATGTATTACTTTGACCTCCTCTTGCATGAAAGGGGAATCTGTAGATCTTGTAATACACAATGCCCGCATTCATACTTTAAATGGATTGGACAAGATTGAAGATGCCATCGCAATTCGAGATGGACAAATTGTGGAAGTTGGTCCAGAGCGTCAAATATTGAATAAATACAGTGCCAATGAATACATTGATGCAGAACAAAAGCATATTTACCCTGGCTTCACAGATGCACATGGACATTTGATGGCTTATGCTAGACAGAAATTAAGTGTGAATCTCGTTGGTTGCCGCTCTTACGATGAATTAATTGTCCGAGTTCAGAAATACAAAGCCAAAAATAAAGCAGATTTCATCCTCGGTTCAGGCTGGGACCAAACTCTTTGGGATGAAGAAGAATTTCCCACGAATACACAACTAAATGAAGAGTTTCCAAATATATCTGTTGCTCTTGTAAGGGTTGATGGTCATTCTATGCTGGTAAATGATCATCTTCTTAAATCATCCAACGTAATTCAACTAGTAGAATCAAGTCCCGAAGAATACGATGGTGGTTACTTCATATATAGTGATGATAGTATTCCAACAGGGATGATTATCGATAATGCAATGAACCCAATATTTGAACTTGCTCCTGAATTTTCAAAAAAGAAGTTGACGAATGCTATCAAAGAAATTCAAAACGAGCTATTCAGTTATGGTATCACTGGTGTTCATGAAGCTGGAATAGAAAACAAAGATTTGGGGCTGTTCCAAAGTTGGGTAACTAAAGATATTCTCGATTTAAATATTTACGGCATGTTAAAACCATCTGAGGAGAATATTGCCTTTGCGCGTAAAGAAGGGATTTACGAAAATGAGAATCTATCCATTCGAAGTTTTAAAGTCTTTGCCGATGGGGCATTGGGGTCAAGAGGAGCATTTCTAAAAGCACCTTACTCTGATCAGCCTAATAAATCAGGGCATCTTACACTACCATTTGAAGAAATCGACCGAATTGCAAAGATTTGCGAGGAAGTTGGTTATCAAATGAACACACACTCCATTGGAGATTCAACAAATCGATTGATGTTAGATTTATACAAGAGAGTTTTTAAAACGAATCCAGATCACCGATGGCGAATTGAACATGCACAAGTTATCGATATAGAAGATTTAGGAGCTTTAGCAGCAGCAGGAGCATTTCCAAGTATTCAACCAACACATGCAGTTACGGATCATCCTTGGGTATTAAAAAGAATTGGACCAGAGAGAATGAAAGGTGCTTATGCTTATCAAGCAATTTTAGAAGAATTTGGAATCGTTGCCATTGGATCAGATTTTCCATTTGACCAATTGGATCCATTCAAGACTATTCATGCTGCGACAAATCGTCTTGATTGGGAAGGCCGTCCCTCTGGAGGATTTCTCCCGGAACAAAAAATATCTTTAGATGATTGCATTAAAGGAATGACTTTGTGGGCTTCGATGGCAGCATTTCAAGAAAATCAGCTTGGCACTATCGAAGAAGGTAAAGATGCAACAATTGTGATCTTCGAGAATCCAATCGCATCTTATTCAAAATTCAAAAACAACTTTGCAAACACCGTATTTATAAAAGGAAAAAAGGTTTACTCGGTAGAATAAACCTTTTCGTGCCGCAATCTACAAACCAGAAAAGTGATTGAAGCGATTATCAATAACTTAGAAAGATGGACAAGAAATCGTTCTAAATGTTGCAGGGCGGCTCGTACAATTTAGGTTAAAACCAAGTGAAATTTCATGTGCTCCACCAGAAACCCCGTTGTTCAATTTTGATACAGTGACATCGTAACTATATCCAATTTTAAATTTCTTTGTGTCCATACCAATTGTCAATATAAATGCATCTTGATTTCTCAACCATGTCCCGACAGTAAACCCTCCATATTTCACGTAAGTACCGAGGTTTAATTGTTGAAATCCATTTTGGTAGGTATAAATAATCGAAGGCATAATCACCGTTTTATTCTTGAATTGTGATTTTTGTCCAAGAGGAATATATGCCGACATGTGACCTGTAAATCTCATTGGAAGTCTTGATTCACCAACAATTAGTGATTCATTCGGGCGGTTTAAGTGATGAACAGCGAGTCCCATGTTGAAATTTTTATTGAACAATACAGTTCCGGCAGAAGCATCAAAGAAACCACGTGATCCACCTCTTGGAACATCACCAGTTTGATAAATAAATCCACGTCTAGGATCAATCATATCTCCAAAGGTCAACTGGTCCCAATCCAGAAATTTTTGCCAATAATTTGCTTTTGCACCGAGTAACCAAGTCCATTTTCTATTTAATTTAATGTGATATGAATAAATAATTCCCAATTGGGATGAATTTATCGTTTTCGCTTGAACATCATGAACAGCTAGAATACCTATTCCACCATTGATGTTCTCGAAGTAATTATCGTAGGCAGCAGCATAAGAAACATAAGACCCTGATAGAGACGGCCATTGATTTCGATAATTCATTGCAAAACGAGGACATTGACTCGTTCCTGCTAGGGCTGGATTCAAATAAATTGGGTTCGAATAAAACTGAGTAAATTCTAAATCTTGGCTATGAACACTCCCACTCATCATCCCTAATAGTATGTAACACACTAACTTTCTCATACGCTTACAATTTAATTAGTCGCTGTCCGTAACGACTCTTTTTTGCTTGAACGCGCAAAGTCACTTGATGTGACAACGCTCTCTCACCGGTCATAGTACTTGTAGTATAATCTGCATTATAGTGCAAACTAAACTGATCCAGTTTCATTCCTATAGAAGCTGATGGATCCAATTTTTCCGAAGCAGCAATACCTAAGTTCAACCAATTCCATTTGAAATTTACACCTGCCCATGCTTCAGAAAGATTTTCTTTTTTCTGATAAACGACATAAGGCGACATACCAAACTTCTCAGTTTTTGACAACCAATCCGTTCCGATGGTTGCAATAATATGATTTCCTGCTCGTCTTGGCGAAGACCAATCATTAGAATAGATGTTATCGTTATGCTTAAATAAATTATCCGCCTGAACTCCTACAAAGAACCATTTTGTATTCACTAACAGACCTACTCCCATGTCTCTATACCAAAGATTGCGCCCAATAGGTTTATCTGCACCTGGATAGAACTCTTGAGTATTTCCACGATCAAGTTCTACTTGGTTAATACCATCTAACATTTGTGCGTCTAGAATTTTATCACCCATTTTAAATCTGACAGATGGTTCAATAGAGAACCAGTTATTGACAGAAAATTTTGGCGAATAAGTGAAGGCAATCTGACCAATGTTAATTCCACCATCGTCATACAGAGAATGATTTAATTGCACTCCCCATCCGCCTCTGATACCATAAGCATATCCGTCAATAGCAACTTCGCTAATTAACTGTTCATTTTCTTGCCCTAACCATTGAATTCGTGACATTGCTTGAACTCTAGTAGATATTAAAGTGCCCGCAGAACTGAAACTAATATCATTTGAAGTCAAACCTGGAACATGATAATGTGGATCTCTTGAATTTCGCAAGGCAATTGGATTATCAGCCATACGTCGAATCATTCTCGACATTCTTTTCAACTTTTTCCCAAACGACAATTTAAGGTTATCACCTACTTTAGATGTCCCATAATTCATCTGTTGTGAGCGCTCTACCCATCTATGCTTTCCTGTGTAATCAATTTGCGTGACAGATCGTGTATGGAAATTCTCTCGACCGACAGAAGGCGAAGAAAAATGATTATTATCGAACCGATTTTCGCTTGAAACTGAATTTTCAGAGGGGGTTAAATTAGTTTGATATGATGCCAATAGTTGAGCTGGTGTACTATTTTGGTATGAATCGATTCGGATAGAATTTATAGTTTCATTCGTTACAGTATCTCCATATTCAATGAAATTTCGAGTAACAAAATCATTAGAACTTGACGCGAACCACGATTCGTTAGAGTTAACGGGACGAGAATCATCATTCCAATAGTTTTTAGTCGAATTAGTTTCAAAAACTGGGTTTGAGAATAATTTCGAGAATAAATATTTCGAGAAAATCAGTTCATCATCTATTCTTAAGTTTTCTTTAACAGTTGATTTATTCATCAATCGAGAGAGTTCAGATTTAAGGTAATCAACCTCTTGTTCTAGTTTTTCTTGTTTGATTTGGACATTTGCTTTGAGTTCTTTCTCCTCCTCAAGACCAGATGATAGTGTCCAGATTCCAAAAGAGCCAGCTCCAACAATCAACAAAAGCAATAAACTTGCAAGATAAATCGCAACAGGTCGTCTTTTACGCTCAAGTGATGCTGTTTCTGGATAAACAATTGAAGTATTTTCTACTCGAGCGAGCTCCCACATATCTCGTTCAATATCCAAATCAGGATTTTGCAACAAGAAAAGTTCAAGACGCTGAACTTGCTCAGGAGATAAGTTTCCTTCCGCTAGCTCAAAAAGCCATAAATCGATATTTGAAAATGAGGGATTACTCATACCAACTCAATCATTCCTTTTAACTGGTTTTTAATTTTTTTTCTAGCCCTAAACAAATAAACTTTGACTTGTGACTCATTCAGTTCGAGAATTTCGCCGATATCCTTATAGGAATACCCTTGTAAATCACGCAAAAGAATGACACTTTTTTGAACAGGAGGAAGAATTGATACAGCGCGATCAACAACTTGATGCGACTCAAACGAGTTCACCTTAGTTATACCAGAATCATATTGTGCCATTTCTGCACTCAATTTGATTCTTCCCTTGCGAGTTGCAAAGTTGATCATTGCGTTGTGAGCAGTTGTAAACATCCATGATTTTGCTTTCACAAACTCAACCTTCTTCTTATTCAGCCAAAGTTTCTCGAAAACATCTTGTACAATGTCTTTCGCGTCCTCTTCATTCCGAAGAAAACGAATCGCATATCCGTATAAATTTCCAGATTGCTCTCTAACGACGATATTGTACTCACTTCTTTTCAAAAAAATCTTTGTTCAGTTCTACCAGTTAAAACAAATGAAGACCTGATATTGTTACAGTATATAACCTATAAATACTGCTTTTCGGCACATAATCATCTCTTCAATTACCAGAGGAGTACTTCTGTCGAGTAAATACATGAGTTGATCGAATATTTATTTGTGCTTTTTACCTATTTTCGTACTTCACTAAGAACCCATTCATGATAGAAGCAAAAAGACTTTTCGATGTTCCTTATCACCAACTAGCATCCTATCCGCAAGAAAACATGTTTGTCACTAAGACAGATGGTATATGGAAACCTGTTTCAACGCAAGATTTCTTGTCTGAAGCAATGTCAATTTCGAAAGGATTAATTGCTATGGGAGTTCAGCCAGGCGATATGATTGGTCTAGTTTCCTCAACTCGTTATGAATGGAATGTGATGGACATCGGAATTCAACAAACTGGGGCAATCGTTGTACCATTTTACCCGAACATTTCAGAAAGTGATTACGAATATATTTTTAACGACGCTGGAATCAAGTTATGTGTCGTTGCTGATGCCGACTTACATGAGAAAATCACGAATATTCGAGGGAAAATACCGACACTGGATCACCTTTTCACAATGGAAGATGTACCTAGCGCAAAGAATTGGTCAGAAATAAAGGATGCCGGAACTTCTGGGGATGAAAGTGAAGTAAAAGCACGAATGGGAAAGGTTCGCTATGAGGACATGGCAACTATCATCTATACTTCTGGAACAACAGGCTTCCCTAAAGGAGTTATGCTTTCACATAAGAATATTTTATCAGATGTTAGCGGTTGTATCGAACCAATTCCAGCGGATCAAAACTCAAAAATATTGACCTTCCTTCCAGTTTGTCATATCTACGAGCGAATGTTACATTACTTATACATGTATATCGGTGCTTCGATTTATTATGCTGAATCGATGGAAACAATCGGAGATAATATACGAGAAGTGAAACCAGAGGTATTTTCCGCTGTGCCGCGACTGATTGAAAAGGTATTCGACAAAATAATGGCAAAGGGTGATGCTTTAACAGGTGTTAAGCGAAAATTATTTTTCTGGGCTGTTAAATTAGCAGAATCCTACGAGGTTGAAAATCGTTCCTTCATGTATAACGTCAAACTAAAAATTGCTCGAAAATTGATTTTTAGTAAGTGGCAAGAAGCACTTGGCGGAAATGTTCGAGCAATTGCATCAGGAAGTGCTGCACTACAACCACGATTGGCACGTATCTTTTTAGCGGCTGATATTCCTATTTTAGAAGGGTATGGTTTAACTGAAACTTCACCTGTTTGTACTGTAAATAGCTTTGATCGAGGAATTAAAATTGGAACGGTTGGTCCACTCATTGATGATGTTAAGGTAAAAATAGCTGAAGACGGTGAAATCTTAGTGCAAGGACCAAATGTGATGATGGGTTACTATAATTTACCCGATAAAACAGCTGAAGTAATTAAGGATGGATGGTTTCATACTGGTGACATTGGAGAGTTTATTGATGGGAAGTTTTTGAAAATCACTGATCGTAAGAAAGAAATCTTTAAAACATCTGGAGGTAAGTACATTGTACCACAAGCAATGGAGAACAAGTTCAAGGAATCACGTTTTATTGAGCAGATAATTGTGATTGGTGAAAATCAAAAATTCCCCTCAGCTTTAATCGTCCCTAATTTCGAGTTCCTCCGTGAATGGGCGAAACGCAAAGAAATTAAGCTAGAAGGTACGACAAATGATGCTTTAGTTACAAATTCAGCAGTAATAGAACGAATTAATGCAGAAGTAGAAACATTTAATAAAGGATATGGAAACTGGGAACAACTAAAATGCGTTGAACTCTTAGCTGCAGAAATGTCAATTGAAGGGGGCGAATTAACACCTACATTGAAACTAAAACGAAAAAAAATTATGGAGATTCATGCAGCAACAATCTGCAAGATATATCCGAAGTAATATTTTTGACTGAAACCAGTTCGTTAAGTAAAAAATAAAGTCTGCTATAAGAAATAGCGGGCTTCTATTAGACTAAAAACTAAAGTCCTTCTAATAACTTTTCTTCTTCTGGAGATAGTTTCGTTGATTTCATTGATGAAATTTTCACAATAACATGATGAAATTTCGGGAAATGATTACCTGGTTCAAAGGTATAGCCCATTGCATGATTGCGCAATCTCATCTTGCTTGGAGTACTTTTTAAGCTAGTTTCAATTAACCTTGCACTCGTGACATTCCCCTTCAAGTTCACAGCCAATTCATACTTCGCCCAGCCAGCTGCTGTTGCTTCAACAAGAAAAGGATGCTTATTCGTCATTTTACGTGAGTCATCAACTATCTCACCACTAATTAATTGTGCCAAAGAAGCAAAAGAGATTACGATAAATATTAGTGATAAGAAGTTTTTCATTTCGACATTTAGATTACCAATATTACGCAATAGTTCTAAGGAGTTATAGTTATTTAACAAGAAGTTATGAAATGTTGCCCCAGTTAGGTCTAGATCGTAACATAGCTGATAATTTTGTCCGAATAGCACTGTTTTCCACTTTCTCAATACTAGGATCATCCATGAGTATCTTTTTTGCAGCATCTCGTGCCAACACAACTAACTGACCATCGGATGCTAGATTCGCTATCTTTAGGTCTAATTCACCACTTTGCTGTGTACCCATTAGATCGCCTGCTCCCCTAATCTGTAAATCTACTTCTGCAATCTCGAAGCCATCATTCGTCCGAACCATTGTCTCCATACGTTTCATGCTTTCCTTTCCGAGTTTATTCCCAGTCATAAGGATGCAATACGATTTTTCTGCACCACGCCCTACCCTACCTCTTAATTGATGAAGTTGCGATAATCCAAACCGTTCAGCACTTTCAATAATCATAACAGATGCATTTGGAACGTTGACTCCTACTTCGATAACAGTCGTAGCAACCATTATTTGTGTTTCCCCTTTGACAAAACGATTCATTTCAAATTCCTTATCAGCTGGTTTCATTTTTCCATGAACAATACTCACATTATAATCTGGTAAAGGAAATGAACGCGTTATTGCCTCAAATCCATCCATTAAATTGTTGAAATCCAACGTTTCCGATTCATTAATCAATGGATACACAATATAGACTTGTCGTCCCTTTGCTACTTCTTCTTTAATGAAGCCAAAAACACGTAATCTGCTCGCCTCTAACCGGTGAGTTGTTGTAATTGGCTTTCTTCCTGGCGGGAGTTCATCAATAACAGAAACATCTAAATCGCCATAAAAGGTCATTGCGAGTGTTCTTGGAATCGGAGTTGCGGTCATTATCAATATATGCGGTGGCAGTTTATTTTTCTTCCACATTCTTGCACGTTGCTTCACACCAAAGCGATGTTGTTCATCAATAATAACAATACCAAGATTTTTGAATACAACTGGATCTTCTAAAAGTGCATGAGTCCCAATTAATATCCCAATCTCTCCATTCAACAATTTCTCATGGAGAACAGTTCGATTTTTCTTCTTCGTCGAACCTGTTAACAATGCAACTTCAACGTTGAGTGGTTTCATATACTGAGAAATGGACTCAAAATGCTGAATCGCGAGTATTTCCGTTGGAGCCATAATTGCCCCTTGAAACCCATTGTCAATTCCTAGAAGCATGCTCAACAATGCTACAAGTGTTTTTCCAGACCCAACATCTCCTTGTAATAAGCGATTCATGTGATGTCCAGTACGCATGTCATTTCGAATTTCTTTCAATACACGTTTTTGCGCTCCTGTTAAGTCAAATGGCAAATGATCATTATAGAATGAGTTGAACTTGTCTCCAACCTCACTCATTACATACCCAATAGACTTATTTAGCGTGATTTTTTTTCGCACTAAAAGTTCCATTTGGAGAAAAAACAACTCCTCGAATTTCAGTCGAAATCTTGCTTGTTGAGCCTCTTGCTCATTCACTGGAAGATGAATCAACTCAACTGCTTTAGTCCGATTGATTAATCTGTGTTCCTTACGAATTTTTTCCGACAATAAATCTTCCAGAGGTTGATTTAGGTCCGAGAGTAAAACCTTCACTAGTTTAGAAATTCCTTTAGAATTCAATCCACGCGATGTTAATTTTTCGGTACTTGAATAGACTGCTTGAAAACCTCCAAGATCATTCATATTTAGATCTGAAATTTCTGGATGTGGAATGTTCCATTTTCCATTAAACAGTTTCGGTCGACCATAAATCATTAGATCTTTATTGGCCTCTAGGGACGACTTAATCCACCGAGCGCCTTTGAACCAAACTAAGTCGATAATTCCTGTATCATCTTGAAACTTTGCGGTGAGTCGCTTGCTTCTACCTACTCCAGTTTCCATAACACCTATGATTCGCCCCTTTAATTGAGCAAAACCTTCATGTTCAGCAAGATTTGAAACTTGCTGAAATTCAGAGCGATCGACATAGCGAAATGGATAATATTCAAGGAGGCCCTGAAATGTGTAAACACCAATTTCCGCCTTAAGAAGATCAGCCCGTTGAGGCCCGACTCCTTTTAGAAATTCGATAGGCGTAATCAGGAAATTATTCATGCAAACAAAGCTAAAAAAAATCCCTCAGCGTTAACTGAGGGATTTAGGCTTATTTCTGTTCAGCTTCTTTATAGAGTTTAAGACCTTCCTCTAGCCAACCTCCAAAAGTCGAGGCATTACCGTGATTCTGATAATCAGCAAATCCATTCTCTAAATCCTCTCCATTTGGCCCTAACATTCGGTAATATGGTTGAGCTGCTATTTCATATTCCGAAATCTCCTTATACATCCATTTATCACCCACTGTTACAATTGGAAAGTCATCCCCATTAACTTTCTCAATTCGTTGCTCACTTTTAGGGAGTTCTGTTCTCTCATCAATATACAATGACACTATCACAATATCATCTCTCATGTGCTCAATCACTCCTACCTCTCCCCAAACATTTTCCTCCATTTTTCGGCAATTCACACAGTTCCATCCTGTAAAATCTAAAAGTAGAGGCTTTCCAACTTCTTTTGCATAAGCTTGAGCTTTATCAAAGTCATCAAACAACCACAAACCCTGTGCTCCAAAGTGCGTGCCTTCAGGTCCATGACTAGCAGATGATCCACCTCCACCACCAAATCCTTGTGGGGATTCAGAGTAATGACTTGGTGGTGGGAATGCATTAATTAATTTCAGTGGAGCTCCCCAAAGACCGGGAATCATATATACAACAAGTGTTAATGTTAAAACTCCAAGCATTGCTCTCCCAACGGATACTTTTTCTATTACATCATCATGCGGTAATCGAAGTTTACCAAATAAATACATTGCGAGTACACCAAATATTGCAATCCAAATCGCAATAAATAGCTCTCTCTCCAAGAAATGAGCTTGCCATGCAAGATCCGCATTTGACAAGAACTTAAATGCTAATGCAAGTTCTAAGAATCCTAAGAATACTTTTACAGTATTTAACCATCCCCCAGATTGAGGCATTGAGTTTAACCATCCTGGGAAGATTGCAAATAACGTAAACGGGAGTGCCAATGCAAATGAGAATCCGAACATTCCAACAACTGGTGCGATCCCGCCTTTACTTGCAGCTTCAAAAATTAGAGTACCTACGATTGGTCCTGTACAAGAGAATGACACCAAGGCTAATACTAAGGCCATGAAGAAAATACCAATCACACCACCTTTATCAGCTTTAGAGTCTGCGCTGTTCACCCATTTACTCGGCATTCTAATTTCGAATGCTCCCATAAATGAAACAGCAAACACTACTAATAGTACAAAGAAGAAGATGTTAAACCACGGATTAGTGGACATTTCATTCAATACTGCGGGACCAAAGATTGCAGTAACAACAGTTCCTAATAATATGTAGATAATAATAATTGATACCCCATAAATCATTGCATTCTTAATACCAGCAGCCTTACTCTTACTTTGTTTAGTAAAGAAACTTACAGTCATAGGTATCATCGGGAACACACATGGCGTAAGAAGTGCAGCTATACCGCTAATAAATGAGAGAATGAATAAACTCCAAAGAGATTTCCCTTCTGTTGCAGATTTCTCCTTTTTTTTCGTTTTAGATTCAGTTCCTTTAGTTGAACTTTCACTTTTCGGTGTAGCCCACTTTGGTGTAGCCCTGTCACCTGTTCCTAAATCAAGAACAAGCATTTTTAAGTCTTTACTCTCGCTAAGTTCATCAAAATTATCCGCAGCACTAATCAAATCCAAGGCATCAAAATAATCTTGATCCGTTTCAACAAGCTTAAGAAGTTCCGTCGCATCTACTTCACCCAAAGGGGTAGATAATGAAATAGATACGAAACTTAAAATAAAAAATAAGGAGGTGATAATTCTATTTCTCATCGCTGTCAACTAGTGTTAAATATTTCTTGTAAAAAGGTGCACTATTACCTTTAGGTACTTCATACCATTCATCATTCATTCTAACAAAAGAAGTTCCATTTTTATCTTTCGCAATACCTTCCTTCTCTTCAGTAAAGCTTTTCTCAATATCAGTCTGAGAAACATCTTTTTCAGAGCAACCTTTTACTTTAACAGTAAATTCTTCCGTGTATGGCATAAGACATTTCGATTCATCACATGTTTGATAACCAAACTCTCCTGAAATTTCAAAATCTTTTTCAGAGGTGATTTTAATCTTCTGCTTAAAATAAACTGTCCCTTCATGATAGGAAATCATTTCTTGACTAGCTTCATCCATCATTACCGTTGCTTTAGGCTCTCGAACAGCTCCTACTTTTTTGTAATTTGAAGATTCATCAAGATCCAAACTTGTTGGAAAACCAAAAGTCCCTTCAGGTAAAACAATAGAATTAATATGCCAATGCTCTACCATTGTTATTTTCCCAATGATAGTTGCGTCACATCCATCTTGAGTGATACTAAACTCAACTTTCACCTTATCTGGAGGCATTTCGACTTGAGATGACGCCGTCAGCACAAAGCCAAAAACGCCGATTAACATCAATACTGTATGAAATTTTAATTTCTTCATTTATCTAAAACTAAGTGTAATTATTTTATCTGTTGGGGGTAAGCAAGTTTCTCCATTGCACACCATAAATGTAATTGTGACATCTACATCTCCAGCAGTTTTAACTTTCACCTTCTGTGAAAACCTAACATCATCTACAAAATAGGCCAAATCACCTTCGAAATTTCCGTCGTACTCTTCGATCGCTTGAGGCTCGCTAACCTTACCAAGAAATTTAACTGATTTTGTATTTGCAAATTCAAAAGAAGTAGGAATTGGACCAATCCCATTATTGATATTCTGACTATACAAGTGCCAGCCGTCTTCAATTTCAGCATCAAAATAAACAATACCTTCCTCTTTATCATAGGCATACGTCCATTCAACAACTTCTTGAGAGAAGCTCATGCATGTAGTAAAAAGAAAAGACGCAAAAAGGATTCGCTGAATCATATATCAAATCTACGAATAACGTTCAGATAAATGAGGCTAATAATTGGAAATATCCTTGTAATCCCAGTTTACAATATCAGAGATCAATGCACTATAAAATAAGGAATGGTAAAATATTATGATTTGATTTCTACAATGTGATCAATTGGCAACCAAACACCTCCTTTTAGACAAATATACTTTGCTCCATACGCCCAAATAGTTGTATCAACACGTTTTGGCCCCTTATCATCCTCGAAGTAAATAGATACTTTAGTATGGTATGCATTTCCTAAACGTGTAGCGTTTCGAATTTGATTGGTTAATTCTGGATGCTGGGTCCTAGTTGCTTTAGTCCCAAAAGATAATGAACTAATAATTTCTTTCTCAACTGTCTCTGGTTTGATCGCTGCTTCCATAATTATTTCATGTTTAGATGAATAATGTAGACAATAATCTACTTATATCCAAATTATCAACTCACTCAATCGCAGTAAACATATTTCAATTACATTATTTGGAGTTGAAATACCAGACTAAATTTCTATTACGATTAATCAGTACATTACTATTACCTTACCTTCAAAAATAGTAATACAAATCATTGTACTCTTGCAATGCATTTTGTACGTTTACATCTACTAAAACTATTCACATGACAGAATCAGGTAAAGAAATTTTAGATCGAGTAAAAAAAATGAAAACCCTCAACATCGCTGGAAATAGTGGTGGATTTGCAGTTTTAGAATACAAAAACGGTACATTTCAATTTGTCACAGGGTTTGGCGCAGTTGAAGAAAGTAGACGAGAGATTTCACCAAATGAAGCATTGCAGATCGTGAAAAATAAAATTCTACAAAAGGGTGTGTTCTTTGATGAAATTACAATTTCTTCAAATTCAGATGAAGATGTCTTAAATTATTGGATCCAAGAAAAACCACTTGGCTAATCCTATTTAACACAAGTTCAACTCTAAACATTGACTTTTTTGTTTGCTCTAAGGTGAACTTAAAAAATAGAATGATTACAATTAAACCAGTGATTTGAAAGGTATTCTTGCCTGCGCAGAAACAGATTGATTGCTATGAAGACCTGCCTCATGCATGAACTTCCCAGTTATGGCAATCATTGCTGCATTATCTGTACAATACTCAAAACGAGGAATGTGCGTTTTCCAGCCAAATTGTTCTCCAACAGAAATTAGTCGTGATCTCAGTTCACTGTTTGCGGATACACCACCTGCAATTGCTATTTCATTTATTTTCAACTCCTTCGAGGCCAAAACTAATTTCACGAAAAGCACATCAATAATCGATTTTTGTACAGAAGCACATAAATCATCCAAGTTCTCAGAAATAAAATCAGGATTAATCTTCTCTTGTTTCTGCAAAAAGTATAGAACGGAAGTTTTCAATCCACTAAAACTATAATTATATCCATCTACACGTGGTTTTGCAAATTGAAATACTTTAGGGTCACCTCTCTGAGCATGCTTGTCAATTAGCGGTCCTCCTGGATATCGAAAACCGAGTAGTTTTGCTATTTTATCGAATGCCTCACCAGCCGCATCATCAATTGTAGAACCAATAATCTCCATTTTTAACGGCGACTTTACATGAACAATTTGTGTATGCCCCCCAGAAACAGTTAAACATAGAAAAGGAAATGCTGGCTTGTCTCGATCTTTATCATCAATAAAATGAGCTAGAACATGTCCATACATGTGATTAACATCAATTAGCGGAATATTCATTGCCATTGCAAATGACTTTGCGAATGATGTCCCAACAACCAATGAACCAAGCAAACCTGGGCCTTTTGTGAAAGCAATTGCGTCAATATCAGCTTTATTGATTCTCGCTTTTGCTATCGCCGCCGAAACAACAGGAACTATGTTTTGTAAATGAGCTCGACTTGCCAACTCAGGTACAACCCCACCATATTCACTATGAATTTCCTGTCCTGCAATTAAGTTAGATAAAATGGCGTTATTCTTGAGTATAGCAGCTGAGGTATCGTCACATGACGATTCAATAGCTAATATGATGGTCTCTTTTTGGTCCACAATCCGTATTATTGCAAAGTATGGCAAATTTAGTCAAAATATTAGGACGCAGTTTCGGGATAGTATTCGAGTTGATCTTGATATTCATCATTGCCTTCGCATTTGCAATTCGTACATCTCCCGTTCAAACTTATTTAGCAAATAAAGCAACTGATTTCCTATCTAAAGAACTCAAAACCAACATAAAAATTGATAAGGTGTCAATTATCTTCTTTGATGAAGTTGCACTCGATGGATTTTTAATTCTCGATCAACAAGGAGATTCCTTATTTTCTGCTGAGACAGTTTACGCCACCATTGATGAAATGCGACTATCAGGTAATTATTTCAAGATTGGAAAACTTAGACTTGATCAAGGATATGCTCACATTAAAAAAAATAAATCTGGGGAAATGAATATGCAATTCTTGACAGATTATTTTGCCACTGACAAGAAAAAAGAAAGCAAGAACCTTGAATTTGCTATTACCTCCGTTGAATTAAATAACTCACGCTTTATTTATGATGATGATAGGAATGAAGAGAAATTATTTGGGGTAGATTACGCGCATCTTGACGCAAAAAACATTAATGCAAGAATAAATGACATATCAATTATTAATGCTGATATCAAAGCAACAATCGAAGAATTTAGCGCCGAAGAACAATCTGGTTTCATCCTAGAGAAATTAACCACAAAAACTGATATTTCCACGAACGGAATATTTCTTTCTGAGTTTCATCTAAAATCTGATAAATCATCTATTCATGCAACAAAATTCAACTTGAAATCAAGTCAATTATCTGACTTCACCACCTTCGTTGATAGTGTATCTTTTGATGCTGACATTACAGAAAGCACTGTTGCGATGGAAGATGTGGCTCTTTTCGGTAGAGCTTTAGAAGGGATGGATGAAATTATCCAACTCAAAACCAAAATCTCTAAAAAGGTCAAGAACTTGAAACTCTATGAACTCGACGTTCGGATTAAGGAGAAAACAAAAATACAAGGAACGATTAACCTCGTGGATTTTGCTAATCTTGAAAAAGCCTTCTTTCAAGAGCAGATTGATTATGCCTATATCGATGTAGAGGAATTAGAAAAAATTAAACTCCCAAAATCATCTTCATCAGAATACCTAGACATGGATGATCGTGTTAAACGATTAAAGTACTTTAGGGCTAAAAATGTTTCTTTGATTGGATTCTATTCACAGTTTGTGTTAAATGCAAACCATATTCGAACAGCACTCGGAGGAATAAGAATGGATAACGGAATAGTATTCACTCAAAACAAACCCAATAAGTCGCTTCTATTCTCTAAATCCATTGGGAGTTCATACGATATTAAGGTAGAACACTTTAATTTGGGAGCACTTCTCGGAAGCACTACTCTCGGTGAGGTAGATGGAATTATGAATCTTTCTGGAGAAGCTTTTTCACCGTCCAAAATAGTATTCGACGACATCTCAGGAGAAATAAACCGATTCGACTTGATGAATTATCCATATTCTAATATCGTCATTGAAAAAGGTACGTTTAAGAACAACATATTTGATGCAAATGTTGAGATAAATGATCCAAACTTAACAATGAGTTTTATTGGTGGAATTGATTTGAACGGAAGTCAGAATATGTCATTCAAAGCAGACGTTACAGAAGCTGTCCTCAATCGGCTTGGCTTAACAAATGTCCCTTCATCCTTAGCGACGACTATAGATATCAACCTTGATGGAACCAACATCAATAATTACAACGGAACAGTGATTGTGGATTGCTTCTCTTATGTTGAGAATTCGAAGGAGGTAAATATGCCAATTCTAAGCCTTGACATTAGTAGATCTGAAACCATTGACAGTTTTACGATGGAAAGTTCTATTGCAACGATCGGCATTCAAGGGAAAATCGACTTCACTCACATCTGGTCTCACATTAATAACGCTGTCAGTGAAATTTTCCCTGCACTCTATTCTGAAAACCATGAAGATACCGATGATCACATTGAGGATTTCTTCAAATTTCAAGTCAAACTTAAAGATGCTAATGAGTTCCTATCCGTTTTTGCTCCTGGAATTCGTGTTACAAATGGCACTAGTTTAGAAGGCAATTACGCTGCACAGACTTCAAATTTTAATACAGTTTTTAAATCAGATCTATTCGTTTACAATGAAATGGAATTTTCTGACTTGCTACTTAACCAAAGAATCACTGCCAATCAACTTGAACTTGAATATCATGTAGATGAATTTAAATATAATGATTCACTAAGTTTCAATGATTTATTTTTCACTACCAATGGAGGAGATAATAACCTCATCTCAGAGTTCACATGGGATCAAGAAACCCCCAACGCCTCATCTATTAAGTGGGAAACACATGTAAACGATTTTGATCATTTCAATTTTTTAATTCAACCATCCTACTTCAGTATTAATGAGCGAAAATGGGAAATTACTGATGCCTCAAATTTTAAAATTAAGAGTGATACTGTCCAAGTAAAGAAATTCCTCGTAAAGAGAGATCATCAATCGATCAAACTTTCCGGCCAATTCTCTCGACAGGATAAGCATAGATTGAAATTTGATATTAAAAGTCTACAACTCGACGAAATTTCTGAGTTTATTTCGGATACCTACAAATTTAAAGGAGAATTAAATTCGTTCGGTTACATTGCCAATCCATACGATAACTTCCAACATGCTGGTACTGCTCACATAATTGGATTCTATATGGATCAACAGGAAATTGGAGACATTCTAATTAATTCGAAATGGGATAAACCTAATAAAAGTATTCGGCTGAACGGAGATCTAATGTATAAAGGCCTTAGGAATTTTGATTTCGAAGGCAAGTATTTTGTTGAACGCGAAAAGGAAAATTTAGAGTTTGACTTAGTTTTTGACAAGACAGACATTGAGTTTACGAATGCATTTATGGATCCCGATGTTCTTGGTGATATTCATGGATTCCTTGACGGCAAAATAAGACTTACGGGATCACCACAAGAACCGCTACTAGTTGGAACAATCGATCTAAAAGATGGCGGTGCGAACGTAGCACTCTTGGGTGCCAAATTTGGTTTCTCAGGACCAATTATCATTGATACTGATGGTTTCTTTATCAATGGAATTCCAGTTTCCGATGAGGAAGGAAATACGGGGTCACTTATTGGTGCTGTTTATCACGATAACTTTCAAGATTTCAACTTTGATTTATTATTTAACCTTGAGGATGATGCAATTAAACGTGACCCTATCCAACCTTGGATAGCAGCTCCACTTGATCGATTCTTAGTAATGAATTCAACCTATAAACCTGGAGATGTTTATTACGGCAAAGCCTATGTTCGAGGTACAGCTAACATTTTTGGTTATGCCAATAATTTAGAGATCACAGTTGATATGGAAAGTCAACGCGGTACAAAAATTAATTTCCCGATGTATGGTGCAGGAGAAATTGCTGCAGAATATGATTACATTGAGTTTATTAATCATTCTGCGAATCAAGCCCCAAAACCCCCAAAAATTAATTTTTCTGGCGTTCGATTGGATTTAAATTTCCTAGCTACACCGGAGGCTGAAATGAAGATAATCTTTAATGAAGACCTTGGAGATATCATCACAGCTACTGGATCAGGCAAAATATCAGTAGTTCTGGACAACTTTGGCGATATAAAAATGGATGGAACTTATACTATTAAGGATGGAGTATATGATTTCGCGATGGGACCAATCAAACAAAAATTCTTTATTGAGGAAGGGGGGAGTATTGGTTGGACAGGAAGCCCATATAATGCAAATTTAGATTTAAAGACTTACCATCGCGTTAGTGCTAATATTGCAGAATTAAGTTCCGATAAGTTTGGATCTTCCAACTCACACGAAGAAATTCAATGCTACCTCAACCTAAAAGAAACACTCCTTTCTCCTGCAATCGATTTTGATATCAAAGCACCAAATGCAAACGAACGTGGTAAAACACTTATAAATAGAGTTAAGAGCAATTCAGATGAGCTAAACAGACAGTTTTTCTCTCTTCTCCTCTGGAAGAAATTTCAACCATTATCTGGTGAAAGTGCTGCGGGAGGGAGTGCTGCGATCGATCTTGTAACGAACCAGATTAATGCACTACTCTCAAAAATATCGAGTGACTACGCATTGAATGTCAATTTAGACAATGATGAACTCACTGGAGATAATAGTTTTGAATTCGGTGTAAAAAAAGGATTCCTTGATGATCGACTGTTAATTTCCGGGAGCTTTGGTGTTGAAAGTCAAAAGAATGCATCAGAAGAAAGCGCATTGATTGGGGATCTAAATCTCGAATACTTACTGAATGAAAGTGGAACTTTTAGAATCAATATCTTCAACGAATCGAATGCAAAAAATGTAATCCAGAATAAACAACAAGGAAACTTCACCCAAGGGGCAGGGATTCATTATCAAGAGGATTTCAACACCGTTGAAGATTTCAAGATGGTGCAATATTTCTTGGATATATTCCGAAAAAAGGACAATAAACGCTATCCCATTAAGCGAAAAAGGCGACAAGTTATCGTTCCGCCAAAAGATGAAATAACTTCAAATCCTTGAGTAAATTGATGAAACTAGAGCATTCATCCTAAGAATTACATCCTAGGTCTATAATGCATCTAGTTCTAACGAATTTAATGCTTAAATCTCCCAAATTTGATACCTTCGTATTTGCATAATCGCGAGGCAAATAATTGGCATGTATGAAAAAAGTACTGATTGCAAATAGAGGAGAAATAGCAAGACGAATCATTCGCACATTGAAAAAAATGGGGATTAAAAGCGTAGCTATTTATTCTGACGCCGATGAAAATTCTCCACACGTACTTGAAGCAGATGAAGCTGTTCATGTTGGTGCGTCACCATCATCTGAAAGCTATTTAAAAGAGGACGTCATTCTTGACTATTGTAAGAAATTAAAGGTTGATGGAATACACCCAGGCTATGGATTCCTCTCAGAAAATGCATCTTTTGCCAAAAAAGTAACAGACGCTGGAATCACATTTGTCGGTCCTACTCCCGAAGCGATGAATATAATGGGTGATAAATTGAGTGCGAAACAAGCCGTTAAGGAGTACAATGTACCTCTTGTTCCTGGAATTGACCAAGCAGTTGTTGATGTTGCGGAAGCCAAAAGATTCGCAGAGCAAATTGGTTATCCAGTCCTAATCAAGGCTTCTGCTGGTGGTGGAGGAAAAGGAATGCGTCTTGTCGAAGATCCAGAAACATTTGAAGAACAAATGCGACTTGCGCAAAATGAAGCACGGTCTTCTTTTGGAAATGATGCCGTATTTGTTGAGAAATTCGTTCTCAAACCTAGACATATTGAAATTCAAGTTTTTGCAGATAAACATGGAAACGTTGTTCACTTATTTGAGCGCGAATGTTCTATTCAACGTCGACACCAAAAAGTCATAGAAGAAGCCCCTTCAGCTCTACTCACACCAGAATTACGAGAGGAAATGGGAGCAGCGGCAATTAGCGTTTGCAAAGCATGTAATTATCTTGGTGCTGGTACTGTAGAGTTTCTAGTTGATGCAAACTACGACTTCTTCTTCTTAGAGATGAACACACGATTACAGGTTGAGCATGCTGTTACTGAACAGATCACAGGAACTGATCTTGTTGAATGGCAAATTCGAGTGGCACGCGGTGAAAAACTACCAAAAACTCAAAGCGAACTATCAATCAATGGGCATGCAATTGAAGTGCGCGTTTATGCTGAAGATAGTCTGAATGGATTTATTCCAGACATTGGAAAATTAGATCGCTATCGAATACCTAAAGGAGTAAATGTCCGAGTAGATGATGCTTATGCTGAAGGAATGGATATTCCTATTTACTACGACCCAATGATTGCCAAGTTATCTGTTTGGGGAGAGAATCGTCAGAGTGCAATTAGTACGACAATTGAAGCCATTGATGATTATCAAATTTCTGGTGTAAAAACAACACTTGATTTTGGAAAGTACGTGCTTAAACATGAAGCATTTACATCTGGTATTTTCGATACTAATTTTGTGAAGCATTACTTCTCAGACACGACTGTGATTAAAGAGAGTACGAAGGAAGAATTCGACGCCTTATCTTCTAGTATAGCAAGTATTTGGTCAACGATTCGTGAGAAGAAAAATGAGAATTTTGCATCTCGCCCGATTACAAGTAACTGGATGACAGAAAACGACTAATTCTGCTTAACAAAACTCACTTCATAAGTGGATTTTACACTCTAATTCAAATCCATCTATCAATTTGAATATCAACACCTAAGAGGACTCCGCTTTAAATTATCTGAAGCGAGAAAATAAATCGAGAAAGAAAAACCCGAAAATTGTCAATAAATATCTCAAAAGCTACCCACTTGTATTAATAAATCATACTATTTTTACCCCTCAAAACTCAAACAGAATGAATTTACACGAATATCAAGGAAAGTCAATTTTAAAGTCATTTGGTGTTGCTATCCAAGCGGGTAAAGTTGTCGACAAAGTTGAAGATGCTCTTACAGCTGCAAAAGAACTAAGCGAAGAAACAGGTACAGAATGGTACGTAGTTAAAGCACAAATTCATGCAGGAGGTCGTGGAAAAGGAACTGTTGCAGAAACTGGATCTCATGGTGTTGTTCTTGCAAAAGGGATTGATAAAATTGAAGAAACTGTAAATGGAATCCTAGGAGGTCACCTTACTACTGCTCAAACAAACGGTGTAGGAAAAAAAGTAAATAAAGTTCTCATCGCGGAGGATGTTTACTATCCAGGAGAAAGCGAGCCATCTGAATTCTATATGTCAGTTCTATTGGATCGTGAAATGGGCAGAAATGTTATCATATACTCCACAGAAGGAGGAATGGACATCGAAGCAGTAGCTGAAAATACTCCACAACTAATTTTTAAAGAAGTTATTGATCCACGCGTTGGATTGCAGGGCTTTCAACTCCGCAAGATCGCATTCAACCTTGGACTTTCGGGAGCAGCTTTCAAAGGAATGACGAAATTCATTCATTCTTTATACGCAGCTTATGAAGGATGTGATGCTAGCATGTTTGAGATTAATCCTGTGTTAAAAACTTCGGACGATAAAATCATTGCAGTTGATGCAAAAGTAACACTCGATGGCAACGGTTTATTCCGACACAAGGAATATGCTGCGATGCGTGACAAAACAGAGGAAGATCCGACAGAAGTTGAAGCGGATGAAGCAGGTTTGAATTTTGTGAAACTAGATGGAAATGTAGGATGCATGGTTAATGGAGCTGGACTTGCGATGGCAACTATGGATATTATTAAACTTTCAGGTGGAAGTCCAGCAAATTTTCTTGATGTTGGAGGTACAGCAGATGCAGAACGTGTTGAGAAAGCCTTTGGAATCATTTTAAAAGATGAAAATGTAAAAGCTATTTTGATTAATATCTTTGGTGGAATTGTTCGTTGTGACCGAGTGGCTCAAGGAGTTGTTGATGCATACAAATCGTTTGGTAAATTTCCAGTACCATTAATTGTTCGTTTACAAGGTACAAATGCTGTTGAAGCCAAGGAGTTAATCGATAACTCTGGACTGGATGTTATTTCGGTTGTATTGTTGCAAGAAGCAGCAGATAAAGTATCTGAAGTTTTGGCTTAGAAATAAGTCTTTATATAGAACTGGAGACCGTTTCGTGAGGAATGGTCTTTTTTTGTTATAATTCATTTTATCTTTGCACCTCATGTATTTTTTGAAAAAAAGTATGATCATATACAAAACAGCCGAAGAAATTGAAATCATGCGCGAAGCTGCACAAATAGTGAGTAGAACACTTGGTATTATCGCAGCAGAAATCGGTCCAGGTGCTACACCCAATAAACTTGATGCAATTGCAGAAGAGTACATCTTATCACAAAATGCTGTTCCAGGATTTAAAGGATTATATGGTTGTCCAAGTACGCTTTTGATCTCTGTGAACGAGCAAGTTGTTCATGGATTACCAACCGATAAACCATTAAAAGATGGCGATATTGTTTCAGTAGACTGCGGATCAGTTTACAACGGATATTACGGAGATCATGCTTATACATTTCAAATTGGAGAAGTCTCTGATGAAAAGAAGCGATTACTCAAAGTAACCTATGAATGTTTAATGTTAGGGATTGCGGAAGCTAAACTAGGAAATCGAATTGGTGATATCAGCTTTGCAATTCAAAATCATGCTGAGAAACATGGTTATGGCGTTGTTCGTGACCTAGTTGGACATGGTCTCGGTAAAACACTACATGAAGACCCGCAAGTCCCAAATTATGGTCGCAGAGGGCGAGGTAAAAAAATTCAAGATGGACTTACAATTGCGATTGAACCTATGATTAACATGGGAACTGAAAAGGTGATTCAACTGGATGACAATTGGACAATAGTAACCGAAGATGGACTTCCTAGTGCACATTTCGAGCACGATATTGCGGTAATAAATGGCAAGCCTGAAATTCTTTCGACATTCGACTATGTTGAAGATGCACTTAAGAACAAAGGATGACCCGTGAAAGCCGTGTTATTTTCATGACCACGTTAATGCTTATTGCATTTGCGTGTTGGACTTTAATTGAAAATGGGATTTTTATTTTTCCTATTCCACTAAATGAGCCTTTATTTTTTGTGAGCACACTGATCTTCTTGTATTTGAATAAAAAACAATGGAGGCTTGGTTTTTTTGCTGTAATCACTGGATTACTTTGGTTGTTAACCACCCAATTCTTTTGGAGTTTCATCTATGGACATGGAGACATGACAGCATTTAGTCAGACATTGGTAACAGATTTTTGCTACCTAGGTTTTACTCTCATGCTACTCATTGCAGGTATTTACTTTAGTATTAAGCAAAAGTCAGCTATCATGTATTTTTTAGCTGCACTTTTTGTAGTTTCATTAATTGCCAGTGTGATTCTTAATAATTCATTACTCCTACTTACTTCATTTTCAATCATGGCGCTTTCATCACAACTAGTAAAAGCTGTTCAACCATTTCATCTTCTTTGGCTACTTCTATTTCTATTGAAAGCAGCTGAATGGATTTCATACATAGTTAATTAGTACAAGCAAGAAATCAGTTGATTTTCATGTATTTGTAAAATAAGTCAGTTTTTCAGAAAAAAAGGCAGAAATACTATTTGTTGTTCGCATTGAATTCGTAAATTTGCCTACGCATTTTGCGCAAGGAGAGGTGCCTGAGTGGCCGAAAGGACTTGTTTGCTAAATAAGCGTACCTCAAAAGGGTACCCAGGGTTCGAATCCCTGTCTCTCCGCAGTAGGGGATAACTGACAAAAGTGTGTTAGTTGTCCCTTTTTTGTTACACCTAGATTAAAATGTTAATGCAAGTTTTGGTACATTTTCAGGCAATCCTTTAATATGGTGAGCAATAAATAGAGGTTCATCTTTCATAATCATTTAGTAAATTCGTACTTGTCCAATTACATTGAGCTATTTATGACATTATTTCCATTATTTGCTGGCACTTTATCATCCTTACTTCATGTAATATCTGGACCAGATCACCTAGCAGCTGTAACACCTTTAGCTATAGAAACTAAAAGAAAGGCATGGAAAATTGGTTTATTTTGGGGGATAGGTCACTTACTAGGCATGTTATTGATTGGTGTTTTGTTTCTGTTTTTCAAGGATCTTATCCCTGTTGATTCTATATCTGAGTATAGTGAACAATTAGTTGCTTATGTACTAATTGGAGTAGGTTCATGGGCATTATTTAGATTATTTAAAGATCCAAAAGATCACAAGCATCATCATATTCATTCCGGAAAAAATTCATTTATCCATTCTCACGACCACACCCATACTGATGATTTAATCGAACACACACATAAAAAAGAAATCAAACAAAGTATTCTTTCTGCTTTTGGAATTGGATTCCTCCATGGTCTAGCTGGTGTAGCACATTTTTTATTACTGTTGCCTGCGTTAGGTTTTGAAGAGCAAATAGACAGTGTGGTTTATATTATTGGTTTTGCAATCGGCACTGTGCTTGCAATGACAATTTATGCTTTTGTCTTAGGGAAGTTGGCATCACTAACCAAGCAACAACACAATGAAGTATTTTTCAAAGGTGTACGTTTTGCAGGTGGATTATTTGCAGTTATTATTGGCTTTTATTGGTTATACCTCACTTTCTAGATTGAATTGAGTTAAAGATCTTTCAATTCTCTAAGAATCAATTCAATTGATTCTTTTGCATCCCCAAAGAGCATTTTTGTATTGTCTTTAAAGAAAAGTGGGTTTTGGATACCTGCATAACCAGGCTTCATACTTCTTTTTAGGACAACAACACTTTTTGTTTTTGATAATTCCAATATTGGCATTCCATATATTTTACTAGTAGGATCTTCAAGTGCAGATGGATTAACCACATCATTTGCTCCAACAACAATGGCAACATCTGTAGAGGCTAGATAATCATTTGCTTCCTCCAAGTCTAACAGCTTATCGTACGAAATATCAGCTTCTGCTAATAGGACATTCATATGTCCAGGCATTCTACCCGCAACAGGATGTATCGCATATTTAAATTCGACATCATTCGACTCTAAAACGGATTCGAGATCCTTAATTGTTTTTTGGGCTTGTGCCACCGCCATTCCGTAGCCAGGGATGATACAAACCCTTGATGAATAGGCCAATTGGATGGCTAAATCAGAAGGGTTTATTTCCTTTACATCTCCATCAACACTAGATTCTCCACCCTTTGAAGATGAAAAATTACCAAAAATCACACTCAACAAAGATCTATTCATTGCCTTACACATTAATAGTGTCAAAATGATTCCTGAAGAACCTACAAGTACACCACCCAAGAGCATTAATTTATTATCGGTCATAATTCCAGATATGGCAGCTGTAATTCCCGTTAACGAGTTTAATAGTGATATAACAACAGGCATATCTGCGCCACCAATTGGTGCTACGAAGATGAATCCGTACAATAATGACAAAGCAATAAAAACACACAAATGAGTAATCGATAAATTTCCACTAATTGAGAAGAAGATCATCGCTGAAATTGCAACTACTAATAATGTAATATTAATCAGAGTTGAGAAAGATATCCTGAGGTGTTTATCTTGAATTTTTCCACTTAGTTTTCCATAAGCAATTAAAGAACCCAAGAACGCAACAAAACCTAAAAATAAGTTTAACAGAACTATAACTAATTGTCCAGTTTCGCCGCTAAAATCATTATTAATCAACCAAACTAAAGAAACAAGTGCAGCAGCTAAACCACCGAACCCATTTAACAATGATACCATTTCTGGCATTTTTGTCATTTGAACTCTATGAGAGGATATTATTCCAATAATTGCACCGATAGAAATACCAATAACGATGATCAAATAGTTGTTATCATCAGTAACAACAGGATACAGTATAGAGACTAAAACACCTAACCCAAGAGCAACTGCGGCAATAAGATTCCCTTTACTTGCAGAAGCTGGATTCGAAAGTTTTCTTAATCCAATAATTAATAATATCGATGCACAAAATAATAATAGGTCGAGTATCTGTTCCATTTTACTTTTTCTTCTTATTAAACATTTCGAGCATTCTGTGAGTTACAGCAAAACCACCGACTAAATTTATAGTACCTAAAATTATTCCTAAAAAGGCTAGGCTAAGTGTCAGATAATCGGCTGGATCAGTTTGTCTAATTAAAAGAATTGCGCCAATTAATACCACTCCACTAATAGCATTTGATCCTGACATAAGGGGTGTATGGAGCACAGTGGGAATACTTGAAATAATTTCAAAGCCTAGAAAAACGGTAAACACTAAAAGGTAAATAATGTCTAAATTGTCGGTTAATAATTGTAAAATACTGTTCATATTGTTTATTTTGGAGTTGAAATACAAGAAGACGTAAAGATCTCATCTTCCGTTAAGTCCGTGCGAATTTTTAAGTCATCATTCGAAATATAATTCAGGTAATTGTAAACATTATTCGCAAATAAAGTACTTGCATCAATAACAGCAGCATCAGAGAGATTAGCATCTCCTACAATATGAACGTAATTGTGAATTACTGTTTTATTGTCTTCGGTTAACTCACAATTCCCTCCGGCGTCGGAAGCTAAGTCAATGATTACACTTCCCCTTCTCATTGTTTCGACCATTTCTCTAGTAACGATTACGGGGGCTTTTGTTCCCCTAACAGTTGCTGCACAAATAACGATATCAGAATTAGAAATTGCCTCAAACATTAAGGCTCTCTGCTTTGCGATAAACTCTTGACTCTGCATTGCACCATAACCTTGATCAGTTGCTTGTTTCGCTCCATCAACTTTTAAAAATTTTCCGCCTAGACTTTTTACTTCATCCTCTGTTTCTAATCGAGTATCAACTGCTTCAACAATCGCTCCGAGCCGTTTAGCTGTGGCAATGGCTTGTAGTCCGGCAACACCAGCTCCAATCACAAAGACCTTTGCAGGCTTAATACTTCCAGCTGAGGTAATCATCATTTGTAAATATCGGGGCAGTAAATCTGCCGCTCTCAATACAGCTTTATATCCTGCAATTGAGGACATTGATGATAAAACATCCATTGATTGAGCAATAGAAGATCTAGGTATCATATCTAAACTGAAAGCCCAAACACCTTGTGCCTGTAATTTTTTCGCAACTTCCTTATAAACATACGATTTAAAATGAGAGATATAGATGCACCCCTTTTTTAAGAATCTAATTTCGTCATCTTTTAGAGGAGTGTAAGAAATAACAATATCCGCATTTTTAAAGATATTCTCTCGCGTACATATTTTTGCTCCAGCAGCTTCAAAATCGGCATTGGCTATAAAAGATTTTCTGCCAGCCGTTGATTCTACAATGACCGAATATCCCTTTTTATTCAATTTTTTTATCACTATTGGCACGAGCCCTACCTTCTTATCAAAATGCTCTTTAAAAACTCCTATTATCATACTAAAAACTAAACTTTTGTTAAGCTTACAACTTTAACTCACTAATTACTAGTCTATGATTCCCCGTATCAGCAAGATACAAATTATCATCATACGCATGCATCGAAAAGGGCCAATAAATTGCATTTTGTGTGCCGAACATATTGTCTTTGTATTCACTACTGGTATTAAAATTTGGTCTACCAATCAAGAAGTTTGCACATTCATTATTTTTTTTAGGGATTTGATTGAATCCCAAAACTCGACTATTTCCAGTATCATTAATTAATATCCCCTCTTTAAAGAAGCAAGTATCGTATGTCCAATTAAGCGTGTTATTTTCTGGCGCCAACCTAAATTGATTCTGCCCACAATCCTTGAAATTTTCTTGACCGATGATAATATCAGCTGGTTTTTCGAATGCGTGATTCTTGTCATTCCAAATCAACACCCTATAGAACTGGGTGTCAGCAATCGCTAAGACTCCTTGTTTACTTACTTTAACACTATAAGGCCAAACAGGATTCTCATCTTCATAATCTCGTGATACAAAATCTGACTTGCCAATTACCTTGTTTGCTTTTTCATAATTTACCGTTGGGATATTCTGGTAAAACAATACACGCCTATTACCAGTATCAGCTATCCACAGAGACTCCCCATCTGAGAATACTCCATACGGCCAATTTAAGGTTTGAGCTGTCGGGTCGTTACCAATTGATTCATTTGGGAGATTAGCACTGAAATTTTCTTGTCCAACTACAACATCAGCTGGTTGAGCATTTTCGGTAGGGATTGAATGCCAGATCAAAACTCTATGATTCCATGCATCTGCAACAATAAGTTTCACACCATCGCTCCAAATTCCTGAGGGGTACATTAATGTGCTTGCATTTGCATCACCATCAGAATTACGTCCAATTTCATTGACTTCTGTTTGACCTAAAATAACATCTGGTTCTTGGAATTCAGATGTTGGAATCGTCCGCCAAATAAATACTCTATTTCTACCCGTATCAGAAACAAATAGCATATTTTTTGCTACAAAAACTCCTCTCGGTGCTAAAAACGGGTTTTCTTTTGATCCTCTAAAAACCCTTGAGTTTATTACTTTATTTCCTAGTGTACTAAAATCCATAACAAATTAAATTAACAGATTCTTGGTAACTGTTCTCCTGGAAGCATACTGATCACACGTTTACCTCCAATTGAACTTTCCAGAATAACTTGTTTAGGATGATCAGCTACAACTTCACCAATAATAGCAGCATTGAACCCGTTCACATCATTTCTTAGTTGAAGCAAAAAATCATCAGCGATAGCAGGGCTGACAAAACTTAGAAACAAACCTTCATTTGCAACATACAAAGGATCTAACCCCAATAATTCACAAGCACCCTCAACTTGATTATCAATAGGAAGTAAAGTTTGTTTTAATTCAACTCCAATTTTAGATGCTACTGCAATCTCTTTTAAAACAGTTGCAACACCGCCTCGCGTTGGATCAGTTAAATGGTGAATCTCATTTCCGAAATTTTCAATTAAACCAATAGTTAAATGATTCAAATTCGTGGTATCACTCCTTATTTCAGATTCGAACTCTAATCCTTCTCTGACAGACATTATTGCCATTCCATGTGATGCCAAGTTGCCACTCAAAATGATTTTATCACCAATAGCTATGTTTTTTTCACTGATGTTCGCTTGTGGGTGAATTAAACCAATACCAGTAGTATTAATAAAAATTTTATCTCCCTTCCCTTTCTCTACAACTTTCGTATCTCCTGTCACCACAGAAACACCTGCCTTTTCACACGCATACTTAATTGATATCAAGATATCCCAGAATTCTGTCATTTTAAGTCCTTCTTCAATAATAAAACTTAACGACAAATACTTTGGAGTAGCACCACACATAGCAATATCATTCACTGTTCCATTGACTGCTAATTCGCCTATATTTCCACCTGGAAAAAAAATGGGTGAAACGATAAAACTATCAGTTGAGAATGCTAATTTGCCATTCATTTCAATATGAGCACCATCGCTTCTTTCATCCAGTATTTCATTACTTAAAAGATCAAAGACACCGCTATCAAGGAGTTGATTGGTCAGTACACCTCCACTACCGTGCCCCAATGTAATCACATCAAAATCCAACTTAGGCATTGGGCAGGAAAGTTTCATTTTAACAAAATTATTTTCACTCATTTTGAATTATTATATGATTTTGATTCCCATTTTCTTTTACGATAAATATCTCTTCTGCTAAAGTATAAATCGCTTGAATAATTAGTTGTAGTATCTATAAGTTTATGGACAAAGCAATGTCTTTTGTGATTAAAGCCTAAATCATTATCGTAAAAATTTAGTTTCATTTTACTTAATTCATCAAGCCTATACTCTTCCAATGGTTTATTCATTTCATCTTTGCGCCGTTGAAATGCTTTAGCTTTAAGTAGTTTATCGAAGTAAGGTAAATTGAAAATGATATTCGCTTGGTTCTTTACAAATTCGATAAAAGCTGCATTTGTTTCTCCAAAGAAATCATCAATTAAACCAATGTCTTTTGAAATCGAAACTCCCCAAGGCAAGCATTCATCAGTAAACTTTGTTGCTTTCTCGATACCAATTCGTTTTGGAAGAAGGTATGTCCAATATTCTGAACCATAAAGTCCCATATTCTTTGTATGCGGATTTAAAACGATACCATTGCGTGCTAAAACTTTATCAGCAGCCAAAGCTAGAGCTACACCACCTGCTCCTGCATTTCCTTGCAAAGCACTAATTATGTAATGTTGACTTGAATTGATCAGTTCTAATATTAAATCATTCATCGCATTAATATTCGCCCACGATTCATCAGCTGGACTAGATGCATTTTCAATTAAATTCAAATGAATACCATTTGACCACACATCTCTCCCTCCCATTAGCACAATCAATCTTGTTCGTTTTTTTGCTTCAATGATCACTTTTTGCAATTGCACGCATTGTTCAGTACTCATTGCTCCGTTGTAAAAATCGAAATGGATATAACCAATACCATTTAAGAGTTCGAATTTTATTTGCTGCCACGTCTCATCATTAGGCATTTCAAATGGACTTAACTCCGAAACATGTATTTGCTTCAAGTTAGTTTTCAAGACAAAAGTTGCGGGTAATTTGATTGCATTTTCTTCAGTTAACTTCAAATGCGTAAGCCAAAGTGCACCATCCGAAGTTGCAATGCAGATAGCATTGTCTCTAATTGCAAGTAAATTCCCAGGGTTTCCTGTTAAGACATTTTCTAGTTTCGCGCCAAAACAATAATATTGATGATTTTCAATTTTAGCTAGAACACCAGGCGAACTATCTAAAGAATTTATTTTTCTAATTATGCTAGATGTATCATCATGCCAATTAAATCGCACATCATTTTGGGAGATTTTGTTTTGCCAGCCACCCTTTACATTAGGGTTGGAATAGTTTAATTTACGAGGTATAAATTCACTATTTTCGACATTATTTATGGATTGTAAGATCCCTTTCGCAGCAGCTTGAGCAACTTCATTTCGATATAACTCGCCTTTCGAAACAGGTCTCATATCAAACTCGTTGCTTGCCCAAATATCTCCAGAATCCATTTTATCTTCAGCTTGAAGAATGGTAACCCCCCATTTTTTTTCTTCATTTAGTATTGCCCAATCTAATGATGAAGCACCACGATCTCCAATTACACCTGGATGAACAACTAAGCAAACTAAACGCTCATAGATTTCTTTAGGAATTCTTGACGTTAGAAAAGGAGCAATAATAATTTTCGGTTCAAATACAAGAACCGCTTCTATCATTTCATTAGCTGAAGCAGAAATACAAAGTCTCACATCATGATTCAACTTATCCAGTTCGATCCAAAGTCTCTGGGCCATACCGTTAAAGGAGTCAGATATAAATAATATTTTCATAAATTAAGCCTCTACCAATCCAGAATAATGAAAATACGCAGCACATGCTCCTTCGCTACTTACCATAGGAGCACCTAAAGGATTTGTTGGCTTACATTTTTTTCCAAACTCTGGACATTGAACAGGCTTTTTAATTCCTTTCATAATCTCTCCTGCAATACAATCTTGATTCTCTTCAGCTTCAGGAATATGAACCTTAAATTTAATTGTTGCATCGAAATCAGCATATTTATCTTTTACTTTATAGCCGCTCATAGGAATCACCTCCATCCCTCTCCACAATCTATCGGTAATTTCAAAGACATCATAAATCATTTTTTGAGCTTCCAAATTCCCCTCTTCTCTAACAATGCGAACATATTGATTTTCTACTTCTGCTTTTTTTGCTTCCAGTTGTCTAACTACCATTAGTATTCCTTGTAAAATATCCAACGGCTCAAAGCCGGTAACCACAATTGGGACTTTGTATTTTTCAACAAGTGGATAATACTCAAGGTTTCCCATAATTGTACACACGTGTCCAGCAGCCAAAAAACCATCAATATGACTATCAGGATCCTCCATAACGTTTTCTATTGCAGGTGGCACTAAAACATGAGAGGCTAAAATAGAATAGTTTTTTAAATTTTTTCTATGCGCGTGGATTACTGAAAGAGCATTAGCAGGAGCTGTAGTTTCAAAACCAACTGCAAAAAACACAACTTCTTTATCAGGATTACTTTCTGCAATTTTCACAGCCTCCAGAGGTGAGTACAAAATTCTTATATCACCCCCTTCTGCTTTTGCTTCTAGTAGGCTTTTTTCAGCACCAGGAACTCTTAACATATCACCAAATGAACATAGAATAACTTTTTCCTCTAATGCTAAATAAATTGCCTTATCAATTAAGTGCAGAGGAGTTACGCACACAGGGCAACCTGGCCCATGTATCATTTCAACTTCCTTTGGAAGCATGTCAATAATACCATTCTTGACTAAAGTATGTGTTTGCCCACCGCAAACTTCCATAATTTTCCAATCTTGGGTAACTGTATTCTTTATTTCTTTAAGATACTGTTTCGCTAATTCAGGATCTCGATATTCTGACATGTATTTCATAACTAATCATCATTTTGAGGTAAGTAATCATCTACATCAACTAGGTCACCTAAATCACCTATTTCTTTAAGGTATTTAAATGTTTTGTGTGCTTCTTCCTCATCAACTTTACTTATTGCCACACCAACATGTACCAATACATAATCCCCAATTTCAGCTTCTGGAAGCATTTCAAGACTGGCTTCTTTTACGATGCCACCGAAATTTACTTTAGCCATCCTCACTTTTCCGTCATATTGTAATTCAATGCTGTTAATTTTTCCAGGTATTGCTAGACACATAAGACTTAATTTTTAATATTCTGATGATACATTAATTGACCAAATGAAATATTCTCATCATTAGGTGACAATTTACGATTTAATTTAATGATTAATTTTTCTTCTACAGATAATTTCAACAGCATATTTATAAGTAATTCATTTTGAAAAACACCTCCACTACAAACGACTAATTGAATTTCATTAGAAATAGCTTGATTTACTATGACATTCGCCAATGTATAGATGAAATTATATGCAATAAATGACCTATCAACACCATCGATGAATGACATTAAAACGCGTTGAATTAGAAGTCCGCTTGAAATATTTATTGGGCTTGAGTTATCTAAGTAATTAATACAATCTTTACCTTTGTATTGATTCGCGCAATTTTCAACAAGCATTGCTGCCTCACCTTCAAACGAGTTAACATCAACTAGGTTCAATGCAGAAGCTACTGCATCGAATAGTCTACCTACGGACGAAGTTTTAAGCGACTTATTTTTAATTGACTTTGAATAAATAGTCCATTCTATTTTTGAAAATTTAGCTTCAATTAAATGTTTGTTTTCATTATTCACTAGGCTTAACAAGCAAAGTTTTGGATCTTTTGACATCCTATCATTTGCAATCCAATTAAAGTACTCAAAGTGGTTGAGTCTAGTGATTCTGTGATTTTCATATTCAAAAAATTCACCCCCCCAAATATTAAGATCATCTCCCAATCCTGTTCCATCCCAAATAACTCCAAGTATTTTTTCATTTGAATCGAATAATTGATGTTCACCTAACACACTACAGAAATGAGCTTTGTGATGCTGGATTTCAATTAAGTTAGTATTCCAAATTGAAGATAGTTCTTTACCATGCACACTACTTTGATAGTGTGCATGCTTATCAATTAAAATAGTTTTAGGAGTAGACTTGAATAACTTAACATACTTCTTAATCGTATTTTGATAGCGTTCCAATACATCAAAGTTATCCAAACTACCAAAATATTGACTTACATAAGTATAGGTATTTGGCACAAAGGTGAAAGTGCTTTTGAGGTTTGCCCCCATTGCAAGAATAGGCTGAGTTGATTTTGTAGCAACTTCTAAATAATTAGGAGCTAACCTACTCGACCTTCTTAAAATAATTCGATTTTTATTATTAAATCTAACCACAGAATCATCTTGGGAAAACTCAATAGTTAGATTATTATGTAGGAAATAATCAGTTACATTTTTTAGTTTGAGTTCTGCATCTTTAGCACTAGATATAATTGGTGATCCATGGATATTGCCACTTGTAGTTATAATTGGAGTTTTCAATTTTGCCACAATCAGTTCTAACAAAGCAGAAGAGGGAAGCATTACACCAGTTTGATTTAGGTTGGGCGCAATACTAGCAACATCAATACTAGGATTCTTATTCTGTACTATTACAATTGGTGCAGAAGACGAATTCAGTTCTTTCTTTTCGATAGATGAGATAAGAAAATCTTTTTCAATCATCTCAATTGAAGGGTACAATACAGCAAATGGCTTATTCGGGCGATGTTTTCTTTTTCTCAGTTCACTAATTGCTTTTGGCAAAACCGCAGAGCAACACAATAAATAACCATTCGTATTTTTAATAGCTACTATTTTTCCATCTGCAATATATTGAGCAACTTGACTAATAATAAGTGACTGATTTTCTTCAATTTTTTGAGTTGATTTATCAATTAGTTTCAGTTGAATTCTACAACCATGACAACTATTAGTTTGAGAATGAAATCGCTTATTTGTTGGATTAGAATATTCATCAAGGCAAAATGAACACATCGTATAGTTTCTAAGCGAAGTATTCTCTCTTTCGAAGGGGAAATCAGAAGTTATAGAATACCTTGGCCCACAATGAACACATGTAGTAAATGCATAGTTGAGTCTACGATTATTAACTTCTTTAATTTCAGATTTACAATCTTGGCAAATTGCAAAATCTGGCGTTAAGGGAAGATTAATTCGCCCTTCTTTCTCTGATGAAACTATGCTGAATACTTCAAAATGTTCATAGTTCATTTTTAAATAACTAGTTGAAGTGATAACAGCTATTTCAGGTTTATCAGAAAGAATAGACTTAATGAATTCTTTTGTTTTTTCTAGGGATGTATTCAAATAAATAACAACACCTTCTGCATTATTCGATACCGTTCCTTTAAATCTGTATTTTTCAGCCAAATTATAAATGAAAGGTCTAAATCCAACACCTTGAACACGTCCTGAAATAAGTATTTTAAAGGTGTTTTTTATCATTAAATGATTACGAATTTTGCTTTTTGTCCACTTTATCAAGCAACCAATCACACCATTCATCTATTCCATCCCCATTTAAGGCTGAAATTTCAATCACTTCTAGTTCGTGGTTAACATCCCTTGCATCCTTAACTACGGCGTCAACAGAAAATGGCAAATAGGGTAAAAGGTCACATTTAGAAACCAGCATCATATCACTTGTAAGGAACATTCTAGGATATTTTTTTGGTTTATCATCACCTTCTGTTGTAGCCATTAATGTAACTCTATAATCTTCTCCTAAATCAAATGAAGCTGGACAGACTAGGTTCCCAACATTCTCAATAAATAACAGGTCGATTTCATTCAGTTTATACTCTGGCAAAACTTGATGAATCATTTGAGCCTCTAGGTGACAAATACCACCTGTCACAATTTGTAATGCCTGGATACCTGATTCGCGAATTCGATCAGCATCGCGTTCTGTTTCAAGATCTCCTACCATAACAGCCATTGTTAATTTATCTTTTAATCGCTCCGCTGTTTTTTGCATTAAAGTAGTTTTACCACTACCAGCAGATGACGTTACATTAATTAGCAGAGTTTTGGATTTTGCCATTTCCGCTTTAATGATCTCTGCTACATAATCATTTGCTTTTAACAGGTTAATATTTGTATTTTCACATTGGGCAGTACCTCTAGCAGCCTTTGTTGACTTTTCTACGCTCATAATTTTATTTGTTAAGTTTTTCGGGAATCTCTTTAATGAAATAATTATAAGATAATGTTAATAATAATATGAAAAGGGAAGCTATTATACCGATTCCCACATCAAATGGGTGAGAGGCGGATAAAGAGATTCGAATCAAAATAGTTGCTAATACAAAAGCGGAATATCTAAATATTTTATAATAATTCAATGTATATCTCAGCGCAATTAACACTATTAATATATCACTAAATATTAAGATAGTATAAAATGTTTTAAAGGAATGCATATAAGTTCCTGTATCTAGTAATGTTTTTACATCTATGAAACCAACAATCGCAAAAGCGATCAATAAAAACAAACCCAACAGCTTTTTAAACTTGATGAATTGTCCTTGACCATCCTCTGTTTTAGTAAGCCTAACGTGTTTTTGAAGACGATAAGTAAATCCAAGAATAATAAAAATAACGATCGCACCAAAACCATAAACAGTCATATTCAGTAAAGGTTCTTTCATGTGATTCCAAGAGAAATCACTTCCGATGTGGCTAAACTCCTTAAATCCATCCCTCAGAAAAATTAAAGACAATAATTCAAACTGCTTGCCCACTGATTTTGCAACCGATTCAGGTAAGACAAATATTAATCCAAATAATTCAGTGATTAATAAGATTGTAAAAACAACTTCAATAGAAAAAAAAGGATTCTTAAAACTGTCATCGAATATGCCAAGGTCAACATAGTTGGTAATCGTTAACAAACTCAAAATAGAGCATAGTACAAAACTTAAGACAAGAATGGTACTAGTTAATCTTAAACTAAAATTACTTTCCCATAAACCTTTCAGCTTATCATAGAAAAGTTCCGTATATTTTAATATAACTCTAAGCATTTACAATTAGTTAGTCATCAAATTCTACTTTATGAATTAACATTTCCTCTCCTTGAATTAGGTTTTTACTTGGTTTATCGCATTTCTCACAAATAAATCGATAGTTTTCAATTTGCGTAATGTGATGACATGATTCACATTTAATTTTTATTTCTGTTGATTCGATATTCAGCTCAACATGATGAAATTTTGAACCACACGGTTGATTTGCCGTATATGCATTATGCAGTAAACGAGGCTCTATATTAGATAGTTTGCCAACTTTTAAATAGATGGCTTTCATCTTATCTAATTTTCCGGGCTCAAACTCCTGTTCAAGTGTTTTAATAATACTGTTGACGATTGACGTTTCGTGCATGATCTAATTTAATATTGGTTTTAACTTTGCCAATGCTGTTATATGTGTTTTTGCTTTTTCAATTAAGTCGACATCGCTAACCAATTCTTTAATTTGATTTGCTTTGTCCAACATTTCATTAAACGTGTTATGCTCTTCTTCTTTGTCCTCATTATGAATCAGCCAAAATAATTCTAATTGATTCAATAGCGTTAGTGCACGCTCAAAAGGGTATTGCTCTATGGTTCTAATTAACAAAGCTTCATTAAACATTCCCATTGCCTTATCTAAGTTATTGTGCAGTTTAGCTTCAGGAAACCCCATGAGCGCAGTAGCATAGTTATGGCTAATCATTGCAAACTCATACGGATAGTGTTCTTGAGAATAGAATTTCAAAGCATCTTTAAAGGATGAAGCACAGAATGCAGTCCAAATGGGTTTTTCATTTTCGGAAACTTTAATTTCTGAATAAATTAAAGCCAAATTATGATGTATATCAGCAAATTTTTGTGGGTATGTGTCTCGTTTGAATACTTTTAGTGCATTCTGGTAAGAATTTATTGCCGGCTTGTAATACTGTGGGCTTCCATTCTTTGACCAAGAATATAGTAAGGCGGCTTTTTGTAATGTTGCTTCACCAAGAAACTCTTCAATTTCCGCTTCTTTGAGGTATAGGATCGCTTTATTTATGAAATCGTTAGACTTCCCAAAATCATTTTTAAGATTTGCAATCTCCGAAGCATCGACCAACATTAAAGCAGCATTAACACTAAGACCAATATCTTCAAAATAGTTGATGCAGGATTCTTGTAGTTTTATGATAATAGCTAAATGATCAAAATCATAGGGTATTTTTAGTTGTGATTTTAAACTATTGGCAAGAAGAACATTAAACGCCTGCTTTTCATTTTTAGAAGTTGCTTTTTCTGCAACAGAACGGATTAGTTTTTCTGCATCTACTTCCAATCCGCTATCCATTAAAAAGTTAACATAATGCTTTGCTGAAAATAATTTTATGCTATTCTCTGATTCGATTTTTAAGGCATTTTCGTATGCCCTTTGCACCTCATCAGGCAGTACAGAACTTCCTATATTACCATAGTTTAATACAATCGCATAATTGTGCGGCGAAGAATTCTTTAGAAATTCGATCTGTTGTGTTGAAATTTCATAACCAAATTGCAAAGATGTTGCTATTAGAAGATCGCTATAGAGTTCATTTTCTGAATTAATAAATTCAAAAGCCCTTTGATGATTTCCCAATTTATAAAACACCAATCCAAGTAAATTTTCTTTGGTCAAGTCTGCATGAGGGAGCAAGTAAGGTGGCTGAGAATCGAACCAATCTATCGTAGATTGAATGTTGTTCTCTAAAACTAACAAAGTAGAATTTTGAGAATCGACGTTTGTCTCAATTATGACTAATTCATTAAGTCTATCTATCGAATTAATGTAATCCGAAATAACTGATTGATTATTAATTGATGTTCGTATCGAAATCATTTCTATTTACTTTTTGTGTACCTCTTTTATCTCTTGCTGCGCTCTTCATCATTATTTCAGCAGCTATTTCAGCTAATTTCTCTGATTTGTAATCACTAATGCGTTTTAAAATAAAATGAGTTGGGTCTTTTGTGTCAATGAAAATGAGTGAAACCAACCATCTTCCATTTTCCTTTTCGACCCGGTAGTTAACTTCCGCATCCAAGAGCCACTTCTCATCTGATCCTTTTTTCATTCCAACTTAACTTTTATCAACTTTGTTTTCTCAATGATTTCAAATTGCAAAATACGATCAGTAGTATTCAAGTCATTGTCAAGTAATATCTCGCGGATTGCAAGTGTTTTATCCCCCTTTAGATTTCTATCCTTTAAAAGAAACTGAGTTGGGTTTTCATACATTTTAATAAACCATTGACTACTCACAGGAGTTATCATTAATATCTTTCTTTTCTCAATATATTCAACATAGGCATAATGAATATTTTCAAATATTGTCTTAACGACTTCACTATCAATAAAGATATGCGACGATCTTAAAGAAATACTCATTATACAATCCCTAATTGCTGAAGTTCATCCAATATAAGTTCTACCACTTTGTCTCCTGCATCTTTTACAACAGAACTAAGATTAACATCTAACTTAGTATTCTCTATTGCAATTAAATATACTTGAATATCTTCAGGATATTCTTCTAGGAGAATTTTCTTTGAATACGAAAGCGCTTGATTCCATTTCATTCCATGAATAAACACCAAAGGATTTTCTTCAGGCGAACTCAAAACCTCCTCAGCTGGGACTTTGAATAGTGTACCAACAGGCTCATCACTATTTAGAAGCGCATCAACAAGAATTATTTTTTGATGTCCTTTCAATCCAAACAACACCTCAAAGGCAGCTGTTCCCATGTCAAATATGCTAAGTTTGGAGGAGTCATTTATTTTTTTTCGGATTTCTTCTATTACATAAATACCAATTGCGTCATCACTTCTGACGGGATTCCCAAACCCCATTATTGCTGTTTTATTCATAATAACGAACAAAAAAAACTTTCTTAAGTTACTTAAGAAAGTTTTTTATTTAGTTAATAATTAGTTGCTATAGTTTAAACTTTGAGAGCTCTACTCCTGATTTCTCATCATGTGCATGAACAGTACATACAAGGCAAGAATCAAATGATCGAGCTACAATTCCAACTTCAACTGGATCAGAAGGATCTTCAATTTCAATTCCAGTTAACGCACTTTCGATAGGCCCTGGATTTCCTTTACCATCATTAGGGCCAACATTCCATGTAGTTGGAGCCATAACTTGATAATTCTTGATCACACCATCTTTAATTTCAATCCAATGAGCCAATGCTCCACGAGCAGCTTCTGTTGCTCCAAATCCTTTACCATCCTTTTCAACTGGTTTGATGTAGAACTCAGCATTAAGATCAATTTCGGATAACCACTGCTCAATAAACTTATAGAGTCTAGGAGCTTCATGTACCCTAGCCAAAACCCGTGTAAACACACTTGGCCCCATTTTCTTCATAATATCTCCGAAAAGAGGATCTTTTATTTGGTGATCTTTATTATTAGGGTTTGCATTCATTATAACACGCGCTAGTGGTCCAGTTTCACATGCATGACCATCATATCTAGGAGATTTTGACCAACTATATTGACCATCAAAATCAGTTTCATGCAAAGGTTGAGATTTTGCTGGAGTTGGAAGTGGCTCATCCCATGGATGCAATCCATCCTTTTGATTATCATACCAAGAATGTTTAACATCTTCGCTCACTTTCAAATGATCAAATTCATGCCAGTTTTCTCCATCAAAGAATCCGCTAGAGCTTATTAGAGCTTCATTTCTTCCATCGATTGTTGGAGTATTGTACATGTCTTTATGCAAATATGTACCAGTAGCCAAGAATTTCCCTACACCTTGTCCAAATTTATCCAATCCAAACTCGATACCTGCTCTTATTAATAAGCCTAAATCGCTATTTTTATGTGAATCGTTTTCTTCCACCCAAGCAAGCATATCGTCCCATGATTTAATTTCCATGTAACGCTCAATCGTACAGCCCAACCAAATTGGTTCAAGCCAATCGTTTTTGAACTGAACCATAATTGCATGCGCACGTGTTATATCCTTAAGCGTTGGCGCACACATCACGCCTCCAGGAACCATATAACTTGAATGTGGCCATTGACCACCAAATAAAGCATAGACTTGCACAGGCAAACCACTTGCTGTTAAACCTTTTTGAAAAGATTCACCAACATAAGCAGACCATCTTTTTACAACTTCAGCGTACAATGGTTGATTCGCATATTTCTTATTTGCTAAATCAGTAGCAAAAATTGCATAAAACCATCTCGGAATACTTTGAATAGTTTCAGTAGCTTGCCCAATTGCTCTCAACAACAATGCATTTGGTGGAAGCTTCGTTCCCCAAGCAGTATCTAATGCTGAAGAAGCACAATACAAATGTGATCCTCCACAAATTCCGCAAATTCTTGGAGTTACAATTAATCCTGACTGAGGATCTTTACCTTCCATTATTTTTTCAAAACCCCTAAACATTGCTGCTTGTGTATGAGCCCTGGTTACTTTCCCGTTATCAATGTAAACTTTCACATCTAAATCGCCTTCAACACGACCAACCGGAGATATATTTAACTCTTTTATTGTTGACATTTTTATTCTTTTTAAAAATTGAATACTAGATAGATGTTTCTTTAATTTTTTTATTCGAAGGTTTTATTTTCTGGAATCCAGCTTCAATATAGTAAGACAATTTACTTTGACCAGTTGGAACTTCCTTAGGGAATACTCCCATGTACTTCATCGTTTTAAACACAGATCCCTTCATTAAATCGTTGTGAGGAAATCCTGGTTCAGTACAACCTAGACAAGGATGATTTGAACGTGTTTTACTTGATTGACGATTCCATAAAATGTTATTACAACTTGCTCTTGTCATTGGTCCTCTACACCCCACTTCATAGAATAAGCACCCGCCTCTAGTTCCAAATCCACCATCGACCTTTTGAGCAAAATTCGTCACATTTGTACAACCATCTTGCACGAAATCGGTAAAGAACGTTTTAGGTCTATGGTACTCATCAATAAGTACATCTCCAATTCTACCTATAGAAATTGCAACCAAAATTTGAGTGATCCAATCTGGATGTGCTGGGCAACCTGGTATATTAATTACTGGAAGTCCGCCTTTTGATACATAATCGGCACCTAAAAAGCCACCTTTCGCTTTCTTATGAAACTGTAATCCAGTTGATTCACTAGGATTTGGTGCTACGGCAGGAATACCTCCCCAAGTTGCACAATCTCCAATAGCTACGACATATCCTGCTACCGCAGAAAGTTCTTTAATCCAGTCCATCATTGGTCGATCCGCGAAATAATTCATCGTCCCAGTCTTGTTAGGACCCTCAATTAAGGAACCCTCATAAACAAGGATGTCCATTTGAATCTTTCCTGCAAGAATATCTTTTAACAATTCCTGAACTTGATCACCTATTTGCAATCCTGTTGTTGGATGCCATAAAATATTAAGCCCGAAATCTGTTATTAACTCCACTACAGTAGGTTCTTCAGCGTTGAGAAAGGACATAGTGTTTCCACTACATGCTCCTCCTTGTAACCATAAAACGTTTGCCATAATAATCTTTAATTATTAAAAATAAGTAGTTGTGTTCACGTAATATTTATTGTCTGAAACAACATTAAACGAAGTCGAATATAAAACTTTTAATTTAGAAAAACCACAAATAGCGCTGGAACTTTAAAAAAATGGGAAAACCATTCAAAGATGTAATCGATAAATAATTTTAGAGCTAAGAATAACACTCGTAGAATCATTTTCCGTGTGATAGTTAAATTTACCCAACAGTATCTAACTTTTCTTTAAGAAATCTGAAACAACAAGACATAACAAATTCAAAACTAGCGATATTTCTAAGCACGTTAGAGAAATTACTTTAATCCTACTATTTTCGATTTATTGCTTCAATTAGAACTATTATATAGCCATCCATTCACATAAATGAGACCTCATTGAACTACCGAAACTATTGATTATTAGAATAATACGAGCTGTAAAAAATTATACCTTAGTCCTCACATCACCGTCTTCAACATTCTCGTTCACCCATTTCAAACAATTATCGAAATTATTAAAAATGCATTCCTGGGACACTAAATTAGGTATCATTCCAGTTCGTTCGATAAGATGCTTAGGTTGCTCCTTTAAATCAACAAGTAAGACTTTTATTGAAGCATTATTCAAATCTAAAAGTGCATCTTCCAAGGCATAGAGTCCTGATTGATCAATATACGCCATTTTGCCCATTCGAATAATAACAATACTTGCTGTATCAGGAATTTGCTTCATCAGACTTTGAAAATCGCTAGTTGAGCCGAAAAACAGCGGTCCATGTATATGCTTAATAAACACTTCTTCAACTAATTTCTTCGGGAAATCATTTTCATCACTCCAAGCCTCTTCATCTTTTAATTGTGTTACATTCGATCGTTCAGATGTTAAGTCACCAATTTTCTTCATAAACATTAACGAAGCAATAACTAGACCAATACCCACTGCATAAACAAGGTTCCAAACAGATGAAAGAACTAAAACAACAAGCATTATCATCACTTCAGGTTTCGGTATGTATTTCATTGCACGTAGACCTTTATAATCCATCACTCCTATTCCAACAGTGATTAATATTCCCGCCAGCACTGCTGCAGGTATTTTAGATGCAGCTGGCCCTAAAGCCAATAATACAACTAGTAGCATAACCCCAGCTGTCATTCCTGAAAGTCTAGTTTTACCACCTGCCTTGATATTTACAACCGTTCTGATAGTTGCTCCAGCGCCTGGGATTCCACCAAAAATTGAAGCAATGGTATTCCCTATCCCCTGACCAACTAGTTCTTTATTCGGGTTATGCCGAGTTTTGGTCATATTATCCGCAACTACAGAGGTGAGCAAAGAATCGATGGCACCCAAAAGAGCTAATGTAAGAGCAGTAAATATATAAGGTGCGAAACTAGAGAGGTTAAACTCCGTAAAGATTCCAATATTAGGAATAGGCAACCCACTAGGAATTTCTTCAATGGGTCGATAATCTAAATCAAATCCAATTGCAATGGCCGACATTACAAACAGAGCGACCAGTGTACTTGGAATTTTCATAGTAATCCTTTTAAACCCATAGATAATTAGGATCGTACCGATTGCTAAAATGAGTTCTAGCCAATTAATATTCCTGAAGGCTCTAGGTAAGACTTTTAAAGTTCCGACAACTCCTGATGCATCTTTCTTAGCAAGAGTTTGCGACTCTTTTAATATTTGCTCTGGTGTGATGTGTTCAGCTTGATTGATCGTTTCTTTGAAATCTTCAAGTACTAACATACCACCTCCCGCTTCTTCCTTTAAGATGTTGTCAAGAATAATTTCTTCAGCATGGGGTTTAAATTTTTCTACAAATGCCACATCTTCTTTCGGGTAATACCCAATAGATGGCAATATTTGTGTGACAAGAATAATAACTCCAATTGCAGTCATAAAACCTGAAACAACTGGGTATGGAATGTATTTGATATACTTTCCCAAGCCAATCATTCCAAGACCAATTTGCATCAATCCAGCCAGCATGAAAACTGTTAATATTGACGGCAGCGCTTTTGTCACATCTCCATCAAAAGAAGCAATGATTCCAGCGATAACGACCATACTCACCGCTGTCATTGGAGCTGTAGGTCCGGAAATCTGTGTGCTCGTCCCTCCAAATAATGCAGCGAAAAAACTTACAAATATTGCTCCATACAATCCTGCACTTGGCCCTAACCCTGAACTAACACCAAATGCTAGTGCCAATGGAAGAGCTACAATACCTGCGGTAATTCCGCCGAATAAATCACCTTTTAAATGCTTAAAATCAAACAGATTCTTCATAGATCAAGCGTTTTCAAAGTTAGAGTCTTGTAAAATTCTGAAATTCCGACCTCTCCTTTATTCGTATCAGTTAATGCAGGTAAATGTTTTGAGAAATAATGTTGCTGATGTGCCCCCTCAATTACTGTAGAAATAAGCATGTGTGGAAACGCAAACTCTGGGGATAATTCAAGAATTATATCACTAACTCTTTGCACAACACCCTTATAAGCTTTAAAGCAACCTTTCTTATTCTCTTCATCAACATCCTTTGTATGATATGCTTTTATTGATTCTGAGAAAATAATTTCGCTCAATAAAACTTCATTGATATAGGAAAATGAATTATCAATGAGTACTGGTTTTGTAAGAATATCCAATGATCTCATTAGCCGTTCTTGTGGTAGATCAATATTGATTGTAGCAAAAACCAAGCGGTATTCTGTCCAGTACCAATACCAACTAGTGAGGTAAACGAGCAACGAATGTTTATTCTTGAAATACCTATAAACTGAACTTTCAGGAGAATTAATTACTTCTCCTAATTTTTTAAATGTAAATGCCTCAAAGCCAATTTCACTGATAAGCTCAATGCTATTTGATAGAATACTCTGCCCAAGTTCTGAAGTATCTGGGTTCTTTAGATACAATTTGGAACTGATCTCAATATTCACACGCAAATTTTTCATTAAAGGAATAGTTTTATGCAAATATAATAGTATTACTATCATTTTATACTGAGCAACAAGAAAATGACACTATTTAGCTAATGCACCTAAATAGATAAGTTGCAGGTAAAAAGTGGAGCTATAAAACTTGAGGGAGTAGTTTATAAATAGGTTAGAGGACAAAAACAAGCAGCATAATTCAACTTAAAGTTGACAATTATACTACTTGTTGAATTTTATTTTTTTCTAAAATCAGGATTAAGAGTAAGGCCAATTTGCAGGTAGTTCTTTCTGAAAGAACTCTGCTGCTGAGATAACCAACCAACTTGAATACTCATAGATTTACTGAATTGGTAGCCAAGTGCCCCGTACAACCTATTCCTATCAAAAAAGTTGTTTTTTCCATTGATGAAAACTTCATCATATAGTCCCAAAAACAAACAACCTTTTTCAATCTGAGGTTTGTTTAGAGGAATGAAGAGCATTAACCGATATCTAAAGCGATTTCGATAGTGTTTGTTCACCCATCTTTGCTCTAATCGATAGCGATGCTCAAGCTTCACCCGACCAATATTATTGGTTGTAACAAACTGTTGCCATAAACGATGCTCTTCTACTTCAGGATTAAGTTGAGGGCTTTCGTATTGATATCCTGCGATATAAGCATAACCTGCACTAGTGAAAGCAGTGCTCGAAAAATGAAAATTTAAACCTCCCCTCAGTAACAACTGCTCTACATTTACAGGAGCAATTGTATGATTACGGTATTGAACTTCTGTATGAATACTAAATTTCTCGCTTACTTTGTTCATTCCAAAATACATCAGCCAATTGCCAACCCTATCTTCTTGTGAAAAAGATAAGGCTGGCATGATCAAAGTTAGAATCAAAATAGAAAGAAGTTTCTTGATTTTTTTCATTCTACAAAAAATCAACACCTCCAGTTTCAACACTATAAACTGCACCTACAATTTTAATTTCCCCCATCTCTTCCATATCGTTAAGAATTTTACTTTCAGATTTTATTCGTTGGATAGAGTGTTCGACATTAAGGATTGCTACTCTTTCGATTTCAGATTCATTCATCACATCAGATGAAGGTTGAACTTTAGCAACAGAGGGCTTAATCTTTTCTAATAAAGCCGTAACATTTCCCAACTCGACATGGTTACATGCTGCTGTAACTGCTCCACACTTCGTGTGAGCCATAACAACTACAATCTTTGCTCCTGCAACTTTACATCCATACTCCATAGAACCTAGAACGTCCTCATTTATGATATTTCCAGCAACTCTTGTACTAAACACATCTCCGAACCCCTGATCAAAAACCAATTCTACTGGCACTCTGGAATCAATGCAGCTATGAATAACCGCAAATGGATATTGTCCACTACTTGTTTCTAACACTTGCTCTATGACATTTCTTTGCAATTTTAAATTTTGAATGAATCGCTGATTTCCTTTTACAAGAATAGACAGTGCGTCCTTTGGCGTCAGATTATCTTGACTCAATTTTGTTTGTGTTTTCATAATTCAATTTGTTAATTTATAATGCTGTATTGGTTCATCAGACTTGTTCTTGTCTAATCCAAGAATCTCAAGATGAATGTTTCGGTTTTTTGCACTAATCTGAAAATCTTCAATGATTTCAATAACATCATGATGAATGAACCTATTTTTAGTTGCATCGATAGTAACTGATGTATTGTCTGGGATTTCCGTAAATGATTTTCGGATTGATGCCTTATTAAGAAAAGTAACATCCTCAGATAGCAATATGTTAATGTTTGTTTTTCCTTCTAGTTGCTCTCGTGTCATTTGATATGGAATTTTGTAATTATTCCTTAAAATGATGAAAACAGCTACCACTAGTCCAAGAGCAATACCCATAAGTAAATCCATAAAAACTATACCTAAAATAGTTACGACAAATGGAATAAACTGCCCCATCCCCTGCTTAAACATCTTTATATAGAGTGATGGCTTCGATAACTTATACCCAACAACTAGTAAAATTGCGGCCAAGACTCCAAGAGGAATCATGTTTAATACCTTAGGAATAGCGATGATACTGATTAATAGTAGAAAGCCATGAATTATTGTGGAGGCTTTTGTCTTACCACCAGACTGTTGATTTGCAGAACTTCTTACAATTACTTGAGTTACGGGTAACCCACCAATTAAGCCTGTTACAAGATTACCAACACCTTGCGCTTTCAATTCTCGATTTGTTGGCGTAGCTCTTTTCAAAGAGTCTTGTTTATCAGATGCCTCTACACATAAAAGAGTTTCTAAACTGGCAACAACTGCAATCACAATCGCTGTTATATATACATCAGGATTAGACAAACCATTAGAGAAATCAGGCAATGAAAAGTTCTCAAAGAATCCGCTAACACTCTCAGCGATTGGAACACTAACCATGTGATCAGCACTAATTTTCAAACTCGGAATACTATTAAACAACATGGCAGCCAACACTCCTAAGACAACTACAACTAACGGGCCTTGAACCAGTTTAGTGAACTTCAATTTTTTGAAAAAAGATGATCCCCAGAGAATTAAAAGTAGAAGAGAAACTACTGATATAATAAGTACTCCAGGGCTTATATTATCAATCATATATCCGAATTCCTCAAATGTATTGTGTCCATCAACTTGATTGAAACCTAAATCCCCTTCAGGATCCTTATCATATCCAAATGCATGAGGAATTTGCTTAAGAAAAATGATGATACCAATTCCTGCCAGCATTCCATGGATTACTGAAGATGGAAAATAGTGAGCAATGATTCCTGCCTTAGCAAACCCCATTATTACTTGAATCACTCCAGCTAGAACAACAGCAACAAGGAAAATTTCAAATCCTCCCAAGTCAGTTATAGCGTTAAGTACTATTACAGCTAACCCAGCAGCTGGACCGCTCACTCCTAATGGTGACCCGCTCAAACTCCCAACAACTATTCCTCCAACTATCCCACTTATCAAGCCAGAAAAGAGTGGTGCTCCAGATGCCATAGCAATGCCTAAACATAGAGGCATTGCAACTAGAAAAACTACAATACTCGCTGGTATATCGTCTTTAAAATTTTTAAACGGACTTATGTTATTTGATTTCATTAAACTAATTTTATAGCGTCAAGTGTCATCTAATCATTAATCAACTAGACTACTCAACATTTATGTGTATGCGTATTTATTGAATTTTCTGAGCTAAAGAATTATGCTCTTTTAGATTGTGCAGAACTACAATTACACCATTTCTGGAGGAGGATCAATCGTAGACTCCCTAAAATTGTTTATCCTACAATTAGTAAGAGTGTAAATCTGAAATTTTGAGTTAGCTACAATTGATTCTGAACAAATAACAGCATCAAACTCGATTAAATCATCTTCTTCACTTGATTCTTTTTCCAATGAGTCTGAATCCTCAGAAGAATCCCAAGAACTATCAATTAGAGTACTTAGTTGGTCTGTTTCAGTAACGAAAAAAGATTGAATAGGATTCAGTTGAATTGCCAGAAACAGCAAAACCAACCACTTACTAACGGCTTGAATTGCCGCTTTATTAAGGTAATATGTTGGATAATTTTTCACGCTAATGTTTGAAAAACAAAATTCCTATAAAAACTACCAATGGCATCCTTTCCTTCTCTCCCACTTGTCAACGAAGGAAGATTTGCTGCAAAAAATCGCTGTTGATGCACACCCTCAATGACTGATGTTACAAGCATTTTCGGATATTCATAGTTCGCATTCACTTCTCTAACAACATTACTCACTCGCTCCACTACCTCTTGATAATTCTGATAGTATCCTTTACTATTTTGCAAGCCCACATCTTTAATTCGGAAAGCCTTAATCGATTCTGAAATAATGACTCGACTCAATACAGTTTCATCCACAAATGGAATAGAATCAGCATTCTCAATAGGTTTCACCAAAATTTCGATAATCTTCTCTAGCTTTTCAGTTGGAGATTGTAGTGGCGATAATGCGTTGTCAATTGTATTATCTACCCATTTCCAATACCAAGCAACTAGATAAACAAGAAGTCTGTGCTTATTCTCAAAGTATCTATAAATTGAATTTTCGGGTGAACCTATCTCACTTCCGAGTTTTTTGAATGTGAATTGCTCAAAACCTAGTTCATCAATCATTGAGACACTTGCACCAATTATTTTCTGACCCAATACTGTTGATGTAGGATTGCGGAGAAATATTTTCTCACTTGATTCGATATTGTGCGATAAGTGTATCATTGTGTCAAATGCAAATATAATAGTAATACTAGCATTTATGAACTAATTACTATTATTTATTGTTAAAAATCATAAAACCTACTAACAGAACTGATCGTTCATTTATGCATCGCTACCTATTATTTGAACACTAGTGCCTTCATAACATGAGCTTACTCCACAGGTTTATGTTATGATCCGAAATCATTGATCGAATGGAGCTACTCACATTTACTGCAACAAAAAAAGGTCACCCAAACAGGGTGACCTCCACATTATCATTGTTTGAGATTACACTTTCGCGTTCTCAGCTTTAATTAAATTCAACGCAGAACCAGATACAAACCACTCGATTTGTTGAGCATTGTAGGTATGATTCAACATAATCGTATCAGTTGAACCATCGGCGTGATTTACTTCCAATGTTAGTTGTTTCTTTGGAGCGAAATAACTTAGATCCGAGAAGTTGAAAGTATCATCTTCTTTGATTTTATCATAATCGCTTTCAGTTGCGAATGTTAACCCGAGCATTCCTTGCTTCTTCAAGTTTGTCTCGTGAATACGTGCAAATGATTTTACAATTACCGCAATCACACCAAGATGACGAGGCTCCATTGCTGCGTGTTCACGAGACGATCCTTCTCCATAGTTATGATCTCCAACTACAATCGAAGGAATTCCTGCCGCTTTATATGCTCTAGCTGTTGCTGGAACTTCACCTTTAGCACCTGTCAATTGATTAACAACTTCGTTTGTTGCTTGACCGAATGCATTTACAGCACCTATTAAACAGTTATTTGAAATATTATCCAGGTGACCTCTATATCTCAGCCAAGGTCCCGCCATTGAAATATGGTCTGTTGTACACTTTCCTTGTGCCTTTATCAATAATTTAGCACCGTTGATGTTTTCTCCGTTCCATGGAGTAAAAGGAGTCAATAACTGAAGTCGCTGAGAGTCGTCCGTAACAGTCACAACAATTCCACTTCCATCTTCTGCTGGTGCTTGGTATCCATTATCTTTTACATCAAATCCATTTGGAGGAAGTTCAAAACCTATTGGTTCTGCTAATTTCACTTCTTCCCCATTTTCGTTTGTTAGTGTATCAACGAGTGGATTGAAATCTAGTTTTCCTGATATTGCTACAGCAGCTACCATCTCTGGCGAGGCAACAAATGCGTGCGTGTTTGGATTTCCATCTGCACGTTTCGCAAAGTTTCTATTAAATGAATGAATGATAGAGTTCTTCTCTTCTTTCTCAGCTCCTTCTCTCGCCCATTGTCCAATACAAGGTCCACATGCATTTGTAAAGATTGTCGTTGTTGAAAATTTCTCAAACGTTCCAATCAAACCATCTCGCTCTGCTGTGTAACGAACTTGTTCAGACCCTGGATTGATTCCTAAGTTCGATTTCGCTTTCAATCCTTTAGATACGGCATCGTTAACTATTGATGCTGCACGTGATAAATCTTCATACGATGAATTTGTACATGATCCAATTAGCGCCCATTCAATATCTGTTGGCCAATCGTTAGAGGCTGCTCTTCCCTTCATTTCTGAAACTGGTGTTGCAACATCTGGTGAAAATGGTCCATTAATATGTGGAGTTAATTCTGAAAGATTGATTTCAATAACTTGATCAAAGTATTGCTGTGGATTTGCGTACACTTCAGGATCTCCCGTTAAGTGATCGGCAATTTGATCCGCTGCATCCACAACATCTTGTCGGCCTGTTGCTGCTAAATATCTTCTCATTGAATCATCATAGCCGAACGTTGAAGTTGTTGCTCCAATTTCGGCTCCCATGTTACAAATAGTTCCTTTTCCCGTTGCAGACATTCCTGTTGCACCTTCACCGAAGTACTCAACGATCGCACCAGTTCCTCCTTTCGCAGTTAAGATTCCTGCGACTTTCAGAATAACATCTTTTGGAGCTGTCCAACCGCTCAATTTACCAGTCAAATGAATACCGATCAACTTAGGCATTTTCAATTCCCACGCCATTCCTGCCATTACATCGACAGCGTCGGCTCCACCAACTCCAATCGCAACCATTCCAAGTCCACCTGCATTTACTGTATGAGAATCAGTTCCAATCATCATTCCTCCAGGGAACGCATAATTTTCAAGAACTACTTGGTGGATAATTCCAGCACCTGGCTTCCAAAAACCAATTCCATATTTATCACAGACAGAACTCAAGAAGTTAAACACCTCATTATTCTGATTAATTCCTTCTTGCAAATCTTTATCCGCGCCTAATTTAGCTTGAATCAAGTGATCGGCATGCGCTGTTGACGGCACTGCAACTTTAATTTTTCCAGCTTGCATAAATTGAAGAAGAGCCATCTGAGCAGTTGCATCTTGCATCGCTACTCTATCTGGTGCAAAATCAACATAAGAATTTCCACGCTCATGTGCAGTTGTTGCTTTTCCATCCCAAAGGTGGGTGTATAATATCTTCTCTGACAATGTCAAAGGTTTACCTACTACTGCTCGCGCTGCTACAATCCGTTCTGGATATTTAGCATACACTTCTTTGATCATGTCAATATCGAATACCATATATAATGTCGTTTAAAGTTCGTTTTTGCCTTGCGAAATTACGGATTTCTTAACGAATTTACACGGAGACCAGAGACAAAATTATCTCATTTCTGACAGAAATGATTGACCCTGTGTTAGAAGCCGATGCGATAGCATCAAGACCTTTATTTATTCTTTCCCTAGGGATATAGACGCGGCATCTTTTTTTTTAACGAAGTATGAGAATGAAAAAGATATAGCAAATATTAAATGAGACAAATAAAAAAGGCGAGAACATTTGCCCTCGCCTCTATCAATCTTATTCTTATTTTTATTTCGTTATCAAGAATTTGATGCTGCCTCGTTTGCCATTTGCTGTAGAATACAAATAATAGATTCCTGTTTGAACACCTTGAATCTTAACCTGCTCCGCAGCTGATTCAGTAATTCCATTCACAACTAATCTTCCACGATCATCATAAATTGAATATTCCGTTCCGATCACCAATCCTGATACTGTAAAGATACCATCATTTGGATTTGGGTAAAGTGCTACACCATCTAAACCTTGTTCTACAATCCCTACACAACCCTCAATCACTGCCAATACACTTGTTGAACCTGTACAACCATTTGCATCAGTATATGAATAAATGATTGTATGTGACCCTACACCTGCTACACCTGGTGAGAATATATTCCCTGAAACACCTGGTCCACTAAATGTTCCACCACTTGGAGTTCCAACCAGTGAAATAGGTTGGGCAGTACTTAAGCACATAGTGTCAATAATTGTTGGCGTCACAGAAACCGTAGGATTAGCATTTACCACTAACACTGTAGTGATCGTGCTATCACATCCTACAGAGTTTAATAACACGTCTATGTATGTTCCAGACATTGTATAGGTATTAACTCCAACTGATATAGATGATCCTTCACAAATATCGAAGGTTTGACTTAGCGTAGATGGTTGATTAACTGTGATTGTTACTTGGTCAGTGTTCGTACATCCTGCCGTTGTTCCTGTAACTGTATAAGTTGTTGTTACTGCTGGTGATACCGTTTGTGATGCACCTGCTCCTAGTCCATTGTCCCATGAGTAAGTCGTTGCTCCTG
>JAJRQK010000068.1 GCA_024280295.1 Bacteroidota bacterium
AAACTCCACCTATTGATGGAGAAGCAACATAATCGTGGTCAAGATGGAGCTGGTGTTGCGAATATTAAACTGGACATGAATCCTGGAGAGCGTTACATTTCTCGCTACCGATCGAGTGATTCAAAACCAATTCAAGATATTTTTGATCACATCAACGGAAGATTTCACGAGATTGGAGAAAAAAATCCCGCACATTTAAACGACGTTGAGTATTTAAAGAAAAACGCTGGATTCACAGGTGAGCTTTTTTTAGGTCATTTACGTTACGGAACATTTGGTCGAAATTCAATTGAAAATTGTCATCCCTTTTTACGGCAAAATAACTGGATTACTCGAAATTTAGTTGTTGCTGGAAATTTCAATTTAACGAATGTTGATGAACTTTTCGATGTTTTACTCAAAGTTGGTCAGCACCCAAAAGAAAAGTCAGATACAGTTACTGTTCTTGAAAAGATCGGACATTTCTTAGACATGGAAAATGAGGAGATGTATTCTCCTATGAAAGCAAAAGGACTCTCAAATGCTGAAATTTATAATCAGATTGGTAACAATTTAAACATCGAAAGAATTCTAAAACGTGCATCTGAAGATTGGGATGGTGGTTACGCCATGGCAGGATTGCTTGGTCACGGTGATGCTTTTGTATTGAGAGATCCAGCTGGAATTCGTCCTGCATTCTGGTACGAGGATGATGAAGTTTGTGTGGTTGCATCTGAGCGACCTGTCATTCAAACAGCGTTTAACTTAAAATCCGAACAGATTCAAGAATTGAAGCCTGGACATGCAATCATCGTGAAAAAAGACGGGAATTCACGAGAGGTTCTAATTAATGAACCTACAACTCCAGCAAAATGTTCTTTTGAGCGCATTTATTTTTCACGTGGAAACGATGCTGACATCTATCACGAAAGAAAGAAACTTGGGAAAGTTATTGTACCGCAAATATTAGAGGCGATCGATTATGATTTAACAAATTCAGTTTTTTCATTCATCCCAAACACTGCAGAGACATCATTTTATGGAATGATCAAAGGGTTAGAGGATCACTTGAATGAAGATAAAATAAAGGCAATAATCGCTTTGGGAGCAAATCCAAATCCAGATCGAATACGTGAAATTTTATTAAAACGCGCTCGAATTGAGAAAATAGCGATAAAGGATGCGAAATTGAGAACATTTATCACTCAAGATGATTCTAGAGATGATCTAGTTGCTCATATATATGACATCACTTATGGTAGCATTCGAAGAAACAGTGACAACCTTGTTATTATTGATGATAGTATCGTTCGAGGTACCACATTAAAGCAGTCCATACTTAGAATTTTAGATCGATTAGACCCCAAGAAGATAGTTGTTGTATCCTCTGCCCCTCAAATTCGCTACCCAGATTGTTATGGAATTGACATGGCTAAAATGGGTGATTTCATTGCATTTGAAGCAGCAATCGCTTTATTGCGTGAAACAAATCAAGAAAATGTCATTGAAAAAGCATATCACGATTGTCTGGAGCAAGCAAAATTGCCGAGAATTGAGCAAAAAAATGCGATTCAGCAAATTTATGAGCCCTTCACAAATGAGCAAATTTCGGCAAAGGTATCTGAATTGTTAACTCCCCCCTCGATCAAGTCCAAAGTCGAAATCATCTATCAAACTGTTGAAAATTTACACAAGGCGTGTCCAAATAACACGGGAGATTGGTATTTTACAGGAAATTATCCGACTCCGGGAGGAAATAAAGTGGTGAATAGAGCATTTATCAACTGGAAGGAAGGTATCCTTGAGCGGGCTTATTAAAGATCAATGAAACGTCGTACTACGTTAATACTGTACGTACTAAGCATTTACGTGATTCTCCAGTTCTGTTGGTGGGGCTATCATCTAATTGAACTAACAAAAGAAACTGGATCGGGCTTCTATCAAGTAGATAAGCGAGTGACAATGATTATGGGGGAAGGCTCAGTATTTCTCTTGATTTTAATCATTGGAATCTGGCAAATTCGGAAATCAATTCGGAAAGACATCAAACTTTCGGAGCGGCAGAATAATTTTCTACTATCAGTGACACATGAATTGAAGACGCCACTTGCCGCAAACAGACTCTATGTTCAAACTGTCCTCAAACGAGATTTAAGCAAGGAGCAATCGAACGAACTCCTTCAAAAAGCGAACGAAGAAAATGATCGTTTAGAACGAATGATCGATAATATCTTAAATGCATCTCGACTTGAGAATAAAGTATTACAACTTAATCGTGAGTCATTTGATTTTCACCAATTATGTACCTCATCGATTGAGCGATTTAAACAATTGTCTCCGAAAACAACTTTTATTTTATCGGTAACAAAAAACACGATGATTAATGGGGATCGTCTGCTAATTGAGTCCATACTTTCTAATCTTGTTGAGAACTCAGTTAAATATACAGGGTATGAATCTACCATAACACTCTACGCAAAAGTAAAATCAGGAGTCATCTGTTTCGGAGTAAAGGACAATGGAAATGGTGTTCAACAAGACGAACAAGAAAAGATCTTTTCTAAATTCTATCGCTCAGGAAATGAAGATACCCGAACTCAAAAAGGGTCTGGGCTTGGACTATACATTGTAAAAGAACTCGTTCGCCTTCACGGAGGGAAAATTAGCTATAAAAACAACTCACCCAAGGGTGCAGATTTTCAAATAGAATTTCGAAATGACTAAAAACATTGGATTAATCATCTTAGACGGTTGGGGTATTGGTGACAAAAGTAATTCTGATGCAATTTTTAATGCTCGGACTCCTTTCATGGATCAGTTGGTAAAAACCTATCCAAATGCAGAATTGCTAACAAGTGGAGAAGATGTTGGTCTCCCAGATGGGCAAATGGGAAACTCTGAAGTTGGTCACCTCAACATTGGAGCTGGTCGAATTGTCTATCAAGAATTAACTCGAATCAATAAGTCAATTAAAGACAGAAAATTCGCTGAGAACAAGGTGTTAAAACAGGCATTTCAACTTGCAAAAGATACAGGGAAGAAACTTCACTTCATGGGTTTGGTATCGAATGGTGGTGTTCATAGTTCTCAAGAACATTTGCATGAACTTTGTCGGATTGCAGCTAATTACAAATTGAAAGACGTCTTTATTCATGCATTCACAGATGGTCGGGATTGCGATCCCAAAAGTGGACTTCACTTCATAGAAACACTCGAAAAGAACATCTCTGATACACCCGTAAAAATTGCTTCAATCATTGGCCGATATTACGCCATGGATCGCGACAATCGTTGGGAACGCATTCAAAAAGCGTATGATCTGATGGTGCATGGAAAAGGAGAAGGATTTGATTCTGCTAAAAATGTGATAAAGAACGCTTATACGAATGATATCACGGATGAGTTTATTGAAGCTTCGGTAATTCACGAAAACGGAAACCCAATTGCAACAATTGAAGACGGTGATATTCTTCTCTGTTTCAACTTCAGAACAGATCGTCCGAGGGAAATATCAGCAGTCTTAACACAAAAAGATTTCCCGAACTACGGAATGAAAAAGTTGGACATTGACTATTTCACCATGACAAGTTACGATCAATCGTTTAAAGGTGTGAATGTCATTTTCGAAAAAGATAATTTGATCAACACGATTGGTGAAGTTCTTGCGGAGAATAATAGAACACAAGTCCGAATTGCCGAAACAGAGAAATATCCGCACGTGACATTTTTCTTTAGTGGAGGTCGAGAGAAAGGATTTGAGGGCGAGAAACGTATTTTAGTTAATTCTCCTAAAGTTGCAACGTATGATTTACAACCTAAAATGAGCGCTCTTGAAGTTCGAGATCGGATTGTTTTGGAGATAAAAAATACCACTCCAAATTTCATTTGCTTGAATTTCGCGAACCCTGATATGGTTGGTCACACTGGGATTTACAAAGCAATTATTGATGCTGTTGAAACCGTTGATCGTTGCTTGAAAGATGTTGTGGCCACTGGATTAGAAAACGGTTATGAATTTATCGTTATTGCTGATCATGGTAATGCAGATTTTGCAGTGAATCCAGATGGGTCTCCAAATACGGCGCATTCACTGAATCCGGTTCCTGTGATTTTGGTCACGAAAGATGATCTTATATTAGAAAATGGAATTTTGGCAGATGTTGCACCTACTATACTGGCTCGATTGGGAGTTGATGCTCCAGAAGAGATGAGTGGGAATTGTTTGGTGAAGATATAGACCTCAAAGAAGACTTTAAGACTTTTAGTGTATCGGTGTGTGATTTTATAGTAAGAACCCAAATTTGCTAGTATCAATTTAAGGCAGCCATATTAGTTGGCGTCAACTTAATTTTCATTCTAGAAGTGAGATCTCAGCGGCATCCTTTTGGAAAAAGATATAGCAGAAAACCCGTTTAGCGTCATAAAAATAAGACAATCACCGCCTCAGATTTAACATTTTTTCTTTTTATCACATCTACTTTTGCTGTATTTTCACACTCGTAAATCACTTTATTATGAGAAAACTATTCTTTGGATTGGGCTTGATGGGCTTATTGACTGCGTGCGGTACGTCATCCGTGGATGTTGTTATATCTGATTCTGATGATATAGACATCTCGAAAGAGGAACAAATCGCGGAAGTAACACCAAATCGTGTCTTAAAACTCGATATAGACGGAATGGTTTGTCAAATGGGGTGTGGTGGTAGCATTCGTAAAGAACTAAATGCTGCTGGTGGTGTTGGTGAATGCAACTTCGATTTTGAAGAGGGAAGAGACACGAACATGGCAACAATCGAATTTGACAAAGAATTAATCTCCGCAGATGAAATCACCAAGTTAATTTCTGAAATGAATGATGGTCAATTTACCGTTGGTGAATCGAGTGCAAATCCTATTGAAGTTCAAGATGAAAGTTCGATAGAAGTAGAGACATTATCAAATTCTTCAGAAGAAGAAACCACTGTCACAATGTCTTCAAATACGAAGTTTCAACTTCCAAACCTGTTGGATATTTTCTCTAGTTTACTGACGAACTAAGGTTTCGGGATTCCGAGTAGATAATAAATTTTTATCGCTCCATTTTTCACAAAACTCACTTCCCACTCAAAAGAATTTGAATTTTCTAACGATTCAATTAACTCATTAAGTTCCTTCGTTGAGTAGGTTCTTAGTACGGAAACAAGTCCATCCCACCATGTGAATAGCGGAACAAGCGGAATCAAGTAGGTGAAAAATATTCGCCCAAATTTAAACGGTTTGATAAATGGGGTTAATATCAATACGTTGATTGGCGAAAAGAAAAACTTTAAGAAATCACTAAAGGATCGCTTTTGTGCTTCAAAAACAGCAATTGGGCTTCCTGCATTTACAGCATTTTGTACTATTTGTTTTGCATCATCCGATTTAAAATGATGAAACGATAGAAACTGTGTCCGTAAACCTTTCAAATCATCTGGAACATCGAGCGCATTGACTGATTTCTCTTCATAGGAAAACAGTTTGGGGTTTTTACTTACCGTTTCTTCAAACGCGCTAATGTTTGGATAACAATCTGTTAGTAGCACCTTCACGTCCGGCATTTCTTCGCGAACGTGATCTCCCAGCTTCATCCATCCTCCTCCTCCTCCAGATGCTAAATCGATAATTTGATTCACTCCAGATGCTTCGACGCCTTTTTTCAAAATTGGCGTGATTGTCTTATAAAAGTCGAACTTATTAGCTACAATTTGAAGAAAATCGGTCATGTAATTCCTAATTATTGATGGAAACCATTGCAAATCTTCGAACTCAAACAGGTGGATTCTTGCCATAGAGGGAAGGTAATGATTTTACAACTCCAAAATGATCAAATCCATTCTTTTCGTTCGTAATATTATTCACTAACTTGCAGAATCAACAAATGAAACTCAAACTATTAAATACACTTATTCTGGTTACGCTGCTAATTAGTTGCAGGAAGGATAACCCATATAAAAACTTAAAAACAGAATTTGTGATCATTGTGGTCATTGACGGCCCGCGTTATTCTGAGACATGGGGAGAGATAAATCACACTTACATTCCTTATCAATCTTCACTTTACAATCAAGGAGTGCTGTTTGCGAATTTTCAGAATACAGGAATCACATCAACAACACCTGGACATACAGCAATTGTTACTGGAGTAAATCAAGCGATTGATAACACAGGGCAAGAACTCCCTGCAAACCCATCCATTTTTCAAGTATGGAGGAAGGAAAAAGCAGGAGCAGCTAGTGGCGCATGGCTAATTTGTAGCAAAGATAAACTAGCAGTACTAGCAAATAGCACTGATCCATCATGGAGCAATCAATACATGCCATTAACGAATTGTGGTCTTGGTGGTCTTGGTCTTGGAACTGGTTATAGGGATGATAGCACTACATTCGTTGAAGTCTTAAATATCCTCAATCAAGATCACCCAAATCTAGCGTTAGTCAATTTTCGAGAACCTGATTATTCGGCACATCAAGGCAATTGGCAAGCTTATTTAAATGGAATTACCCAAACAGATAATTATGTGTCTCAGCTATGGAGTTTCATACAAAATGATCCTATTTACAAGGGCAAAACAACACTACTAATTACCAATGATCACGGACGGCATTCTAATGGAATAGCAAATGGGTATTTAGGTCACGGTGATGATTGCCATGGATGTCGACATATCAGTCTATTTGCGCTTGGTCCAGATTTCAAGGGGAATCGCACAATTTCGAAATCATACGAACAGGTAGATATTGCATCAACGGTAGCATATATGCTCCGCTTTAAATTACCAAAGAGTAAAGGAGTGATTATGCGTGAACTTTTTGAATAGAATTCCACTACTTTTGCAGAAATTATCTCCATGAAATTACACATTCGAGAAATGGGAACTGGAAAACCAATGATGATCCTCCACGGGTTGTTCGGTTATTCCGATAATTGGCAATCTCAGGCTATCAAACTCTCAGAATACTACCGCGTTATTTTGGTCGATCTGCGCAATCACGGTCACTCGAATTGGAGTGAAGACTTTTCTTACGAACTGATGGCTGAAGATATTTTTGAACTTTGCCAAGGCCTCAATTTAGAAGATTTGATATTAGTTGGACATTCCATGGGTGGGAAAGTTGCTATGCATTTCGCACAAAGACATGAAGAAGTCCTCGAAAAATTAGTCATTGTTGATATGGGAATAACCTCTTACTCAATGCACCATAATCATATTTTAGATGGTATTCATGCAGTAAAAGTCAATCAAATCAAAGCACGTAGAGAAGCAGATGATCAAATGAGTCCATTTATTGAATCTGAAGGAGTGAAGCAATTCCTACTTAAGAATTTATATTGGGTTAAAAAAGGAAAGTTAGCATGGAGAATGAATGTTAAAGTCCTTGAGCGAGAAATGCCTGAAATACTTTCTGCTCTTCCTAAAGGAGAGGTAATGACACCAACGTTATTTATGCGTGGTGAGCTTTCCGATTACATCCTAGATGAACATTTTGATAGAATCGAAGAACAGTTTGCTGATGTAGAATTTGATACGATTCCAAACGTTGGACACTGGCTTCATGCAGAGGCTCCAGAAGAATTTCAAGAATCATTGTTATCTTTTTGCCTCAGATAAGATGTAACCAACTTGATTACGGAACGTTTTTTGATTAGAACAATATGATGATAAGACTTTTATTTCTTTGCTCTGTTTTGATGAATTCCCTTGCGTATTCTCAGATCGAATTTAGTACAGTTAAACACGATTTTGGTGACTTAGAACCCTACTCTGCTCGTTATTTCGATCTTAAACTAACCAACATTGGTGACAAACAAGAATGGTTATTGAGTGTCACAAAAACGGTTAAAGTCACTTATATCGTTTCAAATCAAATCATCGGAAAAGACAGTTCAATACTTATTCGCTTACATGTTAATCCAGATAAAAAAGGGAGATTCAACTATTCTGCGGATGTATTCACAAGTGATCGTGGTGATGCTACAACAATTAAAATGACAGGCAACATGCGCGAATTACCTCAATCAGGAGGTAATATGTTAACTGCCTGCCCATCCTTTTCAGATCGACAAGGGGGAAGAAACCCAAATAAATTTGATTTAACAGTTGTCACAATCGATAAACAAACGAGAGAATCGCTGAGTAAATCAAAAGTCACGATGCTGCAAGGAGGAATTCCAATCTGGACAAATCAAACCGATAAAAAAGGAGTCATTAAAGAGGAAGCTACACTCGGCTTAAGTTATTTTTATGCAACGCATGAGGGTTACTACTCTGCTGAACTTGGAGCTTATGTCAATTTTAAGCGAAATTATATAGTTGTTGAGTTAGAGCGAAGTCCAGAAGAAATTCCACCAGTGATTGTTGAACCGCCAGCAGACACGACCGTAATAACAGAAGTTCCACACACCGAAATCATCATTGAGATCAGCGAGCAACTAGAAACTGATTTATCGGAGACAATAGACACAATGACATCAATAGCACCAATTCCACCTGCGCTCGAAGAACTTGATCCCGATGATTTTACTTCTCAGAATTTTAAACCCGTAAATATCGTTTTTGTGTTAGACGTTTCTTCCTCCATGAAGCAAGTCGACAAGATCGAACTTATGAAGTTTTCGATGATGCAATTGACCGATATGATTAGAGCAGAAGATAAAATGGGGATTGTAACTTACGCATCTGACACGCGAATTCTTCTCCATCCGACATCTGGTGCAAATAAGGAAAAAATCAAAGAAGAGGTAACTAATTTGAGAGCCTTCGGATATACCTCTGGTGGAGAAGGAATTAAACTTGGGTTTAAGCAAGCTTACAAAGCCAAAATTGACAATGGAGTAAATCATGTCATCATTATTACTGATGGAGCCTTCAATCGAAATTCGGACGACTACAAACGCTATATTAAGAAATATAAGAAGAAAGGCATCACACTCTCGGTTGTTGGTATTAAGAATAAGTCAAATGACGAAGATGAAATGCGAGAAGCAGCAGAACTAGGCGGCGGTCATTATGTTCCAATTTTTAAGTTGGCAGATGCGCAGAATAATTTGAAGCAGGAAATACGGTTGTTGACGTTTAAATATTAGATCTGAAGACTTTAAGATTCGAAACAACAGGTTGCGCGACATTCATAAGAAGCGTATACATTTATCAAGAGTTCCTGAAGAATTACTTGCATTGACCCAATGCTTAGACTATTAATATTACATAGTTGGCTTAACCGATGATCAATTTGAATTTACTTTTCGCAGACATTGGAACGAACTTTAACAGTTCTCAATTTATCCCAAATAGGCTGATCAAATGCGAGCGGTGAAAATCGAAAAAGAAGAATAAGTTGATTCCTTTCTTTGCAGTAGCTCGAATAAATTCTTGCATTTAAGGTTAAAGGTTTTTGTGTTGCAAAGCCATCAAAGATATTCAGTTCACCCGTAAAAGTAACGCTATCCTTCGGGTCAATGCTCCGCTGAAACTGAATTGTTGACTCGATCAACTTTGTAGTATCAACTCTACTCAATCCACCAATTAACCCATCAAAGTATAGTTTTAAATTGGTTTCTAATTCTTTTGCCGTAACTGCTTGCTTATTATCAAGCGCCCAAACAAAAACATAAGACCAATAATCAACACTATCAGGTTTAATCCAGTTTCTCGGAAATACGACTTCTTCGACTCCTCTGTATGGGATTTCTTCTGCAAAATGCAATGGAAAATGAAAGAATTCCTTTCCCCAATCAGTTATTAACAACTCTAATCCTTTTAAGACAGTTACTTGATCAATTGCATGATTATTCTTTGGATTGATCTGGATTGATTTTTCATAATTAATTAAAGCAAGTTCTTCATTGCCATCTTTCAAATATGCTTCTCCCAAACTATCATAGGGGTTAGCAGAATTGGGGAACTCAGAAACGAGTAATTTGAAAATTTCAATGGCCGATTTTATTTTACCTTCCCCTAATAAAGCATATCCAAATCGGTTTAATTCCTGCTCATTTTCGAAATTATATTCATTCAGATGCTCCTTCTTTAACTCGTAATAGAGTACAATTATCTTTTCAACAGGCAGATGATTGTTTTCTTGAAGCTTACTGAAAATGGAATTCTTATTGCTCTGTGTTTCTAAAATTAGTTCTGTTTCGACCTCTAATGGCGCAACAGAAATTGCTTCATCAATGGTTCCACAACCTAATAGAAAAATACAACAAGTGGTGATTAAAACTAATTTAATAAATCCAGTATACATACTCTCAATCTTTTTAACGAAAATACTTTACTTGACTTCCAATCGTGTTAATTAGTGTAAATAGATGTAAAAATGAGGTTGAAATGAAATTCCATGACGAATGTTAAACGCAAAATTTGTTGCCGATTAATCTCAGTTCATTTTTCGGCGTCCATCAAATACCGAGCATTCATTGTTTCAATATCAGCTCTTTTGTCTAGGGCAAATTCTCCTTCTCGCAAGCAGTATACTTCGCAGTCATGTAACTCTTCAATGACCTCATCGTTTTCTTCCCCACCACGATTTTGATACGATTCTTTCATTCGAGTAATCAAAATTATCTCATTGCTGCGTTCAATATATTCAATCCAGCCGTGGGTTAATATTTCTTCACCACTATCATACATTACATTCGCGATCGTATATCCATCAGTGAATTCACCTGTTTCATTGCAAACCATTACAGTTACATTCCACCCCCCATTAATATTCGGCATAGCAACAAAGTAGTATGTAGTTGATTTGAGTTCATAACGACCAATTCCATAGTATTTGTCATCCTCTCTGATGTCAACATCACCCATATCTAAATCCAAAATTGCTTGTTCGTCGAGTTGGACCCAATTTGCGCTATCAATAACAAGTGCTGGTTGGAAAGTCATCTCTAATGGATTTATTTCTGTGAAAAAATCGTTGAACTTTGGTCGCTTAAGTTCTTCAATTGACGCTAATTCACTGCTCACACTCATCTTTTGAGTTTCGACTCGAATTTGTCCGAATGAACTTAAGCTTAAACATAAGAAGCCTACTATTCCCACTATACATCTATTTTTCATCATCTTTTCTTTGTATTACTACAACCTATCGTACAGAAGGTTCATTTAGATCAAGTGTGCCTGCATCTGCATTCATTGTCACCTTCACGCCTATTGGAACGGTGAACTTATTTCGAACATGTCCAATTTGTGCGCCATAAAATACAGGGACATTCGACGACTCAAAATGCTGACGGAAAACTTCGTCGAGCGTAAATGATCGGCTAGATTCTTCAGCTGTACAGTTCCTAAAATTACCAAGAATGATGCCATTCACGTCGTCAAAAACCCCAGCTAATTTCAACTGTGTTAGCATCCGATCCACACGATAAGGTTCTTCCATCACATCTTCAAGGAATAATATTTTTCCTTTCCAGTTAGGCAAATATTCAGACCCAACCAATCCACAAATAACCGAAAGATTTCCACCATACAAATCTCCAGAAGCAATTCCTCCAACATACGTTTCAATCGAATGATCACTGCCCTTTACATTCTTATATGCAATAGGTTTAGCATTAATCAAGAGATCATTGATGTAGTTTATGCTGTAATTGTTCCATGATGAATTTCCGCTCGGACCATGGAAGGTTACTAAACCTGTCTTTGAGGAAATTGCATTCAATAACGTTGTAATATCACTGAAGCCCATAATTACTTTTGGGTTCTCTTTGATACGGTCAAAATTTAGCAAGTGTAACAATCGTGCACATCCCCATCCTCCACGAATGAAGAAAATTGCTTGAACTGCTTCATCCTGAATCAGATCCATAAACTCCGAAGCACGCACCTCATCTGGCGCGGATAAGAAGCCATACTGTCCATAAGTGTGTGGGGCAACTTTCGTTTTAAACCCAAGAGAGTGTAGAATTTCAACGAACTGGTCAACTTCACTGCGATGCCTAATCGGTCCTGCAGGTGCAGCAATTCCGATTGTATCTCCCAAGATTAGTCGCTTAGGAAAAATAATGCCTCGCGACGCCATATCTTTTACATTATCACCATTAACTGATAAGCATGAAGCACCGACAAGTGCTGTCCCAAAAAGAGGAAGGAAAGTTCTTCGATTCATGGGGTTAAGGTAATAAAATCGATTGGAATCTGGTTATCCGACAGTTTCACTTGTTGCTTGTCCAAAAAAGTTCTTTAGTAGTACCTTTTCTGATCGGGAAAACAGAATCGCAGCATTACGTGGATAAAAAGAATAATTTACGATGTTGCTTTCTCTTCTTGATCCATTGTCTTCGAGAAAAACACACGATCACTATCCAATTGATCTTCCAAAGCCGCAAAGAATTCTGCTTTATCTTCATCTTTCACGCAATTCGTTGGAAACGTGATTTGAAGTCCTTTAATGTAATCGAAGAAAGTACTTTGTTGATGAGCACTCACTTTTCTCAATCCAGTAAAATAGAGTAAAATGACTTCTCGATCTGCTATAATTAGTGCTTTAGATGATAATCCAACACGATATTTACTCGACGACATCGCAAACAAAATGTTATCAATCGTTCCGATTAAAAATGCCAACGCTGGAGCAATTGCTTGCTCCGTTAGTGCATATAATCCAGCAGCCATAGATAGCATAACAACCGCCTCCATAATCAAATACATGCGCACTCTTGATTTACGAGCGTCACTTACAGGAGCGTTCCATTTGAACTTAGAGACTTGATTCACAATTCTCAATCCCATCCAACGACGAATTGATCTTCTCAAAATAATTATGAAAAGTAAGAGTCCAAGTCCAAGTAAAATTTCTTCTCGGTAAGGCAAATTTGCACCTGAAACTCTCAAAAATCCAATCGGAACATCGAGACCAACGTAAATGGTAATGAACATCGTGGGAATCAAAATGATTCCAAGAATAATATTTATAGCTTTATTCATTAGGGATCATCTTCAATTTTTGTTTGATCGTATTAATTCGATCCTCCGACTTTTTTACTTTCAACTCCACTTGCTTTCTCAACGCATCTGCGCCTTTGCTATTTGCAAAAAAACCAAGGTTATTTTCCAATTGATGAACTTCTTTCTTCTCTTTATCAATTTCTTTACGAAGATCGAACTTAAGGTCAGAAAATAAACTAGAAGCTCTAGGACTTGCGCTAATTGTATCGATTCTAGCTTGAAAGAGAATTTTTTCCATTTCTGCTCCTTCCATTTTCAAGGCACCGTAATGCTTGTCCATGATTGCTTTGAATGACTTGTACGTCTCATCCTTGATTTTCATCGGAACGCGACCAATCGCATTAAAGTCCGTCGAAAATTGCTTCAAATCAGCAAGTGCTTTCGATTTATCCTTGTCGACCTTATATGCTTCCATTTTTGCAAGGAGTTCCAATTTAAGGACACCATTTGCTTCATATTGGGCATCTTGATCGCCGAAATGCTTCTGTTTCGCATTAAAGAAAGCATCGCACGCTCCACGAAAAGCTTTCCACAGTTTTTGCTCGTTCTTTCTGCCAGCATGCCCCAACTTCTTCCAGTCTTTTTGCAATCGAATAAGTTGCTCAGAAGTTTCCTTCCAATTCGTCTGTTCTTTTAGTTTATTCGCCTTATCTATGAGAGCTTGCTTCTGTTCAGCTACACCATCAAATTTACTATTTACAACAGCATAAAAAGTTTTTTTACCATCAAAAAAAGTGTCGCAAATGGATCTAAATTCCTTCCAGATGATCTCATTTTCTTTACGTGGACCAAAGCCAATTGTCTTCCAACGATTTTGAATCTCCAGGACGAGTTTTGTCTTTGCTTCCCATGCTTTACTTGAATCCCAATTTTCTTGATCCGTGAGCATTTCTTTCAATTCTTCAATGAGTATACCTTTCTTTTCGAGATTCTCTTTTTGTTGATCTCTTCGATCTTCGTAAAAGCGGTTTAAGCGATTTTGCAACGAGCGAATTTCTGTCCAGTAGGATTCTTTCAGTAATTCCCATTGCTCGTTTGGAACAGGGCCAATTTCGTCCCAATCGTTCTGCAAACTTCTCATTTGAGTTTCCAACTCCTTCATCTTCTCTTCCTTCTGCAAGGATTTCAGGCTCTCAATTATCTCTAACTTCAACTGATGATTCCTTTTGAAATCATGCTCCTTGAGTTGCTTATAAATATTAATGTTGTAGAAGAAATCTTCTAATAGTTTCGAATATTCCTTTTGGATATCATTGCGATTATCTCTTGGTATATTACCAACTTCTTTCCACTTTTCTTGAATTTCTTTAAACGCACCGAATGCGGCACCGATATTTTCCTCAGAGGTGACAACTCCTTGCAGTCTTTCGATTAGTGCACGTTTTGCTTTAAGGTTTTCAGCTTCCGCAGCATTTCGTTCATCAATTATACGTTTTCGTTCCGTTTTGTGGATGTTGTAAATAACATAAAACGCTTCCTTTCCGAAATCGCCCTGCATTTCTGGTTTGGACTCTCCTTTCTCTTCAGCATCGAGCTCAAGAATTTGAAATTTTCGTTCCTCTTCTAATACGTAATCATCAAATTTTCCGCGTAGTTCGTTCACGTCACGACTTACCGAGAGGACATCTTCTTGTTCGGTAAACTCTTTGAGTGCAGCAATAAAATCCATATTCGTGGTGTTAAGTAATTGTTTCAACCATATCAAAATTCGCTAAAGAGACGAATTCTTCTAATCTACTTTCAAGGTCATTTGAAGTGATATTCATCAATCGCTCGGTTCCGAATTTTTCACAGCAGAATGATGCCAATGCAGATCCGTGAATCATTGCTCGTTTCATGTTTGCAAATGAGTGATCGTTGGTGCTTGCAATGTACCCCATAAACCCTCCAGCAAACGTGTCTCCAGCTCCCGTAGGATCAAAAACATCCTCCAATGGAAGTGCGGGAGCGAAGAAAACTTGAGATGAATGAAATAATAATGCTCCGTGCTCACCTTTCTTGATAATCAAATAACGTGGCCCCATTGCGCGAATTACTTTTGATGCTTTTACCAACGAATATTCCCCCGAAAGTTGTCTTGCTTCTTCATCATTGATAATCAACAAGTCTACTTTCGAAATTGTATTTTTCAAGTCATCCATTGCGATGTCCATCCAAAAGTTCATTGTATCCATTGCGATTAACTTTGGACGTACTGTCATGCGGTCAATAACCATACCCTGAACTTGTGGAGATAAATTCCCAAGCATCAAATAGTCTACTCCTTGATAGGACGCAGGAATAATTGGATCAAAATTTTCAAGAACATTTAACTCAGTCACCAATGTATCACGCGAATTCATGTCGTTATGATATCTTCCCGACCAAAAAAATGTCTTCTCACCCTTTTTGATTTGTAATCCTTCAAGGTCAACGTTACGATCCTTTAGTTGATTAAGCATCTCTTGTGGGAAATCTTCCCCAACAACCGAAACAATTTTCTGATCGTTGTTGTAAAATGCCGCAGCTAGAGCAATGTATGTTCCAGCTCCTCCAATTATTTTATCTGTCTTTCCGAATGGTGTCTCAATTGCATCAAAGGCAACAGACCCGACTGTCAATAAACTCATGTATCTTTTTTAAAACGTGCGTAAAGATACCAATTAGAGATCAATTTGACGGATCGAGAACTGGATAATTAAACAATTAGATCAAATTATCAATATACATTGAACCTATCTATTGACCGCAAGTCGTTTCTAATGTTTAGCAGAGAAGTGATCTAAAGGTAAAGTGAATCCATATTTTACGTACCAAACCGCACATCAATGCGTTAATAAGTATATCTGTCGTTAACAGTCTCTCATAAGTTTAACGGGTAAGTTTGTTTTATGTGGAAGAAGCGCATCCTTCGTATTACCAAATGGTTCTTTGGAATCTTAATTAGTCTTGTGCTGCTAATTAGTGCTGGATTGTACTTCTTCAAAGATGAAATTTGTGAATTAGTGATCGATGAAGTCAACCAATACTTGACAACGGAAGTTTCAGTTTCGGAAGTTGAATTGACATTCTGGGGTACTTTTCCAGATTTATCGGTCGATTTCAATGAGGTCTTTGTCAAAGATGCAATTGAAGGAGCCACAAAATATGATACACTTCTCTATTCCGAGCAAATTCGATTGAAATTCAATCCAATGGATATTTGGCGTGAAAATTACACGATCAAATCAATTGAAATCAGCCCAGGAACATTGAAATTGAAGGTAAATGAAGATGGGATCAATAATTACCATATATTAAAAGAACCAGAAGAAGAATCAAAAGGAGTAGATGTTAATCTTGAATCAATTAACTTAGAAAGGTTTCGGGTTTCGTATGAAAACAATATTACAGACCAAATTTATCGGACACTTTTAGATGATATGACTTTATCAGGCGAACTGAGTTCTTCGGTATTCACGACAACCGCACAAAGTAATTTAACAATCCTTGAAGCAAGAAGTGGGAATGTAACACTGGTGAAAAACCAATCTGCTAAACTGGATATCTCTGTAAACGTAAACAATGATTCAAGTACCGTAGAAATTCCTAAATCTACTATATTAATCTCTGAACTACCTTTCTCATTTGAGGGCAAAGTTGATACCTCTGGATATAATTTCTCTATCGTTGGCGAGAAAATACAAATCGCTGAAGCTGCAAGTAAATTTTCAATGCAAGGAACTACTGAGGTAAAGTCATTTGATGGAAGAGGAACCATGCTTTTCAACTTAAACATCAGTGGGTCTAGCGAGCCAAATTCACCTGCGATATTACATTGTGATTTCGGAATTAGCGGAGGTCATATTACTGATCCTAAAACGCGTTTAACACTACGAGAACTATCTCTTGATGGAGAATACTCTAACAAAGGAGGAAAGGATAAGGAATTTTTAACCCTTAACGATATCGCTTTCAAGACCAAGGGTGGCCCATTTATTGGAAATCTAAAAATTACCGACTTCGAAAATCCAAGAATGACAGGAAATGCTGATGGGACAGTTAACTTGTCCATCATACATTCAATCTTCAACCTTCCATCAATTGATAAATTAAGTGGTGAAACGGATGTGAAAACAGATTTCGCGATGATATTCCATACAAATGAGGATGGAAGCTCTGAATACGAAATCAAGAAATGCGAAGGTGAATTAAAGATGAAAAAAGTGAATGTGCAATTCATTAACGACAAACGATTGTTTTCAAATATAGGCGGGATCGTTTACCTCAGAAATAATGAAGCCGGAATGGAAGATATTCATTTAAAAATCAATAAATCAGATTTTGAAATAAATGGTGTTTTCAAGGATCTATTCAACTATTTCAGGCACGAAGGTAATCTCTTAGCAGACGTTGATATAAAAAGTAAGCGCATAGACCTCTCTGATTTGGGAACGGAAAGCAAAGAAGAAAAAGTTGATCAAAAACGGGTCTTTATGCTCCCTAATGATATTCATGGGTATATCTTTTTGGATGTGAAAAGGATGGATTATGCGTCCCATTTATTTCAAAATTTAAAAGGTAATATTACCGTTAAAAATCGCAGTGTGATCTTTCATCAAATCTCAGGGAGAAATGGCGGAGCAGACATTCGAGGGACATTGAAAATTGAAGAACGGACACCTGAACATTTCTATATAACAACAAAATTGGTTTCGAAGAACATCAAGTTTAAATCACTTTTTAAGGAATGGAATAATTTCAACCAAGACGTGATTAAGAGTTCGAATATTCGTGGAATAGCACAAGCCAATGTAGCATTTGAAGCACCTTTTGATTTGCGAAATGGCATCGTCTCAAACGGAATAATTTCAACAATTGGATTGAAAATAGATAACGGTCAACTCGTCAATGTTGAAACATTCAAAATGATCACTGAAAGCTTAAGATCAACAAGTGTTAGACATCTTATCGGTAAGGAAAATATCAATTTGCTTGAGAAGAATCTCAAAAACCTCAAATTCAAACATTTGGAAAACACATTTATCATTAAAAGTGGAGTCCTCACCATTCCCACAATGTCAATTGCCTCAAATGCACTGGATGTAGAACTATCAGGAAAACATTCTTTTGAGAATAAAATCGATTATAGAATCGGATTCCGTTTCAATGACTTAAAGCAGAAAAAGGAAAGTGAATTTGGCGAGATAATCGATGATGAAACTGGGTTGCACGTCTTCCTAAGAATGTACGGAGATATGGATAATCCTATGATTGAATGGGATAAACAATCGCGTAAAGAGCAAGCAAAGGTAAATCGTGAAAAAGAAACAGAAACGGTGAAATCTATGTGGAAATCAGAGTTTGGTCTCTTTAAAAACGACACGACCGTTCAAGAATATATTAAAGTTCGAACACCAAAAGAAGAGTTGATTATTGAATTCAATCCAACCGATTCGATCGATGATGTTTTTGAAGAGAGTGAGCCAAAACGTGAATTCAAGTTCTTAAATAAATTGAAGAATTTTGGAAAAATTGTGAAGGAGGATAATGAAGATGAAATGATAATAGATTTTGACTAAAACCAACGATCAACTGACGATACACATCCCCATCGAACTTTGGGAATCTACTTACCCATTTCAATATTTACATGTTCGATAAACTTCAGCACCTTTTCTTTGCCAATATGAGAACTACTGGAAGTTATAAACACTGGCGGCATTTCCTCCCATTGCTTTAGCATTTCCTTACGGTACTTCGCCATGTTCTTTTGAAGTTCATTGCTCGAAAGTTTATCCATTTTTGTGAAAACAATTGAGAACGAAATTTGCTTTTCACCGCACCAGTTAATGAATTCCAGATCAATCTTTTGTGGCTCATGTCGACTATCAATTAGCACAAACGTGTGAACTAATTGCTTTCGATTCATCATATATTCGACAATGAAATTCTCCCATCGAACGCGTGAACTCTTTGGTGCTTTCGCAAATCCATATCCAGGCAAATCGACTAAAAACCAGTCTTCATTAATTAAAAAATGATTGATCAACTGGGTTTTACCTGGCTTTCCAGATGTTTTTGCAAGTTTTTTATTCCCCGTAATCATATTGATTAACGACGACTTGCCAACATTAGATCTTCCAATGAAAGCATACTCAGGAATTTCTTCAGTTGGGCATTTCCGGTAATCAGTATTCGATATTACGAATTCCGCAGATTTAATTTTCATAGAACAAAAGTAGGTATTTGGATTGTTAGATTCCTAGATTAATCAATCTTTGGATTTCAATGTTCACTAACTGTACTAGACCTCATTAATCTAGTTTAGAAGTCACCAAAAATAGAATTCAAAACAAATACCAGAAGTGAGTCTACTAAAACCAGCTACTACTGAATAATAATTGATTTTGTTATAGAGTAATTACTTCCAGAAAAAGAGATGACTCCTATACCTTTGAAATTTTTAACCTGTACTGAAATCAATTCATCATTTTCAGTAAGTATTTCAAAATCTACTGATCTTCCTAGCATATCATACACATAAATTGTTGGAGAAACTAAATCATGATCGATGTTGATTATACCATCTACTGAAGGTTGTGGATAAATCAACAATTCTTCCACTAGTTCGTTTTCATCTAATCCTACATCACCATTGAAGCTAAACACACAATTTTTCAGGCCTAAATATTTTGGTGCTAGAGTATCTGACATAAACTCCTTCACTCCCCAACTCCCATAAACGGAAGGCAAACCATGTGATGAAAAATTGCAAAATAATCCGCCATTTATCACTCCATACCAATGATCAAAATACTGGCAATACAGGCTCTCCATCCGTGAATGCCTGTTTACCGCAATTAAAGTATCCACGTAAGCAGCATTACTATTGTAGCCATAACTTACCAAATGCTGCCCACCTTCGTACGCAATGAAATCCAATGAATGATCTATAGCTACAGCATCCAACTCTGCCATCGCTAAAAATGATTGAGGCAAGGAGTTAAATTCAAGCGAATCCAAAATATCATTCACTGTAACTGTTGGAATTAGACCAATGTCACCAATATGATCCGCGAGCGCACCTCCAAAATAAGGAGCAACAGCAAGAGCTTCAGCTTGTACCATTGTAGGATTATAAAGCACCTCACTGTATCGGTCCAAAATATAGTCGGCTACATATCCAACCATTTGTGATGCCACAACATTAATTACTTGCCCATCATTTGTGAAAACATCCTCAAATAACCTATGAACATCCGCTGATCTTTTTGCATAATATTTCCACCCTTGCTCCCACGGTTGACCAGTATATCCAAGCGAAACTGCCATGCTCTCAGCATATAGACTTTGGTTGAAAATGCCGTTCCAAACTTCATTACTGTACTCAACATAAATATTTAAGCCTGAATCCAAAGAATCTTGTAGCAATGTTGCGAACTCAGTTATGAAATTATCATTTGCCATGTGCGGAAT
>JAJRQK010000069.1 GCA_024280295.1 Bacteroidota bacterium
TCCAAAACTTCTACCACTGTTCCAAATTGGAATGATTTCAGTGTCTTGTGCCATTTTTGAAGTAAACCAGATCACCGAGATAAAAATGATCATGGCCGAGAACATATTTCCGTAGAGGAGAATAAAATTCATATAATAATCAAAAAAGAGTTCATTCCATGTTGCTCCAGCTTGAAGAAAGTCATTGAGTTTATCTGCCAGATCAAAAACCGTAGCGAGAATCATGATCACCCCCATCATAAAGAAGAAGGTAGTCAAGAATTTTCGAATAATATACCGATCAATGATTGAGAGCATGAACTATAAGCGTGTAACGAGTTTAACTACCATTTGATTTTTCCATTCGGTGAAAGTTCCAGCTAAAATGTGTTTTCTAGCCTCTTTCACTAACCATAAATAGAACGATAAATTGTGTATTGTCGCAATTTGAATCGCCAAATGCTCTTTTGCTTTAGATAGATGTCGCAAATAAGCTTTTGTATAAGTAGAATCAACGAAAGAAGTCCCATTAGGGTCAAGCGGAGAAAAATCCATCTCCCACTTTTTATTTTTTATGTTGATTATTCCTTCCGATGTGAACAGCATTCCATGTCGTGCATTTCTGGAGGGCATCACACAATCAAACATGTCAACTCCAAGTGCGATACATTCAAGAATGTTAGCTGGAGTTCCAACACCCATCAAATATCTTGGTTTTTCTGTTGGTAACACACTACATACTAAATCGGTCATTTCGTACAACTCTTCAGCTGGCTCTCCGACAGAAAGTCCACCAATTGCATTTCCAAAAGCATTGTGACTTGCAATTGTTTCTGCTGATTCTAAACGCAAATCTTTATATACACTTCCTTGAACAATTGGAAATAACACTTGTTCGTGTCCATATTTCGGTTCGGTTTTATTGAACTGAGTAAAACATCGAGTCAACCAACGATGTGTCATGTGCATCGATTTCTTTGCATAGTGATAATCGCACGGATAAGGAGTACATTCGTCAAATGCCATTATTATATCGGCTCCAATTGAGCGTTGAATATCCATTGCAATTTCTGGTGAGAAAAAATGCCGACTTCCATCAATATGTGATTTAAACGTAACTCCTTCTTCTTTGATGTTCCTTGTCCCCGCAAGCGAGTAAACTTGGTAACCACCACTATCAGTCAGTATAGGGCGATTCCAATTCATAAACTTATGAAGACCTCCAGCTGCTTCCATTACTTCCATTCCTGGTCGCATAAATAGATGATAGGTATTCCCAAGAATGATATGAGCTTTAATATCCTCTTCTAACTCATGTTGATGAACACCTTTAACACTACCAACGGTTCCGACAGGCATGAAAATCGGTGTTTCAATCACGCCATTGTCAGTTTTTATTTCTCCAGCTCGAGCTTTCGATTTATCGTCTGATTTTAGTAATGAAAATTGCATAAACTTAAAATTGAAAATCGAGCAAAGATAAGGTTTTGAACTATTTTAAGAGTCGTTTGGATCAATAATCGAATTCACCAGCATCGATCGACATTAAAATGTTCATAATTTCACACACTTCTTATCAAAATAAGGCAAAAGCATGCCATCTTTGTATGAAAATTAATGCATGTTGGAATACCTTCCAAAATTTGATTTGTACGAAGTCGAGACTTATATTTTTTTTAGTTTCTGTCTTTTTGCGTCCATGCAATTGATTTATCTGCTTTTTGTTTATGGCAAAGTTGCATTTCACCAAATTCATAAGGAAGAAAATGCCAACAACACTCCGCCAGTTAGTATTGTTATAGCAGCAAGAAACGAATCAGAAAATTTATACCAGTACCTCCCAATTATTTTAGGTCAAGATTATCCGAATTTCGAAGTGATTGTTGTCAACCATCAATCAATTGATGATTCAAAGTACGTTCTGGGAGCTTACGAAGAGCAATACAAAAACCTGCGAATTGTAACAGTTGAACCGAATAAGCACATGAAATTCGGAAAGAAACTCCCGCTTACAATTGGGATTAAGGGAGCAAAATTCGAACATTTACTTCTCACAGATGCAGACTGTAAACCACGATCTGACCAATGGCTCAGAAGTATGGCTCACAGGTTTAGTGAGAAAAAACAGCTTGTCCTTGGTTACGGCCCTTATTACAGAAGAAAAGGTTTCTTAAATAGATTGATTCGATTTGATACGGCGTGGATTGGAATGAGTTATCTCTCAATGGCAAAACTTAAAATGCCGTACATGGGAATCGGTCGAAACTTGGCATATACAAAATCTGTCTTCGAATCCACTAGTGGATTTAAGTCGCATTACTCACTTCCGTCTGGAGATGATGATCTTTTTATTCAAGAAGCTGCAAAAAAGAAAAACTATGTAATTAACATCGAACCTGACTCCTTTTGCTACTCAAAAGCTTCAGATAACTTGAGTGGTTGGCTTCGGCAAAAATCACGACACTACACTACAGCGGGGCGCTACAAGGTTTTCAAAAAACTAATGTTAGGAATATATCCGCTTAGTCTGCTTTTGATGTTAGGAACCTTCGTTTCTTTGATGTTTTATTACGAATATCTATGGCTTACTCTGGCAGTGTTTTTGCTATTGCTAATAGTCAAGTGGATTGTGCTAGGGAAAGCTTTTAAAAAGTTGAAAGAAACAAAGTTCATTGCATGGATTCCTCTTTGGGATATATTTTATGCACTTTGGACACCAGTTATGTATTACTCAGTTAGTAAAAGAGACACAGAAAAATGGTAAATAGAGATCACTTATCGGATAAAGCGAAGAAAGATTTAGATCTTGTCGGGCGTGCCATTAAAGGTGATCAAATGGCGTATGCTGAATTGATGGATCGCTATCGAGAATCTATTTATTTTATGATGCTCAAAATGGTGAAAAACACTGACGATGCCGATGATTTAACGATTGAGGCATTCGGAAAAGCATTTAACCGACTCAAGCAATACTCTCCAAATTATGCGTTCAGCACATGGTTATTCAAGATCGCATCTAACAACTGTATCGATTTCATTCGTAAAAAACGGATCAAGGTTACTTCAATGGATTCTGGCATAAAAACAGATGATGGAGAAACAGTTTATATTGATGCTCGTGCTCACGGTAAGGATCCTGAAGAAACAATCATGCATAAGCAAAAAGTGATGCACATGCGTGAATTAGTGAGTAAATTGAAGCCGCGTTATCGTATTCTTGTTGAAAAACGTTATTTTGAAGAACTTAGCTATGAGGAAATCTCAGATGAACTAGGATTGCCATTAGGAACTGTAAAGGCACAGTTGTTTAGAGCGCGTGACTTCCTTTCGAATATGATCGAAAACACCAAAGATACTATCTAAGCATGACGGGTTTAGAACATGTTCAGCATTATTTTCCGAATCTTACACCTGACCAGATTAATAAATTCAAGAATCTTGAAGACCTCTATCGTGAATGGAATGCACAGATCAATGTCATTTCGAGAAAAGATACCGAAAATTTCTATGAACGGCATGTCCTTCACTCGCTTGCCATTGCAAAAATAATCAGCTTTAAAGAAGGGACTAGAATCTTAGATGTAGGAACTGGCGGAGGTTTCCCCGGGATTCCACTTGCGATTCTCTATCCCAATTGCAACTTCATACTTGTTGATTCAATCGGAAAGAAGATTAAAGTAGTAAATGAAGTATCCTCAGCTCTTGGATTAACAAACGTCAAAGGAATTCATGAACGAGCAGAAAACATCAACGAACAGTTTGATTTTATCGTTAGTAGAGCCGTAACTGCTATGCCAAAATTCATTAAATGGACGAAAGGTCAATTCCTTAAACAGAATAATAATGATCTTAAAAATGGCATCCTTTATTTAAAAGGTGGCGACCTCACAGAAGAAATGAAGTCAGTGAAAAAAGCTGTGCAATACTTTGATTTAAGTGAATCGTTTACAGAAGAATTCTTCGAGACTAAAAAAGTGGTTTACGTAAGAAATTAAGCAGAATTACTTGAATTCAAAAGAGAGGCTAAATCATTTTATATCGCTTGAAAAAAGCTTCCCAATCCCAAACAAAATTCTCAACCACTTCGTCTAAGCGTTTCAAAAATAAAGGATTTGGAACTTGCATCCGTTGGAAGTACTCATCTTGATAATTGTATAACGTGTACTTATCAAAAATTGTTTTAGACATTCCGTAGATTACATTTTTAGATGGAGCATTCAATCTACTCATCAAATGACGGTAATCCTTTACGAGTGACTTAAACTCAAAGACACTCATGTCATATATTTTTGCAAGCTTCTCATAAATGAGTGATTCTACCTCAATCGATTGTTCGCCATCAAAAGAGTCATCAAGCAAAGACATATTCCCAATCATTACGATGAGAACAAATTCAAAATCATCATTTTTTTCAATCGTTGGACTTTTAACAAAAGACGGATCTTCGCTAATAAATTCAGCGACCATTGGGAATCCAGTATTGCATGCATTCCACAGACCATTAATGAAAACGTTTGCGAGTTTTTCGTTACTGACTTTTTTTCGAATTAGTGTACCGAACATAATGTTGGTTTTAAGCGCATTAGATTGTAATTGCTCAAAGATAAGTATAGAATCATCTTAGTTTTCAACACTTTTTTTAGGGTTTTCAACAACTTTATTCACAATTTGATAAAATCCTTTTAATTACACTCATCCCTCTTCTGGGCAATTCAACACATTGGAAACTATTTTCATCCGATATAGTGAACATAATCGTATTCTGAATTGTACTTTTAACGTGCCAAACTGAAGGTGTAATTTATGAAACGAAGTCAACTAATCTTACTCATCGTTTTTCTTGTTGTAACAGGCGGGATTTCGATGATCGTAGCCGGCAATAAGCAAGAAACTATCAAAAAAGAAAAAGAAGCAGGTGGCAAAATCTATGTTCCTGTCCATGAAGTTAAAAACCAACTCACTCTTCTTTCGATGCAATCTTATGGTCAGGTAACTCCAAATTCTGAAATAAGTATCTCCTTTGAAGTGCAAGGGAAATTGGAACGTGGAAATGTCACTATGAAGCCAGGTGCCAATTTCAGAAAAGGACAATTACTCTATAAGGTTGATAATCGTGAAGGATATGCAACCTTTCGATCGAGAATGTCTAGTTATTCTACATTACTATTGAATGCTCTACCAGACATCGAAATTGAATACCCTGAGGAAAGAAGTAAATGGGTGAATTTTTTAAACGATTTAGATCAAAAAAAACGACTTCCTGCTCTTCCTGAAGCGAATACATCAAAAGAGCGTCTATTTATCACAAGTCGAAATATTATTTCAGAATACTATAATCTACACGCCCAAGAATTGCGACTAGAGAAATATTTTTACGTGGCTCCATTTAGCGGTACTGTATTATCGACCTCTGCTGAACCCGGATCTGTAACAAGTCCTGGAATGTCTATCGCTCGAATTGCAAAAACGGGAAATTTTGAGGTTAAAGTGCCAATTTCCATGAATGACTTGGAGAAGTACAGAGAAAATGGAGAAGCAACATTCACAGATGCATCGGGAATAGAAGTTGCGACTGGTAAAATAGTTCGCGTTTCCGGAGTAATCAATCAGCAAACCCAATCTGCGGATGTTTACTATTCAATTAAGGCGTTGAAAGGTGAGAAAATTTACAACGGAATGCATTTGAATGTCTCTATTGAAACAGAAGCAGCAAAAAACACCGTGACAATTCCACTTACGTGTTTTCACAACGGAAAAGTAATGGTTCTTGAAAATGGAAAACTTATTCCCGTTGATGTATTAAAAATTAGCGCAAAACCTGACTCATTAATGGTCACTGGTTTAAATGATGGACAAATGTTGGTGCTAGAGCGTGTCAAAAAGAATAAAAAGGGGATTAAATTCATCGGAATCGAACGCTAATGAAACGAGTCATTCAATTCTTTCTGGATCGTCCAATTTGGGGAAATGCTGCCATCGTAATCGTGTTGATGTTTGGTTTGTTTTCCGTTTTCACGATGAAAAGATCATTCTTTCCAGAGATGGAACCAATCATTATCAATGTATCTGTTATCTATCCGGGAGCATCCCCTCAAGAAATGGAGGACGGTGTAACTATCAAGCTTGAACAAGCTATAAAAGGACTGGTTGGCATCGATGAAACAAATGCAACATCGGCAGAAAATATCTCGCAAATTAAAATTAAAGCATTCCAAGACACCGACATGGATGAGCTTCTGAACGAAGTTGAAAATGCGGTGAGTTCAATAAATTCATTGCCTAATGGTGCTGAACAACCCATTGTAACGATGAGCAAATCGAATGGAATGTCCAGTATTGTTGCATTTGTAGGCGTTTCAGCAAAAACATTGGATGCTGACATGACTGATTTGACAGACATGGCCACGCAAATTGAGAGAGACTTACTTGATTCGAAGGAGATTACACAGATTGTCATGACAGGATTTCCAGAAAAGGAGATAAGCATTAATACCCGTGAGCAAGATTTGTTGCGCTACAACATTTCGTTTCAAGAGATTTCCATGGCAATCGGATCTCGAAATATTGATATTACAACAGGAGTTATACGTGGGAATGTTGAGGAAATGAACATTCGATCAAACAATCGAGTAACCACTGAAGATGAGATCGAGAAGATCATTATTCGCACAATGCCAACAGGAGAACAAATCACTATTGGTGATGTTTCAGAAGTGAAGTTGGGCTTTGCTGAATCATCTCAAGATGCGCGTTACAACGGATTCCCTTCTGTTCAATTTCAAATAGAAAAGACCAAGGATCAGGATATAACAACCATCACTGAAGCTCTTCACGAGTACCAGAAGAAGTTTGCAGAAGATCATACAGATTACAGTTTTGATATTTACTACGAGTTCAACGGTATGCTCGCAGATCGAATTGATTTGCTGTCTCGAAACGGAATTATGGGGCTTATTCTCATTCTACTCTTCCTTGGAATTTTTCTCAATTTAAAACTATCTGCATGGGTTGCATTTGGAATTCCATTCTCGTTCTTAGGAATGTTCATCTTCGGGATGCCTTATGGAATGTCAATCAATATGATTTCACTTTTTGGAATGATTCTCGTTGTTGGGATTCTTGTGGATGATGGAATTGTTATCGCAGAGAATATTTACACGCATTACGAAAGGGGGAAATCTCCAAGAAAAGCTGCAATTGATGGAACCTTGGAAGTTCTAACATCTGTATTCTCTTCAGTGATTACAACAATAGTGGCGTTTAGCATCTTACTCTTTGTAGAAGGAATGGAAATGATGCGCGAAATGGCGTTTGTGGCAATTTCATGTTTGCTTTTCTCATTGTTTGAAGCATTTATTATACTCCCCGCTCATCTCGGACATAAAAAAATCTTAAATGATACGAGCGAAAAAAAATATTGGAGTTATTTAAAAGGTGGTCTTATTATGCTCGGTGGTTGTGCTGTCATTTTCCTTGGAGTGCAAATCATGCCATCGGATGAGTCAATGCTTGTAAAGCTCTTTCCGTTTGCATTAATTATTTCAGGAGCAATCGTTTTTCTAGTTGGCTACGCAAAATCCAAAGTAGAACAAGCAGTACGTGGAAGTTCAGACAGAGCAATCAAGTACATGCGCGACAAATGGTTTAAAATTGCCGTTGAATTAATCGTCGGCACCCGAAAGAAGTGGTATATACTCGGATTTATATTCCCAATGCTATTCACATTCGCTTCAATTTCATTAATGACTTCTGGAACAATTGCGTTTACGTTTTTTCCAGACATCCCACCCGATTTCATTAACATTGAAGCTGCTTATATGCCAGGGGATAGTAAAGTGAAGTCCGAAGAGTTTATTAGTGCAGCTACTAACATTCTGATGGAGGAAAATCAGCGAATCATAGATCAAAATGGAGATACGTTAGTGGCGTATTTCTCAAGTAACATTGGTTTCTCTCAAAATATTGAGCAAGTTGGGAATCACACCTGTGGATTGATGATTTTTATGAATGGTGAAGATGTTAGCACGCCTGTTGATACATTAATGAATCGAATTATTAGAAGACTGAAGGTTACTCCTGAAGCGCAATTAGCACAAGAAACTTACGTTGGCGGATTTAATCGATTTGGAAAGGAAATTGAACTTGGATTTACTTCTGACAACCAAGCGAGTCTTACTGGTGCAAGAGATTTATTCAAATCTGAACTAGAGAAGAAAGAAGGGGTAATAAATATCAAGGATAACATGCCGGAGGGCAAAAAAGAAATCTATCTGAAGATGCGTCCACAAGCAGATATTTACGGCTTGCAAAAAAGCGATGTGCTCAATCAAGTTCGTCAAGGATTTTTTGGACAAGAAGCACAACGAGTGATTATCGGAACTGATGAAGTGAAAATCTGGGTACGCTATCCTATTGAAGATCGAAATTCGTTCTCAGATTTGGAGAATATGAAAATCAAGACCGCGCAAGGGATTGCAATTCCATTAAAAGAAATTTGCGATTTCGAAGTTGGTCGAGCTCCTGAAAGTTTACGTCGTAGAGATGGACAGCGAATTGTCAAGATCGATGCGGATGCCGCCGACCCAGATAACGTTGCAAAAATAAACGAATATATCGCAGAAACGATTGTTCCACTTGTAGAGAAAACGTATCCAGATGTTTCATATACACAACTCGGTCAAGCACAGCAGAGCGATAAAACAAAAGCATCAATGATGGTTCTTACGCTGATCGGTGTTGTGATCATGTTTATTATTCTTTCACTTCATTTTAATAGTGTCTTCAGTTCGTTTTTGATCATGTTGGTGATTCCCGCAGGTATTGGGGGGGCTATTCTTGGTCACGGCTTAATCGGAATTCCCGTCTCGCTATTTTCATTCTTCGGAATGATAGCACTGCTTGGTGTACTAATTAATGATGCAATTGTTTTCTTAGATCGATACAACGACCTCATCGCTGCAGGGAAAGATACCAAACATGCAGCAATTGAAGCATCAGTATCACGATTTAGACCAATCATTCTAACTTCATTAACAACCGTTGTTGGACTTCTTCCGATTATCTCAGAAACAAACATGCAGGCGCAGTTTTTGATTCCTGTTGCCGTTTCACTTGCGTTTGGAGTGCTATTCGGGACTATTATCATCTTATTATTCTACCCATCTGCAATTCTATTCTGGAACGGATTGAGAAGAGTGGGAAGATGGATTTGGAAAGGCGAACGCGGACTAAGTGCCATTGAAGTTGAACCAGTTATGAAACTCATAAACAAAAGCAGTGAAATTGATGAATAAGTTACTCGTGATCCTTTTATTAATTAGCACGGTTGCCTTCGGTCAAACTGATTTAAGTGCAACTGATGCCGTAATTATTGCACTAGAGAATAATTATCAAATTCTCATTGCAGGAAAGCAGCACGAAGTAAGTGAATTAAACAATCGGTGGTCGGAAGCTGGGCTTTTCCCAACTGTTGACTTGAGTGTAAGTCAGACCAATAATTTACAAGATAACACAGACAACCCGTTTACGTTTACCCCAGGATTGATAGTGTCACAGGGAATAACTCCATCTTTAAACGTGAATTGGAATATATTTACTGGATTTGCAGTTAAAATTTCAAAACAAAGGTTAGAGCAACTCGAAACACAGAGCGCAAATAACGCGATGACTGTTATCGAAATCACCATTCAAGATGTTCTAAAGGCATATTTCACCGCTCAATTGCAAAATGAACGACTGGATTTATTTAATTCTGTCTTAGGTTTATCAAGAAATCGCTACGAATATTATTTAATCAAGGAGAAATATAGTACAGCATCCTCACTTGAGTTGTTACAATTCAAGAATCAATATTTGACCGATAGCACGAATTATTTGATGCAAAAGATTTCGTTTGACAATGCAATCAGAAATTTACGTTTGCTGATGAACGAGTCAGACAGTATCATTTCATCGATGGATTACAAACTCACAGATCGCCTTTCGATGGACATTCAAAACATGAATTTTGAAGAAGCAGAAACGGAAATGTTTTCAGAAAACACCAATTTAAGAGCGCAATTTATCGGGCTAGAGTTGCAAAAAACAGCAACTTCATTACAGAAATCATTTTTATATCCAACACTAAGCTTTCAATCTGGAGTTCAACCCAGCTGGTCCAAGATTCGCAATCTCGACGATGCATCATTCACCGCAGATCCTTATACTTTGACGTATTATGGAAACTTCAATTTGCGCTATACACTTTTTAATAATTGGAAGAACAAACGCGCGGTTGAAGTATCAAAAATTCAGGAGGAAATAGCCGTTCTCAATATCGAGAGCATGAAAAAAACCTTATCGAGCACACTCAGAAATTTGATAGAGTTGTATGAAATCCGTTCGCAGCTCCTTTCTATCTCTTCAGAGAATCTTACGTATGCGAAACAAGCATTTAAATTAGCAGAGAAACGCTTTAACCTTGGAAATATGAATTCAATCGATCTGGCAACCTTCCAGAACACTTATGAAACCACAATGGTGCAACACTACGAAAATCTATTCAATCGTTTGGATACGTATCTGGAAATCTATAAAATGACTGGGAAATTGAGGTTAAATTATTCTACTAACTAGTTGCTCCTTTTGGGCGCTATCCCCTGCTTTTGCTTCAATATTACTCCCATCCTAAATGCTTTCTAGATTTCTAAGAGCTTCTGTTGTCGCTCAAACAAACCAAGTAACCCTACTTTAGGAATGATTCGCAATGATTTCCGTGCAATCAGGAGCGCTATTCGGATTTCACAAAAAAAGTGCCACTCCGTCTCCGAAATGACACTCTTACGCTAACTTACCTAACAATAAACAAACTCTTATTTCAAGATACTTACATGTCCAACAAATATTTTTGTATCTCCTGAATTCTTAATTCCAGCAATTATTTTCCATGTAAACACACCGTCTTGAACACCTGAATTCAATTGAGAATATGTGCCATCCCAACCAACAGTCATATTGTGTGATTCAAATACGAGTTCTCCCCATCTATTGAAGATGTACAGCGTGTAATCATCTTCATCGAAGCCTTCCATAACAGGTTTGAAGATTTCATTTACGCCATTTCCATCTGGAGTAAAAGCATTTGGAACGTAAATGGTATAATCTTGCGTAACATACACAAACTTAACTCTTTGAGCTGGGCAGCCTTCTGCAGAATAACCTGTCAAAATAATTTCATACGAGCCAGCCTCATTGATAGGGAATTCATGGTAAGGCTCAAATTCTGTGCTTACTCCTGATCCATCACCGAACTCCCATTCGAATGATACTGCTCCGATACTAAGGTTGTCAAATCCAGTTCCTGGACTCACTGTTGTGAGACTCATATCAAGGATGTTGAAATTCACAAAAGGTGCTTCATTAACAGTCACCGTAGCCACAGCTTGAGAAGTACATCCAAATACATTGACACCTGTCACGGTATATTGTCCAGTTTCTGATGGAAAGAATTCAACGCCATCTAGAATTCCACCTGTCCACGAATAACTAATAGCTCCAGTGCCTGAAAGTGTAACCCCTTCTCCTTCACAAATTTCTACATCTTCCACAGTTACTATTGGATTTGGGTGAAGTTCAACTTGAACCGTGTCACTTGCCTTGCACCCTGTTGATAACGAGTCATATACCATGTATATCACAATTCCTTCGGCTTGTATAAATGGGATTCCATTCACAACACCGTTATTCCAATAGAGATTAGTCGTTCCTTCTGCGGAAAGTGTGACTAGATTTCCTTTACAACCTTCTTGGTCTGGACCCGCATCTACAACAGGGTTTGGATTCACGATTACATTCACTGTGTCAATATTCGAGCAAACATTCAAATCCGTACCCGTCACAATGTATGAGTAAGAGCCAACAGCTGGAACAAAGGAAATGCCATCTATAACACCACCAGTCCATGAGTAACTCGAAGCACCTGATCCATTTAATGTCACTGACTCTCCATCACAAACTTGTTGATCTGGACCCGCTACAACAGATGGTAGAGACCACACAAGGACATCAGCTTGACTTGTATTGACACAACCATTAACATCCGTTCCAATAACAGTATAAGTTGTAGTTCCAACAGAAGCTGTAAAAGGAATTCCATTAAGAACACCATTATCCCAAACATAGCTTACTCCACCAGATCCACTCAAAGTGACTTGAACACCATCACATACTTGTTGATTACTTCCTGCATTAATAGTTGGAAGAGCGAAAATTTGTACATTAATTTGACTTGTATTCACACACCCGTTAGTATCTGTTCCAGTAACAGTGTAAGTTGATGTGCCAACAGCGGGAATAAAAGGAACTCCATCAATAACACCATTATCCCAAACATAGCTATCTCCACCTGTCCCACTTAGTGTTACCGCATCACCATCACAAGCCTGTTGATTTGGGCCTGCACTAATTCCAGGTAACGATACCACGGTTACGTCTACCATATCGGTATTTATACATCCGTTTGCATCCGTCCCAGTAACAGTGTAAGTTGTAGTTCCAACTGGCTGTATGAAAGGCACACCATTAGTCACTCCGTTATTCCATGCATAACTTACACCACCTGTTCCACTCAATGTTATAGAAGTAGCATCACACGCTTGAAGGTCAGATCCAGCATTAATGGCAGGTAATCCAAGTACAATTACATCCACTTGATCTGTATTTGTACATCCGTTGGCATCTGTTCCCGTTACAGTATATGTGTACGAACCAATTGCTGGGGTGAAAGGGACCCCGTCAATAATTCCATTGCTCCAATTATAGCTAGTCCCGCCAGTTCCATTCATTGTGATTGCAGTACCAACACATACTTGTAAATCTGCCCCCGCTCCAACAGTTGGAAGAGCATTTACTGTTAAATCAATTTGAGCTGTATTCACACAGCCGTTTATATCGGTTCCTGTTACTGTATAAGTAACTATCCCTATACTAGGAGTAAAAGGAACTCCATTACTAATTCCATTATTCCAAACGTAAGTTGCAGCACCTGATCCACTTAAACTCGTAGATGTTCCAACACAAATATCGTAATCTGCAACTGTTGATACATTAGGAAGGGCATTTACGGTTACACCAACTTGATCTGTATTTACACATCCATTTCCATCTGTACCAGTAACGGTGTAAGTTGAAGTCCCAACTCCTTGAATGAAAGGCATCCCATCTGTAATTCCATTATCCCAGCTATAACTTATTCCACCTGATCCATTTAGAGTCACAGCATCGCCGTCACAAACCGTTTGATCAATCCCTGCATTAATGGCAGGTAATCCAAGTACAATTACATCCACTTGATCTGCATTTGTACATCCGTTAGCATCCGTTCCCGTTACAGTATATGTGTACGAACCAATTGCTGGGGTGAAAGGAACTCCGTCAATAATTCCGTTACTCCAATTATAGCTAGCTCCTCCAGTTCCGTTCATCGTTATGGTTGTTCCTACGCA
>JAJRQK010000070.1 GCA_024280295.1 Bacteroidota bacterium
ATCTTCAAAACTATTTGGATGAGTTTTGCTACAAGCACAATAGACGATACTTCGGAGAAAAAATCTTTGAAAGAGCCCTGATAGCAGCAGTTTCATTCAGTTGGTATTAGTTTACTGGTAAACTCACCGATACGCATTTTAATTATTAATCGACTTAGATGTTGTTCCATTTATTTTTCCTAACTTAAAGTAATAACCTACAAAACCAAACCTAATGTTAGTCAAATCATTTGGCGCAGCCGTTTTCGGTATTGATGCCACTATTATTACCATCGAAGTAAATCTTGCCCAAGGAATTAATTTTTTCCTTGTCGGTTTACCAGATGCAGCAGTAAAAGAATCGCAACAGCGAATTAAGGCTGCCCTCACTAATAATGAACTACGCTACCCTGGAAAGGAGATTACTGTAAATATGGCTCCAGCTGATATTAGAAAGGAGGGCTCTACATTTGACCTTCCTATTGCGATAGGTATTTTAGCTGCTAGTGATCAAGCAAATGCATCGCGTTTGAATGAGTATATGCTTCTTGGAGAGCTCTCATTAGATGGGGATGTTAAGGCGATGACTGGAATTTTGCCAATAGCATTAGCCGCAAAAGAACACGGGTTCAAAGGGATAATTATTCCAGCTGAGAATGCTCATGAAGCTATTATGGTTAAAGACATTGAAATTATTCCTGTAAAAACGCTCAAAGAAGTTATCCAATTCCTTGATGACCCCAGTTCGATTGAGTCTCTTGCGGAAGATTCAATTGTAACCTCCAACTCAAATGAGATTTACGATATAGATTTCAGTGATGTAAAAGGGCAAGATAATATTAAGCGTGCCTTTGAAATCTCTGCAGCTGGAGGGCATAATCTGATTTTGATCGGTCCTCCTGGTGCAGGAAAATCAATGCTAGCAAAACGACTTCCAACGATTTTGCCCTCAATGTCTATGCCAGAAGCACTTGAGACTACTAAAATTCATTCTGTGGTTGGAAAGTTGGCAAAAGGTCAGCCTCTAGTAATGCAAAGACCATTTCGAAAGCCGCATCACACCATTTCTGATGTCGCACTTGTTGGAGGAGGAAGTTACCCTCAACCTGGTGAAATCTCATTGGCTCACAATGGAGTGTTATTTCTTGATGAACTTCCAGAGTACAAGCGAACTGTTTTAGAGGTTATGCGCCAACCAATGGAAGATCGAATGGTGACGATATCTAGAGCAAAATTTACGATTGATTACCCTGCTGGCTTTATGCTTGTGGCTGCAATGAACCCCTGTCCATGTGGGTATCACAATCATCCAGAACGTGAGTGTACCTGTGGGAGTGGTGTTGTTCAGCGTTACCTGAATAAGGTGTCAGGACCACTATTAGATCGTATCGACTTGCACGTTGAAGTTACGCCTGTTTCTTATAATGAACTTCGTGATAATCGCAAAGAGGAGTCTAGTGCGTCTATTCGCGAGCGAGTTCTAATAGCTCGAAATATTCAACGAAATCGATTCCAATCAGAGCACGAACAAATTGAAAGGTCAGATACACGAAAACTCGAACAATCGGTTAACGCCAATTCTGATATGTCATCAAGGCAAGTTCGAAAATATTGCCAGTTAGATGAAGCTTGTGCAAACATTCTCAAAAAAGCAATGGAACGATTTGGATTCTCTGCTCGAGCGTATGATCGAATATTAAAGGTAGCAAGAACGATAGCTGACTTGAACGGGACAGAGAATATTGGAGTAGGGGATATTGCAGAAGCTGTTCAATATAGGAGCTTGGATCGGAAAGAGTGGGGGAATTGATCTACTCATCAAATGCCTTTTCAATCAGTTCTTCCTTTGAGGGATTTTCTAGCAATGTCAAAGATTGATTTTTCTTCCGAACTACTAAAAAATGTTGATAATGATCCAAGCAAAGGTCTAAATCGTGCGCAGAAAGAATGATACACTTGTTCATGTCTCTAGCAATTGAGGTAAGTAATTCTAGGACTTTATTCTTGTTCGGATAATCCAAGAAGGCTGTCGGTTCGTCCAATAGAATATAAGGTGCCTCTTGCGCAATGACTTTGGCAATTGCTACAAGTTGTTTTTCTCCGTCGCTTAGTTCAGATGTAAAGCGTTTCTTTAGATGCTCAATTTTTAGTGTTTTCAATGCTGATGCTACGCTCGATTTGTCCAAATCACTCAGTTTTCCGAAAATATTGGTGTACGGAGATCTTCCTGCGGCAATATATTCTTGGGTTTGGACATAATCCATCTGAGGAAATTGAACAGGAACGAATGAGAGCAACGATGGTAATTCCTTTTTAGATATCTCGATCAGTTGCTGATGATTTATGTTAATTTCTCCTGATTTCAGAGGAAGTTGACCAGAAAGTGATTTTAGAAGGGTTGATTTTCCTGATCCATTTTTACCAACTAATACATAAACATTTCCCAATTTGAATTCTAGAAAGGAAGTCTTCAAGAGGGTTGAATCATAACCGATATGTGCATTCACAAGCTTAATCATCTCAGTTTCCTTAAAATTAACAAGACGACTATAGGGGCACCTACAACCGATGTGAAAACGTTTATAGGAATGTTAACTTTATTTTCTAGTAATTGTATGCAGATATCACACACTAACACAAATAGAGCACCGAACATCCCACAAGCAAGGATAAGTATTCCATGATGTTGTGTTTTCATTAGCATCCGGACGAGGTTTGGAACTGCCAATCCTACAAATGCAATCGGACCGCAGAATGCCGTAATTAACCCTGTTAATAGTGCTGTTATCGAAATGATCAATAAGCGAACCAGTCGATAATTTATACCTAGAAGTCGGGCTTGTTCCTGTCCGAGTACAAGTAAGTTGAGTGGTTTGATTAGTAATAATGCTCCTATTAATCCAACCATAAAGACCCCCGTAATGATCGGCAGTTGTCCAAATTCTACTCGTGATAGTGAACCAAGAGCCCAAAGTGTGAAACTCTTCAATTCTTGCGCTTCACTTACAGCTTGCAACATAGAGACGAGTGCTCCTGTGAAGCTCCCAAGCATTAATCCGATAAGAAGTAGCGAGATTTGAGAGCGAACAATACTTGAAAAAACAGAAATAATGAAGCCAAATAAAAGTGCACCGAGTAAAGCGTTACTTATTATTCCTATATCAGTTGTGAGGAAAGGAATGCCTGTCATTATACTAAAAGCGACGAACAAACTAGCTCCTGAATTTATTCCTAAAACGTATGGTCCAGCCATCGGATTTTTGAAAAGCGTTTGCATTAGAAGTCCAGCGATCGATAGCCCCGCTCCAGCCAAAATTGCCATAATCATCCGTGGAAATCTTAATTCACGAACAATATTATGCTCGGTAATTTCCGAATCATAATGAATCATCCCATCAATTAAGTCGCTGATTGATAATTCTAGTGGTCCCGAATAAAAATGTACTATTGACAAGAAGGGTAACATCAAAAAAGAGATGAGCAACAACCATTTATGCCGATTTGAAATGATCAATCCTCCAGCTTTTTGTAAAAATGCATCGCCTCATCGAGTTCGATTTCTGGATGGAAAATATGTATGAAATCTGATAATAACAAATGTGGTTCTACTGCTGTTCTCTCCCAATATTGATTCATCTCATGAGAATAACAGAAAACTTGCTTTGTTTTATATGGGCCTACGTATTTACCTTTTGGATTTGCTTCAATAATTTGTCTATTCGAGCTAAAGCCTGGATTTATCCAAAAATCAGTTGCTTCAGTGTCTAAGATAATTCGTTCCATACTTTTAAAGATACTTCCTGTTCCTTTTGATTCCCTATATATATAGTCAGCACCAGCATCGTTGAATAAAATTGCCATGTAGCTATTTCCAGCAGGAGCAGTCCATTGGTCACCTCTAAAATTACCGCTTACCACACTTGGTCTGTCTATTAACATTTGAACTTTGGCAGACATTGCTTTATATTTTGTCTCAATTTCATGGAACAATTCATTTGCTTCGGTAAGTTTTCCGCAAAGAACGCCAACGAATTTGATCCATTCTGCTCGACCTAACGGATGTGTTTCTCTCCAATCGTAGTCTGGAATTGCTACAATGTTAAATTTACTCAGCTTTTTTTCTTGTGGAAATTCACGACTAAAGCCACTGTAAATTATGATACTGGTTTTTGCCTCAATGACCTTTTCTATCGAAAAATTTGATTCATCCTTGAATTCAGTAATGCGACCATTTTTGAAATCATTTTTGACCTGTGGATCGAAAACGTAGTTGATATTTAGTATTCCAGAAAGTTGATCGAGTGCTTTTAGATTTGACATCATCCCGATGGTTGTTTGAGAAAATGCTGTAATGTTTTCAAGCGGAAGATGGACGATAGATTCTCCTTTCTTTGATTGATCGTACGTGAATACATAAGATCGCTCAATTATATGAGTATTTGGATCAATAAGCTCTACTTGATAGCCATCTTTTAATGGTATAATAGTGAAGTTTTCAGCGTAATCGATCGAAATAGCTGTGACAATCTCGAATGTACCTGATGTCGCTTTGCAATTAACTAGTTTATCCGTTTGATTTTGATCGCAGGATGACGCAAACATCAGTACAGTCAAAAACAGGAGAACTTTCATGGCACAAAGATAATGGAGAATTCATCAGTTAACGAATCGAGCAAGGAAATTCAATTGATTTATTCCTCAGCTGGTTCAATCGTGATCGATTTATCCTTTAGTAAATCTGCAAAACTCTTTGGTCTCAATGCATCTAACCAATTAAACCCAGGGACAAATTGTTCATCCTCATTAAGCTGATCCATTGGATAGAATACTCCGTCGGGTTCTTCTAAGTAAGTGATTCCAGTTACTTCATTACTGTCAATATCGATGCGTAAATCACTTGAATACAATCGATTCATTCCCATTCGTTTTTTAGTCACGATTGAATCAGTGGTTTCTTCATCCTCAGGAAAAAAGATAGTCATTGCATTTCCATTTACATTGGCTTGATAGAGATCATTGTCATTGAAATGGGCAATAATTGTTGTCCCAGCAATTTGATTATACAAGCTATCCGATTCAAGGCTCATTAGCAGCGTAGCATGATTGTGAATCGTAACTTGATGAACCATTGAATCACTCAAGTGCATGTCAATAAAATCACCTTTTAATTCTGCGCCGTTGGACCAAACAATAGGATTTCTGAATAGTTCAATCTTTTCTTTTACAGGCGTGTAGGCTATACTGTCAGCTTTGCATTGAAATTTTGTTGAATAGATTCCAGCGTTTTTGTGTGCTCTCATGTACTCTACTGTATCCAACTTATACGAGTAAAGTGTGTCCGCATGAATATACATAGTATCATCATCAAGTTCTTTAATTGCCAAAGCATTTCCAGTCAAAAATGAATAGTGCAGGCTATCTGAAATTAGTGCATAATCACCTTTAAAGGATATTTGCTGGGTCGAATCCATATAATAAACATTCCCTCGCCCGATTGATGTCCCTTCTAGCGGTTGATAAATTAGCGTATCACCCGAAATGAAATCCGTTGCACGTTGAATTGATGCATTCTGTTGTAGTATTCCTTCTTCCGTTTGCGTATTATACCAACCCGATTCACAATAAATATCAGTATCCTTTGTATGGATTTCTGTTGGGCCGTAGAAATACGTTTTTTTCTCGCTATAGCGATATCGAAGTGTATCGGTGGTCATTTGAATGTCATTACTTTTGTAAACAACATTGTGACTGAAAAAGAAATTTTTACTCTCCGGATGGAAATAACCTACGCGACTTGTGAGGACTTCATTCGTTAAAATACTTCGAACTGTTCCACCATTTGTGTAAGAAGCTTGACTTTTTCGAGCATCATAATCAAGAGAGTCTGTTGTCAGTTTATATTCATTGTCTCTTACGCGGACATTTCCCCATAATTTGGCTTTTTTAGTTCGTCCGTTATAGAATAGAGAGTCACAAAATAAATTGAGCGTATCCCGTTTGTTGATGTGAACATGCCCATAAGCATAAACGATATTTTTTCTTTGATAATAATGAGCAGAATCACAGTACATTTTATTCCCTTGATAAAGAAAACTGACATTCCCAATAAGCCTTGCTTTACCAGTTGCATCATCATATACTAATTGATCTGAACCTGGAAGAAGTTCAATCAAGTCTCGTTGTGCAAACAGGCACATTGGAAGCAAAAAAAGTGCGCATCCAAGGAGCGCACTTTTCAATATGTGATTTTTTAATATCAAGCGAGCACTTTATTGTTTAATGTCTGAGATCGATCAGGACCTACAGATACTACGGTGATTGGAACTTCCAAGTTTCGTTCCAAATATTCAACGTACGATTTCAAAGCTGCTGGTGCATCATCATAGGAAGATAGCTTTGTTAGATCACTATTCCATCCTTTGATTTCTTCATACACTGGCACAACCTCAACATCACTAACGTCGTAAGGGAAGTAATCGTATCGTTCACCATCAATTAAATAGTGTGTACATGCTTTAATTGTATCGAATCCATCAAGAACATCAGCTTTCATCATTGATAGCTCAGTAACTCCGTTGATCATTATCGCATATTTCAACTGAGGAAGATCAATCCAACCGCATCGTCTAGGTCGACCAGTAGTGGCTCCAAATTCTGATCCAGCTCTTCTGATTTCTTCACCAACTTCATCATCTAGTTCACTAGGGAAAGGGCCGCTACCAACACGTGTACAATAGGCCTTAAAAATTCCGATGACATCGCCAATTTTAGTTGGTGCAACTCCAAGTCCGGTACATGTTCCAGCTGTAACGGTATTAGATGAGGTGACAAAAGGGTAAGTTCCGAAGTCAATGTCTAGCATGGTTCCTTGAGCACCTTCGGCAAGAATTTTCTTGCCATCCTTCATTGCATCGTTAATGTATTGTTCACTATCAATTGCGGGAAGCTCTTTTAATTTCTCAATGGCATCTAGCCATGGACCTTCAAGTTCATCTAAGTTGTAAGAGAAATCATCGAAATGATCCAAGATATTCTTGTGTTTATTTACGAGTGCTGTATATTTTTCTTTGAAATTTGACGAATAGATATCTCCAACACGAAGTCCGTTTCTTCCCGTTTTATCCATGTAAGTTGGTCCAATTCCCTTCAAAGTAGATCCGATTTTATCTTTTCCCTTTGCAGCTTCAGATGCAGCATCTAACAGCCTGTGAGTAGGAAGAATAAGATGTGCTTTCTTAGAAATCACTAATCTCGACTTAATATCTAGATTGTAAGGAGCTAGTTTATCCAACTCATCTTGAAAAATTACCGGATCAATAACTACTCCATTCCCGATTAAATTAAGTACTCCCTTACGGAAAATTCCAGATGGAATTGTGTGCAACACATGCTTAATCCCTTCGAACTCAAGCGTGTGTCCTGCGTTTGGACCGCCTTGAAAACGGGCAATAATGTCGTACTGAGGAGTTAAAACATCGACGATTTTTCCTTTTCCTTCGTCACCCCATTGTAAACCGAGTAATACGTCTACTTTCATTTTTATGAATTAAAATAATTAATACCAGCTGCTTCGTTTTTACAAATGGAGTAGACTTGATTTAATTTTGCTATCTCAAAAATCTTCTCAACATTTCCTGTAATATTTATGAGAACCAATTCTCCGCCCATGATTCGTGATTTAGTTAGTGTCCGCATAAAAAATCCAATACCCGAAGAATTTGTGTGTGTTAACTCCTTAAGATCGAACACTATTCTGAAATAATTTTGATTAAGATAATCAAAGACCACTCGTTCTATTTCGTTGTAGTCTTCCTCTGAAGTTATTTTACCAGATAAGTGATAAATAATAACAGGATCATGAATAGATATTTTGTATGTTAAACTCAAAACTCTTAATTAGTTTTTTTTCGATTTATCTTCTTTGCGAACACCGTAGAAGTAAAGTGAATGATGTTGAATTTCAATATCAAAAATTTCTTCGATGGTTTCTTTAATTGTCTGAATTCGTGGGTCACAGAATTCGAGTAACTCGCCAGTGTCAGTTAGAATAACGTGATCATGTTGTTTGGAAGCATGTGCTTTCTCAAATTGAGCAATGTTTTTACCGAATTGATGTTTTCTAACAAGGTTACAGGCTAACAATAATTCAATTGTATTGTAGAGTGTTGCGCGCGAAACACGATAATTTTGATTTTTCATCTCAACATATAATGTCTCAATGTCAAAATGACCCGTGTAATTATAGATTTCAGCAAGTATAGCAAATCGTTCCGGCGTCTTGCGGTGTCCGTTTTTTTCCAGGTAAGCTGAAAAAATATCCTTAACTGTACCTTGCAATTCTTCTTGAATCATTGATAAATCAGTAAGGAACAAAATTAATGAAATAATGAACGGTGAGAACGATAAATATCGAAGGAATAAAGGGAGTTATCCACAAGTTACCCATAATATTAGATACGAGAGAATGCCGTAGAATCTACATCAAAAAAAAGAAGTTAAATGGACTTACTTTGATAAATAAATCTATATGATTTCTTCCAGAATATTCCCGCGAGTCATACCCGAATTGACTTTATCTAGTATGCTTGGGTAGAGTTTATTGATTTCCTCTTCCACCATTCCAAGAGCAATCCCATATTTATGAACCAACTTTTCTTCGGATAGTTCAACATGACCGTCAACACAAATCATTTGAATAAATTGTATAAAGCGTTCGTAGCGTTCTTCTTTAGATACTGGAGGTGTCATTGGGTATGATCCTGCATTTTCCATTATTTCTGCAACTTGCTCATTTGTAAGAGAGAGGCGTTTGGCAATACGCGCCAATAACTTAGACTCCGTTTCGTCAACTGTTCCATCCACGCGTGCAAGCATGACTAAGTTTTTGAAATGTCCTTTGTCTGCGCTTTGCTTTCCTGACTCAAATAATTGTGCAATTGTTCCCATGTTCTCTTTTATATTTCGTGGCAAAGATACTGTTTTGATTTTCTCAAAAACAGACTCCTAGATATTATTTTCGATGAATCCGATTAATGCATGTATTACTTTGATATGAATTTCTTGAGCTCGGTCAGCATATTTAGATTTTGGTGCTCTGATTTCAACGTCAGACATATCTGATATTATTCCTCCATCTTTCCCTGTAAGCGTAACTATTTTCATGTCTTTTTTACGTGCAGCTTCTATCGCTTTGGCTACATTATTGGAATTCCCGCTAGTGGAGATCCCTAACAGTACATCATTCTCGTTACCTAGTCCTTCCACATAGCGTGAGAAAATGTATTCAAATCCATAATCGTTTCCTACGCAAGTGATATGACTAGGGTCGGATATTGAAACTGCAGCAATTGAATCCCTATGGTTTCTAAACCGACCAGAAAGTTCTTCCGCAAAATGCATTGCGTCAGACATTGATCCTCCATTTCCACAACTAATTATTTTTCCGCCATTTTTTAACGCATTAACCATGATTTCACCTGCTTCTTTGATTTTCGCATGGTTCTCTGAAGTGTTAAATAATTGCAAAATTTCTGCTGCTTCGGAAAAATGGTCTGCTATTTGATTTTCACTCATCGAAATTGATTTTCTTCAAAAATAAAGAGAATCTTAAAAGTGGGACAGAAAAATTCAATCAATCTTGCTATATTTGAAACCTGAGCTTTGGCTCAAAACAAAACAAACTATGAAAAAAGGTTTACTAATTATTTGTGTTGCTATTATTTCATTGTCAACTAGCGCACAAGGATGCTTTCCGCGATTGCAGAAAGCATTTGATGAAAGGGGGGCATATTCTGTAGCTGATGACATGCACAGAAATGTCATTCTTACATTTTTTGAAGATGGTACTTCATATTGTATTTCGGGAAAAGCACGCGTTGAGAATGGTCAAATTATTTCAGTGTTCAAGCAATATCAAGATGACACGTATGAATTGATGGAGAAAAAATTCTATAATTCAGAGAAAAAAGCACCTATTATAGTCAATGGAATTTCTGAAATGATCTATAATACAGACCGTGAAAAGTTTAGAATTGTCTTCATAGAAACACTAAAGCCAAAACAAAAAAAATATAAAGAAGTGGTTCTACCTGACGGAATTTAGTTCAAAATAGGTTTTTTGGAACGTCCTACTTCAGTCTTGAGGTAGGATTTTTATTTTCAGAGACTAATTTCTAATTATGAAAATAAGTAGACATTAAAATGATTACAATGCAGGATAAAATTGTTTGGGTGACTGGTGCATCTTCAGGCTTAGGTGTTGAAATAGTACGTCAGTGTGCTTCAAAAGGAGCTAAGATTATTCTTTCTGCAAGAAATGAAAACAAGCTAAATGATTTGCGCTCCGAATTAAATTCTCCTGATGATCACTTAGTTCTACCACTTGATTTATCGGATTCGAGTAATTTTGATGATCTAGTGAAAAGAGTACTCAAAAAATACGGACGAATTGATGCTCTTTTTAATAATGGGGGCATTTCTCAGCGATCTGAGGCTGGAAAAACCTCTTTAGAGATTGATCGAGAAATCATGGAAGTGAATTATTTTGGAAATATCGCTCTAACAAAGGCCGTTCTACCTGTTTTTCAAGAACAAAAATCTGGACACTATATAATAGTTTCGAGTATTGCAGGTAAATTCGGTTTTTTCTTGCGTAGTGCATATAGTGCCTCCAAGCATGCTCTTCATGGTTTTTATGAAAGTTTAATGTTGGAGGAGGAGCACAATAATATTCATGTTACAATTGCTTGTCCTGGTAAAATAAATACAGCTATTTCTGTGAATGCGCTGAATAGTGAAGGCAAATCAACTGGTGTCATGGATGACAATCAAGCAAATGGAATGTCGGCTGAAGAATGTGTCCGTCAGTTATTAAAGGCTGTCCAGAAAAATAAAAAAGAGATATTGATTGGCAATAAAGAGATTAAAGCTGTGACATTAAAGCACTTATTCCCAAGATTATTTTGGAAAGTGATAAAGAAACAAAAGTGACTAAGGTTTAATATTTACTGCTTGAATTCAGTGATAAACACTCTCGATCAATTTGCTTGATCGAGAGTGTATTGAAATGAAACCTAGTGCTCGTGACCGTCTTCATGCGAATGATCATCACCTTCTTTATGGTCATGTTGTTCTGTGTCATCATGGTCAGCTTCATCATTTGAACTACAGCTAGTCATAGAAAATGTACCCATTGCTACTAGTGCAATAATGCCAATTGTTTTTGCTTTTTCGTTCATTTTTATTTGTTTTTAATCGTTTAATTTTCTGTGCTTAATATACGAAGCAATCTTTCAATAAGATTTCTAATGTGTATGTTCAGCTTCTCCTTTTTTCATTTCTGCCATTAAATAGTAAGCATTATTTTGAGCAATTTGAGTATTTGAAGGTAATGGTTCTAATAGTTTTAATTCTACCCATCCATTTTCTTTTACTCCCAATATAACTTTCATTGGAGTGAAACTCCACTCCGAATTCTCATCTTCTGCGTTTTCCTTCTCAGCCAAGAAGATATAATGACCATCCCCCTCTTTTACAACCCCTGCTTCTGGGATTGAGAGACATTGAGTATTGTCAACTGAAATTTGTGCGTTAATGAATGTTCCAGGAATTAAATTCTCTTTGCTGCCTGTGATTTCTGCATGAAGGTGAAGTGCCTTTGGATTTTGTTCAAATGCTTTTCCAACAGAGTAAATAACGGCGTTCATTTCACCTTGACTACTAGACTGAACTTTGAATTTTACCTTTTGTCCAGGCTTTACTTTATACATATCTTTCTCAAAAACCATGAGGTCTGCATGGATTTCACCAATGTTCACTATTTCGAACATTTCTGTATGTGGCTGAACGTACTGTCCGATTTTAACTTCAACTAAGCGTATATGTCCATTGATAGGACTAACAATTGGTACATTGGTATAAAACTTTCCCTCTCGAATTTTCTTTGTATTCAGACCGATTAACCTCAATTGAGTCTCTGCTCCAAGGACACGACTTTTCATAGATAGGTATTCGGATTTTATTTTTTCAAGTGCTTTTCCTGACCCAACTTTTTCTTCATATAATTTTTTCTGTCGCTCATAATCTGACTTTAGGTATTGCAATTGACTCCAACTACTTGCGTATTCGGTTTGAAGAATTATCATATCTGGATGAGACAAATATGCTAGAACTTGCCCTCTACGAACCTTATCGCCTTCAACAACTTTTATCGAGCGAACATTTCCACCAATTATTGCCGTAACGGCAGCTTCATTTTGAGGAGGTACTTCTAATTGCCCATTCGCATCGACGTAGCTTTCCATATTTCTAAGGGAGATCGTATCAATTTTCATTTCCATCGCTGTAAATTGCTGCAATGTGATGTGAACCTCTTCAACTTCACCTTCTTCATGGCCACCCTCACTTCCATGATTATGTCCATCTTCTTCTGTGTGTGATTCTGAATCACCGCAAGATGCAGTGAGCATGACGACTGCAACGAGGAGTGAAAAGTTAATTAAATATTTCATATTATAATTTTTAATTTTATTAATTTCCTGTAAGATAATCTAGGTTGATTTTAGCTTGATTTGCACCTCTTATTGTTTCGAGGTAGCCAAGTTTAATTTCTTGAGCTTGGGTTACACCTTGAAAATATTCTATGTAATTTATCGCTTCATTTTCAAAGCTTGTCTGTGCATTTTCAATAAGTAAATCAGCCTTTAGAAGAGCATTTCCTTGATAGTATTGAATGCTCCCACTATACTTTAAAATTTCATTAACTTGTTGATCATATTGACTTCTAAGTGTTTTTTCAAAGTAATTGGATTTCACCTCTGCGATTTCACTTTCAAGCACCTTCGAGTGAACTGATGCTTTATATGAACCGTAGAACAGCGGAACCGAAATTTGTAATTGAGCACCCGCAAATCGACTTGAATTTATAGCAATTGTACCATCTTCATTAATGGACCCAATCATTGATTGATTGAAGTAGCCAATAGAAAAATCGGGTAACATTTTCGCCTTTGCGATTGACATTTTAGTATGAGCGATATTAACTTCTTGCTGCAAAGATTTTAAAACAGGATTCTCTGTTAAATTATCCGAACTCAGATTTGGTTTAATCATAAAATCGTACTCCTTTGGTGTAAAGTTGACCTCAGATGAATCGTTGATCAGTACCCTCAATGATTGTTCAAATATTGAAATCTCTACTTTGAGCATATTTACTTTATTTTCAACCTCCATTTGTCGTGTTTCAGCGGTCACCTTTTCAAGGAGTGCAATTTCCTCTGCGTCGTATCGAATTGTAGCTGCACGTAAAAATTGCCGATACAATGAATCTTGATAGAGCAATAGTTTTAATTTACTTCTCGAATAAGAAAGGTCATTCCAAACTGTCTTTATATTCCTCCTCAATTCATTCTCTTGAGTTGCTAGGTGATACTGACTTGCTAACGATTTACTTTTAGATAACTCCTTTTGGCGGGTATAAACTGTAGGGAATTCGAAGTTCTGACTTACATTAAATGAAAAATCATTTCGATAACTATTCATCTGCCCATACTGTATTCCAAAATTAGTTTTGGATAAATTAACAGCGGTTTTCTGTCCGAAATTCTGTAGCTTGACTTCCATTTTAGCTGCCTGGACTATTCCATTGTTTTTTAGTCCCAGTGCAATTACATCTTCCACTGTGGTTATATCAGATGTTTGCGCTTGTGTATTGTTTAACGGAAGAATCATCAGAAGACCAATCATTACAGCTATGGCTGGTTTAAGCTTAAGCTTAAACTTTTTCTGATCTCTATTTTCAACCCAACGGTAGAGTATTGGTAAGACGAACAATGTCAACAGAGTTGCTGAGGTCATTCCGCCTATTACAACTGTTGCTAATGGTTGTTGAACCTCTGCTCCAGCAGAAGTAGAAATTGCCATTGGTAAGAAGCCTAGAACATCAGTTAATGCAGTTAAGAGTATAGGTCTAATTCGTCGTTTAGCACCAAGCCGAATTCGCTCATCTATATCTGTCACCCCTTCATCTTTCAGTTCATTCCATCCACTGATCAAAACAAGACCATTTAGGACGGCAACACCAAATAAGACGATAAATCCAACACCTGCAGATATACTGAATGGCATTCCTCTCATCCATAAGGCCAAAACCCCACCAATTGCTGCAAGTGGTATTGCCATGTAGATCATTGTTGCCTGTTTCATTGATTTTAGAGCGAAGAAAATTAATATGAAAATTAGAGCTAAAGCAATTGGTGTCACTACTTTAAGTCGTGCACTTGCTCGTTCTAAATTTTCAAATGCCCCACCATAGCGGATGTAATAACCCGGTGGAAGATCCAACTTCTCGTCTAATTTTTCTTTGATTTCAGCAACCAGTGAAGCAATATCTCTCCCACGAACATTAATTCCTACGTAAGTTCGTCGGTTTGTATTGTCTCTACTTATCTGCATTGGACCAGGTTTATAGCTGATATTTGCTAATTCATCCATTGGGACTTGAGCGCCTCCAGGAACATTGACATATAGATTCTTTATATCATTAATGTTTTTGCGGTGAGATTCGTCTAGGCGAACAACTAAATCAAATCGTTTCTCGCCTTCGAAGATAACACCAGCATTTCCACCTGCAAAAGCTGCTTCTACATAACGATTAAGTTCTTGAATGTTGAGTCCGTAACGCGCAACACTTTTACGATCATAATCAATGGTAATCTGAGGTAAACCATTGGTTGCTTCTACTTTCATATCGGCAACTCCGTCAATAGAACTTACGATAGATCCAATCTCTTCTGCTTTTTTAGCTAAGATTTTCAAATCTTCACCGAATAATTTTATGGCTAAATCTTCGCGAACCCCTGTTATGAGCTCATTAAATCGCATTTCTATTGGCTGTGTGAACTCATAATTTATTCCGGGTACAGTTTCAACAGCTTTCTTAATCTTATCAATTAATTCGCTTTTTGATTTTGCAGATGTCCATTCGTCTTGAGGTTTTAGGATTATAAAGCAATCGGCTATATCCATGGGCATTGGATCCGTTGGAACATCAGCAACTCCAATTCTTGATAAGACTTGTTTAACTTCTGGGAACTGGCTTTTAATGATTTTTTCAACCCTAGTAGTTGTCTTAATTGACTCCGAGAGTGAGCTTCCAGGTTTCAAAATGGTATGGAATGCTATATCACCCTCATCTAGTTGTGGTACAAACTCGCCTCCCATTCGTGTGAATAGGAAGACAGCAAACAACAGTGAAATAAGTGCAGCTGAAACAATTAGCTTAGAAAATCTAAATGATTTTGTAAGAGCGGGAGCATATAAATTTTCAAGCCATTTGACAAATCGATCTCCCCATGATTTTCGTTTCTTTTTTGTACTTACCTTAAGGAAAAGCGCAGACATCATCGGAACATAAGTCAAACACAAAATCATCACTCCAATCATGGCAAACATAAATGTGAGTGCCATTGGCTTAAACATCTTTCCTTCCACGCCTTGCAATGCTAGTATTGGGATAAACACAATAAGAATAATAAGCTGACCAAAAAAGGCCGAATTCATCATTTTACTCGATGCTTTGAATGTCAGTTCATCCTTCTCCTTCGCGTTAATTTTTTGTTTTTTCTGAAGCTGTGTGTAGAGTAAAAATACTGTGCCTTCTACAATAATCACAGCTCCATCAATGATGATTCCGAAATCGATTGCACCGAGACTCATTAGATTTGCCCAAACACCAAAAATGTTCATTAATATAAATGCAAATAGTAATGAGATAGGAATCGTTGATGCTACAATAAGTCCACCTCGCCAGTTACCCAGTAAAAACACAAGTACAAAAATTACAATCAAAGCACCTTCTACAAGATTTTGACTCACTGTTCCCGTGGTTTTGGCAATAAGCGTACTTCTGTTAAGAAATGGTTCAATTCTCACTCCTTCAGGAAGAGATTTCTGAATTTCCTTTACTCTTTCTTCAACTGCAGCAATTACTGCATTCGAATTGGCTCCCTTCAGCATGAGTATCATCCCACCGGCAACTTCGCCCAATCCATTTTTTGTAAACGAACCATATTTTACAGCTCTTCCAAATTGAACTACACCGATGTCTTTGATCGTGATTGGAATGTTGTTGACAGTCTTCACTACAATTTCTTCGATGTCAGCTAAATCGCGAATAAGCCCTTCACCACGAATGAAATTGGCTTGATGATCTTTTTCGATATAAGCCCCTCCTGTATTTTCATTGTTTGTGACGAGTGCATTATATACATCAATTATAGTGATATCGATCGCTCTTAATTCTTCTGGATTAATTGCTACTTCATACTGTTTGATGTCCCCACCAAATGCATTGACCTCTACTACACCTGGAACCATTGCCATTTGTCTTCGAACAATCCAGTCTTGCATTGTTCGTATATCTGATGGAGTATATTGATCTCGATGAGCAGAGTCAACCTCAAGAGTGTATTGATATATTTCACCTAGTCCTGTTGAGATAGGCCCCATTGTAGGGACTCCAAACCCTTCTGGGATTTCTTCTTTTACTTCGGTTAATTTCTCTGATACGAGTTGACGAGGTAAATAAGTGCCTAGATCATCTTCAAAGACAATCGTGACTACCGATAACCCAAATCGCGAAACCGAACGAATCTCAAGGACACCAGGAAGATTTGCCATTGCCACTTCAACAGGATAAGTAACAAATTGCTCGATATCTTCTGTTCCCAAGTTTGGTGCTTGAGTAATTACTTGAACCTGATTATTTGTGATGTCAGGAACGGCATCAAGTGGAACTTTGGTCACACTCCATAGCCCTGTAGCAATTAGAGTGAGCGTAAATAGACCAACGATCAATTTATTCTTTATTGAAAAAGAGATAATTCTATTAATCATGATGTTTTTATGTTTTTATTGAACACATTAATACCAGTTGGATTGATTCCAAGAGGGATGAAAAGGACGAGACTATTCTGATAAGCCGCGTTAAGATATGTGTACAGGGGGGCCTCTAAGAGGTATGATGATGGTGAGTTCATCACTTGGTGTTAGAAAGCTATTGTTATAGTAATTAGAAATTGAAGCATCAAGATCGAGTTCACTTTCATAGGTAAATTCATCAAAAGGATTTGAGGAACCAAGAATGCTTTTTTCAGGCTGAATAAATTTGAAGGAAGGAGTATAAAGCTCTAAATTACAATTTTCGCCATGGTGATTAGACTCTTCGAAGGCACATATAATTAAATCAAGAACATCCTTGTCATAATGATCATTATGAGCAATGTGCGAGTGATCAGAAGTAATACTTTCATCGTTATTGTGATGATGGTATTCGTTGTGATAACCATTATCGACTGCCGAATGTTGCTCATCACAGTGGGGTACTAAATTATGAGCAAACCCTAAGGTGTACGAGAAAATTATCAAAAAGGATATGAATGTTTTTTTCACTTCCATTGACGTAAAGATAATAGAATTTTTTATTGATACTTTCAAATTTCGTGCTGGGATTTTAGAAAGTGATTGAATTCTATCAGAGACTCGATCAACAGATCGAATAGTCGGAAGTAGGCAATGATTGGTTTTAGAATTTAAAATGTATCTATAAAAAAAGGTCTTGATTTCTCAAGACCTTTTAAGGGTGGAAGATGGGGCTCGAACCCACGACCCTCGGTACCACAAACCGATGCTCTAACCAACTGAGCTACAACCACCATTTATTTTCCGCGTCTGTTGTTCCAGTCGCGGGGGCAAATATATAGATTTCTTCAGATAATATC
>JAJRQK010000071.1 GCA_024280295.1 Bacteroidota bacterium
TGTGATGCTGATCTTGACTACTTAGGGAGAGATGATTTTCACGAAATAGCAACAAAACTACGTGATGAACTCAAAGAACACGGGAAAATAGAATCAAATAAGCAATGGGATGAAATCCAAGTTAAGTTTTTAACCATGCATACGTACTTTACGAAAACAGCAATTAAAACCCGAAAGAAAAAGAAACTTGAGAACCTTAAAGCGGTAAAAGATAGGTTGGAGAGAAATGAGTATTAGTTTTTAGGAGTATTTTACCAGAATCGACCTTATGATTTTCAATAGAAAAACCATCCTATTCTTAGTAAGTTTCACTTTTTGTGGATTAAATGTACAGTCACAAAATTCAATCGCCGACAGTTTAGAAAACGAGCTGCTACTTCACCCTAAAAAAGACACGATAAGGGTAAACCTCTTAAGTTTATTGATTAACCAGATATACGACCTAGATGTAAATAAAGCGGAGAACTTAATTGAAGAAGTTGAGAGTATTTCAAAAAAAACAGACTATAAAAAAGGGAAAGCGAATGCAATATACTATAAAGGACACGTAGAAACAGTTAAATCAAATTATGAACAAGCAATCAAGTGTTTTAGTGAATCACTTCAACTATACAAATCAATAAACTATAAAAAGGGGGTTTCTTATAGTTTAAATGGTATCGGGATAGCTTATTATTTTCAAGGAGATTACACTAAAGCTATTGAGTTTTATAATAAGTCTGCAAAGATTGATAAAGAGCAAAATGACTTAAAAGGTGTAGCGGGGAGTTTTAATAATATAGGTAACATTTACGCGGATCAAGGGAAATATGAAAAAGCAATAGACTATTACGAAAAAGCGAAAAAGCTCAAAGAGGAGATAGGAGACTTACAAGGAGCGGGAAGGTCTTATGGAAATATTGGGAGTATTTATGGAGAGCAAAGTAATTTTCCAAAGGCCTTAGAAAATTTCAATAAAGCATTGACTATTTATGATCAAACGGGGTCTGATGCTCATGTTCTATTACTAAATTTTGCTGCGGTTTATCAAATTCAAAATAAATATGATGAAGCCTTAATATATGTAAACAGGGCATTGGAAATAAATAAAAAACAAAATAATAAACGTGAAATAGCAAGTTGTTTAAATGTAATTGGGGATATCTACAAAGAACAAGCATTGCATAAAAAAGCATTAGGATTATATATCGAAGCATTGACCCTCAATAAAGAGATTAAATCGAAGAGGGGTATCGCTATAACTCTAAATAATATAGCAACAATGCAATTAGTTCTCGAGCAAGAGTCAGAAGCTTTATATAGCTATAATAAAGCACTGGTTATTAATAAGGAAATTGAATCACAACTAGGAACATGCAGGTCTTATCTCGGTTTATCAAGGGTATATTACTCAAAAAAACAAAATGTTAAAGCATTAGACTTTGCGCTAGAAAGTCAAAAAATTAGTGGGAAACTTGAACTGTTAGTTCTTCAAAAAGAGGCTTACGAGATGCTTTCAAAAATATATAGTAGTATAGGACAATATGACAAAGCATTGATAAGTCATCAACAATTTAAAATTCTAAATGATAGTATTTTCAACAAAGAAAACATTGAAAAAATAACACAATTAGAATACGAATACAAATTCCAACAGGAATTAGAATCTGCGAATAATAGAGAGATAAAGTTAAATAAATCAGTAAAATCGACCTCGCTTGATCTAAAAAAGTCACAACGCAATTCTTTTATCGCTATTATCATTATTCTCTTGGTATCAATCGTTTCTGCAAGTATTATTTTCTATTTAAAATTGAGAAATGTAAATGCAAAAACTCAAAACATTCTAATTGAACAAAAGTTACTGCGTTCGCAAATGACGCCCCATTTTATTTTCAATTCGCTATCTGTATTGCAGGGAATGATATTAAATAAGGAAGATAAAAAGGCAGTATCTTATTTATCAAAATTTTCAAAATTGCTTCGTATAATTTTAGAAAACTCAAGAGATAAAATGGTCTCGCTCAACCAAGAACTTATAGCCGTAGAAAACTACTTAGCACTTCATAACATAGAAGAAAATGAAGCATACAATTACACACTTGTAGTGGATGGTTTGATTGACATCTCAACCTTTAACATTCCACCAATGCTTATTCAACCGTTTATTGAAAATGCTATTGAACATGCTTTTGGAAATCAAAAGGAAAACAGAAAAATTGATGTTCATCTTAAACTTGTAGAGAACAACCTAGTTTGTACAATTACAGATAATGGAGTAGGAATAGAAACATTTATCGAAAACAAAAATTCACGAAAGAAATCTCTAGCAACAACAATAACCTCTGAAAGATTAAAAATATTATCCAAAGATTTTAAAAAGGAAGGCTCAATGAAAATTGAAGACAGAGCCACCTTCAAGGAGCAAGGAACAATAGTTACTTTAGTAATTCCATATAAAGTAGATGTAGTAGAATGAAGGCATTAATAATAGAAGATAAAGAATACATCAGAAAAGGGTTAATCAATTTACTTCAATTAATTGATGCGGATGTTGATGTTTTGGGAGAATGTGAATCAGTGAAAGAAGCTGTCATTGTAGCCAATGCATGCAAGCCAGAGTTAGTTTTTCTTGATATTAACCTTACAGACGGAACTGCCTTTGATTTTTTGGAGCAAACTGAAAACTTGTCGTTTAAGATTTTATTTATCACAGCATACGAAGAGTATGCCTTGCAGGCCTTAAAATTTGGTGCTGTTGATTATCTTTTAAAACCAGTAGACATTGATGAACTTACAGTTGCATTACAAAAGGTTTCTGAAATTCCGATTACAGAACAAAAACGACAAATTGATGCAGTAAAACAAGTATGGAACAATGATGATGCGAATATTATACTATCACTCCACGATAGCCTCCAAGTAATTGATTTAAATGAATTAATGTATTGCGAATCGGACAAAGGATATACAACATTCTTTTGCAGCAATGAAAAAAAGCACATGGCTTCGAAAACATTAAAAGAATTTGAAGGTCAGCTTACCAAAGCAAACTTTATTCGTCCTCATCAGTCTTTTATGGTCAACTTAAAATACATAGATAAATACGATAAATCAGGGATTATTCATTTAAAGAATGGTAAACAAATTCCAGTTTCATCTCGAAAAAAAGAAGCGTTTTTAACTTCCTTTTTAAGACTCAACAAGTCAACGTCTAACATAAAAGGATAGTATATTCATCTCTCGTAATCATGCATCTGGGTTTAATAAACAGCCAAGTTTTGCATTTTTCCAAAAACGCATTTTTCATCAACTCATACGCATATTGATTCGTAAGCCACGGAAATAGATTCGCTATTTTTTCTTCCATTTCTATCTCTAACTTTATCTCATCTGCTGATAAAACCTCAGCGGCATTAAATAATTCAAATTATTAATTAACACAAAAAAATAAAGATGAGAAAATTAAAAAAAGCATCAATTGTAGCACTAACACTTATAACACTAATTTCTTGCGGATCGGGAGGTCAGCCAGTAAATGCAGAAGACTTTAAAGCCTTAGGGGAGGAGTTAAAAGATAAATTTGGCAACGATGCCTATTATACAGACTTTAGTGTATCCTATGATGAAAGTGTTGGTGTTATCTTGTCCGTCACCGTAACGGAAGATCCTGAATCCTTGCAAATGGGAGAATGGGGTATGTCTCGAGGTTTTTGGGAACAAAGTTCAGAGGTAACACTTGAAATTCCAGAGGGAAGTAAAGCATCTGATTTCATGTTTCAACTGAATGATAAAATCAACCTTGAAAAACTAGGCAGTTTAGTTGAAAAATCTATGAAGCAACTAACAAGTGATAAGAACATTGAAAGTCCAGCGTTTGAGATGGCATATATAATATTTCCAGACAATGGTGATGTTTCCAAAGCTAATTATGTAGTTATGTTAGAGCCAGAAACAGGAGGAACTTCATTTTCTTATTATTATAAGTTGGATGGGGAATTTATTAATATGGACTATTAATTTACTCATTTACAACCTGAGGTACTATTGATTTATAGTGCATTAGGCTATTTTATACTAATAACAATTAGACAAATGGAAAAATTAATTAAGGTAAAAGATAAGTACAATTCGCTTGACCTACTCCTTGACTTTTTGAAAAATGAATCATCTTATGAGTCTTCTAAAATGTATGATTCGTGGGAAATAAGAACAGATTCAAAAGGACTGATGGAACAGTGTCTTCTGATTAAAAAAAGTTCAATGCATGGAATAAAAGTGTTTTTTACAGATAAAAACACAGTAAAAATCACACAAGTTATTCCTAGTAAAGTGATGAATGCAATTTTTGGAACAAATAAAAATAAACGTCAAAATATATTTGAGCTAGTCACAAGTAAAATAAAGGGCGTATTTGTTTCAGCATCACAAAGAAAAGCATTTAAAGAAATGAAAACTGTTTTTAATAGAGCCTCAGCTTAGTTAGAGCATTTAATATAAATAAAAAAGCCCATTTATCGAAAGATAGATGGGCTTCTAAATATGAAATTAATCTATCCGTTAAAATCTGCAGATAATGCATGAAGCCCTTCAATAGGGTTCATTATTAGTGCAGGAATTAGTGCATCGTTTGTGATAATATACTCTTCGTGGGTTGCTGAAAGAACACCTAAAACACTATTCTTGTTTAGGTTCATAATAGCAATCAAGTCAGCATCAATACTTACTGCGTGTTTTACAACTTCTTTGTCAAACCCAGAACTCGGAACAATAGTAGTCGTAACATTAATGTTACGTTCAGAGAAGTACTTTTTTGCAAATACAATATTTCCTTTTACTTGATGGCGTAAAAATTCATCCGACTCCTCTGGGGTGATTACATGAACATTTGAGTTGAAATAGCGAGCAATATTGGCAACAATAGCAAGTTTTTGCTTTGTTTCTTTATTCAAATCCAGCGGTACAACAATGTCGTTGTAACCTGTTTCTTTTGGTGTTTTTTCTTGAACGATGACAAATGGTACAGAAGAGTGAGTAATTACCTTTAAAGCATTCATTCCTGTTAGGTGTTGCCATCCATGCGCGCCATGAGTTCCCATAAAGATTAATTCTGCATGGTGTTCTGCTGCGAAATCTCCGATATCATCAAAAATATTACCAACTCGTACAGAGGGAATAATTTTAACATCAGTACCACATTCAGCAAGAACTTTACTTAGTTTTTTCTCGGCATCATTGATGTCCTTATTTTTTGCAACTACGTGAAGTAAGTATATTTGTGCGCCCAATGGTTTCGCTGTAGCGATCGCATGCTCTAAAGCAATTGTAGCAACATCTGTGAAATCATGTGGTACGATAAAGGTTTTAATTTTCATAATCTGAAGTTTCTGGTTTTAGCATGCTCTGCAAATATAATAATAAGCAATATTTAGCTCTTTATTATCCTACATTTTATTTTTTATTTTAACGAGGTCGATTATCTCTCTAAGCGATTGATTTATTTGACATTGATAGTTGTTCACTTCCGATCAATGAAGCGCTCTTTTTCGACGAGTTCTATTAATTATGCCGTTGGCAATAACAACAAATACTATGATGGACGAACCTAGGTAAAATTTCGACCCAACATCCTCATTTTCATTTAAAATGGCTATTGCGAGAAGAATAGTGTAAACGGGTTCCATATTTATACTTAAAGAGACAAGAAAGGCACCTAGTCGACGGGTAAGGTCTACCATCACTAAGAATGCAAAAGAGGTACAAACAACACCAAGAAATAAAAGCCAAAGAAAATCAGAGAGTGTCATCACAAAAAAGTCAGCACTCATTTTTCCTTGGAAGAGGAGTACTATGGTAAGAAATAGAACACCTGTTAGAAGTTCATAAAATGTGATCTTTGATGGGGGAGAGATTTCCGCTAATTTCGCATTAAAAACAGAGAAAAGTGCAGCAAATACAGAGGATGATAATCCATAAGCTAATGCTTCGTATTCTTGAGCATCAAAATCTCCTGAAACAAAATAGATACCATAAATTACAATTAAACCAAGTAGAATCTCTGTCCAAGAAAATTTACGTCCCATAATTAATGGTTCTAACCAAGCTACATGAATCGTGGTTGTCGATAGACATAAAATCCCAAGAGAAGCTGTCGATAAATCAATTGAAATGTAAAAAGTGACCCAATGTAATGCTACAATTATTCCAACACCCATGTATTTGAGCAGTTCTTTTTTCGACTTAATTTTTAGAGAGCGTTTTAACAAAGGAATGGCAATAGCGAGAGCAATAACAGCGATTACTAGTCGGTACCAAACGATAGCGAGTGGATCTAATTTGATCAACTTACCAAGGATACCTGTAAACCCCCAAATCAAAATAATGAAATGAAGAAGAAAAATGTATTTATACTTTGCTAACACGAGGCAAAGCTAAAGGAATCCACATAAGATCAAAACAGAAAAGTGTGAGTGATTAATTAGCGGTAATGGTCCGTCGATTATATATTCTATACAATACAACAGCTAAAAGAATAAAAACGGAAGACCAAATGATATAAGAATTCAAATTACTTGTTGAAACCTTAAGGATATTTACAGGAGAAATATCACCAGAAATTACAAACCCTGCCCAGTAGTAGGGTGTTCTTAAATGAGGATCAGATGTTGTTTCCAAATAATAAATTTTCGCACGCCGTAAAGCTTCAGATTTTGAAAGACCTTTCTCTAAAAACGAGTAAAAAGAGAGCATTACTTTGTTGGTTGCCTCATCTGGCACTTCCCATAAACTCGAAATGGTTGAAGAAACACCAGCATAAATGAAGGCACGCTGCACAGAACGAGAACCATGATTCTCACCAAAAAATTTATCTCCAGTACTGCACGCACTTAACACCACTAAATCAGCTGTAAGGTTTAAACCGTATAGCTCCTCGATGAAAAATGAGTTATTCTGAAAATAAAGACAACTATTTGTGTTGTTTTCCTGATCAATTTTAGCGTGCATCGAAAGATGAAGAATGGATGTATTCGAAGGAAGAGTTAAGAACTTTTTACGTGTGGCGCGACTACCCTGAAACAAAGAACCTTTGTATAGTTTTGCTAATTCTTCACTTTCGTTTTGTGCTCCATTTAAAGCCTCTAATGACAAATCATTTTTTTTTGAGTTATCATAAGAAGGGGAAAACACAACAAATTCATTTCGTTGATTTTCTGAATTCATTTCACGATTTTGAAAGAAGATTAAATGTGGAGCGTAACTAATAGAGTGAGAAAAAACAAGGTATTTATTTTCAGTTATAAGTGTTTCAAAAGGTAAGTTTGAGATAGTTCCATTTGCAATAAATGTGAGGAATTTATATTTTTTTATCTCCAAAGGAAGAAGTTGCTTTGCAATAATTGATGCTAGGGCTTTATTTTCTTTTCCTTCTCTGATTAACGAGGTATAATTCACCACTTTCTTCTGAAGATCTTCAGCATGATCAAGTTGCTTAAAATCAAGAGATGTTTTGCTAATTGTTAAGCGAAAAAGAGCACCCTTGAATTGAAAAAATCGCAGAACAAAAGCATCCTTATCTAACTCTTTTTGAAATTCAGAAATATCGAAGACACCATTGCTGAATTTAGCATAACTTGGGTATTTCTTCTTAACGAAAACAGTGTGTTTTTCAATTTCACGTTCTGTTTGAAAACACAATTTATCCTTTCCTTCTCGTCTATATTGAGTTAATAGAAATCGTAATTCATATTCTCTTTCTTGAATTGAATCAGGAATATTGAAAGATTTGTGTGCACGATTTTGTTCATATTCGGCCCATAAGAGTTGATTTTCGATTGATTCCGATTGATTAATTAACTGTTTAAGTTCATTTTTATCTAATTCTGACCTAAGCATGGAACCTTTTAGCAAACCATTGTATGTATTAGTGAGTTCTTCGTTAAAGTTCAGCCCAGAAAAATTATAATTAAAGAGATTTAAACCACATTGATAGAAACCAAAAGCCATTTTTTTAGAAGCAGTATCATCGATTCTAATTAAAGTATCAGCCATGGACAAGATGAAACCAGCATGACCAAGATTAACGCTAGGGGAGAAATTAGAAAAATCGCCTTTAAGTGTGTCCTTACCCTGATGTATTTTATTAATGATTTCCCAAAAAGTTTGGTTTGCTTCAGAAATGCGTCCTAGATGTTGTAAAATGATAGCTCGTTGGGCAAGAAAGTAGGGCTCTCTTGAATCATTAACTGACATTCTTGAAAAAAGCGATTCATTCATCCGTAGAGCGGAAACGAACTCTTGTTTTAGTATGAGTGCTTTGGTACTATTAAATTGAAGTTGGAGACTACTCAGTTTGTATTTATCATGATCAAGTAAACGATGAGCTTTAGATAAATAATAGGAACCTTTTTCAATAGCAGAGTCATTTTCAACGGTTAGATTGTTGCTTAAAAAATGATCTCCTACATAGATAAGAGCACTAACATATCTGAGGTGTTCTGAAGGACCACTTTTTGGTGAATTTACGAGTTTTTCTAGTTCATTGAGATGTGTGATCAATTTAACCTCATCTCCTGAATTAGAATATAAAAGCACATAACTATACTCTATTGAGATGGACTTTCTAACAGGATCAGCACTGATATAAATTATTTCATCAGCATGTAGGTCATTTACTGAAGATGCTTTATTAAGAAACTCTTCAGATCGGTCGTAAAAACCTAGTTCACGACTAGTATACGATAAATCGAAATATACAGAGATAAGGAAATCATAATCAGGAGAGGAAAGTTTAGATAGAATTGTTTCAGCTTCAAGCGCCGTTTCATAAGACGTTTTGTGCATGCCCAAATAGTATTCTGCATTAGCACGATCATACAGAATATTTCCTCTTTGATTTAAACCTGCTTCATCATCTGGTGTGGCTTCAATGGCCCAATTATATATTTTGATTGCTTTTACATAACTTTCTTGGTGATAATATGATGAACCTTGTTGATTTCGAAAAGCACTCAAGTAAAAACTATCTAACTTATGTTCTACTACAATTGACTCCCCTTCAAGCCCTGCAATCAATAAGGAATCATATTTACCTTCTTGAGTTAACCGTGTTGTTTTTTGTAGAAGTAACTCAATGTCTGGATGTGTTTTCTCCTTCAATAGTTCTTTTGATTGATCAAACTGACCAACTTGAGCCATGAAAGCGCCAAGGCAAGCAAGAAAAATAACAACCGTGATATATTTTAAGTTAGGCATCTAACAGAGTTCAAAATTGGTAGATTAACAATGATGATGAACAAAAATACTTATTTAATCAGTAGTCGCATTTGTTTAACTCTTACTCCATCAATAATAATTTCAAGGAAATAGACACCAGGGTTTTCTTCCAATTGAAGAGTAAAAGATTGTCCACTTTTTTCAAACCTTTGAACGATCCTTCCTGTAGCATCAAGGAGAATAATTTTTAACAAATTTACATCCTCAATAAGTCTTATAGAAACCGATCCAGAAGTTGGATTTGGATAAACCCGAACATCATCTTGTAAACTGAAATCATCTAATCCAATAGTGGATATAATGAAACAATCAGAAGTATCTGAGCACCCAGACATCGTTATTTCAACCGCATAATTACCATTACTTGTTGGAGTAAATGTTTGATTTACTTCCGCAGATATTTCAGCGTAAGAATTGTCACAATCCAACCATTGATAATCAACAGTGCTTGCATTCGCTACAAGTGATGTTCCTAAATCCATCACAGTTACGTCGAGTATAGGGATAGTTAATGTGATGGCAATTATACTATCACAACCGTTCACAGATGTTAGGGTATCGTTGTACACTCCTGATGTTTCCCAAGTATATAATCCACTTGGAGAAGTATAATCAATACAAGCAGTTTCATTTAATGTACTTGTTACTACCGTTGAGATGGTCAAATTGATTGTAATAACACTATCGCACCCTGCAGAAGTTAACAGTGTATCATTGTACATGCCCGTGGCCGACCAAGTATAATTTCCGCTTGGAGAGGTGTAACTGGCACACGCAACTTCGTTTATGGTTGTATTTGTTGGCTGTGAAATAGTTAGATCGATTGTTAAAACACTATCACAACCTGTTGCGGATGTAAGTGTATCAGTATAAATTCCACTTATATTCCAAAGGTGATTTCCACTCGGAGAAGTATAATCTAAGCAAGAGTTAGCTGAAATAGATGCTGCTGATGGAGGTAAAATAGTTATATCAATCTGAAGAATACTATCGCCACCTAACGCATTCGGAATAGTGTCAAAATAGATGCCAGTTGTTGTATATGTTTCATCTCCACTAGGAACAGTATAACTGGAGCAGCTAGAAATAGTCACATTAGTAGGTGGAGGAGGTCCTAAATACCAAGGTTCTATTCCATCAAAATTATTTGCTCCTGAGAACCAAAGGTTGGATTGAAACAAATACATAAATCTAATTTGGGAAAGTGGATCATTAAGATTTCCATTATTCGTTATTTGTTGTGTTCCTGGGCCAGTTCCATCTGTACACCATAATTGATTATAGTTTGTATAGAAAAGCTTGTTATTATAGGTTATTTGATCTAGAAACTGAGCAGCAATTCCTGTTGCTGAAAAAGGAACAGCTAATACTGTTCCAGCAAGCGTGCCATCGGTTTTCCATAACTCAACATCAGGAAGAACCCCATCTGTTGCCTTAAAATATAGGTTTCCGTTATATTCAAAGAATTGAGGAAACCCACCAACAGATGTACCACCTCCTGGGTTTATATCTTTAACGATTGAGAAAGTTGTTCCATCGGTTTTATATAATTCTCCCCCGTTAAGTATGGTGCCAGCCTCAAATAATAATTCCCCATTAAAGAGAGTGAAATTACCAGGTGAAGAACTACTAGTACCTACTTCTATATCAAATTTTAATGCTGTACCAAGTGTTGTTCCGTCGGATGACCACACTTCTCTGCCACTAACATTATCTTCACCACTAAAATAAATTTCGCCAAGAGCAACAGTCATACCTTCAAAAGCGCTCAGACTGCCCTTTACTAAAACAGTACCAGCGGTTGTTCCATCAGACTTCCAAAGTTCATAGGCAGAAAATGCTGCTGCTCCTACTCGTCGAACTTTAAAATAGAGTTCCCCATTGTAGATTACTCCAAGATATTGTTGATCTCCTTTAAGCATATATTCTCCAATTCCCCATGTAGCATTGTTGAAGTTTTTAACTGATATGGTTCCTGCGATAGTTCCATCTGTTTTCCACAGTTCTACACCGTTGCCCGTATTCCCAAAGAAGAAAAGCTGACTTTGGAAATCGATAAAAGTCTCTCGTGTACCATTAGATGTATAGATACCAGTTTCCATACCACTGCTTCCACCTGGACGAATATCGTTTAATAGATATGTTCCTGCTGCAGTTCCATCTGTTCGATAAAGTTCTCTTCCCGTAGCGGATTCGAAAGAACTAAAAATCAAATTTCCATTGTATGACTTCAGGGATTGAGGGGTGGTACTAAAAGCGCCGTTGAGGTTTGTAACCTCAGTTGTTCCTAACGGTGTACCATCTGTTTTCCAAAGTTCTTTTTCAGAACTGCTACGTGCTTGAAAATATAAAAAACCATTAACTTCTTCATAATGTTTAGGGTAACTTTCGCTAGCTGGGGAAACTTCAATTTGATTGAACGAATATTGTGCAAAGCTATGCAAGGCAAAAAGAGAACAAATAAGGGAGGATATAAGTAATTTCATGATGATGGGTTTCAATATTAGATTAGTTAGTTGAACGTTCATCTTGCGAGATGAAATTGTACATTAAATCGAGGTCAATTTTAAGAGAAACATCCTTACTTCCTTCCGCATTCATTTGAGGCCCTGTTCCATCGAAAGAAAGTTTAATGTTTTCATCTCCAAATTCTAGCAATTTCATGGAGCCAGAAAAAGTTTGAACATTGCTATTACCTCTATCTTTATAGGCGATGTGGATAAAGCTATCATCGATAGGTTCAAACATTGATGGTCCAAAATTAGAAGGAACGGAAATAGAGTAGAGGTTAGGATGAGAAATTCTTACCTCAACGATTTTACCACATTTGGCATCTGCGCAGGCAACAATAAAAACAGAATTCTCATTATAGACAATGGAGGTTCTTTGAGTGTTCCATTCGGAAATGTTTAATTCTTCACCATCAATAACAGCGTTAAATTCTCCTGAAAACTCTCTTGAAGAAAGTTCAGCGTCATATTCTTTCACTTCCCGTTGAATTTTTGGCAAATCTTTGATGATTTCTAAAACATCTTTTGCGGCTTCTTTTTCTTGTTCGGTTTCTGCTCCACAAGAGATTAAGAGGGTTGATGATAAGAGTATGAGATAAAAAGTCTTTTTCATTCTATGTATTTATGAATTAGTAGACCACAACAAAGAAAGGTTAACAAAAACATTAATTGTTTTTGTTAACCTTTCTTTTTAGACGGTGAAATAGTTAACGAAAAAGCAGTTGATATTAAACGTGAGAGGTATTCTGCAGAACATTTCATTCAGATCAGAGAATACGATAGTCATATAATGGGTTCGCTAATTATCTCAGTAGAAATGACCCAATGAGACGAAGTTTGAGTAGAATTTAAAAAATTCAATGACTAAAATCAGCTGCTTGATATACCCTAAACTAATTTATCCAGGGTTTTATAGGAATTCTAACCAACCGCTTGATGGTATACACGGTAACTACAGACCCCTTGACGAGTTAGTGCAATATATCCCGAATAATCTTCAAGTGATGAAGTGTATGAATATCCAAAAATTTAAAGGTCTTTTTCAACTTCAACATTCCAAAATAAGGGTGTTTGAAATTACTCTTCGTAGGAAGATTTTGAATTTGAGTCATTAACTTCTTGGTCTCTGCTAATTGCGCTTCGAGGTTAGGTAAAAGGATTTCTTCTGTTGCAATAACTGTTTTTGGAGCTTTTCCCGAACCTCTTGGAATTGAATTTCGCATAAAAACATACATTCTGACTAAGTTGAACGAATACTTATACTCATTCGGGTTCGATTTTAACAATGCGTATGCAACTGCGTTATTTACTTTCAGAATATGATCTATATGCCATCCAATAGGTTTTGATGAAACAGATATATTGATACATTCATTATTATCGAGATTGTTTTCTAGTTCAATCATGTAAGATTCCAAGTGCATGAGACAAATATCGTGAGAAAAACTTACACATTTAGCTCACGTAGCTAGAGGAATCGAAAATTTTATCTCCGAATTGAAGTTGGTTTAATTGTTCTTGCGTTAAGGGGAGCAGTGATATTCTTGCTATAAAAAGATTAGTTGAGCGGAAAAACATAACTTGAAAGGCAATGAATATCATCTTAATTTAATGCTGAAAAGCGAACTTTTATAGCAAGATACAAGTGAGTAACCCGTTAAAACGCTCAAAAAATAGAATTAGTTTCTTCTTTATTACCGATTCTAAGTTCTTTCGATTATATTCGTCCCATCAAAATTAATGTAATGAGTAAAGGAACGGTAAAATTTTTTAATGATTCAAAAGGATTTGGATTCATTGTTGAAGACGAAACGAACGAAGAAAGATTTGTTCACGTAACTGGTTTGATCGATGAGATCAAAGAAGGTGACGCAGTAGAATTTGAATTGGAAGAAGGGAAAAGAGGACTTAACGCGACAAACGTTAAGGTAGTCTAATTCATTCTGAAAAGAGACTAAGGGTATCTTTATAGATGCCCTTTTTTATGCCCAAAAAACTCTTAAGATATGGTATAAGAAAGTGTAAATTGAGTCATGGGTATGTTTGCATAAATTATATGGAACAGACCTATTGATGAGCTTTAGTAATTACCAGCGATTCCTAATCCCACTCATAGAGCTTTTGGGCAAACAAAAAACGGCACCAATTTCTTAGTGCCGTTCACTCTACTATATGCAGTTAATCGTGCTCTTCCACCAATTCAACCTCTTTTGATGGAGCGAGAGCTTCCTTAATCTTGTGCTCCAGCTCTTCCATTAGTTCAGGGTTATCTTTGATAATAACCTTAACAGCATCACGTCCTTGTCCAAGTCGTGTTTCCCCATAAGAGAACCAAGACCCGCTTTTTTTAATGATATCTAATTCAACTCCAAGATCAAGAACTTCTCCTACTTTGGAAATTCCTTTACCATACATGATATCGAATTCTGCTCTTCGGAATGGTGGAGCTACTTTATTCTTTACCACCTTTACTTTTGTGCGGTTTCCAATTACTTCATCTCCGTCTTTAATTTGACTAGACCGTCGAATGTCAATTCGAACAGAAGAGTAAAACTTAAGTGCATTACCTCCTGTTGTAGTTTCGGGGTTTCCAAACATTACACCTATTTTCTCACGCAACTGATTAATAAAAATACAGCAAGTATTTGCTTTACTTATCGACCCAGTGAGTTTACGAAGTGCTTTTGACATCAATCGTGCCTGTAATCCCATTTGAGAATCTCCCATTTCACCTTCAATTTCAGCTTTCGGTGTAAGTGCTGCAACAGAATCTATGACCAGTAAATCAATTGCTCCAGAACGAATTAAATTATCTGCAATTTCTAATGCTTGTTCACCATTATCTGGTTGGGAAACCAACAGATTTTCGACATCAACACCCAGACTTTTCGCATAAAACTGATCGAAGGCGTGTTCAGCATCTATAAAGGCCGCTATTCCCCCTTGTTTTTGTGCTTCCGCAATGGCATGAATAGCCAAGGTTGTTTTACCTGAAGACTCTGGCCCGTATATTTCAACGACCCTTCCCTTTGGAAGTCCGCCCACACCCAGTGCAATATCTAATGTCAGTGAGCCAGTAGGAATCACATCAATTTCTGCAATAGGTGCATCACCTAATTTCATTACGGTTCCTTTGCCATAAGTTTTGTCCAACTTATCCATTGTAAGTTGAAGTGCTTTTAATTTGTCTGCATTAACTTCTTTTACTGCCATATCGCTTATTTAATTTTATGTATTCATCTATCGGTTGGATAAATACAAAGGTTGAATTGTTTTTTTTCTACAAATATGACCCTTGAAGGACGTAATCTATTTACGTTCTACTAATTACTTTTGAAAATGTCCAAAATTTCACGTGTGTGATCCTTTGTTTTAGGTTTTTCAATAACACCTATTATTGTATGTTGGTTGTCCAAAAGAAATGTCGTTCGATGAATCCCATCATATACTTTTCCCATAAATTTTTTTTCTCCCCACACACCATATAAGTTAATCAATTCTTTTTCCTCATCTGCAATTAAAGAAAAAGGGAGGTCATACTTAGCGATAAATTTTTGATGCTTTTTCTCTCCATCCGCACTAACTCCAAGTATAATTATACCCTCTTTTTGTAGAGTCGAATAATTATCGCGAATGTTACATGCTTGGGTTGTACATCCAGGAGTATCATCTTTTGGGTAGAAATAAATTACAACACGTTTACCATTAAAATCACTCAAATTAAGTGTTTTACCTTGTTGGTCAAGTGCTGTAAAAGCGGGTGCTCTATCTCCAATCTTTAAATGTTTCAATGCTATTATTTTAATTAGTTATTGACGACTATTTAATCAAATATAGTTCTTAATTTTTAATCAACAAGTTTTTAGGGAATGTTTTAGTCAAAAACTTAAGCTTATAATAATTACAAAAAACGCTATTTATTAACTGAAACTGTTATTCACAAACTACTTTCAAAGATTTCCATTCATTTCCATTACCTTTATTTAGAATCTAATAACTAAAAAGATGACAACGGAAAGACTTAAAAAACTATTATTAATTCCTTTGTGTGGACTTTCCACCCTAGGAATATCCCAAACAACGTACAATTACACAGGTGCAATGGATACGTATACCGTTCCTGCAGGTGTTACTTCTATACACATTGAAACTTGGGGAGCTCAAGGGAACGGTGGAACAGGTGCCGGTGGAGGAGTTGCTGGTTTAGGAGGGTATGCAGAAGGAGATCTTACCGTAACAGGTGGGCAGGTAATTAATTTATATGTTGGTGGCCAAAATGGTTATAACGGTGGTGGAATAGGTGGAAACATCAACGCTGGAAATGGCGGTGGCGCATCTGACGTTCGTGTTGGAGGTGTAACACTCGGAGATAGAATTATTGTTGCCGGTGGCGGTGGCGGTGGCGGTGCTACTGGCTGTGCTACAGACTGGGCTGGCGGAAATGGCGGCCATGGTGGTGGGCTACCAGGAACAAATGGTGCTGACAGCCCAAATGGTGGTGGTGGATTTGGAGGAGCCCTTGCTATAGGGGGCCTTGAAGGAATTGGCTGTGGTGGATTTTTAGGAAGTCCTGGTCTTGCTGACGGAACTGGTGGAGCTGGACAATCATGTTGTTGTGTTACAACACCCGGCGGCGGCGGCGGGGGCGGTGGTTACGCTGTTGGTGGCGGTGGCGGTGGCGGTTCTGCAGGAACTGTTGGATGCTCAGGCAATGACAAAGGCGGCGGTGGCGGCGGTGCTGGAGGAAGTAATTTTACTGGAACACTTACTAATCCAATAATGATAGATAGCGTTCAAACTGGAGAAGGAGTTATTATAATAAGTGAAAATTGTACGCCATCTGCATCATCTTTAACAGCATCATCTTGTGATAGCTATACTTCTCCAAGTGGGAATTACACGTGGACATCATCTAACACTTACATGGATACCATTCCAAATGCAGCAGGGTGTGATAGTGTGTTAACAATAGCAGTAACAATAAATGATACCACATTTGGTTCTGAGTCAATAACAGCATGTGGTAGTTACACGTGGGCGGCTAATGGAATGACTTATACGAGTACAGGCACATATACTGAAACATTAGTGGGTGCACTTACTTGTGATTCGATCGCAACATTGAACTTGACAATAAATACTATTGACAACATGGCAACTCAAACTGCACCTTTAACATTAATGGCAAATGCAAGTGGCGCAACATATCAGTGGATTGATTGCGATAATGGAAATACACCACTAGTTGGAGAAACAGCTCAAGCTTTCACAGCTACAAGCAACGGAAATTATGCTGTAATTGTAACGGAAGGCGATTGTACAGATACCTCAGCATGTCTTCCTATTACTGAAGCAGGAATTATTGAAAATGACTTTGGCTCAGAATTAACTATTTTCCCAAACCCAACTTCTGGTAAAATTACAATTGACCTTGAAGGGATTAATGGTAATGTAATTATTGTAGTGACAACTCTCTTAGGACAGGAGGTGTCAAGAGGATCTTACGATGGGTTAAATAGCATAACGTTGAACATTGATGGATCGGCAGGTTATTATTTCCTTGAGATCACAGATGTAAAGGGTAAGAATGCACGAATTAAAGTTCTGAAAAACTAATTAAAAAGGCAGATTAAAAAAACCTTAATGCATTCGCGTTAAGGTTTTTTTAATATTTTAAACTCAATTACTCTTCCTCTTCTAAGCCATCAATCATCTTTTGGAAGCTTACCAACGTTGAATTAAAAGTTGCAATTTTCTTCCGTGTTTGATCTGCATAAGCTACATCATTATTTTCTTCATATTCTGCTAACTCAACTTCTAGGTCGCTTATGTTTTCACTAATCCCCTTCACTATGTAATCTAAATTTTGTGGCAAGAACATTTGCATATACATTCCTCCACCTCCTGAGAGTTTTTCATAAATAGGAAGTGATTTATCCACAATCTCACCTTCTTGACGAGAAATGAAATAAGTAAATGAGCTCATAAGCCCCAACTTATCAAACCCTTGAAGAACCGTTCCATTAAAAGCATCCTCGAAAAATTCAAACTTTTCGGGTCCTCCAAACCCTGCATATAGTTGACCAATTCCACTAATCATACTAGATGATTTCTCTTTTTCTAAAGGTCCTGCAAGTTCCATTGCCTTTTCTGGATTGTCCTTTCCAAGCGAACTTAATGCTGTTGTAACTACCGCATAAGAAGAATCTTGAGCAACACTAGAAACATAGATTGGTTCCATTTCCTCAGCCTCTAAAAGCTTTCCTAGTTTTGCTAATGCTGCTGAACGAACACTTGATTTCGGATCATTATCAGCTATATTTTTAAGTTTGGCTATTCCCTCTGTTCGTTTTTGATCTTTTAGTTTGGTGACTTTTCCTATAGCTTCCTTTCGAATTCCCCAGAACGGATCATTAAGCGCATCCAAAATCATTTGTTGACCCTTTTCTGATCGATCATTCGCTCCTTTCATTAGCCCATCTCTCCGAGCCGTAAACCGTTCTCCATTGTAATATTGGAACACGTACATTTCTTTTGATTTTCGCTCTCGCTTTTTCCCAAGCATCATTTGTTGATTATCATAGATGAATCCTTTTAATTCCCCTGAATAAGGCAATGAAATTTCTTCCATCAACTCATCGACTACAACTTTGTGAAGATGTTTTCCTTCCGTATCGAAGATTGCAATTTCCAACGGAAGCTTAAATATCGGAGACAACTCCAAATCTTGCTTTTGCTCCACAGTGATATTTAACATCTGGTTAGCTTCATCGATTTCTTGATGATATGATAAAATAGGATGCCCTGAAGCCAAAAACCATTGATTAAAAAACCAATTTAAATCTTCTCCTGAAACGGCTTCGAATGCCAATCTCAATTGGTGAAATTCTGCTGGTTTAAATTTGTTTTTTTCGAGGTAGCTCTTCATTCCCGCAAAAAAAGCATCATCGCCAAGGTAGTTTCTAAGCATGTGTAAAATTCGTCCACCTTTATTGTAAGAGTGACCATCGAACATTTGTTCTTTATCATCAAAGTCAAACCAGATTAAATTATGATATCCTTGCATTTCAGACGACTGGAAATATCCGTCAGCTTCACCTTCAGCATTGAGGTCAGCCTCATCAACTCCATATCTAAACTCATCCCACAGGTACTGCGAATAGTTAGCAAATGATTCATTTAGAGGTAAATTCGACCAAGACTCACACGTCACTAAATCGCCGAACCAATGGTGAAATAACTCATGTGCTATTGTCGATTGATCATTCCCATCTAACAGTTCTCTATCATTTTTATAGACATAATCACCAAAGATTACTGCCCCAGTATTTTCCATCGCTCCAGAAACATAATCACGAACTACAATTTGATGGTACTTATCCCAAACAAACTCAACTCCTGTTAATTCAGAAAAGAATGCAATCATTTTAGGCGTCTCACCGAAGATTGATCTTGCATTTCCTTCCCACTCTTTTTCTACATAATAATTTACATCCATTTTCGTCCCATCGGCACGAGTATAGGAATCCTTAATCACCTTAAACTCACCTATACCCATCATAAAAAGATAAGGAGCATGCGGTAGTGTCTGTTTCCAATGATCAACTCTTTTTCCCTCAGTAATTTTTTTGCTCGACATCAACTTCCCATTTGAAAGCGTTGTGTACTTTTCATTAACCGTGATGAAAATCTCTTGCGTAGTCTTTGCATTCGGAGAATCTATTGTTGGGAACCAAACTGAACTTGATTCCGTTTCACCTTGTGTCCAAATCTGAGGCATTTTATTAGGCTCTTCTCCAGTTGGGTTAATGAAATAAAGTCCTTTATCAGAAGAGATTGCAGCACTACCTCCTTCTTCACGTTCTTCAGGTCGCGCCACATAGTCAATTATAACCGTATATTCTTCATCTCTTTTATATTCTCTGCCTAACCTAATGGTCAACACATCCCCTTCATAGGTAAAATCGAGAAGAGCCTTATTCATCGCTACTTGATTAATAATCATTCCCTTCGCGTCAAGGATTAACTCATCTGAGGCATAAAAGTGTTGTTTTGCTGTGATCGTTGCAACTCCATTCATCTGAGACTTTTTCCAGTCAAAATTTACTTCTAATTTTGTGTGAATTAAATCTGTTAAAATTGTCTCTGTTGGATTATAGACAGGGCGTTCAGCAGGAACCTCTTCCTCAATGTAAATAGCTGTTTCTTCATTAATTTCAGGGGATTCCGAAGTTATAACAATTGGTTTTTCATCCTTATGTGTGGCACAGGAAGCTAAGATAAGCCCAGCAACAATGATCAAATTTCTTTTCATAATTCAATGTATAAATACAGTGCAAAGAAGATAAATAAAAATGAGATGGAATGAAAATATTACAGCATCGGACAATGATTCTCTTATTTTTGTATCAAATAGATGATAAATGGCAAATCCAATCTGGACAATCGATGAGCAGGATAGCAATGGAGGTAATAACAAACAAGTTGTTTGGGATGATCATCGTTTTTTCACGTTAACTCACAACGGTCAAAAATTTCATGGTGAAGTCGTTTCCGAAAACATTGAAAGTAATTCGCTTACCGTGAAGATAAATCACCGTGTCCTTGAGGTGAAAAAACGTCATGAACTAGATGATTTAATTGCATCAATGGGAATGGACAAGCCAAAAATTCAACAATTAAGAGAACTTGTTGCTCCTATGCCTGGCAGAATCGTTTCGATTGCTGTTGAGGTTGGTCAAATATTAGAAGTTGGAAGCGAACTATTATCACTTGAAGCTATGAAAATGGAAAATGTTCTCAAAGCTGAGGGTGTCGGTGTTGTTAAATCCATATTGGTCAAAACCGATAAAGTAGTTGAAAAGGGGATGGTACTAATTGAGTTTGAGTGAATTCATCTAAGGCTAATCAAATTTGCTTAGAGGTAGGGTTTTCAATACCTTTGGATTCAACTTATTACTTTGCAAGATGAAACGTTCTACTATTTTTAGGATTGCTGTGTTTTCACTTTTGATGATCTTGGTATCATGTAATAAATACGAGCAAGGTCCAAAGTTCACCCTTCTAACTGCAAAAATGCGTGTAATAAACAACTGGAACTCCTCTTCCTACTCGGTTAATTCAACAGTGGGTAGCCTCACAACTGATCACATGAGTCTATCCATAAAAAGAGATGGAAGTTATATTGCTGAAGGAACGCATCTTGGGTTTAATGATTCAAGTATTGGTACATGGGAGTTCGATTTGGACAAAACACACCTTTTACTTGATTACAACGGCGATATTACAAAGTGGAAAATCACTCGATTGAAGAATAAATCAATGAACTTGGTGCGCATACACGATCTTCTTGGAGTAGAGACAACTACAGCAATAAACTTTGAAGGAGGTTGACTTTTTAAAAGAGGGCCAAAAGAAAGCAGAATCTTTGTAGCAAAAGGAACCATTATGAAAAAATCAGTTCTCTCTAAAATAGCAGCATTATTTCTATTAACTGTTGTTATTGCATCTTGTAATAAGTATGAAGAAGGTTCAAAGTTTACGTTTCTTACGGCAAACATGCGAATCACAAATACGTGGACCTCTATCTTATGAAGTTGTTACGTCTGTAGGTACAATAACGACTGATGCTATGGTATATACAATTAATAAAGACGGGAGTTTCACAACCGTTGGAACTTGGCTCGGTTTAGATTTTGATGATTTTGGCACATGGACAATTAACGACGATAAAACAGAAGTGTTATTTAACATCGATGGTGAGATCCTTACATGGACAATTATAAAACTTAAGAACAAAGAACTTAAACTCAGTATTATTCAAGATTTCATAGGTACTGATGTAACAACTACAATTGATTTTAAAGGAAAGTAATCTTAAAATTTTAAGCTCTATTGAAGAATGAAATAAAAACGACAAGCCATTACTTTATGTGGCGGCTTTTTTGATCAATAAAAAGGAATTTTTTCAGGCCCCACTGTTTTAATTTGTTGTTACTTGAGCAAATGCTTTTTTAATTATCACTGGATAGAGTGATCCAAATTCAACAGTGCACCACTCATGGAAACGTTTAATTTCTTCTGCGTCTGTGATCCATTTCTTAGCCTTCATCAACTCTTTCTGGAAAAGTTGGGCATCGAAACTCACGCCGCGCAGTATTTTCTTTGTAAGTTCTAACATACTTGTTGTGGTTTGAGAGTTATGAATATAACGATTAATATTGGTTGATCTTGTGTTGGTAAATGTTAAAATTTCGAAATGAGGACTAATCACACAGATATTAATTGCTTTGTTAAAGTCTTAAGTTCTGCGCTAAAAGAAACATGCTTATTTTAGCAGAATGAAAATATACTTTGCCCTAAGTTGTCTATTCATTTTAACTCTTCAATTTGTTTCCGCTCAAGAAAACCCTTACAACTGTTGGTGCGATACAAGCTTTAATGCACTCAAAGAAGGTACAACTCGTCAAGACTCAATAAATTGGACTCGTATCAAATGTTTCTATGCTGAGAAACGAGGTAAAATGGATCCTAAATCTATCGTGAACTATCACAATGGGCAACGGGAAGGTGACTATGTAAGTTACTATCCGAGAAAGGAGTGGATTTTCGTTCGTCAAAGAGGATATCAACAAGCCGTACCTCGAAAACTTCGCAGGGTTAGGGACTTTTACCGAAGAGAAGGGAAGTCCCTTTTTGGGAAATCAGAAGTTGGAACATATATCAAGGGTAAAAAAAATGGTGTTTGGTATTCGATGGATACGAATCAACGAATCATGTCTAAGGCTAGTTGGAGTAATGGATTTGTGAATACTGAGGGAAGAATCTGCCAAGGGCTTTATGATATAACTAATGTGCTCTATCGTTCAGAGTTCGACTCAATAGAAACACTAATTTCAACATTTGAAGATGGCACTCATGATTACATTCAATCTGAAAATAAAATTATTTCATTTCAAATTAAGGATCATCAATTAAACGGTGAATTTATAATCTATAAGAAGGCAAAGAGTCGATACATTTACTCTACGCATCAATTTTCTGATAATTGTCTGATTGATTCAAGTGTGAACTTCTCGATTAAAGGAGACACTACACGTATTGAAACGAATTTCAAGAGAGGAATTCCTTATAAAATTGTAAGTTATACACCAAGTTCAAGAGGTACAACTTACTATCGAGCCCCAGTTTATTCGTATGAATTGAACTCCGATTATAGGAATGGTTTAATTGTACGAAGTAGAAAGAGCAACCTAATTAAAAAGCCCTAAAGTGTTAAATTAGAATTCAATCTTTTTTACTCACAAGACTATAGAAGTTATTGTATCTTTTGCTTAACAACATGATAAACTTCTTCAGTAACAGCATCCCTAACATAAATTAGGAGGTGCATATTATTGGCGTCATAACCGATAGGAAGTTCATAGATGTAATTAAAATAATACTTTCCGTTAGCATCCAGGTGATCAGAATCTAATAACTGCCCAAACGCTTTACCATCAATGCATCCTCTCATAACATCTCGATGAACATAGTTTGTGTCGATGTGATCATAAGGAGGTGGATCAGGGAAGGCTCCTGGGTTAAACTTTTGAGGCGCAACAACCGAATCTTCATGCAATTGAACAACAACAAAGAGATCATTTGTCAAACTTCCATCTAAGACTTCAAGTTCTGTATGTAAGAAGACCCCTCTAGTTGAAGGGTAATAATTAACCGCTGATTGGATATTGGTTCTCAACACATTGGCAGACATTAATGCATCTGCTTCTCCCGACCACGATCCAGGGCCTAATACTGGTTGAGCTGGATCTGGACCTCGACTAACCATGCCTTTTGGGTTTCCCACAAAGTTTGACCCTGGCCAATCCATTCCAAAATAAATTCCAATTGCCAATCCATTAGGATTTGTAAAATCTGTGTAGAAGTATGGGAGTTCAATTTCTTGAAACCCTCCAAGACCAAGTTCTGACGTATGTACCGTTGAAATAAGCGCTCTTCCTGGGTAATTCAGTGCAATTTGTTCTGCCGCAGCCGCAGCCGCAGGACAATATGTACAAGTATGACCAGTAAAGTCTTCAATCATAATGCTTCTATTTGTATTCAAATTTGCAGTAAACGTAGGCCATGCATTAGCAGCATAATGTGCACTATCTCCTGCTGGATATAGACCGTATGAACCAGCAACGACTGCCACTTCAGGGTAGATATTCTCAACCTTATCACAGGCTGTTAAACCTAAAAGAGTTACTAACCCTGCAAAAATTATTTTTTTCATAATCAGTCGTCTTTAGAAGCTTTGCGTAAACGAAAGCGTTAAACCATTAGATGCGGGTACAAACCGACAAACACCACCAACACAAAACAACCCTGCTCTTTGTCGACCGTAACCAATTGTAACACGCGTTGATTCTTTTATGTATCCGAACGAGCCATATATATAATGTATTTTCATATCAGCATCAGGATTTCCGTAATTAAATTGATCCAAAACACTAAAGAACCAATGTGGTGAAACACTGTATTCTAGTAATATGGTTGCCCAGTCTCCCTTATCATTTATATCTCCGTTTTCTTTGTCTTTAATAAACAGCCCTTGCAGTTCACCTCGCAATGAGTGCTTCTTGTTAATTGTGTAACCAGCCTCAATGACACCGATATGAGAAGAAATTAAGCCAGTAGCTCCTGCTGTAACCTTACCAACATCATTATTCAAAACAATATTATAGTAGCTCAGGCGAAGGTTAAACTTTTTGGTGAATTTACGGTAGATGTTTACATTAATGTCTCTCCAAAGAAGACTGTCGCTCATTCCAAATGGCTTACTCACATAAACAACACCCGACGAATCCGTTAGGTCAATTCCATCCATATTTCGAGTTGGAAGATAAGCTGTTGAGATGTTAGCATTGATAGACGTCCCGTATTTACCTCCAAGTTTTGATCCCCTTTTGATTGTATAGAGCAACTCAGCTTGATAGGCTGTTTCTCCAACAGGTTGTGTTGCATAAGGGTACAATGATGCAACCAAGTTATAAGTATGCGTTTTATTTAGTGCGGGGAGATAATTAATGAACAGATCTTGAAGGTCCTTTGTACGATCAGAACGAAAGCTCATATTATCAACTGATTTCGCTGATAGAATAACTCCTAATCCTTTTTGTGAATAGCCAAAATTGATAAGCGCCGCGTGTCCATAATTATAATTGTACAGGTTGTCTGATGAAGGATCCTGTTCTTTAATAATGTATTCACCATCTAACGTAAACCTCTTATATCTAAGTTTCGCCCTCCCTCCGTAAGCTCCAACATTTTCTGGCAATACTAGATCTTCACGATCATCGTTTTGAAATTTACTAACTAAAGAAGCCCCAAGAGTCACCTTTAATTTCTTCCTAGCCAGGTTTTTAAATGCCGCATTTAAATTCCAATCTGCATCGAGTCCTCTCACGATTCCATTTGAGTGAACAATTTTTCCTTCTTGAAAGGATAAGCGTTGGCGTCCGTAAACACCTTTAAGCGTAACCCCATTCAATGGACGAAGAATTACTCTAACCCCATCCATCAAGTTGTCGTAACCCAGGCCTCTATCTTCATAGGCCCGAAAGATCATTCCTGATCCAAATTGCTCATAAAAAGAGCCAAGTGTAACGTCGATAAAGCCATCTGTATATCCAATATAGCGCATTCCAAGACCAGTGCCATCAAATCGATTTGGATAACCCTGTATTCTAGGTAAATAAGATTCGAATCTCATTCCACCTTTAAACTTACCATTAGTATAAAACACATTCATATATGTGTTCATTAACCCCTTCGAATCGGGTTGTAATGCTCCAATAAGTGAATCTTCATTTAAGTACTGAAATGTACTTTCGATATTACCAGTAAAGGTTCCTCCATCATTTTGACTATATCCTGCCAGAGACATAATCGCTGGAACTAAGCAGAGGGCTAATTTCTTCATTTGTTGTTGTCTAAGACTGCGTGAGTAGTTACTTTCCCGTTAATTTTTTTAGTTCCTCACGGAGGATCAGCTCATCGCCTGGAGCATAGTTATTATGTGAATACACAATGTTTCCATCAGTATCAAGTAAAAATGTGTGCGGTACATTGTTAACACCCATTGCTCTTTTAAAATCTCCGTTTGGATCCATCAGCACAAGATATTCCCATCCTTTTCCATTTACATACATTGGTACACTATTCATTGTTTTTTGATCATCCACAGACACTGCAACTAAATTAACACCTGTTTCATCTTGCCAATCGACGTATAAATCATGGATTGTATTCAACTCTCTCTTGCAAGGCGAGCACCATGTAGCCCAAAAGCTTATAATCACTGGACCATCAAATTCAAGTTCAGCTGTATTTACTTCGTCACCGTCCATGTTTTCTATAAGTACGCTGGCGACTTTCTTAGTTCTATTCCCGTCATCCGTCTGGGTGTTTCCATGAGCGTGTTCTTGCCCAAATGATCCAAGTGAGAATGAGAAACTTAACATTATTATTGCAATCGTTTTCATAATTCTAGTATCTAATTATAGTTTGACATTATACTATTCAAAAATCCTGCCAACTCAAAGGTACACCTAATTTCGCGTAAAAACGCTTAGAAGATCATTCGAATTATTGGATTCCTGCGCCATTGGATTGTTCTAAAACCTCATCACTTGAAGACGCCAATAGAGAGTAGAACTATAATTGGTTTTGTTAAGCTAAATTCTAAACTCACCTTTTGTTGTGATTTGTATCATTTGTAACTACGATTATCAATTCAATGTTGTAAACATCTATCGTTAATCCTCTAACGGTTGTCATCCTAATCAACACACACCCCCCCAAAAAAATATCTATATTACTGTAATCGTGTGTGTTATATGTTCTTATTGTTTGAGTTCTACTGTTTGGTGCAAAAGTTGTAAAGTATTGATTTGTATTAGTGAAAGTCTTATATTTGCTAGTACGAAACACACAGTCATTATGAAAAAAACATTACTCTCTATACTTTCAATTGTTGGAATTACTGCAATTTCTTTCGGACAAGCAGTAACAATTGAAATCGGAAATTCGGGTGACATTTCAGGTACACAAGTTGATTACACTTCAGCAGGTGCTGAGGTAAGTCTTTACCTGCGAATTCAGAACACTTCAGGACAATCAATGGATTTAGCAGTTAAGCGAGAGCGCATTAATCCACAGACAGCTTGGACAGATTATGTTTGCTGGGGACACGAAACGGATCCATTCGGAGGGGTATGTTATCCTTTTTATGCCGAGAATCCATGGACAACACCTGCAACGGTAACAGTAGGTGATGGTGAAGCAGGTGTTATTTCAGTATACATTCAACCTTTGGACCCTGATTACGGATGTGTTGTTTATAGATATGTCATTTTGGACGGGCCTAATGCTTTGGACTCAATAGATATAAGCGTTTGCAAAACGGCAGCAATTGAAGGTCTTAAACCGACACTGGCTGTTTCAGTAGCACCAAACCCTGCAAATTCTTACATTCAAGTAAAAACGACAGGAGTTGATGTTGCAACTGTTAAGATGGTAGATGTTCTGGGCAATGTTGTTTTAAGAGAAACAATTATTGGGTCAAGTAAAACGATTAATGTAAGTGAATTTAGAAATGGCATCTATTTCATTGCTGTTGAAGGAAAAGGAGTTAAAACAATTAACCGAAAAGTTATTGTGCGACACTAACAGATATAAATTAGTATTTATAGAGCATCTCGTTATTACGAGGTGCTCTTTTTTTGTTCCCTGCATTTCGTACCTTTGAGTCGATGAAAAACTATTCACTTCCTAATATTTATACTGAAGCTATGTATGCTGCAATTGATGCTTCAAAAGTAATCGTTGAGGTTTATCAGCAAGATGTGGAAGCAATCATAAAAAGCGATGGTTCCCCTGTCACTAAAGCAGACCTGGCAGCATCAAAAATTATATCGGATCGATTAACGCCTATTGGAATTCCAATTTTAGGTGAGGAGCTAGAAAAAGAGAGTTTTGAAGTTCGGTCAAAATGGACTGAGAATTGGTGTGTCGATCCGCTCGACGGAACACGAATGTTTTTATTAAAAAATGGGGAATTTGCAGTTTGCATTGCTCATATTATGGATCATAAAGCAGTATTTGGAATTATCGCAGACCCGATCAAAAAAAAATTGATCGTTGGTGGTTCAAAATACGGTGTTTTCTACTTTGATTTTGATCAGGTTGATGTTCCAAGTTCTTGGCAAAAACTAGAACCTCTTTTAGAAGCAAATGACCCACTTCAAGTAATTTGTTCAAGAAGTTATAAAGTTGAAAAGGATTCTAACGATATTGGTGATCATCTACCGCATGGGCGTTGCGAATACACTGGAAAGGGGAGCGCTTTAAAGTTCTTTGATCTAGCATTTGGACTGGCTGATGTTTATCCTCGATTCGCGCCTACAATGGAATGGGACATCGCTGCTGGGCAGGCAATTTTAGAAACTCTAGGGGGAAGTGTAATTGACGTAGCAACCAACCAGCCGTTGACCTACAATAAAGAAAGTCTATTCAACCCTCACTTTATTGCAAAAACTAATGTTCTAAGTTAATGGGTCGACATTTTGTCCTAATATTACTTCTATTATTGTGCCGACAATCAATTGCGCAACAAAACTGGTTGCCAATCAATTCGTTTTACAAAGATCAACTTTTGGCAAACAAGCTTGATCAAACTTATAATGAGGGTTCATTCTATCCTGCGAATGAATCGGTCGCAAATCTTATTCCAGCAATACTAGACTCTACACCGCAATATTATACAATAACTCATATTCTCTATCAAAAACATCTATTTGAGATAAACGGGAAAGATGCGTTCATCACAATCAGTCCAACAGTTAACATCTCTTATGGGAAAGATTTTGGAGACACAAACAGGCGAAATCTATTACATAATACGCGTGGAGTAATTGTGGAAGGGGACCTATTTAAAAAGTTTTCTTTTTCAACTTCATTTTATGAGAATCAAGCCCGATTTAGTCCGTATGAGACCAACTACTACGAATCCGTAGGGGAGCATTACCCAAATGCTGACACAACGTACAATGTCCAAAATGCGGTAATTCCAGGCGCAGGAAGAACCAAGCCTTTTAAGGATGATGGGTTTGATTACGCCTATGCAACAGGGTATTTTGTTTACGCACCGATTAACTTATTACATATTTCAGCAGGGAATAACCCTCAATTTATTGGCGACGGGCATCGATCCTTATTACTTTCAGATAATTCTTATAGCGCTCCATATTTTCGTGTTGATTGGAATCTTACTACAAATTTCAACTTCACCTATTACCGATCTCGGCAAATAAATTTACTCCGAAGGTCTGCTACCAGTTCTGCAGAGGTTTACTATGAAACCAAAGGGTACTCTGTAAATTATTTCACATTTAAACCCACCAAGAAGACTAGTATTAGCTTATTTGAAGGGTCAATTTGGAATCGTGGTGATGACTCAATTAGTCGGTTTTCGCATCCACTTTACTTTAACCCATTACCAATAGCATCTGGTATTATTCTCAAGGGTCAAGACGAAGTGACAACACTTCTTGGTTTGAATTTAAGCCATCAACTGGCTGACAAACACAGACTGTACGGTCAAGTCATTTTAAATGATTTCGATGGTTCAAAGGTCGGTTATCAGATTGGTTATCGCGGTTACAATTTCTTTGGGCTGAAAGATTTCATGCTCCAACTTGAACATAATGGAATTCCCAGAGGAGTCTATGAAACTAGTAATCGACGCAGAAATTATGCCCACTTTAACCTTCCACTAGCACATTCGAAAGGAAGTGGGTTTAACGAATTCATTCTCAGAACAAATTATGAAATTCAGAACTTCTATATCGATGTAAGCAGTGTTCTATACTTGACGAAAGATTACAGCGCAATTAGTCATTTGGTTATTGAAAATGATGAAGGGGCAAGCAATGAAACAATCTTCTATCAGAAAATTGAACTTGGGTATCGGTTTAACCGAAAAATAAACTTGAAAACGTTTGTTGCTTATCGGTTTCGATCTACAACAGATAGCTTTACTCAAACTGCTAATATCATTGAATTTGGACTTCAAACAGCATTAACGAATCACTACAACGACTTCTAGTGAAGCCCATACTCTACATATCATTTTTTCTATCAGGGATTGCCAATTCACAGGGTTCACTCGGTCGTTTATTCGAGGAACTGCCCTCAGATTCGGTTCATACACCATCTGTAAAAATTCACACGAGCCTGCAACCACAAATTAGACAAATTAGCAGTGAAGAATCGTACTTGAAAATTTCCGCACTTGGAGACTTCAACTATTTAATGGATGAGCAATCGTCATTCAAGACAGGGCTTGGTGCAGAATTTTCTGGGTTACTCAATGATAAATGGTATTTCCGAATTGCAAGCATTCAAGGCGTGACAAATTTCGACACCCTTTATCAACCCAAAAGCTACATTTACAGTGTGGGTTCCGATTTCGATCTTTACACAGATCTGCGAGGAAGAATCTCCTATACACCAAATCACATATTCAACTTTCAAGTTGGGCTAGATCATAATTTTATAGGCCAAGGATCGCGGTCGCTTTTTTTGAGTGATTATGGAAAACCCTATCCATTCGGTCTGATTCGGGCTAACTTTTGGAGGTTTGAATACAGTGTGCTGTATCAATTTTTTAAAGAAGGGCAAAGTGGTAATTGGGAAGGTAAGTTTGCATCAAGTCATCACATTTCATTTAATGCTACAGATTGGTTGAATATTGGGGTTTTTGAATCCGTGATTTTTCAACCCCGTGATACGCTTCTACAACGTGGGTTTGATGTTGAATATTTAAATCCTTTTGTATTCTATCGTCCTCAGGAATATTCGCTTGGATCATCTGATAATGTTCTTCTAGGACTTGAAATTTCGGCCGTGATAAATAGAAGTCACACTATTTATTCTCAAATTATTTTGGATGAGTTCTACTTAACAGAACTTCGAAATAAGACAGGTTGGTGGGCAAATAAATTCGGAGCACAAATTGGCGGCAAGGGACGGTTCACCATTGGCAAGAATAAATTATTTTACCGAACTGAATACAATTTTGCGCGTCCATATACTTATTCACATATCTCGGAGCAATTCAATTATGGAAATCAAGGACAAACATTGTCCCACCCTTATGGATCAAATTTTATGGAGATCTTAGGTGAGTTAAAGTGGTCTCGAAATAAAATAAGTGCGAAGTTTTTTCTAAATTATGTGCTCAAAGGAGAAGATCACAGCGGGTATAGCTATGGAGGAAACGTATATAAACCTTATACTGTTCGCCCATATGAATTTGGACATTTCATCGGGCAAGGTCATCAAGTAAATCGAGCGAACATCGGATTAACTGCTTCGTATCAAATTACAAAACATGGAAATCTAAACGTTTTCATGGAGAATTATTTACGCTTCAATACTGATTATTTGAGTCCATCCTATTCTCTTGTTGTTGGTGTACGAAGCATGCTTTGGAATGACTATCGTAATTATTAACGCAAAACCAATTATTTTTAATTAAAAAGGGCGTCAATAAATGTACAAAATTGACGCCCCTTGTTATCGGATTGAGGTTGGTTTAGTGTAATAACGACTACGTATTGCACTAATTACAACCCGATAACATGTTTTACTTCGACTTCAGTAATTTTCCGTAGATTGCCTTTTTTACTAGTATACGTCCGGTTAACTAACCTTCCATGGATAGCAAGTTGCTTACCTTTGTCACCATAACTTTCAATAAAGCCCGCCAAGTTTCCCCAAGCGAATACTCGGTGCCATTCTGGGTCTTTATTTCCCGTTTTGGAATATTGATTGGTGGCAAGTTGAAAACGAGCGACCTTTGCTCCACTATCGAAGTTTGTTATTTGTGCTGGAGATCCCATATTTCCAACAAGCGTCACGTGATTTTTTAATGGTTGCATACCTTATATGTTTTTAAAGAATGATTAGGTCATTTATTTCTACTTCCGAAATTGATTGCCGCTGACCATTACGGTAATAAAAACGTGTTGACAACTTCCCTTCTACGGCAATTCTGAGCCCTTTGTACCCAAGTTCGTTAAGTACTTTCACCCATCTTCCCCATGCACAGATTCGATGCCAATGATCTTTTGTTTTCACATCTCCCTTTTCGTCGAGATAAGTTTCTGTTGTGCTCATCATGAATTGGGCAATCGTGCGACCGTTAGGTAATTCGTAAATGCGTGGTGGATTAGTTATTTCCCCAATCAGATTTACATGATTAACAGAAATCTCTTTAGGGCTGAAAAAGATGGAGCTAGCATCTGAGCCAGCTCCATTGTTTGTGGTTAGGCTACTGTTTCGCATCTTCTTTCGGAGTTAACAGTAGAAATTCACGCATTTCGATGCTTGTGCTGTAAAGTTGCTCACCACTCTTGCCTTCATAACTACTATGAACGAGCCTACCTTCAATTGCCACTTCATGACCTTTTAGTAACAGCTTCGCGGTTAAATCAGCATTTACTCCCCATGCAGTAATTGAGTGCCATTGTGTGTTCTCTTGCCACACACCTTCTTTATCTTTATATGACTCATTCGTTGCGATTCTCAAACGAGTTAACGCTCTTCCCCCCTCCAACTTTACTACTTCCGGCGCTGCTCCCAGACGACCGATCAAACTCACTTTGTTTCTCAACGTGTTCATACTTGCAATTTTTAATTAAAATTTTATTTTTCGTCTCAATTGAACTCCTTGTTCGACATCGACATTGCAAAGGTGGGGGCACTTTAAAACTAAAAACGGGTGTTTGTCGTTTACTGTCGAATGTCTTTCGTTTGTAATTGGTTGTTGTCGTTTTAATTGCTGATACACTGATGTTTAACTTTTTATGTCTGAGTAGTATAAATTGAATTATTTTATTGTGCTTATTGAAATTCGATTTATTATTCACTAAGTAATTTCAATTCCGTGGAAATGAATTACAGAATAATTCAATAATTTACAGAGGAACAGACCATTTTAAAATTTGATCATTGTGACCATAATAGTCTTGAACTCATTATCGCAACTTCTCCTCTCAACTTGAGAAACGCTAAATTTACATGGAGTTATCATGCTTGAAATTATAATTAAAGGGAAATAGACTATATTATGACGTTGGCAGTCATTAAAAAAAAAGAGAAATATGCGAAAATTATTAGTCCTATTATTTACAAGTATATATTTAATTGGTTGCGGAAATCAGAAACTAAATCAAGACTCAATTCCAGAACACGAAACTTTTAAAATAGAATCAAAACAGGTAGGAGAAACAAGAATAATAAATGTTTGGACACCACCAGCATATCAAAACGGCAATGAAAAATATCCTGTTTTGTATATGGCTGACGGAGGAATAAAAGAAGATTTTCCACACATTGCAAACACCATTTCTAAATTAATAACCGAAAAAAGTATTCCACCGATTATTCTTGTTGGTATTGAAAATACAGAGAGAGGTCGAGATTTAACAGGTTTTTCAGAATCGGAATATGATGCTCAATTTTGTCCACAGACAGACGGAGCAAAAAACTTCCGAGCATTTATCACTCAAGAATTAATGACCGAAATAAATAACAAATATAGAACTTCAGAAAAAAAGGGAATTATTGGAGAATCTTTGTCTGGATTTTTTGTAATGGAAACATTTATGCAACATCCTGAATCATTTGATTTTTATATAGCACTTGACCCTTCTTTATGGTGGAATGATCATTATTTAGTTAGAAATGCGAATGACCTATTTGGAAAATTTCCTGATAAAGAAGTCAAACTTTGGTTTGCAGGTTCAAGTGCGGAAGATATTTCAGAATATACAAATGAATTGAACAAGATTTTGGAAAATAATGCACCCAATAAACTAAAATGGAAATATTCAGACGAACCAAAAGAAAAACATAATACGATTTTTAGAGCAACAAAAGAAAAGGCTTTAAAATGGATATTGAATGACCATAAATAAAAAACGAAATGCCAACAATGGCTATATTTAATACGGGTTTTGGTGCTTAATCCAAAGTGAAGCGCCTTGAATGAAGTCCGCAAAATTGAAAATTTTGCGTGTCTATTAAAATAAAGAAAAAAAATTAAAAATTTGGCTAAGTGCGAAACCGAAAATTCAGTCCTTCGAAATCCCGTACTAACCATAGCCGAGACGTTATGCGTTAGCGAAAAACAAATGAAATTCAAGAAAAATAAAATAGAATTAGAACAAAACGGATTTTCAATAACAACTGACTTACATGAAAATGGCATCCCATCTGGGACGATGATTGAAGTTGTAATGCCAAGGTAAGGGTTCGTCACTTATCATACCCTAGAAAGAACAGTATATCCATCCGCATAGAACAATGATCGATTAGCTTTTGATCGCTGATGATGATCTCCAAATAACCTACCAAACTCAACTTATAAAACACTACTGGATCTATCGATTTTTGACCAGATGTGCCATAATGTTCATTGGTAAGTTCACGAACAAAATGTAAATCAAGGTCTTTGGGAACATGATTACTCAGCTGGAAGCTGGTGAAAAGTTGTTCTTGATAATCCTTTTTGCCTTGTATGACTCAAAACACGAAAGTTACAACCTCATTCGTAGTAGAAGTGGTAACTTTATCAACAGAGTTGTGCAACAGCCACATTTCCTAAAACCCATGCTTATGCTTTGCAACACTAGCTGTGTGGAAGCCTATGTTTAGTTACAAAACTTAAAAATAAACTAAAAGGCGCACGACATTTTAGCATTAGCACTGAGTAACATTAACCAAGACAGTAGAAAATGAATGAAATAAGAAATGATTTTCTTGACTGTTTGTCGAGCTTGCGAGTATAACAAGAAAGAAAGATATAACGGATAGCGCGCTTAGGCAGCCAAAAAAATCTAGTTTAAACGGTCTTGACCTCAATAAATATCATAGCTCGTCACCTCGGATAGGACACACTGCCAAACAACCGAGTAGTTGGATAATAATCCTACCACTTCTTTTTCAGTCGCTTCTCTAATTTTTTTCTAAAGCGTTTCAAAACTCCTCCACGATCAGCGATATTACCGCATTTAATGATTTCTGCATGAACACACTTTCCGTCTCGGAAGAATTTTACTTGAAAACTTACAGAAACAGCATTCAAGCGGTAAAGGTCAAAGAATGTTGCCTGTTCAAGTGACTTTTCAAAGTCATCATCAAGGTTTCCTGGCTTATAGTTTTTGTCAAACCCTCGTATTGAAACGAGCATATATGTATCAAACCCTTCTGCTTTCAACTTTGTTTGAATCGAGTCTGATGCGATCTCTCTAGAATCGCTCCCCAATTTCAAAAGGTTCAAAGAAGGTGTTGTTTTTACTTTGTATTGACGTAAAAGATCTGTCGTTGCAATTTCTACAGAATAACGATCATCGGGGTTGTCCATCTGACCAATAACTACAGCGTTTGTCAGTTTAATTCTTGTTTTTATCTTCTTAGTTTTTTTCTTTTTTTCTTTTTTGGGCTTCTTCTCCTTTTTTGCCTTCGTTTCGGTAGGCGTTACAGATGTTCCGTCTTCTTGTGAAAACGAAATGACACCAATAAATACGAATGATAATATGATTAGTAATTTCATCTTAGAATATTTCTTTAGCTATAGATTTAACGGAACTTGAGTTTGACATCGTATAATAGTGGATGCATGGAACGTTGGCCGCTTTCAACTCTTTTGACTGGTGAATTCCCCATTCAATTCCAACCGCTGCTACTTCAGCGCTATTTTTACACTTTAACAAGTCTTTAGAAAGCTCCTCTGGGTAATCAATGTGAAAGAACTTAGGCAAAAATGAAATGTGATTCATTGATTTGATTGGTTTCAGACCTGGAATAATTGGAACGGTAATTCCAATTGCTCGACATGCTTTTACAAACTCGAAATATTTCGAATTGTCGAAAAACATTTGGGTCACAATATATTCTGCCCCAGCATCAACCTTTGCCTTTAAATAGTGAAGATCAGTGGATAAATTCATCGCTTCGAAATGCTTTTCAGGGTAACCTGCTGCACCGATACAAAAATTGGTTGGTGCCAACTGAATGTCATCCATTTGGTAAGTGCCACTATTCATTTCTGATACTTGCCCGATCAAATCAACGGCGAATTCATGTCCATCTTTATGCGGTCTGAAGTTTGATTCTGTTTTAATTGAATCACCTCGAAGTGCTAAAACATTATCAATTCCTAAGAACTGAAGATCGATGAGTGCGTTTTCTGTCTCTTCTCTGCTAAATCCACCACATATTAAATGAGGCACGGCATCAACTTGGTATTTATTCATAATTGCAGCACAAATCCCAACTGTTCCAGGACGTTTACGAATCGCAATTTTCTCTAATAGCCCATTCTCTCGTTCTTTGTAAACATACTCCTCACGATGGTAGGTTACATTGACAAATTTGGGCTTAAATTCCATGAGTGGATCTATTCCTTCAAAGATTGACTGGACGTTTTTTCCTTTCAGAGGAGGAAGAATTTCAAACGAAAAAAGCGTGCCTTTTGCGTTATTTATGTGATCGGTAACTTTCATGTTTTATTCTCGGTAGACTCCAAAGATAATCTTAATTGTAGAATATAGGTGGGTCGATGCTTAGTTATTAAGGTGATTATTAGCGTTAAAAACACTTAAGAATTCAACCAAAATAGTGGTTGATTCTTATATGCTCTATGAACAGCATTAGTATAGGTGAAGATGGTTTTTCACTTCAAAAACATTCCAGCATATTTTAGATCTGATTGCGTGGTAATTTTTATATTCTCAATATTTCCTTCTACAGTTTCAATTGCATGTCCAGACTTCTCTACCAAACTAGCATCATCCGTAATTTCTGAATGAAATTCTTGTGCGTACGCTTTTAAGATAACTTCCCGTTGAAAACACTGAGGGGTTTGCACAAGGCGAAAATTGGCTCTGTCTACTGCTTTTGAAGTGTCACCATCAATTTGCCGAATAGACTCTGCAATGGAAACCATAGGCACAGCAGCTCCTTTTTCATGGGCAGCGCGGAGACATGCTTTTATGGTTTCATGATTTACAAGTGGGCGAACACCATCATGAACTGCAATAATATCACCTGTGCAACATTCAAGTGCATTTTTAATCGAATTATAGCGCTCTTTCCCTCCTTCGACGATTCGATGCGGGATGTGAAAATCGTATTCCGACATTATTGTTTCCCAGTGTGTAAACCAATCCTTAGGTAGCGTAAGTATGATTTCCATTTTTGGATCAAACTGATAGAATTGCTCCATGGTGTACATAAGTACTGGCTTTTCATGGATGAGCATAAATTGTTTAGGCAAGGACGACTGCATTCGACGACCCATTCCAGCTGCGGTTAGAATTACTGATGTTTTACCCATAGTTAATGATCAAAATTCAAGGTACAAAAAAAGGTCATTCAATTCCATTAATTGGAAGAGTGACCTCTGTATTTCATTATACAATTTGAGTGAAGTTATTACTTAAGCTCTTCTTTGTTGTATTTGTTTTGAAGATTCAGCCAATAAAAAAGACCTACAAAGCCAAGTACAATGCATGTATAATTGAAAACATTACCAATGTTGTCATACATAGCACCTAATAACCATTGTGAAAAATCTCCAATTCCCCAAAAAATATCAAATGAATTCATGTCTTCCTGTTTTGTTATCACAAAGAAAACCATTTTTTTGAAATTCCAAGGTGTTTCAACCTACTTTTAGAATGAATCTACTGGATAGGGGTGAAAAGTGCTTGAAAAATGGAGTGATATTCTATACTCCCATTACTTTCTCAACCAACAGGGTCAATTCAATGAATTGCTCAACGGATAAAACCTCTGGGCGAAGTGCCAAGTATTCATGTTCTAACCCTTTTCCTTTAATCAATGCTTTGATAGAATTACGGATGGTTTTTCGTCGCTGATTAAATGCCATTTTTACAACTTGGGTAAATAATGCTTCATCGCAAGGAAGTGTATCACGATTGTTTCTAGTCAATCGAATCACCCCTGATTTCACCTTTGGTGGTGGATCAAACACGTGTTCATCAACGGTAAAACAATATTCAATGTCATAATAAGTCTGAAGAAGCACCGAAATAATTCCATAACGCTTTGTTCCTGGTTTCTCAGCTATTCTTTCCGCCACTTCTTTTTGAAACATTCCCATGACTTCCGGAATCTGATTTCGGTATTTTAAGCACTTAAACAGTATCTGAGAGGATATATTGTAAGGGAAATTCCCAACTACTGCGAAAGGTTCGTCTCCCATCCAATTTTCCAGAGGGGTTCGTAGAAAGTCTGCTTCAAAAATTTTACCTTCAAGTGACTTAAAATTCTTCTTTAGAAATGCAATGCTCTCAGTGTCGATCTCCATTACCGAAACATCTAAATTTTGCTCAATAAGGTAAGTGGTGAGCGCGCCCATTCCTGGACCAACCTCTAATACACGCTCACAACCGCGATGTTTTGTGCATTGCTTGGCAATTTTTTCACAAACATTCTTATCAGTTAGGAAATGCTGTCCAAGGTGTTTTTTAGGTTTGACACTCATCGTTTGAACTCATCTATAATGGTTAGCATTGTTCGAAACGCAGCAAATTTACCCGAAAACTTAGTCGTATGTTCTTCTTGTAATTTCGAAGCATGTTCAGTTTGATAATGGTCAAACAACTCCTGTGTTTTGGCAACATAAGAAATCGCAAACGTTAAGCCTCCCTCTTCTTCACCATGTACTCTTGAAATTCTACTTTCAATGAAGCAACCTGTTTCCATTACATCAGGGATATGAGTAGACCGCATCCAGTCCAACCAATCTTGATGGACATTTGGATCAATGCTTACGGTGACATTATATAAAATCATAGCACAAAGTTAGGTAAAATTGATAGTGTTTGAACAGACGATTCATGTTTGTTAATCGGTATAAAGAATACTGGTGGGCTTACTTCTTAGCCGATGAAATTACAGATGAAGTGCAAATAGGTTGATTCAATCGGCTAATTTTGATACTTTTAAGAATCAAATGAAGCGATTAACTATGTTGAGATTGGTGTCTTTCTTTTATCTACTCCTGATCGTGTTTACAGCACAAAGTGAGGAAATAAAGGGTTCAAAAAAAAGTCAAAAACGGTGTTTAAGCGTTCACAATGAGTGGATGGGATTGATTATCGAACTGACTAAAAACACTCCTGGTTATACAGCTCCTGTTGCAGCGAGGACATTTAATTATATTTCACTTGGAATGTATGAGTCGTCTATTACTGTGTTGCCCAATAATCGATCCTTAAAAGGACAACTACAGAATTTTTCGATGACCATCAATGCTAATCAATCAAGCTTTGATCCAGTTCTTTATTGCAATCAAGTGGATTATCTGTTGGTTATTTATTTCTTCGAAAACATGCCTCCATCTTATTCACAAAAAGTAGAAGAGCTGCATACTACACTAATTAAATCTCATTCGAAATGCTTTAATTTAATTCAAAGGGAATCTGAACGTATGGCTCGATCTCTAGTTGAAGACATTCTTAATTTATCAAATAAAGATGGTGCTGGTGAGGCTTGGAATTCTAACTTTCCGCCAGAATACCTTCCTCCTGTCTGTGATTCTTGCTGGGTGAAGACATCTCCAGGATATCTTTCAGCCCTACAACCTTACTGGGGTTACAATTCATTGATGTACTCTGACAATTCAACAATCTGCACAGATATTCCATTCTTACCATTCTCAACTGATAGTACTTCGAAGTTCTATCATGAAGCTAAAATGATCCATGATTCATATCTTTTAATAGACCATGCTAAAATAGATATCGCAAAATATTGGGATGACAGCCCAGGTGTATCCGGTACTCCAGTAGGTCATCTGTATTCGATTGCGATGGACAATTTATCAACTAATAAGGCAGGCCTACAAAAGTCAATAGAACTGTATGTGTTACTTGGGGTAGCACTTAATGATGCCGTTATTGAAAGCTGGAAACTTAAGTATAGATTCAATTTAATTCGCCCAATCACCTACATTCAAAAACATATTTCACCACGTTTTAGCACTGCAATTGCAACACCCCCCTTTCCAGAATTCCCTTCTGGACATTCATTTCAAGCTGGGGCAGGGTCTGAAGTTCTCAACTTTATTCTTGGTAAAGAAAGTTCATTCACAGATGAAACCAATGTAAATAGAGTCGACATAAATGGGAGAGCAAGAACTTTTAGAAATTTTGATGCGATGGCAGAAGAAATGTCACTATCCCGTTTCTACGGTGGAATCCATTACATGAACACACTGGATGTTAGTTTAGAATATGGAAGAAAGATAGGAATGAATACTGTAATGAACATCAAACTGAGATTAGAATGAGAGTAACCCTTCTAATGTTTTACCTTTTTATAGGGCTCCGTTCTTCAGCACAATTATTCACTGAAGTCAGTCGTGATGTTGGTATTACATTCGAATATGAAGGTTTAGATGGGCAAGAAGTTGGAGCAGGAGTTACGGTTCTTGATGTAAATAATGATGGGTGGGATGACATTTTTCAAGCAGGAGGGATTTTTCCATCTAAATTATGGTTGAATAATAAAGGTGTTTTTATTGATGTAACCGAAAAATTTGGGGTTAACCTAATTGACACCTTATTTGTTCAAGGCGCTTATGCTGGTGATTTTGACAATGATGGGTACGAAGACCTATTTATTGCGAACATGGCAATTCCTGCTCATCGAGGAGATAATTCTCCACCAATTTTACTTAAAAATGTAAAAGGCAAGCGATTTGTCCCCGTTTTACAAGAAAGCTTTTCTGAATTGGGTCATTACCCAGGAGCATCATGGGGTGACATCAATAATGATGGTTATATAGACCTATTTGTAATCAACTATGTGAAGGAGATGGAAAACGGATTTGATAGCTTGGGTAAACCTAACACTTACCTTCCTCAGTGCCTTCCAAATCAATTGTTCTTGAATGATCGAGGAGAGTCATTTAAAAATATTGCGGCTGAAATGAAACTTACTGATGAAGGGTGCGGATTAGCGGCATGCTTTACGGATTTTGATAACGATAATGATGTTGACCTTATTTTACTAAATGATTTTGGGCAATTCAACCATCTTGGAAATCGAATTTATAGGAATGATTATCCTGAACTAAGTTTTACCGATGTTTCAAACAAGTTGGGGTTTTATGATGAATTTTATGGCATGGGGGTCGGTCCAGGTGATATAAATAATGACGGGGTGCTCGATTATTATTTGACAAATATTGGTCGAAACCGCATTTTTATTAATTCGATTGATACGATGACAGAAATTGCAAGATTCTTGGGCATCGACTTAACATATTCCATTGATCCAGTTATTGGAACAAGTTGGACTGGTATTTTCTTTGATGTTGACAATGATTGCGATCAAGACCTGTATGTTGCGAAAGGTTATTTAGAGTCACTTGAGAATAACGCAATCAAGGATGAAAACGCATTATTTCTGAATGATGCGGCGGGACAATTCACGGATGCTTCAGAAAGCGCGGGATTAAATGATAGTCTTATTCATCGTGGTGCTGCGTTTCTTGATTTCGACCATGATGGCGATTTGGATATCGTTTCAGGAGTCATAAAAAGCAGAAGAAGTGAGTTCGCTAAAACAGACCAAAAAATCAAACTATATAGGAACAACTTGGAAAACGAAAACAATTGGATTGGTTTCAAATTAGTTGGTTCGGGTAACGTTAATCGTAGCTGTATTGGTTGTAGTATCACAATTTCTGACCAGTCGGGAGGGCTTCAAATTAAAGAGGTAGATGGTGGGTCAGGTCACAGTTCTCAATCTACAAAGTTTCTCTATTTCGGATTAGGTAAGTCAAGCCTAGCAGAAAACATTATCATACAATGGCTTGGAAATGGTGAAATGAAAATTGATTCACTACCCGCAGGACATGTATATGAAGTTAACAGAAAAGGAAAGACTAAAATACTATACTAAACACTAAAATAATCATCTTAATATTCCTCCAATGCTTGATGAACATCAACAAGGTGTACAATTCCATTTCTCGAACCTTTCACGATAAACTTGGTCACACTAACCCTTGGATTCTGTAAGAGCGAAACTTCATTAATTGTTTCCGCATAATTTTCATCTGTTGAGCAAAAATGATAAGTGAACTTGCTGGAGGGTAAGTTTTCTGGTAAAGCTCCTTTAGGGGCTTCAAAAGCTTGATAGTCATTACCAACAACAATAAATAGTGTATTGAAAATGTCCATTTGGAACTCCCCTGTCTTACCCGCCTTGATAATCATAGAATAAACGGAGCCATTTTGCATGTTTTCGGAGATGTAAAGAAGTACATCTAGGTCAGATTCATTCTTAATCATTGCATCACAAACACCTGAATGAGTTTCTAAGCTTTTCACCCCTTTCACTCGTTTAAATTTCACTAAGTTATTTTTGGAAAGGCAAGTATTTTGAGGATAAATTTCCTTTTGTTCGGCGTCTAGGACTAGATCCTCATAAACACGCTCCATCGTTGGGTTTTCAAATTCCTTTCGAAATGTTAAGTCAGCACCCATGTTATTGAATGGATTCATTGGATCAATCTCTATTGGGTTCAAATCAAACTTATGATCCATCTCTTGAAGCAGAGAGTCGATTCGTTTACGCTCATCCAGAGTAAATTCAGTAAAAGAACTGTTGTCAACGAAATCATCTGGTCCGGGTTCGCTAAAAGGTTGAAAGTAAAGTATCCAAAAAACAAAAGCCCCCGTTCCTAAAACAAATAAAAATGTGATGATCGATTTCCAACGGATAGGCGTTCTTCCTTTAGCATGATTTCGAACCTTTAAATTTCCCACATTTAAATCCCTTCGAAGATCAATAATTTTATAGGCATGTTCATCATGAACTAACACATTCTCTATTCGCTTCAATACCCAATTTGCAAATCGTACTGTACATGCTTTGGAGCGAATAAAGTTTAATAGTTGGTCAATATAAGCTAGTTTTAGAGCATAAGACGCTCTTGATAAGTAGTTTACGCAACCAATGATTTCATCAGAGCAAAGTGGCTTTACGTTGTCGATTAACACCTGTTCATCATCAGACCCACGTAGTTTTCTTTTAGCGTCTTTAATTCTATTCTCAATAGATGAGTACAGTTTTGATTCCACCACAGCTCGATGATCTGTGTCCAGCAATTGAACATACGAAAAAGCATTTCTAAGGTCTGCATCATTTGTAATGTGGTAGTTGAGAAGAATCTTCGATAAACAGGGAGAAATGAATTTTTTGTACGCTTCTCCTAGGGTATGACTTAAGTGCTTAGGTTTGTCCTCAAAGATTGAAATTCCTTTCCCCAACAGAGTTACCATAAGGCCACCTTGTTGTTCAATCCACCCATAGAAAACTATGCTTGATGGGTCATTGAGTGTGTGTTGAAAATTAATGAACTCCTCTCTGGTAAATCCAGCTCTCTCGGCCGTTAATAACCCTCTTTCTTGCAGCCTCAATTTAAATGCTGAAATTCCTTTGTCAGAGATTAAATCAGCTTGATTTTCAAACAAATCCTTAGAAAAGGTAGATAGGGGGATATATTTCTGCATAAAGGGTGGATTTATGAACTAAAATTATGCTTTTTGCTTAGTTATTGGTAATTTGGTGACTAGAAATTCAAAATAATACTGTAATCGTATGAAAATCACATCACTACTTGCACTACTTTTCATCGCTTCAAATACTATTTCGCAAACATGGAGTGATGATGTTGCACAAATCGTTTACGACAAATGTGCACAATGTCACCACACTGGTGGGGTTGGGCCTTTTCCCTTAGTTACATACTCGGAAACAACCCCTATGGCAGCTGCAATGGCTTCCGCAATTAATGGTGAGAGAATGCCCCCCTGGCCTCCAAATAACAACTACCAACAATATGTCCATGACCGTTCTTTATCACCAACAGAAGAAACGACAATTTTGGACTGGATTGCAAATGGTACTCCAGAAGGAGTTGCAGCAAACACACCGCCACCACCAGTATTTAGTACTGGATCTCTCTTAGGTAATGGAGATTTAGAACTTCAGATTCCAACCTATATGAGTAAAGCAACTACATCAGACGACTATGTCTGTTTTGCTATTTCATCGGGATTACCTCAAGATAGAGTTATTAGAGCGGTTGAAATTGTTCCAGGCAACTCAGAAATTGTGCATCACGCATTAATTTACCTTGATCCAAATGGTGGAAACGTTACTGACACAGTTGGTGGAAATTGTGGAGGTCCAAATTCACCAACCACAGAACTGATCATGGGTTATACTCCAGGAAGTTCTCCTATGGTGTTACCCTCAGTGTCTCCTTTAAAAATGGGGATGAATTTTCCCGCAAACGGACAGATTGTATTTGCTATGCACTATCCTGAAGGAAGTTATGGTATGTATGACAGCACAAAGGTGATTTTTCATTTCTATCCACTAGGAGAAACGGGAATCAGACCAGTTTCAACAGCAAGATTGCTTGAAAACTGGACTTTTTCACTTCCTCCAAATCAAATAACCAGCGTTTCAGATGTTTATCCGAATGTAGGGACACTTCCATCAGACTTTTCATTGATTAGTGTCTTTCCCCACATGCATTTGCTTGGAAAAAGTATGGAAATTTATGGCATCCTACCAAGCTTAGATACTTTGAAACTAATAGATATTCCAGACTGGGACTTTGAGTGGCAAGATTTCTATTTCTTTAAAAATTTGCAAAAAGCAGAGCAAGGGACAAAGCTTCATGCGGATGCAGTTTTTGACAATACAGCAGCAAACCCCAACAATCCTAGTAGCCCTCCTGTCACGGTTGGAGCAGGCCTAAACACAACGGATGAAATGATGCTTGGATTTATGCATTTCATGTCTTATTTACCAGGTGATGAAAACTATAATATGGATAGTCTTCTCAATTTGAGTACTGTTTCTCTTATAGAAGAGTCTCAAGTGGATAAACTGTTCACGGCTTATCCAAATCCATTTACCAATGGAATTAACCTGTACAGTCCGAACCTCAAATCAGGAGATGTACTTTCTGTGTATGTCTACGATTTGGAGGGTAGAAGGATTGCGCGACTGATGGAAAACGCAAGATTAACATCAAGTGAATTATTACTAGAATGGGACGGTACAGGTGAAGATGGATCAACTGTTTCTAATGGAATGTATTATATCTCTGTTAGGTTGAATGGCGAACTATCAAATCATAGGGTGATTAAGCACTAGTATTTAAAATTAAAATGATAAACTTCCGCATGACTCTGTCTGCGGAAGTTTTTGTTTAAAATAGTGGAGCATGATGGTTTTATTTAGTAGTTCCTTAATAACTTATATTCCTTTTTGGGAATACGTCTCTTAAAAAGCTTTCAAAAATTTGAATCAGTGATAATTTAGATTCACTTTTCAATTGTTTCATCATTTTCTTCAAATTCCAACCGGTAGCGGCTAAAAATGTATTGATTTGTGGTGTGCTGATCCACTCAGATAGTTTTGTGTCATCCTAAAGGCTGTTTTTAAATGCCCTATAACGGGCTTTATTGCAGCTCTTCTTCTAAACTTTTTGCGTTTACTTCGTTTTTGATATTCTGTATCTCGCTTTAAGGGTTTGTAGTCAGGGGTAGATATTTTAGTAGTTCCGATTTGTTTCTGTCCTTTTCCACCTCGGTCATACACTACTTCTTGAGGAGTGTATTTAATGTTTGATTTCATCTGATTCAATAGAGGCTCGATTGTTTTACTATCAGGTGAATTTCTTTCAAATGACATAATTGCAGTAATAATCAACGTTTTTGATGTTGTGATTAAGCCATTTTTATACACATTCACTTTTCCGCTCAGCTTTACCTCCTGTGCGTATTTATTCGAAATTGTTTCTTGAGATTCAGAGCCCATAGAACCCGTGTTGGAATAGCTGTGTACCCACTCATAAACGCACAACAATGTGCTGAGAATCTTTAAGTCTAATTCTGTCCTTCTGACATCCTGAAACGGCAATTAAGAATAAACCAATTATAATATATCTCATCTTCTAAATTACTTGATACTCCTCCGCTATGAAAGTTCCTATTTCCTCCTCTAACTGCTTCATTTTCTTGTGATAAACAAAAAAGTATATAATCAGCGGAACTAAGAATCCTAATAGTACCATTGACAGGACAAAGAGTATCGTCCCTCCCATGGTAGGGAAATTTCCCGCTACAGTAATCTTTTTCTTACGAATCATAATATGAGCACCTGTCGTACTAGATTGTTTTGCTATCATCATCTGCTTCCCCCTCATTTTAAACGAGACATCTGTAAATTGAGATGAAAGTTTCACCATTAGTTCTGGAAACTTAACAGAGTTTGGTTTAATAATAATTTTTACCATTGTTTACTAATTTTAATTATTCTTCAACAAGCTAAAAACACTCTTATTGCTGGACACTGGAGAGTGTTTTCTATGCTTTTAGTTTCAATCATTTTACCTGAATTTTCTTTTGTTTTCTTTTGAAGAAAAAGGGTACAAAAGCAAGAATAAACGGAATAAGAGCATAGTAATAATACTTAGCTCCCCTCTCCTTTACCTTATTGAGAGCATCAGGGAAAGAGATGTCATTAAGTTCTATTGTTCCGTCTGCTAATTCATAAATAGTACTTGGGAGGTAGACAAACTGAAGGGAGTCGCCCTCTTCTAAGGAATTGTATTTTTCTTCAAATAAATATTCTGTAGCAAGCGTTTCTGCTTTTTTATCTTCACACTTGAAGGATAGCCATGCAAAGTAGTTTGTTTCATATCTTCCTCTCCCTACTCTTTTAGTTTCCTTATATTTTTGAATTACCTTGGCTTTTGCTACAATCCCGTTCTCTAGAAAATCATTTACTCTTCCTTCGTTGGCAAATTTTGCTACCACAATTATTACTGCTAACAGTAGCATAGCACTAAGCCACATTATCTTGCTTTTCATTCTTTTATCACTTTATATTTTTGTTGATGTCCTTGGCTAACTACTTCTAGTATGTAAACTCCTAAAGCTTCTTTCAACTCAACTTGATAAGTTGAAGTATTGATATTTATTTTGCGAAAAATTAATTGTCCTACTGTATTAAATACATTAATTGTGACCTTTTTCAAGCTTCCTAAATCAATATTTACAACTCCTTGTGTTGGGTTGGGGAAAATTGAAATTTCATCAAATATGCTGCCTTCAGAAATCCCCGTCGCACTAAACACTAAACACAATGACGTATCTCTACACCCGTTTAGAATTACATCTACTGAATAAACTCCCGTAACACTCGGTAGATAGGACTGAGATGTTTCTCCTGAAATAGGAGCGTAATTGTTATTACAATCAAGCCATTGGTATACTGCTCCGGACTCATTTGCGACAATAGAATCGACTCCAACGGTTACTGTGGCGTTTACTGAGCTAATCGTTAAATTAAGCATTACAATGCTATCACACCCATTCGTGGATCCTCCAACAATTGTATGCGTGGCAGTGTTGTTATTTGATATATATGTGTTTCCGTCGACCCAAACATATGGGCCACAAGCAGTTTCAACATCCGTACCAATTGAAGGAGCAGAAATTATCAAATTCAATGTAATTATGCTATCACAACCATTTGCTGCACCACCAACTAATGTATGACTTGCAGTAGTATTGCTTGAAGTATATGTTACTCCATCTATCCAAGCATAAGGCCCGCAGGCAAATTGCACATCAGTTCCATAAGACGTATTATTAATAGTTAGGTCTAACAATATAACCGAATCACATCCATTGGCATTGGGAAGAAGATAGGTAGCAGTGTTGTTACTGAATGTATAGTTGATTCCGTCGATCCAAGTGTATGATCCACAAGCTGAAATGCTGTCTGTTGCATAAGAAGGAATACACTCACTCAATTTTTGAATGAAGACATCGTAAAGTCCGTTAGAGGTTAATGTATTTAATGTTGCGGTTGGGTCAAAATCTACTGTGTTTTCGTAGTAACCAGTAGTATGAATCCCTCCATTGGAATCAACATGAATCGCATATGCTCGATCAGTCCCTGTTCCCCCCGACGAATTTGTCCAAATAAAGTTTCCATTCAAATCGAGCTTCAATACATAAATATCAGAGAATCCACTTGAGGTTAAGGTTGTAACTCCTACGCCAGGGTCGAAGTCAGCTGAACCAATAAA
>JAJRQK010000072.1 GCA_024280295.1 Bacteroidota bacterium
ACATGATAGTCAGTAAAAGCACATTCATTGCGGTTGGAGCAGGACACTTAGGCGGACCAAATGGTGTTATTCGATTGCTAGAAAAAGAAGGATTTACACTAACACCAATTAAATTATGAAAATTTTCAACTTATTCGCACTTGCCGTACTGTCAATTTCCATTGCAGCCTGTACTACATACAGTGAGGATGAAATCAGTGATTTCGATAAGAAAATCGAAAAGTACCTTAAAAAAGAAGGAATTGAATGCAAAAAATCAGATTCTGGTCTCTATTATAATATTATTGAAGAAGGAGAAGGCGAGTACATTCAGTTCAAGGATGTTGTCACATTCACCTATACTGGTAAACTGCTAAATGGTGAACTTTTCGATAATCAGCAAGAACCAGTCGAGTTTTCGGTTGATAAACTCATTGGCGCTTGGAAAGAGATTATGGTTCAGACAAAAAAAGGATCGAAAGTATTTTTAGCTGCTCCACCCCAACTTGGCTACGGAGGAAAGAAATTGGATGATATTCCAGTCAATTCTGTTCTCATCTACGAGATGGAAATTATAGATGTTCAGTAATCACAAGATAAGATCAAATTTTTTCTGGGTTCACTCGTTAATTCAAAAGATAAGATTCGTTTAATTTGTATATTAGGATTCGATCATGGCGAAACAATTCCTTTTATATTCCTTTTTTCTGTTTCTCTCAGTTGGAGTAAGAGCTCAAGCTCCACCTGCAACCAATTACTTTGATTCATTAGTTGTTCCTGACTCGATCAATTTTTTCTTTCTAGGTGAGAATCATCAGATGAATAATTCGCAACATAAGATTCAATTGATTAAACATTTGTATGCGCAATGGGGTGTCAATGAAATTGGCTTGGAATATCCACGAACGTTAGAAAAAAGAGTCAACGACTACATTCAGAATGGTAATTTAAGTGCCTTTGAAGAAATCAAGGAAGTCTATTTTCAAAATCGACGGGATCAAGCTAAACTTCTCGAAGGATTACACGAACTTAATAAAGGGCTTTGTCAAGCTAATAAATTGCATGTGAATTGCTTCGATATGGATTTGGATTCTCGAGATGTCGCCCTCATTGAAATAGAAAGTATGCTTGAATATCACATGGATTCTCGACTGGATAGTCTACTGAATATGGTGAGAATTAATTTGGATGGCTTATCTCTAGATGAAGTGATTCATGAAACCCGCAAAGAGCTGATAAAGAATTTCAAATTGTATTATCAAATTTTAGATGATGATATTTACGTGCTTAACGACGCCCTTGATGGTGCTGAAATTTCAGGGAAATATGAGGATCTCACATTGAATAATGATTCTCTATCACTCGACCGCGAAAATTTCATCAGTCGATCGCTGGATGCAGCACTGACTCGTTCAAAATCCAAAAAGATGCTTGTCTTCATTGGAAGTTTCCATATTAGTAACCTTGAGGAAGACGATATATCGGAAAGTACTTCATCAAATTTCATTCTACAGAACGAATACGATAGAAATACACATTCTGTTGTCACTATCTATCACAATAATAAGCAGATTCCATTCAGTCAATTTATTCCATTTTATAGTGGGTTTATTGACTATCTCAAATTAGATCTATTTAGCTTCTTTAGGCAACATAAGAAGCAATTTCTTTACCTTGGAAAAGACTATCTCATCAGTTCTGAGGACATTTATGCTCGCTTTGATGGGATTTTAGTGAAAGACTGCGTGCGTCGCTGGAGATAATCGTTAATGCGCATCTTTTCAATGAAACAATTCAACTATGTGTTACGACATTCAGGCCAAATTAGAATCTCAGCTGAAACGAGCAATTCGTAAAAACTCTCCCGAAGAAGTAAACGAAATCTTAGAAAAACTCGAGAAATTTCACGGGCGACCAATGTTTCACGTCTCTGGTTTTGATCATCCTGAAATGTTGATTTACACCAACGATAAACCCGATCTTCCAACCACCGCGATTTGGGGATTAATTCCTCATTGGACTCAAAATAGTGCAGCAAAAGAGAAGATTTGGAATAACACACTCAATGCGAAAGGTGAAACGATGTTCGAAAAGCCATCTTTTAGAGATTCTGCAATTTCTAAGCGCTGCATCGTACATATTGATGGCTTTTTTGAGCACAAACATATAAACGGGAAATCGATCCCTCATTTTATTAAACGAATTGATGGTAAACTGCTCTCCCTTGGTGGAATTTGGAGTGAGTGGATTAACCCCGTGAGCAAGCAAGTTGAAACCTCATTTTCAATTATAACGACCAAAGCGAATAAATTGATGACAGAGATTCACAATAACCCAAAATTAACTGAACCGAGAATGCCACTCATTTTAAACGAAGAACACGAAGAGGATTGGCTGGCTGGGGTATTAACAGAAAGCGAAATGAAGACATTCAATAAACTCATCGCTCCCGCACCTGATGATATACTTGAAGCGCATACAGTTGGACGCTTATCAGGAAAAAATTACACAGGAAACAACGCATCAGTTACAAACGAAGTCAAATATTCCGCGATAGAAAGTGGAGATCAGCTCTCAATATTCTCAGAATAGCTCATCAAGAATACGCCGCTGAAGTCACTTCTTCTGTTAGAATCTCTGATGCAGCTTCCAAAGTTCGATGCACAGGACACTTATTTGCTATTTGCATCAAGCGTTTGCGCTGTTTTTCATCGAGATTACCTTCAAGTTCAATAGTTCGCACAAAGCGATTTCCGACAATAACATTTCCATTTTCATCTGTGTTGTTTACTTTCTCAAAGTCGACATGCACAATCACATTTTGTAAATCCCATTCCTTACGATCAGCATACATTCGGAGTGTTATAGCTGTGCATGCACCCAATCCAGATGAAATGAACTCATAGGGAGACGGCCCAAAATCATTACCTCCTATTGATTGTGGCTCGTCTGCAATTAAAAAATGCTTTCCTGCAACTACTTCAGTTGTATAGCCCTCACTTCCAAGACTAACAGCAACCTGATGATTCGTTTGAAGATCACTTTCATTGGGCCTATCAATATATCGATCAACCCATCCAGCGATTAGGTTCCCAACGTAAACAGCATCCGCTTTAATTGTCAATAAATGATCCGCGCCATCAATCGAAACAAAACTTTTAGGATGATGAGCGGCACTGTAAATCTCTTTCGCATTCTGGATTCCAACAGTGGTGTCTTGAGGCGAGTGAATTACCAACAGTGGTTTTCTAAGTTGCTTCAAAGCCTCATTCATATTCTTTGACTTCAGATCATCCAAAAACTCTTTCTTGACAGTAAACGATCGACCACCAATCGTCAATTCAGCCTTTCCATGCTTTTCAATTTCATCCAATCCATGCGAGAAAAGATGTTGAACATGCGATGGTGAAGATGGCGCGCCAATTGTAGCGACAGCACGAATATTGTCTAATTGGTGACCTGCAAAAATAACAGCTGCTCCTCCAAGTGAGTGACCTATGAGGATGGTTGGTGAACTGTATTCCAATGTCAAGAAATCATTCGCAGCTATTAAATCAGAAACATTAGTTGAGAAATCAGTATCCTCAAAATCGCCCTCACTCTCCCCTAGTCCTGTAAAATCAAAGCGAAGAACACCTATTCCGTAATTATTCAGTGCACGAGAAATTGCTTTCACAGCTGTTAGATTTTTGCTACAAGTAAAACAATGCGCAAAAATCGCAAAATTGTGAGACTTCATTTTATCGGGCAAATCTAAACGTGCTGCGAGAATTTGACCTTGACTATTTTTGAATTGAACACGTTTTGAACTCATCGGATGACGTTTGATTAATGACTCTATTAATTTAGACACATTAGGCTAAAGATGCTTACAACCGATTATAACTAGAAAAGACTCTCGATTGCTCAAGAGTCCCTTCGTTGAAAATTTCATTTCCTATTGCTTAATCAGCCTAGAAGTTGCAATTCCTTCTGAAGTTTGAATTTTCATAAGGTAAACACCTGCTTTAGCTTCATCAATATTGATTTCTAAACTATTCTCTTGAACAAGTTCATACGATCTTACTAATCCACCTTTCGAATCATAGATTGATATTTTCGCATTGATGTTCTCATTGAAAGTTACACTAAATTTTCCAGCAGATGGATTCGGTGCAATTGTAATTCCTAGGTCAATTCCAATTTCACCCAAACCGTTTACAATCACATTTGTACATGCTGAAGTATCAGAACAGTTGCCATCAGTGATAATCACAGCATAATCTCCAGTGACAGTTGGAGTAAAAGTCTGACTTGTCTCACCAGCAACCAGCGAGTTATCTGAACAGTCTATCCATTGGTATACTAAACCTGTTGCGGTTGCGGTAATCGTTCCTCCAGTTTCTAAAGTAGTAACGTCCAATCCATTAATAATTACATTCTGAGTTTGAGTAACTGTGTTTCCATTACCATCATCATACGTCCACGTCACAACAGTAGTTCCTAGTGTAGAAATTGGGAAGGTAACGTCTGGCGTTCCAGTTAAAGCACCAGTACAGTTATCCATTGCTGTTGGGCTAGTTGGAGCTACGACTTCACAATTATCACTCAAATCAGTCAAAGAAGCAACGTCCGGAACAGGATTTGTAACGTCCGTTATCACTACATTCTGAGTTTGAATAGTTGTATTCCCGTGAGAATCAGCGTAAGTCCAAGTTACACTAGTTGTACCTTGAGCTGTTATTGGGAATATTGCATCATTCGTTCCATTTGTTGCTCCGTCACAATTGTCAGTAGCTGATTGCCCCGTTAGAGACGTCACTTGACATTCTGCAGTAACATCCGAAAGAGATACAACATCAGGAACTGGTCCTAAAGTATCCAAAACAGTTACTTGCGCAACACACGAATCGACATTAAAATTTCCGTCAGTAACAACAAGAGTAACAGGAATCGTACCCGCTGCCCCAGCAATAAATGTTGCTATTGGAAAAGGTGTTGCTGCGGTTCCATTTGTCAATTCACCATCTAAAGCATTTGGGCCACTATACGTCCAGTTTGAACTATTGAAAACACCGCCATTTGCTGTTTGAAGATTTACTCTATATGCCCATCCATCAAGGTACTCCCATGGTTGACCTGTACCATCAACATTGATATCTCCGAAAACATCGATAACAGCACCACCTTGAAAAAGTTCTACTGCATCATCACCATTGATTAGCATTGCGCCACTTGTGTAATCAGCATTAAACCCGAAGAAATTATTAAACCCAGTGCTGTCATTTGTCACATAAATATATGTACCCGCAGTCACAGAAACGGCAGGAAAAGTGAATTCCTCACCATCTGTTCCTCCACCATTGTTTGCAGAACCAACACCATAATTAGATAAATCAGCAATTGCAATTGTTGCGAGTAATTCGATTCCTTTAGGATTTCCTCCAGGAAGTGGACCATCATAAAGCCCAGAAATCATTAGTGGAGCACCACTACCACCACCAGAAACATCAGCACAGGTGAATGTCGTTTGTGATGCCGCAAATGTCAACCCTGGAGTTCCACAGTTATCAATTGAACCACCGTCAAGATCAGTAGCGGTGATCGTTGCATTTCCTGAAGCATCAACGTAAGTCGTAAAACTTTGACAAATAGTCGTTGGTGGTGTCGTACAAGGTGGAACCGAATATGTAACAACAAGTATTGGTGCTATACCAAGATCTTTACTACCAAATCGGCGAGCTGTACATGTTGCTAATTCATTTCCAATTAAAATCATCCCGAAGTTAGTTGTTGGTGTAGTTAACCACGATTGAACTGCGGCAACTAGGTTTATACTTGTAGGGAAGACTTGATTCCCAGTCAAAGGAAGCATCGTAACCGATGATAATACAGTAGGGATAAAATCCCCGCCTGGAGCAGTCCAAACAAATGTACCTAACATGGCATCAACCCAATTAGCATCTGGAGCAACAGCAGTAGCTCCTGTACCACCTCCATTTGAAAGACCTTCACCAAAATCAGTAGTCAAGGCATAGAGATTATACGTATCAGTTCCAGCACCTGGACTAACATTATTCACATTTAAAGTAAGTGTCACCGAGATAATTGTTGCACTAATAGGAACTGAACTCAAGTCAAATTGTAAGAGTGCTCGCCTGGCATTAGTCGAACAAGTTGTTCCAGAAAATAATTGACCAATTCCAGACGAATTTAAATTTTCTGAATACATCGAATTATCTTTAGCAGGAGTTAAACTAACTGTCTGTGAGAAGCCTATAAAGGCAAGGACAATGAATAGTCCTGTGAAGTAGATTTTTTCCATATTTATTTTAAGTTGATTAAAGGTAAATATAATCAAAATTCATGCTATGAAACAAGATTAATCCAAGAACATTAGCAACTTTAATTTGACGAAATACAGTTATTATAATGGCAAAAAAAATAAAACCAATCTTATTCATTGGCAAAACAAAATCAAACTACTATTTTTGGGGACAATTAAATAACTAACGATTTAAAACGGCATTCATGAGCGTATTGGTAAATAAAGATTCGAAAGTAATTGTTCAAGGTTTCACAGGAAGTGAAGGAACATTTCACGCAGGTCAAATGATCGAATACGGAACGAACGTTGTTGGTGGAGTTACGCCAGGTAAAGGAGGGCAAACACATTTAGATCGTCCAGTATTTAATACCGTTGCTGAATCTGTTGAGAAAGTTGGAGCTAATGTTTCCATTATTTTTGTACCGCCCGCCTTTGCTGCTGATGCAATAATGGAAGCAGCTAATGGTGGAATCAAAGTTATCATCTGTATCACAGAAGGAATTCCGGTTAAAGATATGGTGAAAGTAAAAGAATACATTTCAGGGTTTGATTGTACACTTGTTGGACCTAACTGTCCAGGAGTTATTACACCAGGTGAAGCAAAGGTTGGAATTATGCCTGGCTTTGTTTTCAAGAAAGGAACCGTTGGGATTGTATCAAAATCAGGAACTTTAACCTACGAAGCTGCTGATCAAGTTGTGAAAGCTGGATTAGGAATTACGACTGCAATTGGAATCGGAGGAGATCCAATAATTGGAACAACAACAAAAGAAGCTGTTGAATTATTGATGAACGATCCAGATACAGAAGGGATTGTCATGATCGGTGAAATCGGTGGAAATCTTGAAGCTAACGCTGCTCGATGGATCAAAGAAAATGCAAAGAAGCCAGTAGTTGGATTCATTGCAGGTGAAACGGCTCCTAAAGGACGAACTATGGGTCATGCTGGAGCAATTGTTGGTGGTGACGAAGATACTGCTGAGGCAAAAAAACGTATTATGCGAGAGTGTGGAATTCACGTTGTTGATTCTCCGGCGCATATCGGGTCAAAAATGGCCGAAGTTTTAGGCGTTACTGTTTAAAGGAGATTTTAAGACATAGAGACTCGAAGATTTTAAGATTCCTCAAGAATATCTAGCTCGATAGTCGTATTAATTGAGAAAAATAAAAGCCCCACACTGAATTGTCGATGTAGGGCTTTCTCTCCACTTACCACTATAACTTGTCTTTGTGATCTTAATTAACTCATTGCATCTATATAATCTCGGAGTTCATCTTTACTGCTGCTATATGTCAACGCATCGACTACATCCTCGTAATTTTGTTGATTCTCTGTTTTTAAGTAAAGAATTTTTGCTACCTCTAACTTATTAGATTCGAAGGTCATTGCACTCATAATTGTGATCACGTGACTTGATTGAAAGCATCTGTCCTTTGCCAATCTTCGTGCTTTATCTAAACGATCATCTTTAAACGGTTCTGCTTGGATATCAGCTTTCATTTCTAATGCTTCAGCATCTGTAACTGCA
>JAJRQK010000073.1 GCA_024280295.1 Bacteroidota bacterium
CCCCTTCTACGCTGCCATCTTGTCACAAAATTCCCTAAGGCACAATAGTTGACATCATCACAACATGCGAATGCAACAACATGAATTCGGATCCCCTCTTGAGGCGACACTCTATCCATTGCTACTAATAGTAGTGATGTGGCTCGTGTTTTGGGCTGATCATTTGTTTCCTGATATTCCATTTTATCATTGGGGAGTAATCCCTAAGGATACATCAACATTGAAAGGAATACTTTTGATGCCACTACTGCATGCAAAAAGTGACATTGGACATATACTGAATAATTCAGTTCCTACGGGAATCTTATTGGCTGCGTTGATCTATTATTATCGAGCAATTGCTGGACGAGTATTTATTATTTCGTGGCTTTTAACAGGAATAGGGTTATTTATTTTTGCAGATAATACTAGTTCGTACCACATCGGAATGAGTGGAGTGGTATATGCTTTAGCTGCGTTTTTATTTACTTCTGGAATAATTCGAAAATACCGCCCTCTTCAAGCGATTGCATTATTTGTAGCGTTCGTTTATGGTTCAATGATCTGGGGAATTTTTCCTACGGAAGCACATGTTTCATGGGAAGGTCATTTGTCTGGAATGGTTGTCGGAATTTTACTGGCTATCATCTACAGAAAACGCGGACCTCAAGCCCCGAAATTCATTTATGAACTTGAAAAAGAACTTGGAATCGAGCCACCAGACCTGGAGGGTCAATGGAAAGAGAAAGTGAGATTGCACGAATTTCATCAAGAAGAATTAGAACGAAGGCAAAACGGACATGTAATTATATATCACTACGTGCCTAATAAGGGGAACCCTACGGAATCAAAATCCGAGGACGATAATGATCAACAATGACTCCAGTTCCGCGTGAAGTCTCTTTTAGTTTAAGCCCATCAAATTCGATGCAGTAGTATTCTGATGTCCGCATTTCTAGTTGGGTGTCAGTGAAATAGGTTGCTAAGTCAGAAATCCCAAAGTTGTGACCAATAATCATAAGTTCATTCTCATCTTCAGACGCCCATAATATTTCTAGAAATTGATCTCTGGAGCAGAGGTACAAATCATCTTTGATATTTACTCTATTATAAGAACGATGGTATTTCACAATTTCCAGTGTTTCCCGTGTTCGAACAGCTGAACTGCACCAAACTTCATCAATCGAATCAATTTTCTTCAGATAATCTCCCATTAAGTTGCTTTGTGAAATACCTTTAGTAGATAAAGGGCGATCGATATCCTTTCCACTGCTTGATGTTGGAGAAGTTTTGGCGTGACGTAATAAGTGAATTTTCATAGCGTTATTTATAGTAGATAATAGACGCAATTTACAGTTTAGACAACCATTATGGACGTTTTTATCATAAAATTGATCCTTTCTTCCCAACCTTTTAGAATCGACTGTCGTTATTAGCTTTACGAGAGATTCGGAGATTAAATGAGAGAGAGATAAATTGGATATAATTTAGTAAATTGCGTAAGGACAGTAAAATAATAGCCTTGAGAAAATCCATGAGCATCACACCAGAAATAATACATCAATGTATTGGTGATGATCGGAAAGCAATTAACATCATGTATGAATATTGTTTTCGCCTCCTTATGCCCGTATGTTTCCGTTACAATAACAATGAAATTGATGCTCAATCTGCGTATAATTCAGGATTCATTAAAATACTGAAAGCGCTCGAAAAAGTAGAAAAGAATGTCAACTTCGATGCTTGGGCAAAACGAGTGATGGTGAACACGCTAATCGACGAGTACAGGAAGAATAAAAAATATACTACACGAATAACCAAAAGCGACAGCGAAAGGGAGTTAGATTACTATTCTGAAGGACAAGCAAATGATGCTGAGAGTAATTTAGGTTACGAGAACATCATGATGCTTGTGCAGGAGTTACCTATAGCTACTGCACACGTTTTCAATTTGTATGTCATTGAAGGTTATTCGCATAAAGAAATTGGGAGTCAGATGGAAATGTCGGAAGGAACCTCGAAATGGCATCTTTCGACCGCTAGAAAAATGTTAAGAGAAAAATTAGAACGATTGGAAAATCAGAATCAACGGATGGTGATATGAGTTGGAGAGATGAAGATATAGATAAATTGTTTCAAGAAAACGCTGCCAATACATCTTCCGAGTACAAAAATGCGTACTGGAAGGAGTTTGAGGCTGCCTCCCTTCCTATAAATAAAGGAGGAAAGGATTTTATGTGGGTAGGAACTGCCCTCGTGTTTTTAGGAATAATTACAACAATGTCGGTGTACAACCTTAATGGGAATGTTGAGACTAACAACACTGCTACACAATTGGCAAGTAATGGTCAAACAAAAAATACGACGAATAGTTTTGGAGACCAGGTGATAAGAACGACTGATGGAGATGCTGTTAATAGTAGAAATATCATAAGTGAGAATGGTGAAATAGAAGAAAAGGAGGAGGAGAATACTTCGAATTTAAATAACTCGAAGTTAGATGATTCTCGTGTTTATCAATCGAATAATTATTCTTTAAATGGTAGTGCTAAATCAAATTCGCTGGCAACTTTGAAGAGAAACGTGGATATAGGCGAGGATGTATTAGGTAACCCTTTACTAACTGTGGTTATTCCGTCTGGAGTTGATGATTTACCTTCAGTTAATAACTCTGAAGATCTAGCATATTTTGAGATAAACTCATTATCACCTCGTTCGTTACAGAATCAACTTGCTAAATCACAAGCCCCAGAATTCAAATTTAAGATGCCACCAATTGAACTTCGAACAGCAACTTTGCTGTATTTTGAAGTAAACGGCGGACTTTCAGAATCAATTGTTTCTCCTTCTAATCAGTATTCTAACTCTTTCGGAGCAGGAATAGGTGTTGAACTTCAAAAAAACAAACTCAATTTAACGTTGGGTGTCAATGGAATTATTTCGAGCCATAACGATATTCAATTGAATCGAAAATCTCTCGTTTACGGGTTTGGCTCTGAAGTGATAAGTACGCAGTTAATTTACAGTCAAATTTATTCAATTGAAGGAAACATATCCGTTGGGTATAACTTTGGAAAACATGTTTTGAGTCTTGGAATTAGACCTTCTTATGTCGTTGGATCGAAAGTCCGTGATAAAAGGGTAGTAAACGATGTTCTCGTACATGATATTCAAGGGTACGGCCACATAGATGGCTTGAAACGATTTGGTTTGAAGCCTCAAATCGGTTATGCCTATAAATTTAAACATGGGTTTACACTTGGAGGGAATCTTGGTGTTCAAACTCAAGAATCTCTTAATGAAGATTTTATCAATGGGCAAAACAATAGATTTCCGCTAGATGGACAAATATATTTCAGAAAATCAATACGACTAAGAAAATAGATAATGAGAAGAAACGTACATAAGTACTTAATAGCGATAGTTGGAGTTTCAGTGATGTTAATAACATCATGTAAGAAGCATTCACCCGATGATATCCAATCAAACAATCCTGTTTTTACAACAGTAGGTGCTTTTGATGGTCAAGATTTCTCGCTTGTTGCTGGAGATAATAATGCGTATATGTTCACGATGGTGAATGAGGCGAATGGGGTTAACCTGTATTCTGGAAAACTGACAGATGGTAATTTTTCAATTGAACTTGGAATTTATGATGGGTTTGTTGACTATCAGACGAAACAGATTTATAGCGAATTGCCTGATGAGTTAATTTTTGCCACAACTTCAACTAATGCATTACTTGTTTTAGATAAAGAACTATTTGCAAATGTAAATTTAATTAGTGGAATAAAGTGGTCGATTGATGGTGTAGTGAAGGGGTACGATTATTTTGAAGTTTATGAACCAGGTATTTACTTAGTTACGGCAGAGATCACCTTTAATGATTCTACAATTGAAACCTTGAGTAGTGAATTGATTGTTGGCTATCAACGACATGCAAATTTCCAGATTAAGCACTATTTGAATCAGAATGGAATGCTCATGGCTTGGATTGAACATGGAAATGAACCCATTGAGAAGGTTAGGTGGTTCCTTGATGGAGAACCTATTTCTGATGAACCTCAAGTGCAATTGAGCATTGATCCTCAAAGTTATAACCTCACTGCCGATGTTTCCTTTGAAAATAGTGTGGTTCGATCAAAGACTATGCTCGTTGATGGATCTTTAAGTGGTAAATTTATTGATGATCTTACGTTTCTTGAGACTGGAACTTTAACTCTTCAGAATCAAGATTTCAATTTACTGCTAAAGGTTGAGAGTGATAACGTAACGTATTGGTCATCTTACCTAGATAATAATGGAAGCAATGTCGAGATTACAGGTGTCACTCATTTTGGGAAAAATCCTGAAGGTGATGAGGTCTACAAGTTGAGCGCACATATTAGTGCAAATGTTTCAAACGCAATTGGAGGAGTTGTTCATCAAGTGGAGTTCGATGCTGTGTTTGGTATTGCAATTCCGAACGAATGAAAATGTGTACCTTTGAAAAAAAATAAACCATGCGATTCATTCTTATTTTAAGCATATTAACTTCTGGAGTATCATTTAGCCAAATTCAATTAACACAAGCTGACTTTGCAGATGGTGGAGACACCATTCGAATGAGTTTAGCGACAGATCCAACAATTGATTTTGCCTCTACAGGAACAAATTTCACATGGAATTTCTCATCCCTAGTTGCTGATCAACAGATTCTTCGAAATTTCCGTAATATCAGCGAAGGTTCAGCTCTTATGACCTTCATCTTTGGGATTTTTGCACCTCCTGCTTATCAAGGAACAAATTTCACGGAAACAGATGCAATTCCTTTAGATCAATTGAGTGCTTTTCTGCCAGTTACTATTTCAAACATGAATGTTGTCACCAAAATTGATGCTGCCCAGGTTAATTCAATCGGCTATTCAATGGTTGTTGATGGTACGGAAATTCCATTTAAATCTGACACCATCGAAACTCGTTACCAATTACCAATGAATTACGGTGATGTGTACACTTCTAATGGCTACACAAACTTGGACATGAACCCAATTCAAAATGCAATTTGGATTCAACACCGCCAACGTAGTAGTAATGTGGATGGCTGGGGATCTATTACTACTCCTTACGGAACGTTTGAGGCGCTTCGTGTTCGACATGACATTACTGAGGTTGACTCCTTATTTCTGGAAATATTTGGAACACCAACTTGGATAGAATTACCAATCCCCCCAAGTGTTATTTATGAATGGTGGACGAATAGTGAGCTTGAACCAATTTTACGAATTACAACATCGGATATTCTAGGAACAACAGCTGTGACAGGGATTGAGTATAAAGATATATACCTTGGCTTAGATGCAGGAGTTGAAGAACAGTCTATCGTGATTGGGATTTATCCTAATCCAGCACAAAATACAATTACACTTAATGGTGTCAGTAATCGTTCAAACTATTTGATTATCGATAATCACGGAAAGACTGTCATGTCTGGTGTTATCGATTCACAATCTGATACTATCGATATCCATTCTTTCGCGAAAGGAACTTATCAAGTGATTATTCGTTCTGAAAACGGTGAGTGGGGAGCTGCCAATTTCGTGAAGCAATAACTCATTAGCTTCAGTTCCATTCAAATTTAGTCATTCGTCTTAGTATCTGAAAGTCTCCCTACCTAACAATCCAACAAAAACAACTACCTTTGATCGAAAGGCAAACCAGTCTATCGCTGGTAAAGATTTATTCTTTGCGAGAGGAAAGTCCGGGCAGCATAGAGTGCCGTACTTCTTAACGGGAAGGCAGTTAATAGAATTCGTTTTATTGATTGACAGAAAGTGCCACAGAAAGGAAAACTACCTTAAGAAATTAAGGAAAAGATGAAAAGGTGAGGTAAGAGCTCACCGGATTTTTGGTGACAAAAATCGCTTGGTAAACCTTACGGGCTGAAAGACCAAATAAGTTCAGGATTGCTTCGGCATGTAGGATGACTCGTCCAATCTGAGTGGGTAGGTCGTTCGATCTCGATCGTGAGGTCGAGGCTAGATAAATGATAGACGTTTCATTTCGATGAAATTACTGAACCCGGCTTATGGTTTGCCTTTTATTTTTATTCTTGCACCAATGCTTCGCGTTGATGAAGAACTTATCCAAGGTAATTGAAATCTCTGGAGGATTACCAATTAGAATCGTTTTGTGTCTTTTTCCATCCAAGTGATAATCTAGCTGAGTACACTGGACCGAAAGAATACTATATGAACGAACTTTTTTAATTGTATTTAAGGTCGTGAGATATGGTTTTCGCTTTGAGTTTTTGAGGATGAGTGAATCTCCGATTATGGAGGCTGATCTTAATCTCTTTGATATTCTACGGACATATAAAAATAAGGCAATGACAAAGATGCCTAAGGATGTGAGTACAATCAGATTTATTATGTCGAAAATGTATAGTGATGAGAACGTACTGATCATAATAGTAAAAAACGTATAGATGAGTATGTTAACTCGTCTGAAGTATTTTCTGTCATAAAGTTTTATGCGCATATTTGATTCCAGTAGTTGCGCATAAGGTTCAAAATCAATAAGATCTGGTTTAATTAGCATTTTTAAGTCATTTTTTTCACGTAAATATGACAATTTATTCTTATTTGACCATAAGAATTTAAAACAAATAAGTCTACTTCAACTTGTTAAGAATTCTTTCAATCATTGGGTGGTATTGGAGTAGAATTTCATTACCAACTGGATTTAATTTGAGATCAATTGATCGAGATTCCAGATAGTCATAGAGTGGAAACGTATTGAGTTGATCATTGATAATAGAATTGTGACCAGGATTTGTACAATACTCGATGAATTTTTTCGCAAGGATATAGTTTTCTGCTTGCTTTATAATTGCCATTGGTAATACATCATAGTAGCATCCTTTGCGCAACCCGTTCGGGAATAGAATCTTATCATCAAGTAAATTAGTATTCAAACTATCACGTAGTTTACTAATTTGACTGTACCGAGTTAGAATGGCAGGAATGGTATCGGAATTGAAACTTGCCAATTCAACTGTTACAGAGTCCCATCGTTCAATCCAGTTAAATGTTTCTACTTGATCTTTGTATTTTCTAAGTGGTCCAAGAAAGGACAAGATATCGTCACGGTTTAGAAAATGATAATGCCTAGTTTTGAATAAATCTTGATAAGTTCTTGCAGTAAGTAATGTGTCAGAAGGATAATAGATAACAAAAGGGTCAATGCCAAGTGCAACATAAGAGTACTTATAAGAAACGTACTCATTATCATCATTATTAGTGATGTCATCTTCGTAAATTGGTTGCAATAATTTTTCTTGCCACAATCTAAATGTACTATGTGAAGATGCCGAAAGAACCAAATCTAATCCAGAATTGTATTCTTTATTTCGCATCAAACCAATCACTGCATCTGTTGTCATCGGTTTAATAACGATCCTAAGTTTATTTTTTTCGGAAAAATGTGTAAATAAAATAGTGTCACCCTTAGTCAAATAGTCAGAAGCAATAACCAATGTATTTTCAATAGTCACCTTTGCTTGCTTTATATGACAAGAAAGAAGCGTTAAGGTTGAAATGATTGCAATAACGGTAAATCGAAGGTTGAACTGCTTCATATCCCAAAGATATTTAAAGTATTAGAATTTGATGTCTGGTCTGAGCGAAAAGATAGAGTGAATTTACTATTAACTGAAACAACCAAGAACTCTAATTGAGTCAAAATATACGTATCTTTGCCAAAAATTTGGATACGATGGAGACAAAGGAGAAACAGAAATTACAAAGCATCATGCTGGATTTAAATTCTGGTGAAGCCAAAAAGGTAATGAAAGCAATCAAGGCTCTTGAAAGCAATGGTAATTCATCTGTGATTAAACCAGTAGTTGAGATTTTGATGAATGGTGGTCTCTCTGAGAAGCAACAATCATTATTAATCGAATTACTATGTAGTCTCAAAGACACATCTGTTGTAGTTGAAATAATGGAAGTTTTGGAAGATCAGAAATTTTTAACTGCTCGACAATTGGTCCTTTCTACAATTTGGAATATGAAAGTTGACTTTAGTGGTTATATTGATGATTTTGTTTACATCGCGACTGTAGGAAACTTCATGGAAGCACTAGATTGCCTAACAATTATTGAAAATCTTGAGGGACCATTCCTCGAAGAAGACATTTTAGAAAGTCAGCTGCACTTGAAAAATTATATGGAAAGTAACCCTCCATATGATGAGCAACGTTCTCATATCCTAAGTGAAATTGCACTTTTGATTAAGGAAATTAACATGAATTTGTCGGATTAATTAAAATCCCATTCGAATCGTTCTTTAAGCAATCTTTCGACATATCTCACAACACTTTCATTTTCTATCTTCCCAAGTACTTCGCCGATAAATGCGCTTACCATTAATTTACGCGCAGATTTTTCTGATAATCCCCTTGCTCGTAAATAAAATATAGCTTCTTCATCAAGTTGGCCCGTAGTTGATCCATGAGAACATTTTACATCATCGGCATAGATTTCTAACTCAGGTTTAGAGTTTACCGAAGCATCATCTGTAAGTAAGACATTTCCATTCGATTGAAATGCATTGATTTTCTGAGCATCTTTTCGAACGAAAACTTTTCCGTTGAATACTGCTGTCGCCTTTTCATCAATGACACCTTTGTACAGCTCATTTGAGTTACAATTAGCGGCGATATGATCTACGGTCGTATGATTGTCAACGTGTTGCTTTCCTTTTAATAGATATGCACCATTTAAATTCGTCGTGCAATTCTGACCGTTCACTTCAACTTGAATGTTATTTCGAACAAGGCCACCGTTCAGTGTAATTGTATTCAATGTAAATGTTGAGTCTTTAGCTTGATCTACAAATTCTGTACTGATATGGTTTGCTTTCTCTTCCTCGAATTGTATTTTATCGATTGTCAAAAAAGCATTTTCTTCTACGAATATCTCTGTGATCGAATTAGTGAAAGATTGATCAGTATCTTCAGAAAAGAAACCTTGAATAAATGACGATTTTGAAAATGATTCAGCAGTAATTATAGTTCTAAAATTAGTAAGTTGACGCGCACCTTTGGTAATGTGAATGAGTTGAATTGGGCGATCCAAAACGGTATTATTCTTGATGTTAATCCAAATCCCATCATTCAAATAAGCTGTATTCAGAGCATTGAATAATTCAGACTTATGCGTCACTTTTGTTTGCTGAAGGTCATCACTTGAACAAGATGATAATTTTTTGCAGGTAAATCCTTCGGGAAGATTATCCGATATTTCAGTTGATAAATATCCGTTTACGAAAAACAAAGTCAATGCAGAATCATCAATTATGTATGATGAAGTATCATTCACTTCTTTTCGCTCGGAGATAAAATCTATCTTTCCAAGTTTGGCAACTCTTGTGTATTTCCAAGCTTCAACCCTAGTTGTTGGAATCTCATTACTATCAAGCGTTTCGTTTGCCTCAGTTATCGAATTTGCAGGAAGTGGAACTGAAGTGAGACTTAATCTCTTAATGAACGCGTGTTTATTTTCTATAACCATCCCCATCGTTAAAGCGCTAATTCTTCTTTTATCCAATCGTACCCTTTCTCTTCTAGCTCTAGTGCTAATTCTTTCCCTCCAGTTTTCACGATTCTACCGTCATATAAAACATGAACAAAGTCAGGAATGATATAATCAAGTAAACGTTGATAATGAGTAATCACGATAGATGCCGTATGGTTGTTTTTTAATTTATTGACACCGTTCGCTACAATTCTCAAGGCATCAATGTCCAATCCAGAATCTGTTTCATCAAGGATCGCTAGTTTTGGCTCGAGCATTGCCATCTGAAAAATCTCATTTCTTTTCTTTTCACCTCCAGAAAATCCTTCATTCACACTCCTTGAAGCTAATTTAGGGTCTAGTTCAACCAATGCAGATTTTTCACGAACTCTTGCCATGAAGTCCTTGGCTGATAAAGAATCCTCACCTCTATATTCTCGAATTTCATTAATTGCAGAACGTAAAAAATTAATATTAGACACGCCTGGGATTTCAACAGGATATTGAAATGCAAGGAACAAACCTTCACGAGCTCTGTTTTCCGGTTCAAGGTCAAGTAAGTCTTTTCCGTCAAAATCTATACTCCCCTGAGTAACTTCGTATTCTTCTCGTCCTGCAAGAACAGATGCTAAGGTACTTTTACCAGCACCGTTAGGCCCCATAATTGCATGAATTTCTCCAGCTTTCACTTCGAGATTAAGTCCTTTCAAAATTTCTTTACCAGCGATTGTGGTATGTAAGTTCTTTATTGTTATCACTTTCTAGTGTTTATTCGTTCATTTTAACCTACCGATCCTTCCAGACTGATCGTTAGTAGTTTTTGCGCTTCGACAGCAAATTCCATAGGAAGTTGATTTAAAACTTCTTTACAATATCCATTTACAATAAGACTTATAGCACTTTCTTCACTCAGACCTCGTTGCTTGCAATAGAAAATTTGGTCCTCACCAATCTTTGATGTAGTAGCCTCGTGTTCAATTTTAGCCGAACTGTTTTTACATTCGATATACGGAAATGTGTGGGCTCCACATTCGTCCGTCATAAGTAGAGAATCACACTGTGAGAAATTTCGGGCGTTAGTTGCATTTTTATGCACTTGAACAAGTCCTCGGTAAGAATTATGCGATTTGCCAGCTGAAATTCCTTTAGAAATAATCGTACTCTTTGTATTTTTCCCAAGATGAATCATTTTCGTTCCAGTGTCTGCTTGTTGGTAATTGTTAGTCACCGCTACAGAATAGAATTCACCAATTGAATTGTCTCCTTTTAAAATGCAGGATGGATATTTCCACGTCACAGCTGATCCTGTCTCAACTTGAGTCCAAGAAATTTTAGAATTATGTCCGCAAATACCTCGTTTAGTAACGAAATTAAAAATCCCGCCAACGCCATTTTTATCACCCGGGTACCAGTTTTGAACAGTCGAATATTTAATATCTACTCCATCTTTAGCAATCAATTCAACAACTGCTGCATGCAATTGATTCTCGTCTCGTTGAGGTGCCGTGCATCCTTCCAGGTAAGAGACAGTAGAGCCTTCATCAGCGATTACTAATGTACGCTCAAATTGCCCTGTTCCACCTTCATTAATCCTAAAATAAGTGGATAGTTCCATTGGACATCTAACTCCTTTGGGAATATAGCAAAAAGACCCATCTGTAAAAACGGCTGAATTTAAAGCAGCATAGAAATTGTCACTTGATGGTACAACTGTACCCATGTTCTCTCTCACAAGATCAGGATATTCTTGAACAGCTTCTGAAAACGAACAAAATATGATACCAAGTTCTTTCAGTTTGCTTTTAAATGAGGTTGCTACGGAAACAGAATCCATTACAAAATCAACAGCTACTTCAGTTCCAGTAAGACGTTTTTGTTCTTCCATTGAAATTCCCAATTTAGCCATGGTTTCTTTCATTTCTGGATCAACATCATCCCAACTTTCGTATTTTTTTGTCTGTTTCGGTGCTGAATAATAACTTATGTCTTGGAAATTCGGTTTTGTGTACTTTACATGAGCCCAGTTAGGCTCGACCATTTCTTTCCAAAGTCGGTATGAATTAAGTCTAAAATCTAATAACCACGATGGCTCATCTTTCTTTGATGAAATGAGTCGAATTACATCTTCGCTAAGTCCTTTGGGGATTTTATCTGATTCGATATCTGAAGTGAATCCAAATTTGTACTCTTGGTTTTCAAGGTCTTCAGCTAGTTCATTTTCTGTATAATCTGACATACTTACACTATATTGAAAATGATTCACCACAACCACATGTTCGATCCGCATTTGGATTGACAAAAATGAATCCCTTCCCATTTAATCCTCCCGAAAAATCGAGCGTAGTTCCAATAAGATAAAGGAAACTTTTTTTGTCAACAACAATCTTCATTCCGTTATCTTCAAATGATTTATCATCCTCTTTTTCAGTATTATCAAAATCCAACTGATACATCAACCCAGAACATCCTCCACCTTGAACTCCAACTCTAATGAAATAACCATCCTTGCCATCTTCACTCATTAATCGAACTGCTTGGCTTTTTGCTGAGTCTGTGACTGTTATCATATTTATTTTTTTAAATAATGCTCTTCCATTATTTAGATTAATTCTGAATAAAGGGAAAAGACATGACAAAAATACCCTTTTTATGGGATTGATGCAAAGATTTGGAATACATCTTACTCTTGGGTAAGTAAATTGTTTACCTAGAATAATGTTCTCGAAATTATTTGCGCATAAAATTGATCCTATCTATCACTTAATTCTTCTACACTATTAAATGCACTACATTTCGATAAAAGTGAAAGTAGATTTGTACATTTGTTTAAGTACCCATTAAAGGGCAATTGATGAATATTTTTCAAGGATTTGATCACATTGATGGAATTGTTAACCCGGTATTAACGATTGGTGTTTTCGATGGTGTTCATGTGGGGCATCAAAAAATTATCGAACAGTTGAACAGGGAGGCCGAGAAGATTGGAGGAGAATCGGTGCTATTTACTTTTTACCCGCATCCAAGAATGGTTCTATACCCTGATAGCCATGAATTGAGATTGATTCAGACTCAAGCAGAGAAAATAGATAAGCTTAGAAGGATGGGGCTCAAAAACATCATTGTACATCCTTTTACTCATGAGTTTTCACGACTTACTGCAGTTGAATTTGTTCGTGATTACTTGGTGAATAGGTTGAATGTAAGTAAACTAGTAATTGGGTATGACCATCAGTTTGGAAAGAATCGAGAAGGGTCAATAACATTTTTGAAAGAGGTTGCTGAGATCTATGGTTTTAAGGTCATTGAGATTGATGCTCAGGAAGTTGATGAAGTGAATATTAGCTCAACAAAAATCCGTAATGCGATTATGAAAGGGGAGATGGAACTTGCCAATAAATACTTAGGTGAACCATTTGAATTGAATGGTAAGGTAGTGCAAGGTGAGGCTCTAGGAAGGTCAATAGGATTTCCAACTGCTAATCTTGATATTGAGAGTGATATTAAGTTAATTCCAATGCTTGGAGTATATGCTGTCAATGTTGTTCTCCCAAATGGTTCTATTCAAGAAGGAATGATGAATGTTGGACTTCGACCTACTATTGCCAACCATGATAATCTCTCAATAGAGGTGAATTTATTCGATTTCCAAGGAGACCTTTATGATGAGTATGTTACGGTACAATTCTTGTCACGATTTAGAGATGAAATGAAATTTGATTCTATTTTAGAATTGAAAGAACAACTTACAAAAGATGAAGAGAATATTCGTTCTTATTTTACTTCTTTGGTCTAGTGCTATCCTTGCACAGGATGTTAAAATGTTTACTTGGGAAGAAGCATTAAGTGCTAACCCTGGCAGCGTATTTGGGATTACTTTTGAGAAATTGAAGCTTAAATCACTCCCCGATGAATTGGAGAGATTCCACCAGCTTAAATATTTAAACATTTCTAAAAATAAATTGACAAGACTTCCATCTTATATTGGTGAAATGAAGAATTTAATTCACCTAAATGCTGAACGTAATCAACTTGATATCTTTCCAATTGTTGTGTGCCGACTAGAATCTCTCAGAGAGCTGATAATTAATCGGAATAGCATAACAGAGTTGCCTAGTTGCATTGAATATGCCTCAAAGTTGGAGTACATTGATATCTATGATAATCCAATCATTCATCTTCCAGAATCACTCGATAACCTCAATGAATTGAAGAAAATCGATTTCACCGGAATTCGTTTCAGTCCTAAATTCCAAAAATCGTGGATGAATAGATTGCCCAATGTAGAGCTTATCTTCGATGCTCCGTGTGATTGTATGAATTAAGCTGATTTAGTTTCACTTGTCTTCTCAGAATAAAATCTCGTCTTGCAATGTAAGCGCACTGTAAATGAGAAGTTTACCTACTTATATGGTGGCGTTTAATTAAATATTTTTTGAAACTGATATTTTTAATTCATATATTTGGTGTTGCTTGATTTCATACTAGAAGTTCAATTTTATTTTGGAACCAGCAACTACTTACTATTACTGAATAATATGAAAATATTTTACAATTCAAGATTGCATAAAATTGCATTCTTACTTTTTGTCACTATTGGTTTTGGCTTTTCAGCTTCGGCATCTCATTATTCTGGTGGAGCTTTAACTTATACATACTTAGCTCCAAATCAATATGAGGTACGATTAGAGATTTACAGAGATTGCAACGGAATAGCAGTTGGGTCGTCTCAAATTGTAAATTATTCATCTGCGGCATGTGGAGTTAACTCTAGTTTGACTTTAAACATTCAGAGTGTAACTGATATTACTCCTCTTTGTGCTGGCGCGACAAGTGCTTGTAGTGGGGGTGGATCTTTTGGGATTGAATTGCATGTGTATACTGGAATTCTAAACTTGCCTCCAGGATGCAGTGATTGGATTTTATGGACTAGTAATTGTTGCAGAAATGGAGCGATTACTAACTTATCTGGTGCAAGTTCTCAAGGCTTTTATATTGAAACTACGCTCGATAATACGGTTGGATTATTCGACAGTTCACCTCAGTTTTCTAATGTTCCTCAGTTTTTTGGCTGTGTTGGTCAAACAATCAATTTTCAGCAATTGGCATTTGATGCAGATGGAGATTCACTTGTATATTCACTTGTAAACGGTTTAACTTCAGCAGGCTCTTTAGTTGCTTATGCAGGAGGGTTTAGTGGTGTCAACCCATTTACAGTTCCTTTGGTTTTTGATCCTGCTACTGGACAGATAACATTTACTCCAAATGTTGCTCAGGTTGCTGTTGTAGTGGTTCTGATCGAAGAGTATCGAAATGGTGTGTTGATTGGTTCTATCATGCGTGATATTCAATTTATTATTCAACCATGTTCAAATACGATTCCATCACTTTCAGGTATAAATGGTGCAGTTGGTGTTTACGATGTTACACTATGTGAAGGCGCTACGATTTGTTTTGATATCTTTGGAAGTGATCCTGATATTGGTCAAAATGTTACGTTGACTTATTCTAATAATATTCCAGGTGCAACATTTGTGACTGCTGGTTCGGGAACGAACCCTTCTGGAACATTCTGTTGGAATACAATGATTGGGGATGCAGGAACCTACGCGTTTTCAATTATAGCAGTTGATGATGCTTGCCCACTTATTGGACAGAATGCTGCTATATATACGTTGAATATTGTGCCAAACCCGAATCCTACAGTAGATGCTGGCTTGGATGTTAATATCTGTGGAGGTGATACAACGGTCTTAACTGCAACAACAACTGCTACTCCGGGGATTATATCATCTTATACATGGTCTCCAACTACGAACCTATCAACACCTAATACCGCAACTACTGATGCATTTCCAATAACTACAACCTCATATACGGTTACGCTCCTTTATAATGATGGTTGTAGTTCTACAGATGCGGTAACAGTTAATGTGCTCCCAGATCCGTTAGCAAGTGTGTTCCCATCATCTGCTGATGTTTGTGGAGGAGCAACTTACTTATTGTCTGGAGTAACGGATCAAATTGGTATGACTTTTCAGTGGTATGATCCAGCATTGGTTGCATTAGGACCTGGCACTGTGACAGGGGTACAGTCAATACTGTCAATTACTGTTCCTGCGGCGGCGGGTATCTACCCTTATATTTTGGAAGTTACAAACCCTTTGGGGGGATGTCTTTCTACGGATACGATTTTCTTAACTGTTGGAACTCCGCCTGTTTTGCCAAGTTGTGTAAATATTTATGTGTCAACTACAGGAACTGTACTTGGGGCGGGTACTCAATTAGACCCAACAACATTGGCTGAGGGTATGAACCGTGCGGCTTGTAATAATGCTGTAATAAAAATTGCAACTGGAACATATAATATCGACAACCCACTAAGTATTGGAAGTTTCTCTACACTAGAAGGTGGATTTATCCAAGGAAGTGCATGGACGAAAACGAGTACACAAGGAGCAACAACAATAAATAGAACAACACTCAACCCTGAAGGTCCAGCTAATAATCAACGCTTGGTGGTTTTTTACGGAAATGGAAATACTGGATTTAGATTTCAAGATCTTACGGTGACAACTGCAAATGGGAATCAGCCAGGTATGTCAACTTATGGATTACACTTAACTGCTTGTTCAAATTATGAGATTACCCGTTGTCAAATTAATGCAGGAGATGCTGCTGCCGGATCTATTGGCTCAAACGGAGTCGGTGGTTCGATCGGTACCAATGGTTTGAATGGAGGGGCGGGAAATAATGATAATCAAAGTGCTTCTGGTGCTGGTGGAAACGGTGCTTTAGGTGCTGGAATTAGTGCAGGAACTGGTGGTCCTGGTGCTCCAAACCCAGGAGGTTGCTGTAATAATGGTGGAACTGGCGGTATAGGTGCTGGAGCAAATCCTGCTAATCCTCGTTCTGGTGGAGGAGGAGGAGGTGCTGGATCTGGAGGAGAAGAGAATAGACCTGGTGGTCCAGGAGGAAATGGAGGAAATGGTGGTGCTGGTGCACTTGGAGGAAATAATGGTAACGGTGGAAATGGCGGCGGAAGCGGTGGAGGAAATTGTGGAACTGTTGGAATTCCAGGGGCATCTGGTTTAGTTGGAATAGCAGGTGCAGTTGGCCCTCTTGGATCGCACATAGGTGGTTTTTGGGTCCCTGGAACTATTGGTGGAACTGGAACTGACGGGACTGGCGGCGGCGGTGGCGGCGGCGGCGGCGGCGGTGGCGGTCAAGGTTGTCTTTTTTGTATTGATGGTGCAGGTTCCGGCGGCGGCGGCGGTGGCGGTGGCGGAGAAGCTGGTACTCCTGGGAATGGAGGTTTAGGCGGTGGATCGTCTTATGCTGTATACTTATTTACAAACGGAACAAATAGTAACTTTGTCCAATCGAATTTAACATCGGGTCTTTTGGGATCAGGTGGGCTAGGCGGACCAGGTGGATTAGGAGGAGCTGGTGGTACAGGTGGATTTGGATCTACCTATACAGGTGGAGGAGAAGTTGGTTGTGGAGGAAATGGTGGTGCTGGTGGTGCTGGTGGTACAGGAGGAACTGGTGGTGCAGGACAAGTTGGAGAATCGAATCAAGCATTTATTTCTGGGACTGCCATGGCAACTTCAGATATTAATTTCGGATTGGTTGCTCAACCAATTATTACAGCTACAAACGTGAATTGTACTTCTACGGATGTCAACTTTACTAACCCTACATCTGTAACTTGGGATTTCACTGTGAGTGCTATCCCGCAATCGCCCGTTGGTACTGCTGTTACTACTCAATTCACAGCGATTAATAGATATGATATTGTAGCCGGTCTGGAAACTTATGCAGGTTTTCAAAACATCGCATTTACAGGAGGAATTCTTCCAGATATTATTACGAATGCTCCGATTGTTGGTGTTGATACATTCATGGTTTGTGAAGGTGATTATGCCACTTTCCAAAGTCTTTATTATGCTGATACTTATACATGGAATTTCGGTGGAGCAATAGCTAACCCAGGAAGTGTCCAGACGTTATCTGATCAATTTAACATTCCAGGATTCTATACAATTACTTTATCAATGACAACGGATTGCTGTGGAACTACCCCAGATGACATCATCTACTTGTATGTAGCTCCTAATCCAGTTGCAACGGGATCAGGTAATGTCACAATTTGCGAAGGGGAATCTATAAATTTAACATTGTTGGGTCTTAATCCTTTAGATTCTGTTGAGTGGAGTCCAACAATAAACATGGTAATCTCTTCTCCATCTAATGTGACGGTTAATCCTGTTTTTACAACAACCTATACCGCATCTGTTTACTCGACAGTGTTAACACCAACATCTTCAATTTTGGCTTGTCCTATTTCAATTGATTTTATCATAACAGTTAATCCATCACCAGTAGCTACAATGTCTTCTACCGATGTGATTTGTTCAAGTGATGGAACAGCAACGGCAAATGTCACTCCTGCTGGAATTTACAATTTTGTTTGGGACAATGGAACAACTGATCTTGGAGTTGGAACTTCAACAATTGCTGGATTGAATTATGGAAACTACCCTGTTACAATCACGGATCCTGTTACTGGGTGTTCAAGCCGAGACAGTGTTGATGTGTTTGCAAGTCCAACAGCACCAGTTGTTTATGTGGAAAATCTTACGATTTCATGTTTCGGTGCGAATAGCGGAAGTGCTACTCTTAATACTTCTGGAGGAACTCCTGGGTATAACTACGTATGGGGAGGTGGTTTTGTTGGCCCAACTCAAACTGGTCTTGCGGGTGGAAATTATACCGTAACTGTAACTGATGGGGTAGGATGTACGTCTTCAATTTCGTTTAACGTACCTGAATCTGACCAATTGGATGCTACACCATTTGCTCTCAGTCCGATATGTTCTGGAGATACTGCTTTCTTTGAGGTGGTAGGACATGATGGTGCAACACTGACTTATAATTTTGGAGGTGCTGATACAACTCTCTTATTTTCAAATGACACTGCGTATTTTACACTACCGAATATAACGACCAACTTGACATTAAATCTTGTCTCAATTACGGATGGCGTCTGCTCAACCATATTAGGTTCAAACGTTACGGTAGTAGTTAACCCGCTACCTACTGTAACTGCTATCAATGGAGGTTCTGTTTATTGCATTGGAGCAATCGCAGCAGACATTCTTGTTGATGTTACTGGTCTTGGCCCTTGGACAGTTGACTATACATTAGATGGTATACCTGGATCAACATCTGGAGTTACCAGTCCAATTAATCTTGGAAATACCCAAGGAGTTTATGTTTTGACGAATGTAACGGATGCGAATTGTACGGATGCTGCAAGTGGAACTCAAACAATTACAATTATTCCTGTAGTTACATTGGATCCAATGCCAGATGTTTCAGTGTGTGATCAGTATGTGCTTCCTGCGATTACAGGATTGAATCTACCTGGTACTGAAGCATTTTATGATAATTCGCAAGCTTTAGGTGGATTAGTAATTACAGGACCTATCACTTCGTCTCAAACAGTATATATATACGCAGATAACGGCGGATGTTCGGATGAAACAAGTTTTGTTGTGACTATAAACATCACAGATGATCCGTCATTTACGCTTGTAGATATTTGTTATGGTTTCCAAAACAATGCTACTATAACAGGAACACCTGGAGGTGCTTTTTCATTCACTATAGCAGCGACTGATGGGGCAACAATTGATCCTATAACTGGAGAGATATTCAATGGTGTGATTGGAACAACATACAGTGTGAACTATCTCACAAACGGAATTTGTCCAGCAACAATGGATCAGTCATTAATTGTTTATCCAAATCCAGCTGCACCTTTATTAACAGGAGGTGGAGAGTATTGTGCTGATGCGCTAGTCCCTCCAACGCTATTTGCATCTGGTGGAACCGGAGTGTTTGACTGGTACGATGATCCAGCATTGGATCCAAATTTTGTACTCGCAACAGGATCAAGTTACCAACCTCCTATTATTCTTGGGACTACAACGTACTACGCAACTGAAACTGAAAACGGGTGTGTGAGTGAACCGACACTAATCGATCTATTATTTATTGATTGTGAAGTAATCATCCCAACAGCATTTACACCAAATGGCGATTTAATTAACGATGATTGGGAACTTGTTAATCTCGATGAAGTCTATCCAAATAATATCGTTCATGTATATAATCGTTGGGGAAATCAAATTTTTGAATCAAATAAAGGTGATTATAATGGAAATCGATGGGATGGATCGTTTAATGGTCAAGACATGCCTGTTGCTTCCTACTATTATATTATAGAGTTTAACGACGGAATCACTGAAACTCTCAAAGGTTCTGTTTCAATATTAAGAGAATAATTTAGCTATGAAAAAGAGTATATTATTTTGTTTGCTTGCCCTATGCACTAATTCGGTGACTGCGCAACAATTACCTCAGTATAGTCAATACCTTAGAAATCAATACTTGGTAAATCCTGGTGCTGCTGGGGTCTATGACTTTGTTGACATAACGATTGGAGGAAGAATGCAATGGCTTGGCTTTGATGATGCCCCAAAAACATCTTACCTGTATGTTTCAAGCCCATTATCTTCTACAAAGACACGGCATAATCCTGCGCTTAGAACAAGTGCTGGAGCATTCAAGAATCCTGAAATCAAAACAGGAGCATTGAAACATGTGATAGGTGGACAGGTTATTGCTGATCAATATGGCGCGTTTAGGCATTTAAAGTTTGCAGGAACCTATGCTATTCATCTTCCTGTCGCTCGTGGATATAATTTATCATTGGGAACTTCAGTAGGGATCTCAAATAGATCTTTTCTATCGGAAAAAGCTCAAGTGCTTACAACAATTTTAGGAACTGGAACGGATCCATTGTATGATGACTATGTGGCAAATGCTTCAGGTCAAAGCACGCTTGATATTGATGCTGGAATTTATTTCTACTCTAATAAGTTGTTTGTTGGTGTTTCCGCAAATCAATTGACAAGAGATTTAGTTCAATTTGGAAATAAACTAACGAATTTCGATCCAGGGATTCATCTTCAAGCAACAGCTGGATATAAGTTCCTTATCAATGATAAGTTTTCATTGATGCCAGCAGTGTTAATCAAAATGCTAGCACCTGCTCCAATTTCAATGGATTTCTCATTGCAACTAGAATACAACGAATGGTTGTGGGGAGGAATGTCATTCAGGAATCAAGATGCCGTTGTAGCAATGATTGGTTTCAATGTTAGTGAAAAATTTAAATTTGGATATTCTTTCGACTACAATATTTCGCGTCTCAACAATTACAGTAGTGGAGGACACGAAATTATTTTAGGTTTAATGTTAAGGTAAATAAATCATGATAAAAAACACTATTCTACTTATTATTGGCAGTTTGATTTCTATTTCATCATTTGGACAATTCTGGAAAGTAATTGAACCAGAACAATTGGGGGGCACGGTAAACAACATTGACTCAGAAGAAAGTATTCCCGTTTTTTCGAAAGATAGCTCCTTGCTTTATTTTGTAAGAACGTTTGATAAAAATAATCGAGGTGGATTGGAAGATCAAGATATTTGGTCTAGTAAAAGAGATGATCAAGGTCGATACTCTGATTGCAGTCTTCTAAAGACGTTCAATAATAAATATAATAATGCAATTGTTGGGATCAACGATGCTGGAGATGCTATCTATTTATTAAATGCATACGAAGGAAAAAAAGACACCGTAAAGGGAATTGCTGTTTCTAGGAAAAATGGAAATGGATGGACATCTCCAGAAGCACTAGATATACCAGGCTTAGTTATAAACGGTTCATTTTATGGATTTCACATGGCGGCCGGAGAAAAAACGCTTATTATTTCATATAACGGTGATAATTCATTAGGTGATGAGGATTTATATGTAAGCACCAATTTGAATGGAAGTTGGTCTAAGCCAATACACATGGGTAATTCGATTAATTCATCGGGTTATGAAATTTCGCCATTCCTTGCTCCAACTGGAGACACTTTATTTTTCTCTAGTAATGGATTTGGAGGAGAGGGTGATGCCGATATATTTTATTCTGTGAAGCAAGATAGTTGGACTTCTTGGTCAACTCCTGTTAATCTTGGAAAATCAATTAATACGCCTCAGTTTGATGCTTATTTCACCTATTCTGGAAATCAAGCGTACTGGTCTAGCAATAGAGAAGGAGAACGAAGCGATATTTACACGGCTAGAATTCTTTCAGCTCCACCACTTAGCGCAAGTGCTACAGGAACTGATGTGACAGTAAATCGCGGTGCTGATGGAAGTATTGATTTAACCGTAAATGGAGGAGTTAAACCGTTCTCATTTACTTGGTCGAATGGATCAACAGCTGAAGATCCAATTGGATTGGTGAAAAATGAATACAGCGTTCGAGTGATGGATGCAATTGGTCAAGTAGCCGATGTGACGGTTATGATTGATGAGCCACCTTTAGAAATTGATCCAGTCTTAGTATCAAATTATGACATCCTTAACTTCCAACACTTCTTTGGTTATGACAAAAACAAGCTGAAAATATCGAGAGGTGATTTGAAGAAATTCGTAAAATCGATAGAGACACAAATTAAAGAGGGAAGGCCAAATATTACAGTTAAAGTTACTTCTTCCGCATCTTTCGTCCCAACCTACCTCTATTCATCTAATGATCAATTAGCGAAATTACGCGCAGAGAACATTAAGTACGATATCGTTTCTCATTTTGAGAAAAAGGATAAGTGGATAGGTAAGGTGACAGTTGTTGTTGTTTCAACAATTGTACAAGGTCCTGATTATGAAAAGGATGCTTATAATCGATCGAAGTATGAGCCCTATCAGTTCGTGAAGTTAGTTACTGAATAGTTGCTAGATTGCCTGAAGTAATTTCATTTTTTTGCGAATAGCAGGAAATCTGCGTAAATTTGGTGAATGCGCATACTGCTGTCGATTCCCCTCTTATTGATCGTTTTCCATTCTTTTGGCCAGCAGACTCCTCAGTACAGTCAATATTTGCAGAATCAGTACATGGTAAATCCAGGAGCTACTGGAGTTTATGATTTCATGGCAATTACACTTGGAGGAAGAATGCAATGGATAGGAATTGAAGGCGCTCCAAAGACATCTTACATCTATTTTGCTGCACCATCAAATAAATGGCGAAGATCATCAATGAAACGAACCTTTGGTAAGGTAAAACGCAATAATGTCAAGGTGAAGCATCCAACGATGAGAATCAATAAACTGACTCATGCTTTTGGAGGGCAACTGTTAGGGGATCAATATGGGCCATTTCGTGAGTTTAAATTTATGGCATCTTATGCAATTCATATTCCACTATCAAGAGAGTATGCCCTTTCATTTGGGACGAGTGTTGGATTGGCAAACCGATCATTTACTTCAAGCAATGCTCAGGTATTGAGTGTTCTTACGAATACAGGTGTTTTTGATCAGACTTATGATCAGCAAGCTGGAAGTCAAGGTGCTCAAAATACACTCCAAGTTGATGCTGGAATTTACTTCCATGGAAAGCTTGGATTTTTTGGAGTTACTGCGAATCAATTAACGACAGACCTTGTGAAATTTGGAAATCGTGATTTTAATTTTAATCCACGGACTCATCTCCACATTACAGGAGGTTATCATTTCAACTTACAAAAACAACACATGAGAATAAGTCCGTCTTTCTTAGTAAAGTACATAAATCCAGCTCCTGTTTCTTGGGAACTTAGCTGTCAATTTGAGTTCAATGATCGCTATTGGTTGGCAACTTCCTATCGACACAAGGATGCAGTTGTCCTCGGAACAGGATTGTATGCAACCAATTCCTTCAAAATTGGATATTCTTTCGACTTTAGTACAACGACTCTCTATAAGTACAACGCTGGTGGACATGAAATTGCCTTAACGTTTATGTTGGGTAGAAAATCCAGTTTTAGCCCGAAATATTAAAACGAAGGGCATGAAACAGTTCTGAATCGCTGTACTACAACATTGGAATTTTTGGGATACTTAACGGTGTACCCAATCTCATTTCCAGTAACATTTCCAGGATTGATTTTTAAGCTCCAAACAACCTCCCCCGTTTCTTCATTGTGTTTACCAGAAGACAATTCATCTATCGAAATAGTGATATCGCTATTCTGCGAAACAGGAACTTGACCGTAAATTTTTATGGCAATTGGTGTAGAACGATTATTTCGAACTGCAATTTCATACATATAAGAATCCTTCTTAGAATTTCCAATAACGCGTTTTGAACTATACTCTTTTTTCAACTTGCGCAGAACAACTACTTGATCATCACGGCCAAAAGACAAACGAAGTGTATCTGAAACATTTCGTGTATCAATTTCAGAAACACCAACATAAACTCCACCAAAATAAACGTTTGTAGGTCCAGGTATCAAATCCAAATCTTGCCACCCAATGATATTTGCAATTAAAAATGCTGCACGATCAAGTTTCGGCACGGTGATGTGCGAAAATGTTGCGTCTAAGTTTACCTCTTTCACATTCACCATATATGGTTTTGCATCTGATGGACATGAAAATTTTGCCTCAATCTTAAATTCAGTCGTCAATTCAGAGATATCAATATTTCTCATTTGAACTGTTCCATTTCCGACGGCTTGAGTCTTCTTTAGCTTCGTCTTATTTTCATTAAAATTAAAGGTGTTACTGATTTCTTGATCGCCCAAATAGTAATTATCATAAGCACGAACATTTGCTGAATTAATATTAAACACCGCAGTTTGTCGATATTCAGCGTTAGCCTGTTTTGGGGCATAATACCCACCTTCGCTTTTCATATCATTAATTGAACCATAAGACAAATACCAAGGAGTTAATTCTGGATGCGACGCAGACAATCTTGGATCAGCTGTTGAAAGTGTTAATGATACATCCTTCCAACTATTGCCTGTATTGTTATATACTTGAGCTTTATATTTCAAATTAACCTGTTGATTAATATCTGCCGCAGATAAATCGTATGTAGCTGCCCAACCACAATCGGACACTAAATAATTCAATATTGAAGTGAGTTGCGTGGGTTGATCAACGTCTACTAGAATGATCACTTGATTACTTCTTTGATTTTCATCATAGTTCAATTCTACCAATTGGAAACGAGTATCTTCTATCATTCGATCTAAATTCAGCTCTTGTTTTCGCATTTTAGTGATCTCCTTATTCATTTCAAGTGTTCGTTCTCGGTAATAAGTCCCAGTTGCACGAATTTCTTCCACAGATAAATTTTCGGAGTTCCCTCCTAAATCCCTATTCGTATTCATAACCGCCTTCTCAGCTAGGTAAGAATCTCGAATGTCTTTAATATCTTGAAGGTTGGCAACAAGCAACTCTAAAGAATCCTTTAAAACAGATATTCGCGGATTGAAACTCTCAGCAGCCAAGAAATCCATTTCAGTTGAAACGGATACAAGACGATAATTTCCTTCAGCAGTAAACTGAATGGATTGAGGATCAGCATAAGCTGAAATTCCTGAAAAAATCAACTTATTTCTTCCTTTCACTAACTTGATATCTTGGTGATGATACATCTGCCCTGCCGTTAAGTAGAGTTTAACCTCATCAATAGGGGATTTAATTTGTTGTGCATGAATTTGTTGTGCAAATCCAGAATTTGAAATCAAGCATGCTAACATAGGTAGCATTGTCAGTAGTAGCAGTCGTTTTTTCATGTCGCGAATGGGTTTTCTATTATATACAGTTTTGAAGGTAGATCGTTCATTGTCTATTTGTAAACGCAAAACAGTTTATAATAACTGTTTGTATTAATTAAATGATTTTTTCGATTCAATTATACAAATAAGTCGGCAAAAATTATTTTGTAGCAGATCAACATTTTAGAACTTCAACCTATTTCTATGTTGCTAATGTAACCATTAAACAATACAGAAAGTTACATGTCACACTTAAAGCAAACAACATCAACTGTATTCATTAGTTTAGATAGTGGACAAAATCACTTTTTACGGACTATCGTTTTCAGTGAGTAATCATTACAATACTCGCCTTCGCCTTCGCCTTGGTGAGGTAGTGCTTTATAAAGATGACTTGCAGCTCATCAGGAAAAGAGAAACACTAGAAGACATCTATCGTAGCGAAATAGGAGTGATTCAGTCGACAAAGATATAAGAGATAGTAAATGAATTAATAGACATGATATCAGAATAATACTTTTCACCATCATCCTAATAGTAGACTAATTAGTATATTTCGACTCTCAAACATTAACACACTAGAAAATGGGAGTGATAGGAATCGGTGGAATTTTTTTTAAATACAAAGACCCGAAAGCGATGCGTACATGGTATACTGAAGTATTAGGAATGAAAGTGAACGATTACGGTGTCCTTTTCGAGTTCAATGGTGATACGTCTAAAACTAAAGGACACTTACAATTAGGAGCATTTGAGTCGGATTCAGATTATTTTGGAAACGAGAAACAGCAAGCAATGATTAACTATCGGGTGGATGACTTAGTTACTTTCCAAAGGGAATTGACCGAAAAAGGAGTTAAAATAGTCGACGAATTAGAATCGTTTAATTACGGGAAATTCCTCCACATAGAAGATCCAGAGGGAAACAGAATTGAACTTTGGGAACCGATAGATACTGACGAGTTTGGCAATACCCCAGATGATGTAATGAAAATGCGTTAACTAAATTCCTTTAAGGAAACGCTCTAAGTTTTCATTTTTCACGAGATCATCAGAACCAATAATCAGAACTTGCTTGCACTTATTGTTATCCACCCACATTCGAAAATTATTTACGGCAACTTGAAGCGTTCCGTTTAAATCAATTTTTTGCGTTGGGATATGCTTAGTATCAAAATGAGAATGAATTTCATCTATATCCTTGCGAATATCTTGATTTTCATTGATCAATAATAACCCATCCGGAACTTGATCCTCGGCAGGTTTGAAGTTATAGGGAGCAACAGAAATCCCCATTGCTTGAGCCCACTCACCTATATAGGTTGAGAAAGGTGATCCTTCTCTTAAAAAAACGGTATTCAAATTCATTCTATAAAATTCTTAGCACTTGAAGCTTTTCAAGATTTAAGCGAGCGCAAATATACGTAATTCATCGACACGCAACTCTATCTGTTCAAAATTCAATCCAAAAATAACATAATATGTTACTTTATCGACGAATGACCGATTATTATCGACGAATAAAAAAACTGTTCGCTCTTTAACTCCCAAAAGTCATTAGGTATGATTTCAGTATTTCATCTAACCCACCGTCCATAACTGCATCAACATTTCCTGTTTCAAATCCTGTGCGGACATCTTTCACTAATTTATAAGGGTGCATCACATAATTTCTAATTTGAGAGCCCCATTCAATCTTCTTTTTATCCGCTTCAATTTCCGCTCGTTTATCCATTTTCTCACGGTATTCTAATTCATACAATTGGGATTTTAATAACTGCATTGCCTTTTCTTTATTCCCCAATTGGGAACGAGATTCAGAATTTTCAATAACAATTCCAGATGGTGCATGTCTAAGTCGAACAGCAGTTTCAACCTTATTAACATTCTGTCCACCTTTACCACCAGCTCTAAATGTTTCCCAACTAATATCGCCTGGGTTGACATCAATTTGAATTGTATCATCCACTAGTGGGTAGACATATACAGATGCAAATGAAGTATGACGCTTGGCATTTGAGTCGAATGGTGAAATTCTTACAAGGCGATGCACACCATTCTCGCCTTTTAAATAGCCAAAACCAAAATCACCGTTGATTTCAAGAGTAACGGTTTTTATTCCTGTCACATCTCCGTCTTGATAATTCAGTTCTTTGATTTTATAGCCGTTCTTCTGGCCCCACATTGTGTACATTCGCATCAGCATAGCAGCCCAGTCACAGCTTTCAGTTCCGCCAGCCCCAGCAGTAACCTGTAAAACAGCACTCAACCCATCCTCTTCGCCCGAAAGCATATTCTTAAGTTCAAGTTCTTCCACATCTTTAGAAAGTGTAGTGAACATCTGATCAACGTCACTTTCTTCGCCTTCACCCTCTTTAGCAAATTCGAACAAAACTTCAAGATCACCATTCATCGAAATGAGATCATTGTAAGAGTTAATCCAAAACTTGATACTCCGGATCAATTTCATGTGAGTTTCAGCCTTCTTCGGATCGTCCCAAAAACCAGGATCCTGAGTTTTCAATTCAGCTTCCTGTACTTCAAGGCGTTTATCTTTAATCTTGAGATATTCACCAATTTTTTCGATTCGAATTCCCAAATCCTTTAACTGATCCTGATTTACCATAGCAAACAAATTTAGTTAAAACCTACTTAGATCTTAGTTCATTCGGCAAGAAGTTATTTTATCACAGATGACACGTTTCTATATCCTAGATAAGATGGATCTTATCACTTCCGTAATAATTAATTGGTACTATCAATATTTGATGCATTAGCAATATAAAATAACAGAAGAGATCCGGTAGCATCATGTAACTTAAAGCATTAATAGGATTCATTGACAAAACATTAAATTTTAACGCTTGTTAATCAGTTATTTAACTGTTTAATTTAATTTAATTCATTGAATGTAATTGATCTTTAATTGACTAAATTTGACCTGTATCTTCACGCTAAAATAGAAATGAATCCTTATTTAGCTGGAGAGGAAATTATTTTTTAGATCCTAACTTAAACCACAACCCAAAATGAAATATCTAATTCATTCTCTAATCATCATGTTATTACCAGTGCTAAGTTTTTCCCAAAACGAGGAAATACATAATGCTACAGTAATCGGTTCTTTCGAATTTGGATCTTACGAAGTGACAACAATTCACGATTCAACAACGGGCTGTGAACGACGAACAAATCCACACTCCAAAAATCTATTCATTAAAGATGAGACGGTACAAATCAAGATAACTGATAATCTATTGGTGGCAGAAATCATCAAACAAGGACTATCAGAACGCGTATTCGCCAACAAAGACTGTGTAAATGGTAATTCAAACAATACAGCAATTCTTTCAAACGGTGACGGTAAAGTTAGTATCAGTTGTACTGGATCCTGCGACTGTTCCCTTCAAGGTATATTAACTAGTCCGAATTCTTATGTAACATGCACATGCGACGAATGCAGCATGGAAATAGAGTATACAAGACTAGCGCAGATAGTGGAAGCCCTACGGAATATATACTGAAAGGCCAGACTAGTATGCAGGTTCCTTTCTTAGAAGATTTTATCAATTACATGGAAGATGAATTGTTCTTAACCGAATATAAACTGACCACCATTGAAATCTACAACAGCGGAGACGATGTTGCTGTAGAGTTTATTTACACGAATCAAAACGAAATAGAAAATACGGTAATGTTCGCCAGAGCTGCCGGAAAAAAATATTCAATATCTTGCGATGGAGATTGTGGATGTAGAGAGATATACTCATTCGACACAAATTCAGCCTCATGCTCATGTGATGATTGTGTAATGATAATAATTGAAAGATAAATTTTCGCTCATTTTTACTGTCAATAAATTTAACAAGGGAGATCGCATGTAAAATGTAGTCTCCCTTTTTTTCATAGGGACTGTCTCGTAGTTACATCTACATCTTATATACTCATAAAAATATAGAATTGACGTAATTCGAGAAAATCTAATTCATCAACATTATAAACCCGAAAAATAGTTAAGCTCCATACTTATAAAAAGGTTCAAAACTTCATAGAATTGTGCAGAAGAAAATGTTAATCACGCTCTTTTCAGTTCAAAAAAAATTACATTTGTCTTCAAAATAACTATTGTATGAACATACTCGAAAATCTGAAATACACAAAAGATCACGAATGGATCAGTATAGAAGGCGATGTTGCCACAATTGGCGTAACTGATTTCGCACAAGGTGAACTTGGAGACATCGTTTACGTTGAAATCGAAACAGAAGGTGAAACACTTGAAATCGAGGAAGTTTTTGGATCTGTTGAAGCTGTAAAAACTGTTTCTGATCTATTCATGCCTATTTCTGGTGAAGTTATTGAGTTCAATGAAGCTCTTGAAGCAAATCCTGAAGTTGTAAATAGCGATCCTTATGAGGCGGGTTGGATGGTTAAAGTGAAGATGTCTGACACTAGTCAAATTGATGATCTACTTGACGCTGCAGCATATACCGCATTGATCAGTTAAGGTTAGTTAGGTGCCAATTCGCATACTTCTCCCTGGAATAATTTGGCTCGGCATGATGGTGTTGATAATTTGCACACCGCTTTCTGAGAAACAAATCTTCTATTTTGATTGCATCCCCGCACGTTCATTTGTCCACTTATTCTTATATTTAGGACTCGTGCACACTTGGTTGGGAGCATTTAAAAAGCAGTTGAAGTACGATAACTTAAGAATCAATGCGTTTCGCATCGTTTTTGTGTTAGCAGTTTTATTTGCATTGATAACAGAAGTAGTTCTTTACCTTATACACAGAGAGATAATTGTCAGCCTATGGAAGTTATTATTTGACACGATCGGAGCTGGATTAGGAATAGTTTCATTCCGTATCTTATACAGGGCATGTTATTGAGTGTTTGGTACGGAATTTGTAACTTAAATTACATATATTTACACACTATAGACGAAAATTATGGAATTAAAGAAAAGCAGTGAAGCAAATATCGAGCGTGTTCGGATTCCGATCATTATGCTTGGTTTATTATTCAGTGGTAGTCTTGTATTAGCAGGTTTCACCTTTACATCCGTTGCAGAATTGGGTGACAAAAAGAATAATGGAGATAACGTAGCTACAATTAACTATCAACAAGAGGAACAAGAACAGCCTGAGGAAATCGAAACTCCTCCAGAGCAAGTTGATGTTCCGCCACCTGTTCAAGAAGATGTTATTATAGAGGAAAATAAAGTTGAACCGCCGGAACCGGATGTAAAGCGTGATCAACCACCAAAACCTCCAGGACCAAAAACGGAAGTTGTAGTAACCAAAGAAATTATTGATTTCCCAGATGTTGAGGCATCATTCCCGGGTGGAGCTGCAGCAATGAAAAAGTGGATTCAAGAAAATGTACAGTATCCAGATATGGCCATGCAAATGGGTGATCAAGGAAAAGTGTACCTTTCATTTGTAATCGAGCCAGATGGATCAATTACAGGAGTGAAAATTCAACGTGGAGTAACAGACGAATTAGATCGTGAGGCGAAACGCGTTGTTCGTAAGATGCCTAAATGGACACCAGGTGAAGCGAAAGGTAAAGCAGTAAGAACACGCTGTAGATTACCGATCACATTCACGATTGGATAAGATAAATTCTATATGAGAATAGCCTGACGATTCGAAAGAATGTCAGGCTATTTTTTTGTTTCAACTATTGAAATTATTATAGTCAAATACTATCAAGTGTTGCAAATAGTAGTTTCTAATACGTTGAATTCGCACCACCGATGTTCTCAATTGGATGCCAAGTTGTTTTCACTTCTTGATAATCTGAAATCATATATAAGTCTTGACTGTCTGAATTCATCCAATCTTTAGTATATGATCGAACTCTTTTCAAGTTCATCACTGCATATTCTTGAAGTTCTTTCAATACAGCTTCATCATTACCTGAATAAGCAAGCGCATTCACATCCATGTGTGTAGATAGTGGTTTCGCCATTTCTTCACTTGCCCCAGTTAAGATATTAATTACACCTCCCGGAACATCAGATGTTCCAAGCACCTCCGCAAAAGTAATCGCAGATAATGGTAACGATTCAGATGCAATCACTACACAGGTATTTCCTCCAGCAATTACAGGAGCAATCATCGATACTAGTCCAATTAATGAAGTTGATTCATCTGCAATAATTCCTACTACACCTGTTGGTTCATGAACCGAAAAATTAAAGTGAGATGATGCTACAGGATTCACGCTCCCCAATACTTGCGTGTATTTGTCGCACCAGCCCGCATAATAAATCAAGCGATCAATTGCCGTGTTCACTTCCTGTTCTGCTTTAATCTTTGTTGCTCCTTGAAAAATTAGTTCCTCAATGAACTGAGCTTTACGACCTTCTAGCATTTCAGCAATTCGATACATCACTTGTCCGCGGTTAAATGCCGCACGACCTGCCCATCCTCCTTGTGCCTTTCTTGCAGCGACAACAGAATTCCGAACATCCTTACGAGAGCATAGGCAAATATTGCCTAGCGCATCTCCTTTTGCATTCGTAGGTGTATAATAGCGACCAGATTCTGTACGTGGAAATTTCCCTCCGATGTATATTTTATATGTCTTTAGTACTTCTACTCTTTCCATCCTAATTCATTTTTAAGTAAGCACCTAATCCTTGCAATCCTCCCTCGCGACCGAATCCACTTTCTTTGTATCCTCCAAATGGAGAGGTTGGATCAAACTTATTGTATGTATTTGCCCAAATTACCCCAGCACGAAGCTTTGTTGTTAGATTGAAAATTCGTGAACCTTTATCAGTCCAAATACCAGCTGCTAGTCCAAAAGGACTGTTATTCGCCTTCTGAATAACCTCGTCTACAGTTCTAAACGTTTGAATCGTTAATACAGGCCCAAAAATTTCTTCTTGCACAAGGCGACTTGATTGCGCCACATCCATAAATAAAGTTGGTGGACAGTAATATCCCGAATTGGGTAATTTACATTTAGGTTGATATATCTCTGCACCTTCTGCAATACCAATTTTGACATAGCCATTGATAATGTCAAGCTGTTCTTTTGAATTTATCGCACCAATATCAGTGTTCTTATCCATCGGGTCTCCAATTATCAGAGAATCCATACGATGTTTCAATTTCTCAATTACTTTGTCAGCAACTCCTTCCTGAATAAATAACCTAGATCCTGCACAGCAAACATGCCCTTGATTGAAGAAGATTCCGTTTACAATTCCTTCTACCGCTTGATCAATTGGTGCATCATCCATTATTATGTTGGCTGATTTACCTCCCAGTTCAAGTGTTGATTTCTTATGTGTTCCAGCAATTGCTTTTTGAATGATTTTACCGACTCCGGTAGAACCAGTAAATGCAATTTTATCTACGTCAGGGTGATTGACAATGGCTGCTCCAGTGTCTCCGTAACCTGTAACGATATTTACAACTCCAGCTGGAAGTCCAGAATCGTGAATGATTTCAGCTAGCTTAAGTGCAGTTAGTGGTGTTGTTTCAGCTGGCTTTAGAACAACCGTATTTCCAGCAGCTAATGCTGGTGCGATTTTCCAAGCTGCCATCAACAATGGGAAATTCCAAGGGATTATTTGCCCAGCAACTCCTAATGATTCTACTTTCCGATTAGGGAATGCGTATTCTAGTTTATCTGCCCATCCTGCGTAATAGAAGAAGTGATTGCAGGCCAGTGGCACATCGACATCCCTAGATTCACGGATAACTTTGCCTGCGTCTAATGATTCTATTACTGCAAATTCTCGTGCGCGTTCCTGCATTAACCGTGCGATGCGGTAAATATATTTTGCACGTTCACTCGGAGCTATTTTAGACCAAACATTTTTATATGCCTTTCGAGCCGCTTTTACTGCAAGGTCAACGTCTTTATCATTTGCGTGCGCAACTTCTGCTAATACCTCCTCGTTTGCAGGGTTTATTGTCTTGAAATACTTCTTAGATGATGGTTTAACCCATTTTCCGTCGATGTATAGCTCGTATTTATCTTTCAATTTCACGTGAGATGTACTTTCCAGAGCCGGTGAATAATTCCATTCTACTGGTTGATTGTTTTTCTTTTTCGTCGCCATAATTAGTCAATTGCGAAATAATCTGATGATTGATAAACTCCTGTTTCCGCTTTCATTATTTGCATTAATACGTCATTGGCCAAGCTACTTGCTCCGAATCTAAACCATTCGTTCGTGAGCCATTTACTTCCCAGAGTTTCATTCACCATCACAAGATTATGTAGTGCTAATTTAGAATTTGAGATTCCTCCAGCGGGTTTCATACCTACTTGTCGACCAGTTGTGTTCATGTAATCTCGAATAGCCTCAAGCATTGTGTAAGTAACCTGCATTGTTGCAGCAGGTTGAATTTTCCCTGTGGATGTTTTGATGAAGTCTGCGCCTGCATACATAGCTATATCACTGGCTCGTCGAACATTATCTAAAGTTACAAGTTCTCCTGTTTCCAGAATCACTTTCAATCGAGCGTTTCCACATATATCTTTAATACTTGCTATTTCATCAAATACGAAATTATAATCACCAGTTAAGAATCTCCCCCTAGAAATAACCATATCAATTTCATCTGCTCCTTGATCTACTGCAAATTTAGTGTCCGTTATCTTGACTTTCATTGGAGCTTGTCCACTTGGAAATGCTGTTGATACCGAGGCAACTTTAACTCCGCTACCTTTCACTTCTTGTTTAGCGATTTTCACCATGGAAGGATAAACACAGACAGCAGCCACCGTTGGAAGGTTGGGGTGAATATCGTGTAGATGTTGCGCCTTATAGCACATTTGCCTCACCTTTCCTGGGGTATCCTTTCCTTCAAGGGTTGTCAAGTCAATCATGCTAAGAGCCATTCGCAGGCCTTGCATTTTCGATTCGTTTTTAATTGATCGTTTTTGGAAACGCTCAACACGTTCTTCAACTCCAACTTTATCTACTATTGGAGATTGCGAGAAGTCGGGGATTTCCAATCCTTTATTGTTATTCATAGGTTGATCGTTATTGATAACAAATATAGCCAATCTAAAGAGTTTTGACATAAAAAAACTCTCAATCCTAAATCATTCAGGATGAGAGCTTTTAAAATTCAGATTTTCTAGTTCTTAGAGTTGACCATCTGAGTGGTAGACTCCTTTTTTAAACACTTTCACTTTTAATAAAATTCCATCAGAATCATACTCATACACTTTGCCGTCCCAGAGTCTGCTGCCACGGAATTCACCGTCTTGCCATATTTCATCATCTGAATTATATACTTTGTTGTACCCATTTGGCTTAAATACCGATCCTTTCGTTCTAGGTTGACCAATTACTGGTGCTTGTTCATTACTTGCACCTACAGAAATAATTGTGATAGGTGGATTCACCATCTCAAGTTGTTCAGATTTTTCAACAGAGCCATCAACTCCGTAGTAGATTATTTCTTTGATATCACCGTTTTCGAAATAACGAGTTGCCTTACCAGTAGCTATTCCATCTACAGAGCTATATACGAACTCTTCTTGACCATTATCATAAAAATATTTAACAGTTCCTTGCTCTTTTCCAGCATCATTGTAGTTCGACTCGTAGACAAGTCCGCCCTCACTATTAAATCTTTTTAAAGAATCGTAATACTTGTTTCGATTGAACGTCCCTTGCTCTTTGATTTCGCCATTAGCGTGGTACTTAATGTAAGGGCCGCTTGGACGATTATTCACGTATTTACCACGAAGTTTTGGTGTTTCACCATCGTTATGATACTTAACCCAAACGCCTTCTTTACGATTGTCCTTGTACTCTCCCTCTTCGATTTTACCGTCAGCAGGGTAACCTGCGCTGGGCCTATCTTTCCCAAGGTATATCCATTTACCTTGTTTTTTCCCGTCTTCATCAACGATATTTGCGCCGCCTTGATCGCCATTATCACCTCCTGCATACGTAATTGTAAGCAGACCGAAGAAGACAAATGTTAAGAATGTTCTTAAAACCATAACATAGTAGTTTCGTTTGTTAATTGGAGCAATACAGTTTTATTTCTAGTTCCTAACGAAAATACAAAGACATCTTAGATTATCAAAATATACATCTGTCTTTTCGGCAAACATGCTTTTTTCTTCGATGAACCTAAAATATGGAAAGTATATGTTCAAAAAAAACGTTAATTAACCCTTATTTCGTTAATAATTCCACATTAACGTTCAATAACATGAGACGAACTAATTCTTTTAAATCAACCTGCTCACACCATCCCCAATCATTACGAGAACTATTGTCATCAATAGATCCAGGCCAAGTGTCTGCTATTTTTTGTCTAAAATCTGGTTCATAGTTAACTTCAAATTCTGGTTGATGTAATAAGATCTCTTCTGTTACTTCTTTTGGAGTGAAATTACATCCAGAAAGATTATAGGAGGAGCGTATTTTAATCTTATTTTTTGGTGCGTCCATCAACTCAATTGTTGCCCTAATTGCATCTTGCATATACATCATTGGTAAACGCGTATTTTCACTTAAAAAACAGGTGTATTTGTTTCGTAATTTGGCTTGATAAAAGATGTCAACTGCATAATCTGTCGTGCCTCCGCCTGGTAAACTGGTATAAGAAATTAATCCTGGATAACGGATGCTTCGCACATCTACACCATACTGATCATAGTAATACTCACACCAACGTTCTCCTGCTTGCTTTGATATTCCATAGACTGTAGTTGGTTCCATGATTGTTAATTGCGGTGTGTTCACTTGAGGCGTTGTTGGACCAAAAACAGCGATTGAACTTGGCCAAAATATTTTCTTTACATGCCCTTCTTTTGCCAAGTCAAGAATTGTAAAAAGCCCTTCCATGTTTAACTTCCATGCGAAGGCAGGATTCTTTTCCGCTGTAGCCGATAAAAGGGCTGCGAGTAGGTACACCTCTGTAATTTTCTCTTCAATAATAAAAGATCTTACATCATCCCTCTCCAAGGCATCCATTCTTTCATAGGGGCCATTTAATAATGCATCAGGACATTGTTCTTTGATGTCTGCTGCCACAACCTGATCATTTCCGATCATCTGTCTCAACCTGATCACTAACTCAATGCCTATTTGTCCTCCGGCTCCAATGACTAATATCTTTCTCATACACCCAAAATTGAATGGCAAATAGACTCAATATTTCACAATTATGCACTATTGCTCATCTACTTTTTTTGGAGGACTTAATTTGATGACCAAAGTCATTTTTATTCAAGTATATGAATCGTTATATTTGTACTAAATCTAATAATTTCAGAATTATGTGGTCTGAATTCAATTTATTGCTCATATTCTTAATCAAGCGAAATCCGGAATGATTTGCAATTATTTCTTTTCAATCGAGTAATCTAAGTTTACGTATTCACAAAAATTAGAACAAAATGCCATTTTATCATAAACTAGGAAAGTTTCCAGCCAAGCGACATACTATTTTCCGAAGGGAAAATGGAGAATTGCACCATGAACAACTATTCGGTACAATTGGTTTTGACGGAATGTCGTCCTTGCTTTATCATCTTCATCCTCCAACAGGAGTTACTGAATTTGTTGAAAAAGTAGACCTAAATCCAGAAATCGTTGAAGACAAGCAACTTCAAATGCGTAGCTTGATGGGTTATAAGATTGATCCAAAAGACGATTTTTTAGAGAGCCGTGTTGCTATGCTTGTTAATAATGATTGCCACATAGTTCTTGCCGCTCCAAAAAAATCATTAACTAAGTATTTCTACAAAAATGCGGACTGTGATGAAGTCATTTTTGTCCATGTAGGCTCTGGAACACTACGAACACAATTGGGGAATATTGAATTTAAGTACGGTGATTACCTTGTGATTCCAAGAGGAATGATCTATCAAATTGAGTTCAATACAGATGACAACCGCCTTTTTATTGTTGAATCATTTCACCCCATTTACACTCCAAAACGCTATCGGAATTATTTTGGTCAATTGTTAGAGCATTCACCTTTCTGCGAAAGAGACATTCGTCCACCATCAGAGTTAGAGACTCATGACGAGCATGGAAGCTTCCTTGTAAAAACCAAAAAAGAAGGGATTCTTTATTCTTATACTTATGCCTCACATCCTTTTGATGTAGTTGGCTGGGATGGTTACAATTTCCCCTATGCATTTTCGATACATGATTTTGAACCAATTACTGGGAGAGTACATCAACCACCTCCGGTACATCAAACATTCGAAACATCGGCATTTGTAATTTGTTCATTTGTTCCGCGGCTATACGATTACCACCCAGAAGCAATTCCTGCACCTTACAATCATAGTAATATTGATTCTGATGAGGTTCTGTACTATGTTGATGGAGATTTTATGAGTAGAAACAACATCGATAAAGGACAAATTACACTTCATCCTTCAGGAATTCCACACGGGCCACATCCTGGAGCTTATGAGCGAAGTATAGGAAAAACGAAAACAGACGAGCTTGCTGTTATGGTGGATACATTTAAACCATTGAAATTAACGAAGCAAGCATTAGAAATTGAGCATAAGGATTATTACAAATCTTGGCTTCACTAACATTCATTTAAAAAATTTACTAAATGGGAACTGAAATAAAAAATTTAAAAGACTTACAAAATACAGAGTACGGCCTAAAAAAAATGTTTGCCGAAGCAGAGGATTTTCTTCCGCTCTTAGGGACAGACTACGTTGAATTATATGTAGGGAATGCTAAACAATCGGCACTCTTCTATAAAACGGCATTTGGATTTCAGTCTGAGGCTTATGCAGGACTAGAAACAGGGATGAAGGATCGAGTATCGTATGTTTTGAGACAAGATAAGATTAAGTTGGTCTTAACTACTTCCCTTGAAGAAGGTGGTGTGATTAACGAGCATATTAACAAGCATGGCGACGGTGTGAAAGTTATTGCGTTAATGGTTGAAGATGCCACTAAGGCATTCGAAGAGACAATAAAGCGTGGAGCAAAACCATTTATGGAGCCAATACGAGAGGAAGATAAGGATGGATATGTTGTTCGTTCTGGAATTCACACTTATGGCGATACCGTTCACATTTTTGTTGAGCGCGGAAATTACAATGGGGTTTTCCTTCCAGGATATAAGAAATGGGAATCCCATTACAACCCAGAACCAGTTGGATTAAAGTTTATTGATCACATGGTTGGAAATGTTGATTGGAATGAGATGAATGAATGGTGTGAGTTTTATGGTAAAGTAATGGGCTTTGCACAAATCATTTCTTTCGACGACAATGATATTTCAACAGAATTTACTGCTTTGATGAGTAAGGTGATGAGTAACGGGAATGGACGTGTAAAGTTCCCAATCAACGAACCTGCCGAAGGAAAAAAGAAATCTCAAATCGAAGAATACATCGACTTTTACAACGGACCTGGAGTGCAGCATATTGCCGTAGCCACAGATGACATTATCAAAACAGTTTCAGCAATGCGCGAAAGAGGTGTGGAATTTCTCTACGTCCCTGATAGTTATTACGAAGATGTACTTGAGAGAGTTGGTGAAATCGATGAGGACATTAACGTCTTAAAGAAACATGGTGTTTTAATTGATCGTGATGATGAAGGGTATTTACTGCAGCTTTTCACAAAACCAGTTGTGGATCGACCAACTATGTTTTTTGAAGTGATTCAACGCAAGGGAGCACAATCGTTTGGCAAAGGAAACTTTAAGGCGCTTTTCGAGGCAATTGAACGAGAACAAGATAATAGGGGGACGCTCTAATATTAGGTTGAAGTGTTGAAGTTCATTAGGACGCTGATAACGCAGATTTATATATGAGGTAGGGGTTATTGGAATTAATTGACTTGCTTGGCGAATATAGCCATCGTAACTAGATTTTAGAATAAAAAATAATGAACCTTCTTGACGCATAGTTGGGAAGGTTTCTTCATTCCTTATCGATGATGTGATTTTGGACTTGGCACTTGTGCTCCTGATTGAAGGGGAAATCAATAATACGAAATACTTACTTTGCAAGAGCGACTACAGGAGCTCCTCACAAAGTACTAGTAGCAGTTAGTTTTGCGTGGAATTTTTGCAGCGTAAAGCAGGGATTAGCAACCAAATCACCATTCACCGAATAATGGATACAACTCACCGATTAATCCTTTTTATCTCGCTACCTGCTGCTTACATTTGATTCAACAACTAATAAGTATAAGAGATGATGACATTAAATATTGATACTGAAAGACAACTAAGACACCGTAAATCAAAAATGCTTGGCGGGCTTTTTGTGATTGCATTTGGAACTGTATTCCTTCTTGACCGAACTGGGGTGGATATTCCAAATTGGTTGTATTCATGGAAGATGATTTTAATTGCTGTTGGAATTGTGTCCCTATACAAGCATCAGTTTAAAGATGCATTCGGATATGTTCTGATTCTTATTGGTTCTGTGTTCTTAGTTAATGTGATTAAGCCTAACACGATTGATTCATCCCTTATTTTGCCTATAATTGTGATTGGAATCGGAGTGGCAATGATTTTAAAATCGATGGGTTTCATAAAAAAAAAGTCCCGACATTTCGAAGAGCTGCACATAAACGCAAGTGAGAATTCTCCAGAAGATTTCCTTGACTTAACCACCTTTTTTGGCGGTACAACTAAACTAATTACTAGCAAGAATTTTAAAGGTGCTAATGTAACATCAGTATTCGGTGGAACAGAATTGAATTTCACAAAGGCAGATATGCAACATCCAGTTGTCATTAAATCCACAACGGCATTCGGTGGGCTTGTACTTATCGTTCCTTCAAATTGGCAAGTTCAATCTGAATTGGTTACGATTTTCGGTGGAGTCGATGACAAGCGTCCAATATTGGATGACACAACGCGAGACGATAATAAAATTCTCATACTGAAAGGGAATTGTGCCTTTGGAGGTGTTGAAATTCAGAGTTACATCTAGATGGATATTAGGCAAAATAATTCTTCGGTATTCTCTGGGAGAATGATCTATGTGATTGTTCTCCTTTTATTGCTTTCTAGTATTGCTGTGATTTGTCTTGAAGTCTTTTCTAGCTACAATTACTATCAAGCAACTTGGGAAGGAATAATTATCGTTGCGAGCGTACTACCTTTCATTTTAGTCATTTCTGTCATCCAACGCTACAGTCATGCCAATCGCGTTTTTGGTTTACCGAACTTTTCAACTGTTATTCTATTCTCATTTCTTTCATTACTTCTATTTTATATAGTTGCGCCTTCTGTTTTCGAAAATTCATCTATTTACATAACGTATATCTGGTTCACAATTCTTCCTAGAACTGCAATTACTTTTTTATTCTTTCTAATTGTTACTGCGCTATTCTGGATAGATAGAGAGCGAATTATGGTTCAACGCATTCAGCAGTTTGCAGTAGAAAAAGAGCGGGAATCCAATCAACTAGAGCTAAATAGTATTCAACAGCAATTCAAGCCTCATTTTTTATTCAATAGTTTAAATTCTATTAGCGCATTGAGTATTATAAACCCAGAAGAAGCAAGAAAAATGATTGTTCTGCTCTCAGAATTTATGCGAAAAGCAGTTAAAGAAGGTAATTCGGAATTAATCTCGATTGAAGAAGAAATCTTGCACATTCAACGCTACACTGAAATTGAAAAGATTCGTTTCGGTGACCGTTTAACAATTGATTACGATATTGATTACGACACAAGAAACACAAAAGTTCCAGAGTTAATTTTGCAACCAATTATTGAAAACGCAATCAAATATGGGCTATACGGGCAGTTCGGTAATGTGACAATTACCATTCAACTTTCCATGGTTTCTGGTGCTCTTCAAATTGTTGTCGAGAATCCATTTGATGAAGAAAGTCAACAATCTTCACAAGGAACAGGTTATGGTCTTCGGTCGATTGAAAAGAAATTACTCTTACTTTACAGACGTGGAAATCTTTTATCGACTAGTGATGAAAATGGCACCTATAAAACACAGCTAATAATTCCACAACTATGAAAAAAGTATTAATTATAGATGATGAACCTCTTGCTAGGTCTGTAGTCCGTGAATTTCTTTCTCAACGAAATGACTTTGAAATTCTCGGAGAATGTGCCAATGGGTATGAAGGATTAAAATCAATTGAAGCACTAAAACCTGACCTTATTTTTCTTGACATTCAGATGCCAAAAATCAATGGCTTTGAAATGTTAGAACTTGTCGATCAACCTATTTCTGTAATTTTCACTACTGCCTACGATGAATATGCGCTTAAAGCTTTCGAAACATCCGCAGTAGATTATTTACTCAAACCATTTTCTCAAGAGAGGTTTGATCAAGCTATCGAGAAATGGAGTCGGCAATCAGATGCAACAATCAACCAATCAGATTTATCAGAAATCACTAAGCAACCTGATGAACATCTTCGTATTGTTATCAAGGATGGATCGAGTATAAAAATTATCCCAACTTCGGAAGTAACACACCTAGAAGCTTATGATGATTACGTTAAAATTCATACTTCGAATAAGACTTATCTAAAAAACAAGACGATGAGTTACTATGAAAAGACGCTAGACGCCTCCAATTTCGTTCGAATTCATCGTTCTTTCATCCTTAATATTAATGAATTAACAGGAATCGAAGCTTTTGAGAAGAACAGTTATCGCGCAGTTTTAAAAAGCGGAGAACGAATTTCAATCAGTAGAAATGCGTATGGTCCTTTGAAAGAACTTTTAGGAATATGATCGTGAACTAAGAAAAGCTGATTAAGGTCATTTCACAGCCCTCAATATTTCTTTAACTTTGTAGTGTAAAAAGAAACCAGTAAGATGAACAGAGAAGAACTCATTCAAGCAATTGTCGAAAAATATGAAGCCATGGGCCAAAATCCAGACACTCATTTATCTGGACTACTCCATGCAGAACCAATGACCTATTGGGACTTCATCCAAGTTGATGCCCTATTGGGATTACAGACACAACGCACTCAGTTGAAAGATGAGATGGTTTTTATCATGTACCATCAAATTAATGAGCTTCTGTTTAAAATGATTCTTTGGGAAGTGGATCAGGTATCGCATGAAGAAGTTGTATCTGCTGAAAAGTTCACGAAGCATCTTTCACGGATCAGTCGGTATTTTGATATGCTTTCGAACTCATTTACAATAATGGGAGATGGGATGGATCCAGAGCAATACATGAAATTTAGAGATACATTAACTCCTGCAAGTGGATTTCAGAGTGCTCAATATCGAAAAATTGAATTTGCATCTACAGAACTGATCAACCTAATTGATTATCGATTCAGAAAAACAATCGACCGTGATACTCCGTATGAATACGCTATGGAAAACTTATATTGGCAAGCGGCAGGAGTCGATCATAAAACAGGAGAAAAAAATGCTTTGTTGAGTAACTTTGAAAACAAGTACACTGAAGAATTCATACGCTTCATGAAAGAATATAATTTGATCAACTTATGGACTAAGTTCAAATCATTGCCTTCTAAAGATCAAAAAAATCTTGATTTGATCAATGCAATGCGTCATTATGATCATACTGTTAACGTGAAATGGGTTATTCATCATTTAGAAGCGGCTAAAAAATACTTAAATACCGGATCAGAAAGTGCTGAAGCAACAGGCGGATCTGATTGGCAAAAGTATATGCATCCGCGCTATCAGCGTCGAATTTTCTATCCAGAACTCTGGACTTCAGAAGAACTAGAAAACTGGGGTGTGACAAATTTAGAGGATCATAAATCGGTTAGCGATGCAGATTCATTACCTTTGTTCAAAGCATAAAAAACATGACACTAGTAGGAATCATCATGGGAAGCACTTCAGATCTTCCAATCATGCAAGATGCTGCGGACATTCTTGACGAACTAGGAATAGCGTACGAACTCGATATTGTTTCAGCACACAGAACACCTGAAAAAATGTTCGAATATGCTAAATCAGCACACACACGTGGATTAAAAGTGATTATTGCGGGAGCTGGAGGAGCAGCGCATCTTCCCGGAATGACAGCATCTATGACTCCATTACCAGTGATTGGAGTTCCAATTAAATCTCGCAATTCGATAGATGGCTGGGACAGTATTCTTTCTATCTTACAAATGCCAGGAGGAATTCCAGTGGCAACAGTTGCACTTGATGGAGCAAAAAATGCGGGAATTTTGGCAGCTAAGATTATTGCTTCATCAGATTCTGATGTTCTTGAACGAATGCTTGCGTTCATGGAAGGAATGAGGGAGAAAGTGCTGGAGGGGGCAAAGGGTGTGAGGAAGTAAAAAGAGAAACTAATGTCAGGGTGAAACAAGAGTTGTTAAACAATTCAAGATAATAGCAAACGTTTGACTTCTACTTCGAATTAATGATATTAATTACGACAACTGAATTAACAATAAAACTATAATGAAAGCATCAATCACACTTCTTTTACTTTTATGTCTTAACACTTTTGTTTATAGTCAAGTTAATTGCCCTTTAAACACACCTGAATTTCCATTCACTACAGATGACTGGACAACAAATTACAGCTGGTCGGCAAATCTATATGACCCATCTCAAATGGGAGGGGCTCAATTATTAACCGCAATTTCATTTAGACTTGACAATGACGCTTGCAACGGATGTAGTACCTACATGTATTCTAATTGTAAAATTTGGGTTAGAAACACTGCCATTAATGATTACGCCTCAAATCCTGGTTACCCTGGGAATGCAGGATTCACAGAAGTTTATAGTGGCAATTTTACGTTTAGCGGCCCTGGTGTTTATACAATGAACTTCAACGTCGCTCCTTCATTCAATTATGACGGTACAAGTACTTTTGAGGTATTGTTCGAGAATCAAGGAGGTGTTGACAATACGTGGGACGAACCTTGGTTTGATAGAACAGATGGAAGAACAGATGGTGTGTATCCGGGGAAAGTTGGTTGGGGGTTTTCTTGGGCAAACGCAATGACAATAAGTTCAAATAGACTTTTCAACCTTCAAATCAACGGTGTAACTTGCGCTGCTTACCCATTGCCTGTAACATTAAGCTCAAGCACATTAGATTGTTACGCTGAGAAAATTGTTCTTAATTGGTCAACTACATCAGAAGTTGAAAACGATTATTTTTTGATTGAAAGTTCTTCGGATGGAATAGAATGGTATGAAGTTACTAGAATTGAGGGACAAGGTAATTCTCAAAGTAATTATGACTACAGTGCAACGATTAACAAACAGCAATTCAGTCGAACAAAAATCAACTATTTCCGATTAAGTCAAATCGATTATAATGGTGAATTTGAACATCTGGTTACACATTCATCAGATTGTAGCCAAAATAGTATCGCTGTTTATCCAAATCCATTTTCGGGAGAACTAAATATAGCTAACTCCGAAGGAACTCAGATTTTGATTTTAAATGCGCTTGGACAATTGCAGAATGTTGACCCCGTTTTTGTTGATGGCGGATTAGTGATTAATACAAACGGCTTCAGAAGTGGGCTGTACACTCTACTGATCGACGGTGAAGCATTTCGGATAATTAAAGATTAGTCTATCACCTATCAATCTGTAGAACATTTACCTAAATGTTAGTTAGCCAAGATTAGATTACAAGAGTTGGCGTAATTTGTGCTGCTATTTATGAAATCTGATTCGTATCTTTACCAAAACGTCACCAATTTATGAAATCTTTATTTCTTCTTGTCGCAATTACTTTGTTCACACTAACAAACGCGCAAAGCCAATCGAAAACAGTTACCGAGACTCTCAAAGTTTATGGGAAATGCGGAATGTGCAAAACTAAGATCGAGAAAACACTTTCCTACACTTCTGGAGTGAAATATGGTGAATGGGACGTTGAGACAAAAATGTTAACTGTTAAGTACAACTCTACAAAGGTCACTTTGGAAGAAATTAAACAAGCACTTGCAGACATAGGTTACGATAGCGAAACACATCGAGCGACACAGAAATCTTACGATAATTTACATGGCTGCTGTAAATACGAGCGACCAGAGTAATGAGAAGACAGTAAGACACTTATATCTTAAGACTTCCAGACCGTAAATTTGCTTTAATAAGCACTTCTTGAGTAAAAACTGATGCGATTAGTATCAAGATAATTTATGCGTTAGGGCTGTCCATTTTATCAAAAGATATAGTGGATAGCCCGCTCGAACGCCCTAATAAATCAAATACTTTGCGCGAATGAGCTTGAATTTATCAAGGCCATCTTTCCACGAAGCTCTGATATCCTCTTCAGATGTACCATTCATTAATTGCTTGTAGAGTTTATTATTCCCTGCAAGACCATTGAATGCTTTCGGTCGATCAATGAAAGGTTTCCCTTTCAATAACTTATTTGAATTGAGTAGAAATGTTAAATCAAATTTGAACATTCGCCTATTTTCTGAAATGTTCAGATTATAGCCATTACACAATCTTCCTTTCATCTTTGGGTTCTTTGATCCAACCCCTGATTCTGGCGTAAAAGAAAATTTTGTTTCCGAAAAATTGGGGTGTCCATAAATTTCGAATGGGCTATCTGTTCCTCGCCCTACACTCACAGTAGTTGCTTCGAGCAAACATAGACTTGGGTACAATTGAATGGAAATATCCGATCGTAAATTTGGAGATGGCGCCACTGGTAGCGAATACTGCATCTCACGCCAATAGTTTGCACAGGGAATAACCGTTAAAGCGCACTCAATATTATTGTTCAACCACTTTTCACCATTGATCATCTGACCGTATTCGCCAATTGTCATTCCATAAACTATAGGAATTTCATGCATCCCAACGAATGATTTGTATGCAGACTCAAGAACAGGTCCATCAACATAATGTCCATTTGGATTCGGACGATCCAACACAATAACAGGGATACCCGCTTCTGCACATGCTTCCATGACATAGTGCAGTGTTGAAATGTAGGTATAGAAACGAACACCTACATCCTGGATATCAAAAATAACAACATCCAAGCCTTTCAATTGTTCTTGTTTTGGCTTTTTGTTCGACCCATACAATGAAATAACAGGCAATCCCGTCTTAAGATCTTTACCATTCGCAACATGTTCTCCAGCATCCGCTTTACCACGAAAACCATGCTCAGGCGAAAAGACACGTTGAATATCCACACCAAGAGAAACAAGAGAATCGACAAGATGAGTGGAACCTATAAGAGAAGACTGATTTCCAACGACTCCTACTTTTTTATCTTCCAAACTTGATAAATACAAATGAGTTCGTTCTGCACCAACTTGAAATGGCGCCGCGATAATTCGATTCTGCGTATTCGCTATATCTCGATTCGTCACATTGTTATCTGTACTATATCCGCAGGATAAAATCAAAAAAATGAAAATACTTTTTAGGCACAAAACCTTTATGTATTTTAGCCGAAAAGCTCTCAGTAATTTGGCATTTGAATATTTCATATCTAAAAAAACGCTCAAGGGTGTGGTACAAGGTAAGAAAGTTTCTAAACCTATTGTCCGCATCTCCATCATTAGTATTGCATTGGCTATTATTGTTAATCTGATAACCATTGCTGTTGTAACTGGTTTTCAGCAAGAAGTGCGCCAAAAAGTAAGCGGTTTTGGTTCTCACATTTTTGTGATGGATGCTGGCGAGAATTCTATTTTTGAAAGTGCGCCACTTCGAAGAGAACAACCGTTCATTAAAGCACTAGAAAAAGACCCAGGAATAAGTTCAATTAGCGCAGTTGGATATAAACCTGTTCTTTTTCAATCAGATGAGCGAGAAACTACATTCGAACTTCCTAGTGGAAAGGATACAACTGAATATCAATATCAAGTTCACGGAGCCGTAATCAAAGGGGTGGACTCGACATTCAATTGGAATTTTTTCAAAAAGAATCTAGTTAAAGGTGTTATTCCAGATTATTCGATTGATACCTGTGAAAACCACATTGTTATTTCCAAGCGTCTTTCCAAAGATCTCAATTACAAAATCGGAGATCGGGTGAGTGCTTTTTTCGTAAAGAACACTCCTGTTAAGCGGAAATTTAGGATCGTTGGTATTTACGAAACGGGATTAGAGGAGTTTGACAAGCAGATCGTATTAGGAAATCTTAAAACAGTTCAAGAATTAAATGACTGGGGAATACAAGCTTCGATTGAAATTGCGGATACGCTGATTGATGGTCAAATTGTAATCAAAGCCAATGCTTCTGGTGGGAATGGAAATTTACGCTATGATTGGGGAAATGGGTTCAATACCTACATTGGATTTGGATTATGCCCGAAAAATGATACGGTCATTCGCTTAGTTGTGAGTGATTACTGGACAAGTTTGGATGAAGACCTCTCAGAAACAACAATGCCAGATACGGCTTATTTGAAGATGACTGTGGAGGGAGATTTGTCTTCAAGATGTGTCTTTGAGTTAAATTCCGATCAAGAACTTGAGAGGGAATATCTTTCTGAAGACGGGCGAAAATTCGCTATTACTGATGGAGTAAAACGCATTATCTGTGAGTTTCAAGAAGGAAAAGGAAGTTCTTCAAATTACATTGGAGGTTTCGAGATCACGGTGAAAGATTGGTCGACGTTGGATGAAGTAATGGCAAGAGTAAAAGATAAGGTTGATTTGCGACTCACACCCTATGGAGAAGTGATGAAGACCACGAGTATTGTGGATAATCAGCCAGATATTTTTATGTGGCTCGGATTTTTAGACATCAACGTGATTATTATACTAACTCTTATGATTTTGATTGGAATCATTAATATGGGATCCGCACTCCTTGTTTTGATTTTAATACGTACTAATTTCATCGGAATGATGAAGGCAATGGGTGCTAGCAACTGGAGCATTCGTAAAATCTTTTTAATTCAAGCTGGATTTCTCATCGGTCGAGGAATGATCTGGGGAAATGTCATCGGTCTAGCTATTTGTCTGATTCAAAAATACACTGGCTTCATATCCTTAAATCCTGAAGTTTATTATCTGACAGAAGTTCCAATAGAATTAAATATCTGGCACTGGTTGATGCTGAATGCGGGAACGCTTATTGTTTGTTTGATTGCGTTGATTATTCCAAGTGTTGTGATTACACGGATAAACCCCGTTAAGGCGATTAAGTTTAATTGATTTAGTCCAAAATATTAAACGGATTTAAGGTGTTTCTAGGCTAATTTTAATTTCTTCTTAGAGAATATCCACGCACCAACTCCTAAAATAAGGTATAGAAAAATAATGACAATCATTTGCTCCCACTTCGTTGTAAATTCATAATAAAGAATTAGCAGAGTTCCGGTTCCGAGCCCAATGATTGATAGAATAGTCAGAAATTTTGAAGATTTTGTTTTATCTCTAATTCTGTAGTTAGCTATTGCCATAAGTAGAGAGACTAATAAAAAAGTAATACTTCCAAATTCAAGTATTAGCTCAAGACCACCAATTAAGATTAAAGCACTAGCCATTACCGCCATTCCGATAATGGCATTTCGTGGACTATTGTTTCTTCTAATGGACAGCCACTTGGGGAAATATCCATCCTTTGCTATAACAGACATCTGTCTTGAAGATCCAAAGATAGTTCCGTTAATAGCACTACTTGTAGCTAAAACAGCTCCTAATATAACGAGAGTCGTTCCTATACTTCCAAGTACATTACCCGCTCCCGCAGCAAGTGCATATTCCTTATTTTTTATGATTTCTTCAGTTGGTATAGCAAACAACGCCCCTAAAGCAATCACGACATAGATTAAAATTGCAAGGGCAATTGCTGAATATATTGCTCTTGGTATATTTTTTTCTGGGGTCTTCATTTCGTTCACCGCATTTATCACTAACTGAAAACCTTCGTAAGCGACAAAAGTTAATGATGCGACTATCAAAATTGAAAAAATGCTCGAATTTCCAGCATCCATAGCCATATTATCCATGAATACCCCGAAATCAGTAGTTCCGTGTTGCATTAAAATTACTGAAATAACAGTTAAAACAATTAATTTGGTGTAGACCATTAAGTCTTCGAGTTTGCCCATACCATTAACACTCCATATATTTATTAGCGCAAAAAGTCCAATTACACCAACTGCAATAGCCTTTCTAATCCAATCATTGTCAGAAAAATTTGTACTACTAATGACATAAGAAGAAAAAGTATATGCATATAAAGCCAAAGTACTTATGTAACCAAAAATGATAAACCAGCCAATTGCTGATGCTGAAAAATTAGATCTCGGATAGGTTCTTTTGTAGAACGAATAAGTTGCCCCTTCATCACGATAATATAAGCCTAATTTCACATAGGAATATGCTGCTAAAGTAGCGATTAGTCCACCAATTGTTATTGCAATTGGCGTAAGATTACCAATCATAGAAACAGAAACCCCCAGTATAGTGAAGATTCCACCACCAACCATTCCTCCTAATGCAATAGCAATCAATTCTGCTAAACCCAAACTTTTATTTCTCTTTCTATGCTGTGTCATTTCTAGTAATCATTACAACCTTATCAACTCACTCTTTGGGTGAAATTTTTTCCAAGAGAACCAATACTCATTAGTCAAAGCAATTTTCTCTAAATCATTTTTGATAGTCCCAGATAGATGTTTCCCTGTTAAATCCCATGTGGAATTACTTAAACTATCTTCAATAAGAAGGGTTTTTTTTAGAATTAATTTAGTCTCATTTGATTTAAAACCAATCACCGTTTCACCAACAGATAGTAATGTGAAATCTAATTTTTCGTTGATCACATTTTTTTGTTCTATTACTTCTGAGTTTAGGTAAAAGACACTCCCGCTAATTGACGGATCTATTATTCCGATGACTTTCGTTTTAGAAGGAAATGTTTTATCCTTATTCGAAAGTCCTGGAGTTAACTCTGATGACATGACTTTTTTCCAGACACCTGGCATAGGGAGTTTAAAGGGGCGAAGATCATTTTCGGTTACAACAGCAATGTGAGGACGATTCTTAAGGTTTTTCACAGCGTCCCATGGTAAAATTTGAAATGGAATCATCTCTAACGAAGCTGGATGTAATTTACCAATAATCGAATTAAAGGTTGCTTGCTGAAAGAATGTTCCTGTCTTTTTATCTGCCACAATCATATTGGCATTTTTGAAAGAAGCAACGAATAATGGACCGATTTCCGTAACATCGAAAGGGATTATACTCCGACACATCGCACAGTAGGTGAGAGCAACGGTTTTATCTTTGAATTGATCGTTCACAATATGATGATGGATGACATAATCCAACGAATATGCTTTAGTGATCCCCTCATATTCAATTAGTGCGATCTCAAGTTTATCCGTAAGCGGAAGTGATTCAAAATCGTCTGTCATTTTAGGGAGGTAAACCGCCTTAAACCAGTTTGATTGATGCACCTTATAAGTTAGAACAACTGATAAACAAATAATTATTAATGGAGGAATAACTTGATATGAAAGTCCATTCCAAGCGGGAATAAACAGAGAACCAATGGCAACAATTAAAATGACCCAAATGAGTGACTTTCTGAAGTGATAATGGTAATAGAGTAGTTTAACTGGGAATTTTTCTACCAGCGTAAAAATAGCCCCCATTCCAATAATCAAGGAAAAAAATGCTGAAACGTAAAGTAGTACCATAAGTAAGTTAAATTTGCTCAGATCAAGATTTCTACCCCAAGATACACATCTCTAACAGAAAATCTCTATTCTTTATTGTGTTTGGCATGTGAGTTGAAATTTAGTAACTTGTTTTCATGTTCAGCTTTGTTTTTTCTGCAATTTTCTTGATATCTTTGCGTTCTAATAACTGTAATGATACGAATACTAGTAATCTTTATTCTTACATGTCTACCTGTAAGCATTTACGCTCAGAGACAGACCAAAAAATCACGCTCTGAACTGGGGGTGCTTTTAGGAGGTTCTTATTATATCGGGGATTTAAATCGATTCGGACATTTCAATAAGACACAACTCGCGGGAGGATTGATGTTTCGTTACAATATTCATTCAAGAGCAGCTTTTCGATCAACATTTAGTTATATGAGTGTGAAAGCTGATGATGCAGATGCAAAAGCAGAACAACAGCAAGATCGAGGATTGAATTTTAAATCGGATATTTGGGAATTTGCGAATGGAGTAGAGTTCAATTATTTCCCTTTTCAAGTTGGACATAAGCGTTACAGAGGAACGATGTATCTTTTTGCTGAAATTGCGGTCTTTCGCATGAATCCAAAAACAGCGTTTGAGGGTGATGATATTGCATTGCAACCATTAGGGACTGAAGGTCAAGGAACATCGCTAACGAATGCTAATAAATATGGCTTGTTCCAATTGGCAATTCCGTTTGGGTTTGGGGGACGTGTTTCTGTTGGTAAAAGAGCTTGTCTTGGATTTGAATTTGGAGTGCGAAAAACCTTTACAGATTACTTAGACGATGTTAAGGCAGGTAGTTATTCTGATTATGACGTATTATTGGCAGAGAACGGACCAATTGCAGCGAATTTGTCGAATCGTTCGAATTCTCGCTTCGGACAACGTGGTAATGCCTCAAATAAAGATTGGTATTTCTTTACTGGCGCTTCATTGACGTTTACGCTTGGAAAGCCAAGTAGCTGCCCGCCGAGATAGTTTCTTGGTATCATTCGTGTTCTCAGAAATCTGAAATAAACGTAGCTAGATTTTCTTCTCTGTTAAGACCGATTTTCTTTCTCAAGCGGTGTCGAGCAACCTCAATTGTTTGAACTCTTTGTCCGGTAATTGTTGAAATTTCTTTGCTAGTCATATTTAACTTGATAAAAGCACATAATTTTCGTTCATTTTGAGAAAGCGTCGGTACTTTTTGCAATAACTTTCGGTAAAAATGAACATGAACTTTTTCAAAGTATACCACAAACTCCTCCCATAGATGGGTTCTAGTTGAGTTATCAATGTCTGATGTTAGAGTCTTGATTTGTGAGTAGCTTATCGTTTCTTGTTCATTTGTAAATGCTTGTTTTATTGTTGCTAAGACTTCTTGAACACTTTGTAGTTGCAAGATGTTTGATACCATTTCTTTATTCTTTTGTTCTATTTCTAATTGATAGATTTTACTTTGATGGTTTATTAGACTATTTTCTTGTTTTTGAATTGTTAATCTGTTTTTAGATCTTCTGTAAAATGATATGAAGCTAATTATGAAAATGAGACAGAGTAGTATTATGAGCCAAAACCTAAACTTACTTTCACTTTTAATCAAAATAGCATTTTTATTCTGTAAATCGAGCACCTTTATTTGCGCTTCATTTTTTTCTATCAATGAAATATTCTCTGAAAGAATTGTTGGGTAGCTTTGCTTCGTTTTAAGCTCAACCTCAAGAGACTTCGCTAAATAGTGGTATGCTGATTTAAAGTGGTTCAACCCAAACTCTAATTCTGATTTAACGAGATACAGATGATTTACTTTTTCTAAGTAATTAATTTTTTCACTTAAAAAAATCGCGGAATCTGAATAGAGTGTTCCAATAGTGTAGTCTTTCTTGAGAAGATGAAAAGACGCAAGATTACCGTAGGCAAGAATCAACTCTTTTTTATTATCAAGTTTTTTAGAAAACTCTAAATGCAACTCGAAATATTTTTTGGCACTATCTAATCTCGCTGAATTGTAAAATGCGTACCCAATATTAATGTATGCGTTTAAAAATAGAGATGAATCTATGGGCTGTGCATTTGTATTAATTGATGAGTAAAACTGAGAGAGTGCTTTATCAAACTCTTTAGTGTCAGAATAGAATAACCCAAGATTATTTTTTAACCGAATGATTTCTTTTTTGTCATTTAATTTTTCTGCCAACTGTAAGGCTTTTTGAGTGTAGTAAATGGCTTTTTTATAATCAGGAATTTGATAATAACAGCTTCCAATGTTCCCTAAAAATCTCTCTCGATCCTTATGAGTTCTGCTAAATTCAATTCCATGAAGTAGGGTTTCTAACGCTTCCCTTTGCTGATTTTGAATACCTAGGAAATAGGCAAGTTTATTCGAACAGTTTATTATCCGTGTTGTATCATTAATTTTAATTGAAAGTATAAACGCCTCCCTGATGTGCTTTTCTGCAAGAAAAAAATCATTATTTTCATTCTCTCCTGATATTTCTATAAGCGAATCAATTAGAATAGTATTTTTTTTGTTGGAATAAAATTTGTCAGGGATTTGTGGCTGTGCGATTACATTTATACCTAAGCAAAGTAAGAAACTTATTAGTAAGGTTTTCATACTGTCTAAATTATCTAATCTTTCCTTTTTCCTCATACTAATCAACTATATAATAACTATACAAATGAAGATTTATACATTAGTATACTTATTCATAGACTAATACATAAATATAATTTATTAGCTAGAAAAGTGCAATAATGTATGGTTTATGTAGAGCATATCTGGCATGATTTGTAAAAAGAAGGTTGTAGATTTCACATTACAACTCACTGAATGAAACACTATTCCTATGATTTCTTCTCTTCTTGTATGGTGCAAATCAAAATTAATTGCCCTCTCCGTAGTTTTACTTTTTTCTGTTTTTTATTCCATTCAAGTTTATGGACAATGCAATGCTGCTTGGCCAACTGTGAGCGGTGCGAACCAAACGATTACAGTCGATAGCCGTGTGGTATCTAGCGCATCATTGACAGGCACATTAACAATTAATCCTGGAGTAACTGTATGTGTGGAGGGGAACGGATCAATAGATGTCAGTTCGTTTATCAATAATGGGACGCTCAATCATAATTCAACTGGACTTTTCCAAGCATCAAATGATGTAATTAATAATGGGGTTATAAATTCAACGATTGTTGGATTTATAAAAACCAATTCTGGTTTTTCTGTGACAAATGGAAATGGCTCAACCTTTAATGTAAATGGTCCTGTCCAAATGGCAGCCTCATTTTTCCAAAATGGAGTGGGGGCAAGCTTCATTGTTACTGGAGTAGGAAACTATATTAATACAAATGCGATCGTTAATAACTATGGACTGATTCAAACAGATGATGAATTCATTACAACAAATTCGGGAACAGCATTTACGTGTTATACCGGGGGAGTTGTTATTGCAGACAATATCAATTTGAATACATCATTATCTACCATTGAAACTAATGCACAATTAATTGGTGTAGTAAATATTACTCTTCGAGGAGTTATTGTTAATGATGGACTTATTGATGCTCAAACAGGTTTTCTCTTTAAGACGAATAATTCATCAGACCCTTTATCCAATGGTGTAAATGGAATAATTAGATCTTTTGGAAATATGACACTTGAAGCTCAAATAACCAATGATGGATTAATAGAGATTGTAAATGGTGGAGTTTTCGCTAAATCAATAACAACTGAAACCATTACAAATAATTTGAGCGGAAGAATAATAATAAATGGTTCTGCTTCGATGTTCAATGCGCGAGGTAATTTTTTTAATTCTGGCTATTTTATTTGCGCAGGAGGGGCTAATAGAACAGGTAGTACGAATACGACGTTAACAAATACTAGTTCAGGATACATGAGGGTTTGTGGTGATTGGCGAAGGAGAGCAAACTTAACTAATGACGGGGTAATTGAATCATTAAGTAATATGATCTATTCTGGCTCATCTTCAACGATTATTCAGAATAATGGGATGGGTAAACTGCATATTGCTGGTGATCTCCGGTTTAATTGTAATTTGATTAATTATGGTCGCTTAATAGTTGGAGATACACTGGAACATAGAAATACTTCAAGCACTTCTATCACAATTGCTAATGGTGGTATAATTCGGACCAATAATTACATTCACAATAACGGTAGTCTTATTGGCGGCAATAATGCTGCAAATATTGGATTTTTAGAAATTTGTGATCATTCTGAGACAAGGAATACTGTAAATCTTTCAGGTCATCTAGATATTTGTGATATGGGACATACAACAATTTCTCCCTACTTTGATTCTGAATCACCTGTTTACCCATACCCAATAGTGAATATTAGTGATTGTGGTTCACAAGCGACTGACAACACTAAATCTTTTTTAGATTCCTGCAATAATGTATTGATCTCAACGTGTAGTTTTATCACATTAGCAGTAGAATTATCTACGTTTAATGTAAGGCTTGAGAATAGGGCTGTAATGATTGAATGGTCAACAGCTTCAGAATTAAATAACCAGTATTTCACTGTTCTGAGATCAAAAGATGGTATAAACTTCAACGAAATTGGTTTTGTTAATGGAGCTGGGAATAGTACATCCAATATTGATTATCTATTCATTGATGATCATCCTTTGGTTGGGATTAATTATTACAGACTGAAAAATACAGAAATTGACGGAACATCTGAGTTTTCAAAAATAGAAGCAATTAACCTTAGTTCCAATAATTTGGAATTGTTAGTTTTTCCTAATCCTGTATCGATTCACCAAAACATTTACGTGACTTTAGATGCTTCCGATGATGAGTTTAATTTAACGATCCTTGATATTCAAGGAAAGGTGCATTATTCACGTAAGTATTTGAGTCATGGAATTAATAAAGCTTTAACGATTGAAGAGCCTAACCTGTCAAGCGGAGTATATTACATTACTATTCAATTTCAAGATCGAATTATTAGATCTAAATTACTAGTTGTGAAACGGTAATATCCCAATGCCTAATTAATATGGTTTAATCAATAGCATGTGAACTGAGTAAGCCACAAAAAAAGGCACTGATTTCTCAGTGCCTCATCTAATTCTATTGTGCAATTTAATGATTGTGTCCTTCGTGATTGCCTCCATCATTCTCATTGTGAGTTGGTGGTGCTTGAACATCAAGAATTTCGAGATCAAATACTAAATCAGAGTATGCAGGAATTGGCCCTCTTCCTTCAGATCCATAAGCACCATGATAAGGAATAAAGATTTTCAAATTCCCTCCTTTTCCAACAAGTCCTAGTCCTTCTTCAAAACCTGGAACCATTCTGTTCACTTTGTAGGAGAAGTCCATTGGCTGCCCTCGGTCTTTAGATGAGTCGAACTTATCGCCACCTCTTCTGAAGGTTCCAGTATAGTGAACAGACATTTTGCTTCCACTTTCTGGTCTTGCTCCTGTTCCTTCATCGTAGATGATATAAACAAGCCCAGATTCAGATTGAACTGCATTTGGGTGCTTCTTTAGAATTTCATTGTACATAAATTCATTGTACTCGTCAGTTGATAAATTTGCAATTTTTGTTACGTATTCATCAGCTTCTTTCTTTCTGATTTCCAGTTGGGCATCAATTTTCTTGATTTTATCTTTTACTTCTGAATTATCTGGAGTGATTTGAAGTAAGGATTGACATGCAGTCTTTGTTCCGTTTAGATCTCCAGCTTCCTCAAAGGTCTTTATTTTCCCTTGTAGATCGGCGATCATTTTCTGTTGTGCTTCTTCGATTGATTTTTTGAAAACCTCAGTTGCATTAAATTTTTTCGCCTCTTTACCTTTGCGAATGATTTTCACAGTAGTCATAATATCATTTTGCTCGATAGCATTAACGATGTCTTGTCCCCAAATAACATGACCAAAAACTGTATGCTTATTATCCAACCAAGGTGTTTCGACGTGAGTGATGAAGAATTGACTTCCGTTGGTTCCAGGTCCCGAATTTGCCATAGATAAGATTCCAGGTCCACTATGTGTTAAACTTGCATCAAATTCATCTGCAAATTTAGGATGGCTAGGTCCTCCTTGTCCGTTTCCTTGTGGATCTCCACCTTGTATCATAAAGTTTGGCATCACTCTGTGAAATTTTAATCCGTCATAAAATGGAGCGGTATATTCAATAGTGTCAACTTTGAAATTACCTTCTGCCAAACCAATAAAATTTGCCACTGTCATTGGAGTTTTCTTGAACTCTAATTTACAGATGATCTTACCTTTGGTTGTATTGAATTCAGCGTAAATTCCTTTTTCTAATTTTGGTTTTTTAGGCTTTTTGCCTTTGTCCTTTCCGTCAACTCCTGCAAGTGCAACTCCGCTAATTAACATTACCGAAAGGAGCGTAAAAAATAATCGAATCATATAAAATCTGTTTTTTGAAATGCTAAAATAAGCTTTTCTTACTAGAAGCGATTGCAAAAGTCCTGCCGAATCTTGCTATTGTAAATATGTTATCACAATTCTTGATAAGAAAACGATTTTGCGCTCCTGATTGAGTGGAAATCATTGTAAATCAAAAACCTGATGAAATCTTGGCTTAACTGAGCTGCCTTGTAAGCTCCAATTAAGCTTAGATGAATTGGTTTTTGGGAACAACATTGTAGCAGAAAGCAGGATTATGCGCCCAGTAAATAAGTTAGAATCAAGGAATATTGCCATCTTTGTGCCATGTCGTGGAAGGAATTTGTGCATTTGGAATTTGAAATCATCGGGGGTAAGGTTATCCACATGGATCAATTGTTGCTCGCAGCCCTTGTCTTATTATCTACATGGCTGGGGCTTTTGTTACTTCGCTATCTAATAGTCAGACCAAGTTTTATTGCCGATAAAGTGAGTAAAAAGCGTCGAATGACGGTCTTCTATCTCTTTAAATTTATTGGATGGATGGTCTCGATTATTGTTGCTCTTAAGGTGATGGGTATCAATATAACTGGGCTTTTGGTCGGATCAACAGCACTTTTGGTTGGTCTAGGTCTTGGGCTGCAGAATATATTTAAAGACCTCGTTTCAGGATTATTTTTACTCTTTGAAGGTTCAATTAAAATTGGAGATGTTATTGAGGTCGATGGAGTGATCGGCAAAGTGATGGAGATAAATTTTCGGAGTTCGGAGATTATGACACGAGACGATGTTATCATTATCATCCCAAACTCGAAATTTGTTGGGGAGAAAGTTATCAATTGGTCGCATGAATACGAACAAGTTCGATTTACAGTAACAATTTCACTTGCTCATGGTTCAGACGTTGAGAAGGTTTTCGCTTGCTTGGAAAAAGCAATGACTTTCGATAAACGGATTTCTAAATCCCCTAATCCGGTTGTTCAGTTTGTTGATTTCGGGGAATCTTCATTGGATTTCAAGATGATGTTTTGGTCTAAAGAAACGTTTAGAATTGAGCATGTGAAATCAGATTTGCGTCGGTTGGTTTATAGAAAATTATCTGAGGCTGGATTAGTTATTCCATTCCCACAAAGAGATATACATATCAAGGGGATTGAGAAGATTCTAGACTTGAAAAAATAAAACTTGAATAGAATTAGCCTACTTCTACATGCTTTTTCAATTTTGAAACGCTTACTTTTTCTTTTTCATAAACTGCATCAACACTTTTTACAATTTGAACTTTAGCTATTCGATTGATGCGCAATTCCTCTCCTAACTCTCCTACTAAAAATTGATTTGCTGCTGACTCTGAAGTTTCTGGGTCAAGGTGTCCTATGTTTTTTGCTTCTATGATTATCTCAAGTTGATTGTCGTCTTGATCTATAGCAACCAAGTTCCAGTTAGAAGCATCAACAGCCATTTCTTGCATATCAAATGAATGAACTGTAAAACAACGATCCCAATTTTTGGCAGGCCGACTAGAGTGAAATTGCCACTTTATATGGGGTGGTGCCTCCACTATTAATTGTTGACTAATACCTAAATTATCAGCATTTCCGTTTGGAGATATCATTAAAAACCAGTTATCCTGCTCATTCAACCCCATGTCCCATGTAAAAACCCCAAGATCGAGAATTAATTCATTCATTTGATTGACCACGTAGGATTGATTGGGAGATGTGTCAAGATCAATACATTCTTTGATAACGGCTTCATTTTTAACAAACCATTGCCAAAATGCGTCAATTTTATCTTCTCTTGATTTCATATAATGTTAGCTGAAAATCTATTTCCCGTTTCTACTATCAACGCCCCAATTCATCTTGTTTCGAATTGTGTCCAGGAAGTTGTTCTCCTCAAACTTGATAACGTTTATCATGTAATCTGCCTTCTGAACAATGACTTCTTCTCCCTGTCGAATACTCATAGAATGTCCATCCAAACTGACCAAGTAGCGTCGACTTCGACCTTCAACTTTCAGTTTTATTGGCAAATGATCAGGAACAACCATCGGCCTTACATTTAAATTATGTGGAGCAATTGGTGTTAAAATATGCACTTGACATCCAGGAGTGATGATAGGTCCGCCACAACTTAAACTATATGCGGTAGATCCTGAAGGTGTTGCTACGATAAGGCCATCTGCCCAATAAGAATTCAAGTATTTATCATCTAGTGATGCATGAACGGTAATCATGGATGAGGTATCACGTTTTTGAAGTGTCATTTCGTTCAACGCGATATTATCGTCTCCAAATAAATCATCTGCTGTTTCTACCCGAATTAAAGATCGCTTTTGATGTGCGTATTCTTTCCGATAAACCATGTCCATTGCTTCTTGAATTTGCTCTTTACCAATGTTTGCTAAGAAGCCTAGTCTGCCTGTGTTAATACCTAAAACAGGAACTCCAGAATCACGAATGTACTTGATGTTTTTTATAAAAGTTCCATCTCCACCAATACTAAAACTAAGATCAATACCCGTGGCAAGGTCTTTATGTGAAGCAAATTCGTCTGTGTTTTCAGATAATCCTACTTTTCGAATAAGTGTGTCCTTCAGATCTTTATGTATAATTGGATTCCACCCAAAATCTTTTAGTACACCCAGAAATTCCATGAAGTAGGTCGAGTTTTGCTTAGTAACTCGTTGGCCATATACCGCGACGTTCATTTTCTATAAGTTCAAATAGTTGATCAAAGCATCGTAACGAAATTGAAGATCTTCTCCAAATCGATTTTTTTGAAAAGATGCCTTAATTACATAATCATACCTTTCAAAAGTACGAATTATTCGATCCAATTCAAGCGTATTGATTTTTAAGGTTACTTCAATATTTGTAGAATTTTCAGAAGACATCATGTATGAACTTAAAATTTTAGCGTCATTACTTTCTACAATCTGACCAATTTGAGCCATAGAATAATCAGAACTTGACATTTCTACAACCAAAATCCCTCCAATTTCCTTAATACTTCCTGTATCTGCAATAAGCGTCAACAGATGATGCACACCTGAACAGCCAATGTATTGTTCGTCATTATCTAAAATTGGAATTAAACTTAGCTGATACTCAGAAATTCTAGCTAGTACTTGATAGATATGATCTCCAACGTACGAAAATGGTCTTGGAAGATGTTGAAATAACTTATCAAGTGTGAGTGAAAGGTCTTCTTGATCAAGTAGCATCGATTCAGAAACAACTCCAACAAAGTTTCCAGATTTGAGAACAGGTAGATGAGAAACTTTGAATTCTTCCATCCAACTCAGTGCCTTCTCCCCCGTATCAGTGTGCATCAATGGAGGAATCTCGTCTGTTATTAAATCTATTGCTATCATTTCAGTCGCTAAAGTACTATTTTACTCTTTATAGTTATTACGTTTGTAATCACAAAAATTGTACCGAATGAGCGCGAAGTTAAGTGTGAACGTAAATAAAATTGCGACCCTACGAAATGCAAGAGGTGGAAATTACCCGAATGTTGTTCAAGTTGCGACCGATTGTGAACGATTTGGAGCGGAAGGAATTACCGTTCACCCACGACCAGATGAACGGCACATCACTCGGCAGGATGTTCTTGATTTAAAGTGTGTTGTGACTACTGAATTTAATGTTGAAGGCTATCCAAACGATCGGTTTTTAGAGTTAATTTCCGAAGTTAAGCCAACACAAGTTACGCTTGTTCCAGATCCTCCAGGAGTGCTAACTTCCAGTGCTGGTTGGAATACAAAATTAAATTTAGATTTACTGACAGATTTGGCAAAAACCTTTAAACAGCAGGATATTCGCTCGGCAATATTCGTTGACACAAAGCTTGAAAATATTGAATATGCAGCTAAATCGGGAATAGATCGCATCGAGCTTTACACAGGTCCATTTTCGGATAACTATTCAGCAAATCCTAAACGGGCAATTAAAGATTATGTTGCAGCAGCTAAATTAGCTCAAGAACTTGGGTTAGGCATTAATGCGGGGCATGATTTAAGTCTTGATAATTTGATGTTTTTTCAAGAGAACATACCTGGGTTACTGGAGGTGTCAATTGGTCATGCCTTGATCTCGGACGCTATCTATTATGGATTGGAGAATACTGTACAGATGTATTTAAGGTTGTTAAAGTAAGTTTGTCAATTAGTTAATTTTTTACCTCATAACAATCCTACCTAATTTTTCTGCGATAATCCGTTTCACATTCTCCAGTGCAACCTGTTCAGAAAGCAAATCAATTAAGACTTCATCAGTCATCTCTTCCGCTTCTCTTATTAGACTCTTCCGAATTTCATTAATGCGTTTCTCTACCTTAGATACCTTATAGCTATATATAGAACCCATTACTGCTTTACGAAGGTTGTCTTTTTCTGAATTTGTATAAATGCCATGTTTCGTGATCCAGTTATGACTGATTTCAAGCTCATTCATTTCTATTTCAGATACAAATTTGACAATAGCTTGATCTTCCATTCGTTGGAAGTAACTCGATTTCAGAAGTACTTTTTCGTTGAGAGAATCTGTAATTATTTGGTACATTTTTGCGAAAAGGGGGTCATCAAAGACTAATTCATCGACATCTAATTCGTGACAGATAAGTTCGGTAATACTGGTTTCAAATTCCTCTTCTTCACCTTGCTCATTTAATTCTTTATGGCTTAAACCTAATGCTCCATATTGCACCATGATTCGCATTAAATCGTACTCGTTGTGATCAAAACCATCAACCTTAGCCATTTCTGTAGAAGCCATTTCCTCCTGCATTGGATTGGGCTCGTTTGCATAAGGGTCACTTGCTTGAGTGGAGGATGATGAGTTTGTTAACGTGTTATCTCTTCGAGGTTCGGTATTTGTAAATCGCTGTTTAGAAGCAGCTGATTGTCGCAGTTTAATCAGCTCATTTGCCAAAACCTCTTCACTCATTTCAAAACGTTGTGCAATTGTTTGCATATAAACGTTTCGCGTAATTTGGTCTGGAATCAATGATACTGAATGAACAATTTCACGAATTAATTCAGCTCGCTTAATTGGATCATCTTCTCCATTTTTTAGTAAAATATCAGCCTTGAACGAAATAAAATCTTGTGTATGTTCTTCTAAATAGGTTTCTAATTCTGTTGTCCCAACTGCTTTCGAGTATGAATCCGGATCTTCTCCTTCAGGGAAGAGAACAACCTTAACGTTCATTCCTTCCTCTAATATTAGGTCTATTCCTCTAAACGAAGCTTTGATTCCTGCCGCATCACCATCGTAGAGGATCGTGATGTTTTTAGTGTAGCGGCGAACCAATCTTATTTGATCTTTCGTTAGTGCAGTTCCTGATGATGCAACGACATTTTTAATTCCCGCCTGATACATCGCAATCACATCCGTATAACCTTCACACAAAAAACACTGATCGTATTTAATAATGTCTCCTTTTGAAAAGTATAGCCCATAGAGAATTTCGCTCTTGTTGTAGATTATACTTTCGGGGGAGTTGAAGTACTTTGCAACTTTTTTGTCTGCAAGCAATGTACGTCCACCAAAACCTAAAATTCGACCAGAAACACTGTGGATTGGAAACATTACACGTCCACGGAAGAAATCAAAATAGCGATCATCCTTCACTTTGGTTAAGCCGACTTTCTCCATGAATTCGCGCTTGTACCCTTTCGCTAAAGCAGCATCAGAAAAACCTTTTCCAGAATTGAGGCAATAACCCAATTGGAATTTTTCAATAACCTCAGGCCGGAAACCGCGTTCTACGAAATAAGACATCCCAATCTTCTTCCCTTCATCGGATTGAGTGATGTTTCCCATAAAATGCTCTTTGGCAAACTCATTGATGATGTGGAGACTTTCTCTTTCAGAAATTGCAGCTAGTTCTTCTGGGGTAGCAGGCCGATCTTCGGGAAGTTGAATTCCATATTTATCCGCAAGCCATCGAAGTGCTTCGGGATAGGTGAAATGTTCTTTTTCCATCAAGAAACTTACTACATTTCCGCCTCGTCCAGAGGAGAAGCATTTAAAAATTTGTTTGGCTGGAGAAACGACAAAAGAAGCTGTTTTTTCATCGGTAAACGGGCTCATTCCCTTGAGGTTTGAACCAGCGCGTTTGAGATTCACAAATTCACCAATGACTTCCTCTATTCGTGAGGCTTGAAGAATATCATCAACGATATGTGGTGGAATCATTGCCATTAGAGCAAATTTCCGAAATCTTTTTCATTTAGTAAAACTCCAGTAGAATCATACGTTTTCCAAATTCCGATTTGCTCGTTATCCTTGTACTCTCCAGTATATCGAATAACACCAGTATCATATTTTACCATTGTCACACCGTTTTTTATCCCATGGTTATATTCTGTCATGGATACTTGGATGTTATTCAAATTGTAGAAGTACCAGATACCATGGCGTTGCTTGTTCTCGTCTTGTGGGCCTTGAAATTTAATCTTCTTTCGATCCGTTCCTGGATGATATTCGGTAAAAATTCCATTAACAACCTCAATGAGATCATCGCGAGTTTCAATTACAATTTCCTCTTTTTCCTCCACAACATCGTCTTCACCACAGGAGAAAAGTATGAAAATAAGAAGAAAGGCAGATATATATTTCATCATTCTATTTTTTTCTATTTGTTGTATAGTCTACTAACCCAACGATTGCCGTTTTAGCATCAGAGTTAGGAATATCCTTCAATAATTCAAGTGCTTGCTCTTTGTATTCGAGCATTCTTTTGTAAGCATAATCAATTCCACCATGCTCAATTACTAGTTGGACAGCTCGCCTAACCTTCTTAGGATTTTCGTTATGTCTTTTTACAATGTTAATTAGCTCTTTTTTAACTTCTGGAGGTGCGGTATTCAGCACATGTATTAGTGGTAGCGTCATTTTTCGTTCTCGAATGTCCAACCCCGTAGGTTTACCTATATCTCCAGGCTCACCATAATCAAAAATATCGTCTTTTAACTGGAATGAAATTCCAACAAGTTCACCAAATTTCCGCATTTTTTCAGCTTCATCCAGTCGGTTTACACTAATAGCGCCTGCTTCACAACATGTTGAAATTAAAGATGCTGTTTTCTGTCGAATTACTTCGTAATAAACGTCTTCGGTGATATCTAATTTTCGTGCTTTCTCAATTTGTAATAATTCACCTTCGGACATTTCACGAACAGCTCTCGCAACAACTTCCAATAATCGGGGATTATCATTTTCGATGGAGAGTAAAAGAACCTTTGAGAGCATGTAGTCTCCAACTAAAACTGCTATTTTATTTTTCCAAAGTGCGTTTATTGAGAAGAATCCACGGCGTTCATTGGCATCATCTACTACATCATCATGCACAAGTGTTGCAGTATGTAACAGTTCAACTAATGTAGCAGCGTCGTAGGTTTTGTCTGTAATATCGCCGTACATTTTGGCTGTTAAGAAGATGAATAAGGGGCGCATTTGTTTCCCTTTTCGTTTAATGATATAATGCGTGATTTTATCCAAGAGCGCAACTTTCGATTTCATGCTTGCTCTAAAGCGATTTTCGAATTCACCCATCTCGGCTTCAACCGGCGACATTATTTCCTTGACAGACATCATTGAATACAAATATAGCAGTATAAATGCCTTGATTTTCCAATGAAGGTTAAAAAGGAGTAAACGGTTGAATCTGTTGTAAGAAATAGTGCTTTTGACTCGTTATCTGAAATTATTTCAATGCGCGTTCATCCTTGTGGATTGCGTTGTTCTTGTTAGCGAGTTGGCCACAAGCTGCATCAATGTCTTTCCCTCTACTTCTACGGACATTTACAATGATGTTTTTTTCTTCCAAGTAATTTGCAAAGGCATCAACTTTTGCTCGTGTTGCCTGTTGAAACTCACCATCATCGATCGCATTGTATTCAATGATATTAATCTTGCAAGGAACGCATTTCGCGAATTCAGCGAGTTCTTGAGCATCTTCCAATTCGTCATTGAAATCTCGGAAAATGATGTATTCAAACGTAACGCGTGTTCCAGTTTTTGAATGGAAGTAACGAAGCGCATCGGAAAGAGCCTCAAGGTTGTTCGAATCATTGATGTCCATTAAGTGACTTCGCTTCTTATCATTTGCAGCGTGAAGAGATAATGCGAGATTAAATTTCACCTCATCATCGCCTAGTTTTTTAATCATTTTAGCGATTCCTGCCGTTGAAATAGTGATACGTTTAGGGGACATTCCTAATCCTTCTGGAGAAGTAATTAAATCAGTTGAGCGCAACATTTCCTTGTAATTTAATAAAGGCTCACCCATGCCCATGTAAACAATATTTGACAAAGGTGTATTGTATCGATCTTGAGCTTGATTTTTTAGATAAACAACCTGATCTACCATTTCTCCAGCACTCAAGTTTCGCATTAACTTCAACTTGCCTGTTGCGCAAAATTTACAGGCTAAACTGCACCCAACTTGGGAAGATATGCAAGCTGTGGTACGCGATGAAGTTGGAATTAGAACTCCTTCAATGACTTTTTTATCATGTGTTAGAAAGGCACATTTTATGGTCTTGTCTATGCTGATTTGTTGATCCTTTAAGTCAAGGATATCGATCCAATAGTTTTGCTCAAGTGTCTCACGCAACGATTTTGAAAGATTCGTCATTTCCTCAAATGTGCTTGCATTTTTTTGCCAAATCCACTCGTAAACTTGTTTTGCTCGGAATGCTTTTTCTCCAGATGCTACCAAAGAAGTTTTCAATTCTTCTAGGTTAAGATGCCGTATATTGATTTTATCACTCATAAATCAGAACACAAAGATACGGATTTGCTGAGATGTACGTTTCAATCATTAATTCTTATCTTCAAACCATGAAATTGATCAAAATAGTCACCTTTATTTCTATTGGATTTCTTCCGCTAATTAGTTCAGCTCAAATAGAAATCAACCCAAAAGATACAATGACAAATCGATTGCGATTGAAGGCATTGATGCAGGAAATCGAATTGGGAAAAAGTACACACATCACTTTTTATGATAAAGGACTTTTAGAGGCTGTTTTAGGAGATACAACTCAAGCTATAAAGGATTATGATTTATCGATCTCGATGAATAATAAATATGCGTTGTGCTTTATTAATCGTGGAGTACTCTATCAAGAAATAGGAGATGCGGTAAAGGCTGAAAAGGATTTCACTAGGGCAATGGAGATTGATCCAAAGAGTGCGATTGCTGTCAATAATCGGGGCTATTTGTTCTTTTCCTTGGGGTATGATGACAAGGCACTTAGCGATTTTAATCAATCCATCAAACTGGATAAAGAACAGTCCCAAGCCTATATGAATAAGGTTGCTATTTATACTCGAAGAGGCGAACAAGATTTGGCAATTGATGTTTGCTCAGATTTGATAGTGGCCATGCCCAATGCTCCTAAGAGTTACACAACTAGATCGGATGTTTACCACGATTTCGGGATTTTATATCTTGCATTAAAGGATTTGGATTATGCGGTTGAGTTGTCTGGAAATGATCCCACTTACCTTATTGAGCGATCACGATTTAAGGATGATATTGGTGACGATTTTGGTTCGCTAGAAGACTGTGATTTGGCAATTTTAAAAGCACCGAATGTTGCGTATTATCACTTGATGCGAAGTAGACCGCTGTATGATCTTCAAGAATTCGGAATGGTGATAGAAAGCTGTGATAGAGCTTTAGCATTGAACTCAAATGAGACTAAAGCAATGGTGATGAAGGCAAATGTATTGGACGCGTATGGAATGTCAGATGAGGCAAGGAAATTATATGAAAGAGCAATTATTGTTGCTCCAAATGATGTTGATGCTTACATACAATTATCAGTGATGTACTATTCTCAAGGAAAGCTAAATAAAACGTTGGCAAGTCTAGAACGCTTCACGGATCGAAATGGAATTAATTTGAAAATAATGAAGATGAATGGTCAATTACTTGCTGAAATAGGTGATTTTGAGAATGCATTGATCGAATTAAATAGCCTTGTAGACTTATCTCCCTTAAATGCTGAAGCTCATTACTTGAGAGGATTAATCAACGATACACTTCAGAATTTGGGACTTGCATGTCAGCAAATGATGAAAGCAGACAGTCTTGGATCACTTGAAGCGCACCGGTATTTACGCACAAAATGTAGGTATTCTATGAATGCCAAATTGATGAAAATGGAAGATTTGGAGGAAGAGGCATATTTATTAGAATTAGCGGGAAATTTTGAGGAGGCACTTATTAAATACAACAACGCAATTGTGATTGTTCCAGATTCAGCCCGTCTTTACTATAATCGTGGAAAGGTCAAACGCAAATTGAATGACCATCTCGGTGCGATAGACGATTATAAGAAAGGACTTGCTGTTGATCCAAGAGATCATCTGGTAGATTTTTGGGTATCAATAGGTGTTTCATATAGCTTTTTGAATAATGTGCTAGAAGCAAAGAAGGCGTATCGAGAAGCAATAAAAGTGGATCCAACCTATGCAATGAGTTATTACAATTTAGCCTTGTTCGATGCTCAAAAAGGAAATTATAGGAAAGCAATTGATTTGATTAATCAGAGCTTGATTTACAATCCAAATTATGTCCTTGCACTGATTGCATTGGGTGATTGTTATTTAGAGCTTGATGAAAAGACTCAAGCGTGTGAAACTTTCAAGCGAGCAGAAGCACTAGGAGAAAACAGTGTTTTTGGGAAGAGAGTGCGAGCGTGCAGGTAAGTCTACCTTTAAGGGAAGGCTACAGTTTGTTTGCGAGAGTGATTACTTTCTTGTTTTCCACTTTTCCCATTTATTCCAAATCTATCTATAAATGTAAAGATTGTAATACTGAATTTAAGAAAATTAATCAGTGTTTACTGTTTTTAGTATTAGCTAAATTGCATGCTTCATAAACGGAGGCATCGATTTTAGTTGTTGTTAACCACATTTAGATTTAAAAACTCACTCCAATTTTAAATTCAGGCACAGTTAAGATATTTTCGTTCACATATAGATATTGATTGGAAGTATGATTATAGCCCCTATGCTCCTATCATATCTCAAGCCAGTATTCAGGGATAAGAATAATCGAGATATTGGATAATAAATAATTGATATACTTGCGGTTAGTCCCAGTGTGTTATATGTGCGGCTGGTTTCCGCCTTGCAGCTAACGGTTATGCTAAGAAATCGTAGGGGAGTTTGAAACACTGCCCTTTCAATTTAGCACTTAGCCAAAGTAAATAATTTATAGTTAATTTTCTTTTTTCATTATCAAAATTTTGGTTTGGCGGTTTTCAATCGAAGTTCTGAACTTCCAATTTACCACCAAAACTCCTATGTTTTTTAGCCATTGTTAGCGGTAGTTATTATTCGACTACTCATTTGTTGTAAGCCAATTACATAAACTAACAAACTGATTATCAACTGTCAAATTTGCACAATTCATTATTTCTCCTTTCGAATATTGAGAAAAAATCTCATTTGACATACTTTTTTCAATAGCTGCACCAATAAATACTAAAGGGATATTGATATTGTGTTTTTTAAAACTATCACGAACTCTTGATAGTGCTGTATTTGCAGTTTTCCAATGTTCATCTGCTCCTGCAGGGTCAATACCTCCTTTTAACTCTCCCAATATTTCATAATTTAATGGGGCTAAAATGATTTTCTTAAATGGTACTCCTGTTAATTCTTCCGAATGACAATTAAGAACAACTATATCAATATTTTTCTTTACAATTGGCACGGTTAGGTTATAAATCAGTTGTCTTTTTTTACCCGATTTAAGAGTCCATTTTATCGAACGAATATCTATAACTTGGTCAATTGAGTAATCTTTTGATTCTAACCAACTTTTGGAACTTTTATGATAGTATTTAAAAGGGAGGTTAAGAACTTGTAGTTGCGAAATAATATTTCTAGTGAGTTTTTCATTTGCAATTGAACCTACAAGATTTCTCATTCTACCTCCTAACGCATCTCCTAATGTCAATAAATAGCGATAAATTAGTTCGTCAATGTAATGTTTCCCCGCGGGTTCTAAAAACTCTTTTATGAATTCTAAAAGAATATCGTTTAAATCGACATCACTCAAATAATTGTTAGCTTTAACTGATACTCCAGCAGCTTCATAACAGCTGCTTTTAATTTCATCTAATTTTAGAATGTCTTTAGGCTTTTTTGTTTTGTCCTCTAAAATCAGTTTTAACGCTTTTGCCTTGTCAATGTATGGGATAGATTCTTTACTCTTTCTTAATGCATATTCAAGAAATCCATTTCTTCGAGATTCGTGTGTTGTAACAAGGTCTGATGCCTTTTTTACGTACTTATTTATCATTTTCATTCTCTTCAAAAAATTGTGTTTTAATAGATTCTGCAATTGCATTTGCTAAAATAGGAGGAACAGCATTTCCAACTTGACCAAATTGAGTCATTGAAACTTCACGTTTACTACTATATGAATCTAATCTTGTCCCCGTAAATTCCCAATCTAAAGGGAAAGATTGTAAACAAGCAAGTTCACGAACTGTAAACATCCTGTCTTTGTAAGGGTGGATAAAGTCACGATACCCACTTCTTGTAACAGTTGGGGAAGGTTTGTTAGGGTCAAGCCTTCTATAGGTTGAACCAAAAGTTTTAGTTATATCGGATAATTTGCCTCCTATGGGTACTAATTTTATTTTCTCTAATGTAGATGGAGAATGTGCTGTTTTTTGATGATTCTTAATAGCCATAATTTACAATTCTGTCTTTTATTGTTTTTGATATTCTCAAAGCCGTTTCAGAAGGTTCATCAGCTTTAGGTAAAGTTCCTATGGCATCCCAAACGGTATTGTATTTTCTATTATTGTCGCCAAACAAATTCGGTGTTTCATTTTTTGAATGAGTTGCTTTTGGAAATTGAAATGTTTTATTAATCCTGTTTCCAACAATAAAAACTCTTTCTCTGAATTGTGATGCTCCATAATTTGCTGCGTTAAGAACATTCTTAGTTACTTTATAGGAGTATTCTTGTCCTTCAAAAATTATAGGTTCTGATATTTCATTCATTATTGCGTCAATGGCTTTACCACCTTCCCAATTAACCATACCTTTTACATTTTCCATAACAAATGCAACTGGCAAACTCTCCCTAACTACTCTGATAAATTCGAGAACTAACATTCCTCTTGGGTCGTCCATCCCCATTCTTTTTCCTGCTAAACTAAAAGATTGACAAGGAGGCCCTCCAATTACTAAAGCAGCTTCTGTAGGTTTTAATTTTGCTGTTTTTAAAATCTGTTCTGTAGTGATTTTAGAAATATCACCTTGAATAACCGATAAATTAGGTTTGTTTTTATTTAGAGTTTTACAGCAAGATTTGTCGAATTCAACTGCAACAGCTGTTTGAAAACCCGCCATTTCAAAGCCAATATCCATTCCTCCTGCACCGCTAAATAGGCTAATTATTTTATTGTTGCTTTTAAATTTACTCATTTTACAAAGGTATCCATTTTCACTCTGTTAATAAAATTGTATTATGTTCGTTAAGTCTGTTCTAATTACCGCTAACGATTAGGCTAAAATACGGAAAAACGGTTAAGTTGGTTGGTTTTTGGATTTTAGATGATGTTGGCAGTTGTGCAATTACTAGTTGTGCTGCTTTTCGGGGATGCATTACAACAGTTGCTTTTCAAATCAGCACGTATGATACTTTTTGAGTCAAGTTTGAATAGTAACCTATCGTTATTTTCCATTCAACCAGAGAGCCAAAGTCAAATTATGGATTAGAAATTCAACCTATTATGGAATTCAAGTCGAGTTGTTATTCGAACTACACTTATTGACGAAATTACGAATACAGAACAGTTGCAAATACTTCAGTCAACCGTTATCAGTCCTTACTTTTTAGAGCAATGTTTCTTAGAAACTCACTATTGTCAAGCACGTTTTTCAAGTCGCGTTTGATCAGTGAATGAGTTATCACACCTATAAAACTGTTGCAACATTCAAGTTAACCCGTAATAGAAATCGATTGTTTGGCTCTCACATTCGGAGCAAATTCTGCACATAAAAGCATCTTGTTTTAGTTGACTTA
>JAJRQK010000074.1 GCA_024280295.1 Bacteroidota bacterium
TAACAGTTCATCAGGAAGTGAAACAGTGACTGCTTGTAATTCTTATGCATGGGGAGCAAATGGAACGCTTTATACATCATCGGGAACATTCACAACTACATTAACAAATACAACAGGATGCGATTCAGTTGCAACACTCAATTTGACAATCGATAACAGTTCATCAGGAAGTGAAACGGTGAGTGCTTGTAACTCTTATATGTGGCCGGCAAATGGGACGCTATACACATCGTCTGGGTCGTTCACGGCTACACTGACAAATGCAGCTGGATGTGATTCAGTTATAACACTGATCCTAACAGTTGGAAGCGCAATTGGAAGTACTGAATCCGTTGATGCTTGTGATTCTTATACCTGGCCAGTAAATGGGATGATTTACGCAAATGGTGGAACGTATTCTGAGGTCTTAACTGCATCTGGTGGATGTGACTCAACGGTAACACTGATTCTTACCATAAATACAGTTGATGCAAGTGCTACTCAATCTGGACCTATTTTATCAGCTAACGTATTTGGGGCAGTATATCAATGGTTTGATTGTGATTCTGGTTTGGATATTAGTGGAGAATCAAACCAGATATATACAGCAACGGTAAATGGGAACTATGCTGCCATCGTGACTCAAAATGGTTGTACCGATACATCGGCTTGTTTCACGGTATCTGGACTTGGTTTTGACACTTTTGATTTTTATTCTGAGGTTGTTGTATATCCAAATCCAACTGATGGTTATATCACAATTGATCTTGGATATATATATTCAGATGTAACTGTGCGAATGCTTGATGTAACGGGTAAGTTAGTAAGAACACAATTCTTTAGTACTACTGAACTAATTGAGCTTTACATTGATAGTGCTCCAGGGGTGTACTTCCTTGAATTATCAATAGATAATAGTGTGCCAAGAACAGTACGTGTCAGTAAAAAGTAACGATTAGTTAAGTCTCTTAGCAATAAGTATTAGATCTGTGGTGACAGTATTATCTGAACCTTAATTATATTAATTTTGGATGATGATTTCTTAAATTCAAATAACAAACGCAATTTTTAAATTCAGGAGTTTAAATAGTTTCAAAACAGGAAGGAGATAATAAAGAAGCTATCTTCCCCCTAAATCGCCAAAAGAAAGTTGTAATGTCACATCTTACTTATGAGCAAAGATATGCCATAGAAACAATATCTGATAAAAGACACAAAATTAACGGTCACGTTACGATTCTAAAATAGCTTAATTGATTTATCTTTACACGAATAATTAGACAAATGCGTGTAGCAATAATCGGTGGTGGAGCAGGAGGGTTCTTTTCTGCAATCGCAGTGAAGGAGAATTACCCAAATGCTGAAGTTGTTATTTTAGAGAAATCAAAGAAGCTGCTCTCCAAAGTCAAAATCTCTGGAGGTGGAAGATGTAATGTTACCAATGGTTGTGAATCAATTAGTAAGCTTTCAGAAGCTTACCCAAGAGGGTCACGACAATTACGGAAATTATTTGGAACGTTTAATAATCAACATGTCATCAAATGGTTTGAATCACGTGGAGTTCCATTGGTTACTCAAGATGATGGTTGTGTTTTCCCTGTTTCCCAAGACTCTCAGAGTATAATCGACTGCTTTTACAAAGAATGTAAACGCCTTGGCATTAGTATTAAGACAAGTGCTGGAGTATCAAAAATCACGCCATTTAAAGATAGATTGCTACTGAAAATTGGTGAAAATGAAGAATACTTCGATAAAGTGATTGTTGCAACTGGTGGGTCTCCTAAGCAAACAGGGTTTGATTGGCTGGAGAAACTCGGTCATTCTATTTCTGAACCTGTACCTTCATTGTTTACATTTAACATGCCCAACGAATCAATTACCGATTTAATGGGAGTTGTGGTCGAAAATGCATTGGTAAGTATTGAGGGGACAAAATTTAAAGGTGATGGACCGTTGTTGATTACGCATTGGGGCATGAGCGGTCCTGCAATCTTGAAACTATCTTCATTTGGAGCGCGGGTTTTACATCAAATGGCTTATCAATGTAAAGTTCATGTCAATTGGGTTAACGAAGTGAATGAAGCACATGTTCAAACTGCATTGATTAAGCTATCGAAAGAACATGCAAATAAGCAACTGGGGACTATCCGACCTTATTATTTACCTGTGCGATTATGGCACTTCTTACTAATGAAATGTGAAATCAACAAGATAACCACCTGGGGGCAATTAAGCAAAAAGACCATAAATAAACTGGTCAATGTTTTAGCGAATGACAGTTATTCTGTGTCTGGAAAAACAACATTCAAAGAAGAGTTCGTGACATGCGGTGGAGTTAGTTTAGAAAGTATCACAATCAAAACAATGCAAAGTAAAGTGTGCGAAAACCTATATTTCACCGGAGAAGTTGTTGATATTGATGGTGTAACCGGTGGATACAATTTTCAAGCTGCATGGACAACCGCATTCATTGCTGCTAAATTAAATTAGCAACCCTGTCTTCCGAAGAAAAATACAAGTTCTTGATCAACAGGGTTTCCGTTAGAATCTTGAGCAGAATTCCATTTATTAGGCATATTTTTGATTAACTCGACGAGTGATTCGTCTACTGAACTATATCCCGATGTTGAATTGAGTTTCACCTCCTTTACCGTTCCTTTTGTCGTTACTGTGAAACTAATTCTGCAAGGTTGTAATTTCTCTTTAACCATGATGGCAGTTTCCTTTCTGCTTTCTTTTCTGAGGTATTGGAGTAATGCATTCTTTCCATTTTTATATTCAGCTTGTTTTTCTGGAACGACTGTCATATAGTAGATCAATTGTTCTTCATTTGAATCATCGAACTCCTGAATTGCATCATTTAGGCTTGCACTAACAAAGATATTTGTAGAATATTGCACTGATTTCAATAGTTTAATTTGAGAAGTATTTAGTAAGTTACCTTTCCCATATTCTGATTTATCTCTCTCATTATTTAGCAGTGTTGCTACGATTACACTGAATAATTCATCATTCCATCGAGTTGCCGTTTTTGGAATCAGATCTTTAACATTAACTGCTGATCTTAGTTGATCAATCGTAATTGTATGATTAAAACGAGGACTAATATCGTACACAAGATTTAAATTCCTCTTTGGAAAAGAATGTTCAAGAAAATCATTAACAAAAACAACTGTTTCGTTCCTCGAAGCTAGTTCCTTTTTAACCTCCAGTTGATTTGAATCGGTTGCGTTCGAACTTATGTAGCTAAAAGCCATTAATCCAAATATTACCGATATAGCACAAATAATTAAGATTCCCTTTTTCATACTTGTAGATTTATTAATGATAATGTCTCTCAAATTTAAGGCATGAATCTACTATAACTGCTGTTTTTAGTGTAAAATGATGTAAATTTTGTGTAAATCAACTCACATTGTTGCTTATTCAAATAGTTTTGTAGCATGAGTCATAGATTACTTAGTATTACTTCATTCGCTTTCTTATTCTTTATCTTACTGATGCCACAAGTCAGTGCTCAAAGCAATGGTGGTGATAAACATGTTGAAGTGTCACTTCGAATGATTGGGCATCAGATTTTACTTCAATTTGGAGATAGTACTTCTCGTGTTTTGCCAATTATAAAGGTAGATGGACACTACATTATTCAATTTGAATCGGATTTTGAATTTAACCCCGGTGGATTGGTTGCAACAGTAAATCAAGTAGCAAAGGAAACCAAATTGGCAATGGATTACATCGTGGAGGTGGAGGAATGCGTGACAGGTGACATTATCTACAGTTTTGAGATGAACAATTACCTACAACAAGACATCATTCCATGTGGAACTCGCGATCAACCTAAGTCGTGCTACAAGCTGTTGTTTACGTTACTAAACTCAGATGTAACACCCATTAATTCAAAGGAAAAGGAAGTAAATAAATCAAACTCTTTATCTGTATGGATTGTCCTTGTAATTACTGCCTTGTTATTTCTAATTTCTGTGTTCGTATTTATCCGTTGGAAAAAAAAGAAGACTCAATCAATCGATCCAAATGTCATAAATATAGGAGAACTTCAGTTTGATAAGCGAAATACGGTTTTACTATTTGATCAAGAAAAGATTGATCTCACAAGCAAAGAAGCCGATTTACTAGTATTGCTTTACAACTCTGCTAATAGGACGATAGAGCGAGAACACATTTTAAGTGTTGTTTGGGGAGATGAAGGAGATTATATCGGAAGAACCTTGGATGTCTTTATTTCAAAATTACGTAAGAAACTTGAAGCCGATTCAACTATTAAGATTGTCAATATTCGTGGGGTGGGATATAAGTTGGTTATGGGGTAGAGGAATCACTTGAATCAAAAAAACTTATGAATTTGTTAGAATACTCAGAACCCAATTCCCCACAATCATCACCATCACCAATCCAACAAACACAATCATACGTTCAATATTAATTTAGTTACCTAATCCCCTGCTATATATAAGACGTAATTCCAATTGATTTCGTTGGTGATGTTGAGTAGATTTCTTGTTAAATCTTAGGTGATTAGATTTTAAGGTGCCATTGTCAATCATATTGGGTAGTCTTCCAAGAATTGAATAACTTTACCTAGAACAAGTATTTACTGATTAACACCATTCTGAATTTAATGAGACTTTTTATGAATACGTTTAGAACTACTTTAATCATCTTAATTACTCTATCAACGAGTGTCGATTGCTTTGCTGCTAACTATTACTCAGATCCAATAAATGGGAGTATGGCCAATAATGGTAGTACTGGTAGTCCATGGGGTAGTTTGGAAGATGTAATGAATAGCTCATTCGTGTTTTCACCAGGGGATATTATCCTACTTCGTTCTGGAAATCATGGCTTTCCAAAGATAAATGGAGACAATGGGGGCTATGTTGAAATAATCCCTGAGGCTGGGCAAACTCCGCTTATTGAGCGAATATACATTGGTAACACCTCATCTACATCTTATTGGAAGTTAAGTGGACTTAAAATTCAATCTGAAAATGTCGTGGCGTTTCCAATCAGCTTGATTACACTCTATCCATCCTCATCGAATGTGATTATTGAGAATTGCACGATTCAATCCACAGATAGTACACTAGCATACACTAGGAATGATTGGCGTGACAAAATAAATCATGGAATACGTATTCAAGGAAGTGATCACACGGTTACTTTTTGTACGATAAAGAATGTTGCAGTTGGAATATCAGCAGAAGCGGAAGGTTCATTAGTTTCAGGGAATGAGATTCAATATTTCACAATTGATGGTTTAAGAGGATTGGCAAGCGGTTGTATTTACGATGGTAATGTCATCAAAGACAATATAGCCGTGTTTACCTACACTGAAAATCATTATGATGGATTTCAATCATACACTTGCTGTCCAGTCGGAATGGATACTCTGAGTGATGTCATTCTTAGGAACAATCGAATTATTAACTGTACCGACACAACTCGATTATGGCGCGGACCAATGCAAGGAATTGCTTGTTTTGATGGGTACTTCGAAAATTGGACAGTGGAGAATAATGTTGTGATCACAGATCATTGGCATGGGATTACCTTACTTGGGGCGATTAATTGTCGCATAATTAACAATACTGTTGTTGATCCTTATGATGTTACTCCAATAGATCCGTTCGATTCATTGTCAACCTCTAGTTCTGGTCCTGCTTGGATCAAGATTGCTGCACATAAGAATGGAAGTCCAAGTTACAATAACACTATTCAGAACAATCTAACTTCGGATATGCAAAATGATGTAGGAATAGGTACGGTGAATTTCAATGATACCATTGGTTCTAGTTCAAATTATTCTCAGCATTTTATTGATCCTATAAATTATGATATCCATCTTCTTTCTACATCAGTAGCGATTGATAATGGAAGCACACTTTTCGCCCCTTCAACTGATTTAGATGGGAATCCACGACCAATTGGTACTGGAATTGATATCGGGGCTTATGAATATCAGATTGCACTTGGGGTAACTTATAATGATGTTGGTTTTGAGCTATACCCCAACCCTTCTCAAGCTACTTTTAACTTCCGTTTTCAATCAAAAGTTGAGACGTTAAGCATTCTCAATTTAGCAGGTCAGAGCATCCTCGAAACTAGATTACCTGCAAAAAGTATTCAGATAAATATGGCCAACTACCCAAAAGGAGTTTATTTTGCCCAAATTAAATTTGAGACTGGACAAACGATAATCACCAAACTAATTAAACAATAATACAGGAGAGATTCACACCTCTCCTGTATTATTACAACTCTCGTTTGAAGAGATAGAAATCAGTTCGTACAGATGTATCGTCATTCAATCGCTCATTCATTTCATTCAAGTTTTTTTTGTGGTGGAACAATGACTTTGTCTCCCTTCTTCAAATTCAGTGACATGGCAACACCATCCCAATCTGTTAGCACGATGAACGGTGTATTCTCGCCACCTTAAAAAGCCATTCAAACCACCGTTGTAAAACTGATTATCAATACCTAAGTGAAGTCCATCATTTTGTGTTTCACCTGTTCTGGGGCCATTACCGCCATACGTTATTTGCATAAAACCGTAACGTTCATTTCCAACACCGCTTCTTCTGTTATAACTCAGATGCATTAAGCTTTGTGGTTCAGCATATAACCCATCTGGGCCACCTGTATTGTTACCAAAAGTATTTCTTAGGCTCATTAAGGTAAGAGCGAATAGAATTCCCGAAGCATGAACCCTGTGCATAGCATGCCCCTTCGGCTACACAACGATCTAAATGAACTAGAAATTTGGAACTGTCTAAGTCGGCACAGCGAGTTTTTCAATTTTCTGTGAGTGTGATCCTGTTGGGTAGAAGAGCATGCAGCACTAGACCTTTTTGCGAACTTTTTCGGGCAATGCGAAAAAGCGAATACGTTTAAAGGCAATTATCAATCTAACAGTACCTGTACTTGTTCAGATTCGCAAAGTTGTTGCTAAAAGCAAGGCCTGCAAAAAGAGGAGATTGTATTATGTGATCTCCTTTTTTTATGAAAAAACAATTCAGCGTTAGAAATTGTAGATTTGCGTTCAATTAGTTTAATTTGATTGTTTGTCAATCCAACTTTTTGCGTAACTTAACTAATAATGACGACAAAAAACCTATCTGAATCAGATTCAATTGCCGAGTTCACAGAACAATTTATTAATCAAACTAACCGTTCGATTTTTCTGACAGGAAAAGCGGGAACGGGAAAAACTACCTTGCTTCATAAGATCGTTAAATCAACGTATAAGCAAGCTGTTATTGTTGCACCAACAGGAATTGCAGCATTGAATGCAGGTGGGGTCACGATTCACTCATTTTTTCAGCTTCCTTTTGGTGGTTTCATTCCAGATTTCAACTATCCTGCATCCTTTAATGAAAGTGTTCGATTAGAGAATAAATCGACAATGATGCGTCACTTCAACATGAATAAATCGAAGCGCGCAATTATTCGAAATCTGGAATTATTAATCATTGACGAAGTGAGTATGCTTCGCTCTGATGTTTTGGACGCAATGGATTGGATGCTGAGGAATGTACGGAAAATTAACAAACCATTTGGAGGATTACAAGTGTTATTTATTGGTGATCTGTTGCAACTCCCCCCCGTTGTAAAACCGCAAGAGTGGAATTTTCTCCGCGAATATTACAGAGGACCTTTCTTTTTTGACTCACATGTCATTCAGCAAGAAAAACCACTTTATATTGAACTTCAAAAGGTTTATCGTCAGCAAGATCAAATGTTTTTGGATATTTTAAATAACCTTCGAAATAATCAAATATCCGATTCAGACATTCAAGTTTTGAATAAGTATGTCGACCAAAATTTCAAAGCAATCGATCATGATGATTACATTACATTGACAACACACAATGCAGATGCAGATCGAATTAATAAAGATGCGCTTAATCGATTAGACGGCCAAGGAGTCTCTTTTGATTCAGAAGTTACTGGTACTTTTCCAGAACACCTCTACCCGATTGATCAATCTATGCCTCTCAAAAAAGGAGCACAAGTCATGTTCATTAAAAATGACAGCTCACACGAGAAGAATTTCTACAATGGAAAAATGGGGATCATCTCCGCGCTTAGTAGACACGAGATAAGCGTCACATTTCCAGAAGAGAAGAAAACAATTGAAGTTGAAAAGTTTGAGTGGAATAACATACAGTACAAACTTAATCCATCCACAGGGGAAGTAGAAGAAAAAACACTCGGAACTTTTGTTCATTACCCATTAAAACTCGCTTGGGCAATCACCGTGCATAAAAGTCAAGGGCTAACATTTGATAAAGCAGTCATTGATGTTTCGAAAGTTTTTGTTCCTGGACAAGCTTATGTTGCCCTTTCACGTTTGCGATCGCTCGACGGGTTAGTCTTGCTAAATCCAATTCAGCAAAATCGACTATCGGTCAATAAAGATGTTGCTACCTATGCACAATCTCATGATGATACTCAAGATTTAGAATTATCACTCAAACAAGGAACGTTTAACTATTTAAATGAAGTTCTTGTCCGTGCATTCGATTGGATTGAGCTGACGAATAAGTGGCAGAGTCATGCAAAAACGTACAAGAGTCATGGGAGCAAGTCTCAAAAAGGAAAAAACTTAACGTGGATTACCCAGCAAGTTCAGGTACTAGAATCTAGCATGGAAGCTTCACGAAAGTTTCGGAATCAACTAAACCATTTGTTCGCGCAGCACAATGTTGACTTAGATCACATCTTAAAACGAACCGAAGCGGCATATTCTTACTTCTTCAAAACATTTGACGGACTGCTCTACTCTAACCTTAAGAAGATGGCAGAGTTACAGCAAAAATCAAATACAAAACAATACAACGAAGAATTAGAAGAACTTGATCAACTCACAACCGAAACTATTCTTCGAATTAAAAAAGCCAGAAAAGTTGTTGAATGTATTGTGAATGGTCTTCCGCTTGAGAAAAATCAAGCATGGGAAGAAGAGATTCTTCGCTATAAAATCGCTAAGATTGAAGTTGTAAAAGCAGAAATGAGAAAGGAGCATACAGGCTTCGATTTCGATACAGATTTCATTCAAATTAAGACAAAAGCAACACGTAAAAAGACGACTAAAGGGGCTAAGAAAAAGAAGATTCCAACCTATGATATTACGCTGGACTTATTGAAGTCAGGGAAAAATATTGAAGAAATTGCAACTGAGCGTCAATTAAGTCCAAATACGATTTATTCTCATTATGAACGATTAATTAGAAATGAGAAAATTGAATTACGAGATGTAATGGAAGCAAAACGAATCAATGAAATTAGTGATGCTTTTGATGATTGGGATGGAGAGAGTTTGTCAGAAATGAAGGCAGAATTAGGGTCTAAATTTTCTTGGGAAGAGCTAAAGGTTTATCGTGCTTCGTTGATTATTTAAAGGTGTTAATAGCAACTATATGGGTAACTCAAAAGAAATAGTAGAAAAAATAATTGACTCTATCAAAAATGGTGAAGCATTAGATAGTATTAAATCTAAACTATCGATAACTGACGCAAACTGGTATAACTATAGTTCAAAAGCCTATAATGTTTATTTCGCTAATGCTAAGAAGGAGAGAAAAAACATTAAGAATAAGATGCACGTTTCTGCCGCATCAATTAATGAAATTAATGACATATTAAACTTGAATAAAAAATTAGTCGATCATGCGCTTCTACTGCCTATATTTTCAACGACTAGTGATTATCAAACAATAAATAAACTAGTTGGTAAATTGCCTGATTCAGAATCCGAAATACTAAAAATAATTGGTGAGCTCACCTTTAAACCAAAGTTAAGAGCAATACAAAAGAATGGTCGTTTTGAACATCTCATTTTTTTTAAAGATTTCACAAAATTGATAGATGCAGCTGTGCTATCATATTATCGAACAAATTTTATCAGCTGCTATTTGACGTTGGTGCCATTAATTGAGGGAATTATTATGCGATGGATGGGATACGACGGAAGTAGTTCGAAGCCAAAATTTGCGGAAATAAAAAAGTTTTTCAAAAATTCTGCTCAAAGACAACCATGCCCTTATAATCCATTATTCCATGACGTATTCTCGAAGGCATGTCATAAAATTTTTAATGATCATTTTTTTAAGGACACAACTACTGGAGATGCATATGCAAGTTTCAACAGGCATCTCGCATCCCATCTTTTGAAAAACGACCCGTTCGCTAATAAGGAAAACTGCATTCGGTTGTTCGTTTTACTCGACTCGATGTCGGAAATTTTTGTTTACGAAAGTAGAATCGATGACCCGAAATTCAGTGTTAGAAATGATCAATTAGAAAAGGATATTGATTTATTTGCTACGGTGATTCTAGAAAACACAAAAGAGACTCCCGAACAAAAAATGTTCGGTACGAGTATTTAGGATTTATCCGTCTAATGAATGTTGCCAACAAACGCTAAAAAAATAGGGCAAGTATCTATTCGAGAAAAAGCCTCGCTTTTCCAAGCCCAGGCCGTTAGTAGCAACTACCACAGTGAACCAAATATCAATTGATATGTATGGCATAGCATGAAAACATTAATAATGTTCCTATTTCTAGCCCAAACTCTTACAGGATATAGCCAAGTGACAACAACCAATAACTTCTGTTCAAATTGCACTGGTTTCTCTGTTTTTAAGAATAACTTTCATTCATATTATGAAAAAATAAAACCAGAAAATGAGCACATTCTTCTTCAATCTACGTATTCATTTGATGAGCTTCCCGTCATTATTGATTCATTGGAAAAAATAGGCTATAAACTACATTTCATCCATGCTAAGGATGGAATCTTTGAACAATGCTATAAACGTATCAATATTGACACTTTACTGCTGATTGATTCGCTCACATCTGCAATGCTTAACGAAATTGACCGTAAATGTGCAGACGGAATCTATCATGGAGGACTCATAGGTAATAAATACTTTATATTTCATTCAACACAACCGACAGGTTTGGTAAGAGAAGTATTCTATTACTTAATTAAAGAAGATTAAGTAATAGAATACCTAAAATGCATGCTTCCGCTTATACTTCGCAACACTAACTGTGTGGAAATGCCTATATTTAGTTATTAAAATTAGTCTAAACTAAAAGCCGCACGGCATTTTAGCCTTAGTGGAACGAAGAACAAACAATCAAAAAAAGTATCTAGCAAAACCTATACGTAGCAGGAGTTTTGGTGACAAATTGACAGCTCGTAACAAAAAATAAGAACCGCTAAACCTTTGATTTAACTTTTAAAAGGAAAATGATAAAACCAGAACGCAAAGATTTAATTAAGTCATAATTTAAACGTTCAGAGTTTTCGAATTCATCACTGCGCATATCCAAACACTAACTACTCTTCAAGTTTCTTTTTAATGGTTTCACGATCATTCTCAGTTCGAGCTAATTTCATTGCCAAATTTAAATGTGCTGTTCTTTTGTCTTCATCAAAGCCTTTATAGAGGAAAGCCAATAGAGAATGATACAAGTGATTATCCTTTAAGTTTATTTTTAAAGCTTCTTTTAGTGCAGTCTCCTTATTATTTGCCATAGCCAGTGCATACGTACGATTCAATGCTATGACAGGTGAATAATCAATCTGAATTAACTTGTTATAGAGTTTCAAAATTGCATTCCATTTTTCACTCAAATTCGGCTCAATTCGAGAATGCCAAAAAGCGATAAGTGATTCAATGTGGTATTTTTCCATTTGTTCACCTTTTGAAGATAATTCCAAATAGCGTTCACCTTTCAAAATAAGTGTTTGATTCCATTTGCTTTTATCTTGATCATCGTATAAAATCAATTTCTCTTGATCACTAATTCGTGCATCAAAGCGAGAGGAATGGAAGCAAAAAAGTGCCATCAATGCATTAGATCGACTCTGATTTGTAGGAGGGTAATCCAATAGCATCAGTAACAACCGCATAGATTCAACACAAAGACCTTTCTTTAGCGAGGATTCTGATGTAGAAGAATAATACCCTTCGTTAAAGAGTAAATATAAAACAGATAAAATACTATCCAGCCGGTCTGGTAATTCTTCTTCTGTGGGAAACGAGAGCGTTAATTTCTTTTTCCGGAATTGCTCCTTCACTCTATATATTCGTTTATTTATTGTACTTTTTTGAGTTAATAATGCCCTCGAAATTTCTTCAACCCCAAAACCACACAAAACACGTAAAGCGAAAGACAATTGTCCTTCTATAGAAATTTCAGGATTACATATAGTAAACAACATTCTTAGTTGGCTGTCTTGAATATTATCATCCGACAAATCCAATTCAATTGTTTCATTAACACTATAAGAGCGTAGTACTTCTGGCAAAATTTTCTCAGTGTACAGATGCTCTCTTCTAAAATAATCTTTTACTTTATTCTTTGCCACAGTGTAAAGCCAAGCACGAGGATTCTCAGGAACTCCTTTTAGTCCCCACGTTTCACTTGCTTTCATAAATGTTTCACTTGCTATATCTTCAGCAAGCTGGATGCTAGAAAGTCCAAATGTTTTGCAGAGTACAGCAACAATCTTACTAAATTCAGATCGAAATAAATGCGGTATGAGTTTATCTGAAGACATAAAAAAGAGTTGGACTCAAGCGAGAGATTAAATCCAACTCTACAATGATTTAACTAAACAGCATGATTCCCCGAACCTCTACCTTTCCTCCAGAGGCAAAAATTGGGCAGCCTTCAGATAGTTTTACAGCATCATCAATATCATCTGCCTTTACGAGGATATAGCCTCCTACAATTTCCTTAAGTTCAGTATAGGGCCCGTCTGTCACCGTTTTGTCAGCATGAACTACTTTGCCCGCAAATTCTAGTGCATTTGTTGATACAAATTTACCTTGTGCAGCAATTCCACCAATCCAATCTTCCCAGGTCTTCACCATTGCTTGCATCTCTTCGGGAGACATTTCCTGATTTTCTTTTTCTTCAGATCGAAATAACATTAAAAATTCTTTCATAACTATTTAAATTA
>JAJRQK010000005.1 GCA_024280295.1 Bacteroidota bacterium
ACTGGGGGTATTTATTGTTCGTCGCTCTCAATTTCAGATTTAACAGGAATTGAGGCCTTTCCTAATATTGTAGAGTTGAGGTGTGATGATAATTCTCTCACCTCTTTAGATCTAACGGTAAACACAAATCTACAAGGTAATTTATGGGTTAAGAGCAATAGTTTAACCTCCCTAACACTTCCTACAACGTGTGCAGTTGTGCAACTCTGGGCATCTTTTAATCCAATTGTAAGTTTGGATGTATCAGGTATGAATAGCGTTGAAATGATTCGAGTAATAGGTTGTACGGTCCTCACTTCTCTGGATATTAGCGTGAATACTACATTAACTCAATTGTTCATGAATAGCACGAACAATTTGGCAAATTTGGACTTAACCACAAATGCAAATTTGACTGCAATATATATTAGTAATTCAGCAATTGGTTCACTAGACATCAGTAATAACCCATTGATTAATGCTGTGAGCGTTGATAACAATAGTAATCTTGCTTCTTTAAACATGGCAAATGGAAACAACATGAGTTTTGCACCTGGAAGTTTTTTAGCGACAAGTTGTTCGAGTTTGACATGTGTTGAGGTAGATAACGTTGCTTTCTCAAATGCAGTTTGGACTTCTAGCGTAGATGCAGGCGTGACATTTAGTTTAGATTGTTCAGGTGGCTCTGTTGTTTTAGTAAGCTCAATCGTAGTTCAAGGTCAGGGCGGTGCGACTTCGTTTTCAATTAATGATGTTACACTTCAAATGGAGGAAACAATATTACCTGCAAATGCTACAGATCCTTCCGTAACATGGACTGTTCAGAATGGGACTGGCACTGCAATAATTGACGCGAATGGATTGTTAACAGCTGGTACAGTAGGTGATGTAACTGTTGGAGCTATTGCCAATGATGGATCTAATACTTATGGTACTGCCATAATTACAATAACAGATACACCTGCTAACATTTCTGAAATTAATGAAATCGCACTAAAAGTTTATCCTGTGCCAGCAGGGGAGAGTATTACAATTGAATCCTCAGAAATCATAACATCAGTGCTCATTTTCGATCAATTTGGTTCATTGGTCCAGAAAGAAAACACTTCTTCGTTTTCTGTACAGAAACTTTCAAGTGGAATCTATTTTCTTTCTGTTCAAACTGTTAATGGAATGAGTCGAAGTCGTTTTCTAAAAGAATAAAATTTATACACTATAAAAAAAGAAAAATGAAAAGAGTAATACTATCAGCAATTGTATTAATAGCAACAATTTCAGCAACGCAAGCTCAAGGAAGCTTCTATGAAGGTCTAGCAAAATATGCAGGGGAGGAGTTTCAAGTATATCTTACTGCCCATGAAATTGAAGGTAAAGAAGGCCACTATCAACCTGGAAAAGAATTCTACAAAACATCCTATACAGTTGTTCGAATGGAATCAGGATTGGCGTACGATGTAACATATTTGAATGAGAAAGGGAGAGATTATACCTTGGGAAGTCAAATTGGCGATTATTATGTAGATCATCAAACATATCCATCACTACTTCGTCATAAGTATACGGGTGACGGTTATGTATTTATCGATGATATGCTCATAGCGTTAAATGATATTTCGAAAGATGGTTCAACATTTGAGTCTATTGGGAGAATAAGCGCAGTTGTCAAAGAAGTTGTTCCAGAAGCAACAAAAGAGGATGAGCCAAAGAAAAAGTTGACGATGAAGGAGAAAATAGCCGCTGCTAAGGAAAAGATGTCATCTGCAGGTGTCTCACCTCGGGTGAAGGGGATGATGAATTTGAACTTAAATGAAGTCATTACAACATATTTAGCTGATATGAAAAAGAAGCAGGCTGGCGCCGATGCAGCTCAAGAAGCGAAGTATATTGCGGAAATTAAAAATGCAGATGCGGCTTTCTTAGCGAAACGACAATCTCAATCAAGAGAGTTAGCCGACAAAATGGTTGCCAGAGATGCAGCTGCAAATGGAGAATCAGGATCAAACTACACGATTAAAAATAACTCCAACGCAAGTGTTAAGTTGATTACTGATTCTGGGTCAACTTCAACACTGAACGCTGGAAGTTCGACTACATTCCTTTGCCAAACAGATGTTTTTTATTGTATAGGTACAAGCGATAAAGGTGGATTAATTGCCAATGGTGACGATTCTTGTGGTCAGACGATCACATTAGAGTAAAAGATTCAATCAAGCTTAATTTGTGCCCTGCAGTCATCGTATTGTAGGGCACTTTTTATTCAAATTGACACTGAATTTATGACTAAATTTTTCTAAGCCCACAGAAATATATCATGATCCACAAAAGTGTTCTTTTAGATAAGTTTTATCGGATAGAAGTGAATTGAAATTTAACCTAAGACTACTAGCAGATAACGCAACTTTTGAACATGCTTCTTCCTCCTACAAGACTTAATTAATCATCTCATTAAATGAATTATTCCGTCATATTGATATTTTTTTTCTTCCTCGTATTCTTTGGGAATGACTTGATAAAAATAGACACCATCGGATACTTCATTGCCTTTCGAATCTGTCCCATCCCATGTTAAGTTCGAGTCAGATTCGAAAACAATATTGCCCCAACGATTGAGTATAAAATACTTTTCGATTTGACTGGCTCCAGAAAGTGTAGTGAATAAATCATTGATGTTATCACCATTTGGGGTAAATACATTCGGGAATTCGATGGCTATGTTTAAATTGACTAGTGATACATTATCAACATAAAAATAAGTCGTTAACCCATCACTTATACCTGGTAAGTTGTATAAATAGGTGAATGGAGTATTATTCGAATCATCAAAATTCCCTATGATAACATACTTCTCACCTCCAGTTGCGAGATAATCAAATTCTAATTGAACCCAATTAAGACTGTCATCAATCGGGGTTGTGTTTTTTATGTCCGCCTCCATAATGTCGCTCAAGAAAACGGTGTAATCAAGATTAGTCTCAATAAATTTGAATTGAATATTAGGTGATGTGTATTCTACGTTATTGGCAAGATTAACGAATAAGCTAAGTTGATAAGTTTCACCTTGCTTTAACTCACTTGAAAATTCTAATTGAATGTATTCGTTGTAGTAGTTGAACGATGATTTTGACATCCCTAGCCCTAAATAGCCAGTACCTGATTGAGGCTCTTGATAACCTTGTTCATTGTATGGAGAGGAAGCAAAATTCGGTGAGGGAACGCATGAATTAAAATAATCTGAGGTGCTTGACCACAGTGGTGGTGGATAATAAAGTGGATTATAGACGTTTTTACATCTTTCTATTTGTGTGAGATTATCAGGACACTGGAAATACTCCTCAAAGTCGCCATTAAGAATTAAGTTTTCTTGGGCTATCGAAGTGAACCCAAGAAATAAAATAAACACTAGAGTATTGAAATAGTTCACAGTTGTTTTTTAGTTGATAAGTATGCAATTGCTTATTAGTAAAAGTAGCAGTTGTTATGAAGACGAGAATTGATCTTAAAAAGTTTGCTAAAAATTTAAGAAAAAGGATAGATTACTTAATAAGTTGACCCTCACTATTCTCTTAATCTTGTCAAGATAAATATTTCATTGACAATAAAAAGGATAAACATGGGTAATTAATTTTACAATCGGTAAAAAGAATGAAACACTTTTCTTATAGCTTAGTCACGGTTCCGAGATACTCAACCGGTTCGTTAAGTTCCGGGTTGTATAAGACAACCTTCCATATATAGGTAGTTGTTCCTCTGTCGCGTTCACCTGTGCGGATATCTGTTCCATTCCAAGGTTGGTCTGAATCTGATGTCTTGTAAACTACGCCGCCATCTTTACTATCAATGATAACCATATTAAAGTTAACATTGCGCTCAGTCAAGGCGAATGGCATAAAGGTCATATTTCTTGGATCGCTTCCTAAAGGATTGAATGCTGTAACAGCCATTAAGTTGTAGTCCTCTTGTATGTAAATTGATTTTACAGCGGTTGCAGAACAAACATCGTTCGAAACAGTAAGAGTTATCGTCTGTTTTCCTTTCTTATAGAAATGGATGTCAGCAGTAGGTCCAGTAACTATTTGACCGCTGGCTTTCCATGTGTAAGTGTCATTCGTTGATCCGGCCACAACATGTGTGGTTGGGATTCCAGACGTAAATTTGTTGATCTCATCAATTGAAAAATCTGCAGTTGGTAAACCTAAGACATTAAATGTAGACTCAGAGTAGAAATCATTATTTTCCATGAATCCGATTCCATGAATTCCCTCAATCTCTGAAATGTAACTCATAGAATTACCAGGTAAAATTTCAACAAGTTTCCCATTGGGTGATAAAACCATAATCGAATTATTCTGATTGGTGTTTCCTATTAGAATACGCTCATTTACGCAAATGTCAGGGATTGTAGGTATCAACATTGCTTTAACAACAGGCTCTGATATGATTTCATTCGGAGTATATGATGCCCCTGTTCCAATAGGTCCGTTTATAGTTTCATCAGTTGGTGTTGTGTAAGTTATACTAGGATTCGTATTAATTTCAACAGAGAAACCATTAATAGTCTCAAGAGATGATGAAGAGTTAGTTGAATTCGTTTTTTTAGAAGTGAATGATATAGTATTCGATTTTGTAGCAGTAGATTCTGTAGAGTGATTTTCTACTGGAATTTTATTAGGAATTTGATCAAGTGAATTGGAAGATGTCGATTCCTTTTCAGCGATATCATTTTGCACAATTTGCGCTTCAGATGTTAGCTCAATAACATCATTTTGAGTAAAAATAAAATAAGAAGCAACTACAGCAATTCCAATTCCAGCAGCAGCAATATAATATCTTGTGTAAGAACGAGGAGCAGCTATTGGACTTGTAGCATCCAAACGGGAGCGCATTGCATTCCAAGCTTCGGGACGGTACGACATCTCATGCCCGTCCAAGCTTTTCTTAAATAGTTCTTCAATCGGTTCTTTCATTTTATTCTATGTTCATGAACTTTTCTTTCAGAATTTTCTGCAAGTTCAATTTTGCCTTTGATAAATTTGACTTTGACGTTCCTTCACTGACTCCAAGAATTTCTGCAATTTCCTTATGTGTATATTCTTCTAAGACATAGAGGTTAAACACCGCTTTATATGCAGGTGAAAGTTGACCAATTGCTTCTAGTGCAATTTCTGCTTTCAATCCTAAAGATTCTAACTCCTCAGCTATAACAACAGAATCTTCTGCTCCCAACTTAAAGTCTTCATCTTTATCAGTTAATATCGGGTTTCTCTTTGCTTTCCGAATGCTGTCAATCGCCGTATTGGAGATAATTCTACGCATCCATCCTTCAAAGGATCCCTTGTAATTAAACGCTTCCAGTTTCTCAAAGATCTTAATGAAACCTTCCTGGAGGACTTCCTCAGCCGAATCCCTATCTACGGTGTACCGCATGCAAACACTCAGCATCCTACCATAATAAAGTTTAAACAACTCCTCCTGCGATCTACGATCATTTTTCAGGCATCCGCTGATTAATTTCTTTAAATGCTCTTTGTTCTCCACTCTTTGTTTCGTTAGTTAGACGCAATTAGAATAGGTGCGTTGCCTTTGTTAATAATTTTACTTGATTTCCAATAATTAAGTCTTGCAAAGTAAAACTTTTTCAAACAAATGTGCTACCTTCGCGCCCTTACTAGCAAGGTATATTATTAGATCAAATACTCAAGAAATGAAAGTAACTGTTATAGGGGCTGGAAATGTTGGAGCTACATGCGCAAATGTTTTGGCACAAAAAGAAATTGCAAATGAAATAGTACTTCTGGACATTAAAGAAGGTTTTGCGGAAGGTAAAGCACTCGATATTTGGGAGACTTCTCCAATTAACTTATATGATTCAAGAACTGTTGGATCTACAAATGATTATTCTAAAACCAAAGATTCTGAGGTTGTCGTAATCACTTCAGGACTTCCTAGAAAACCAGGTATGTCGCGTGATGATTTAATCGCAACAAATGCTGGTATCGTGAAAATGGTTACTGAAAATGTCATCAAATATTCGCCAAACGCAAAAATCATTATTGTTTCAAATCCTTTGGATGTAATGACTTACTGCGCGTACTTAACAGCAAAGGTTGATCGAAGTCAAGTGTTTGGAATGGCTGGTGTACTTGATACTGCTCGGTACCGTTCATTTATTGCTGAAGAGTTAAATGTTTCACCAAAAGATATTCAAGCAGTATTGATGGGAGGTCATGGTGATACAATGGTTCCGTTGACGCGTTATACGACTGTTGGTGGTATTCCTGTTACTGAGTTGCTTAGTGAAGATAAATTAAACGAAATCATTGAACGGACTAAGTTTGGTGGTGGAGAAATTGTGAAACTTCTGGGAACTTCTGCATGGTATGCTCCTGGAGCTGCTGCGGCGCAAATGGTGGAGGCAATTGTACGTGACCAAAAACGTATTTTTCCAGTTTGTGCTTGGTTGGATGGTGAATATGGAATGAAAGATCTATACCTTGGAGTGCCTGTTGTGCTTGGGAAAGGAGGAATTGAAAAAATTATCGAACTAGATCTTAACGAAGGCGAAAAAGCAATGTTAGCTGAGTCAGCTGAAGCAGTTCGCAACGTAATGAGCGTTCTTGATAATATGAACGTAGACGCGTAGTTCACATCAAAATATACTATAGTGAAACTCTTCTGCATTTGTGGAAGAGTTTTTGCTTTTATGGAATGATAGTTATTTCGCATCTTAGTAGTGAATATGAAAATAATCAGCATCCTTTTCTTTTTTAGCTTATTTCAGTCTGCATTTGGGCAAGATTCGGTTGTTGTCGTTATTGAAGTCACTGATGCTGAATATAAAGACCCAATTCAAAATGTAACAGCTTCTGTAAGTTATAATTCGACGCAGTTTTTTAAAACTACGAGTACTAAAGGGAAGTTATCATTCCAAACTCCAACAGGTATTAAGTTGAATTATGGGCTCACACATCCGCGCTTCAACTCAGAAAGCTCCTTTATTAGAATTTCGGAACGTGAAAAATTGGACACTATATATGTCAATATTGAGATGGACGGTATTCGATTGAGAGATCTTAATGAGATTGTGATTTTAACTCCAGGAAAGCCTGATACTGTATTTAGTTCTGATCGACTCCATGTAGAAGATTTTGAGATTCTTCCTGATGGGCGCTTGATATTATTGACCTATCCTAAACAACTTAAGAAGGGGAGTGAGTTGCTACTTTTTGATGGGAGTATTGTAAATAGTTTTCAAATTCTTGATCGGGCTTATGACTTAGTGAGGGATTATCGAGGAAATCCACACGTGATTTGCGAAAATAATGTGTTCGGAATTTACGTCAACGGGAAAAGTATTGAAATTGCAACTTTAGACAAAAGTTATTTCACAAAGTATATTGCTCCGATTATAGATACTAATGCATTCAAGATGTATTTTACAACATTTAATCCAGACTACCCGGCAATGGAATATTTTGCGTTTGATCAACTTGATTCTGCTTATTCTAAAATTCTAGGTATTCAAGATGATTTGATGATGGAACTCTACCGGTCTGAGATCAAGTGGGTAGATGTTCGAACGCGTCTTTGGGCCAAAAATCTCGAACTTCAAACGGGAGTGGATGCAGAGATTTATGTTGGAGCGAATTACTTTACTCAATCACTGTATTATAAAGAATTGTATGCCCCACTATTTCACCGAAATGATACACTGTTCATTTTTGACTATTACAAGGACAAACTCTACACCTTTGATTCCGCAGGAGATTCTCTTGATAGTATTCCAATTTATCATCACTACCAATCTAAAAGAACGGGCTGGAAAAAAAAATTAATTCAAGATAGGATGACAGGACAAATTTATGCTGTTTATGATCGGTCTGGTTTCACGTACCTTGGATCAGTAGATACCCATACGGGTGAAATCACAGAGCAAGTGAAATTGAAATTTCGCTATGCCGAAAAATTTGCAGTAGATGGTAATTTTGTCTATTACATATATCGACCATTTGAGTCTGCTCAAAAGAAATTTCTGTACAAAGAGCGATTGCCCTATGATTTCGGAAAGGCAAATGTACCAGATGGAGATGAAATTAAAGGTAAGAAGTGATTGATTCACGTTACTTTTTTTTTGGATTCTTGGTCTGTGAATTAGTTTTTTTCTATTAGAAGTAGGCTTGCCTTTTTAAAATGATTATTTTTGCGTTAAAACTAACTAACTAATTACACTATCATGAAGAAAATTTTACTCGGATTATTTTCCTGTTTCACATTTTTTGGAAATGCACAAACTTATACTTTTACTACCGCAGGTGTTACAGGGCGGCTTGGACCTACACAAGTAGATGTGAATACTGCGTATTTAACAACAAATTTAAATGGACAAGTAACAATCAACACTCAGGGTATCCAAGAATGGGTGGTGCCAATTACTGGGAATTATTCAATCCAAGCCGTTGGTGCATCTGGAGGTAATTCAGTTTGGTCTGGAACCGTATTAGGAGGTTTGGGTTCCGATATGAAAGGAGATTTTTCCCTTACTGCAGGATCAGTAGTTCAAATACTTGTCGGACAGACTGGTGAAACCGATGCTGTTGGAGGTGGAGGTGGAGCTTCTTATGTTGCTATTCTAAATGTTCCCCAAATTGTTGCTGGTGGAGGCGGTGGAGCTTCTTCAGATCATCTTGGCATATCTGCGGTGATAACTGAAAGCGGTACGCTAGGAAGTATGAATATTATCGCAGGTGGAACACTGGGGAATGGTGGTAATGCTTGCCTTACTAATGAGAATAATGGTGGCGCGGGTGGCGGCTTTTTTACTGACGGTGCTACACCAAATACGGGGATTGGGTTGAATAATAACGGATTCGGAGGTTTGTCATTCCTCAATGGTGGTATTGGTGGATTAGAAGGTAGATTAGACAACGCATGTAGTACAGATGCTTATGGAGGCTTCGGAGGAGGTGGTTCTACGACATGTAATACTGTCGGCGGTGGCGGCGGTGGTGGCTACTCTGGTGGTGCTGGTGGTCAACATTATGGAAACTGCGGTGGTGGAGCAATTCGAGCTGGCGGCGGCGGTGGTGGATCATATAATACAGGTGCTAATGTGATAAAATTAGCGGGAATTAATTCAGGTCCAGGATATGTTGTGATTACATCTTTGTGTAATGCAACAACTGTTACACCAGTTATCGCATCACTTACTGATTTTATAGGTCAGTGTTCATCAACTCCAATAGCTCCAACAGCAATAACCGATTGTGGAAATACAATTATCGGAGTTCCAGATGTTACACTCCCTGTAACTGATCAAGGGACAACACTTGTTACTTGGACATTTTACGCAGCTCCTGGTGTATCAATAACACAAACGCAAAATGTAATTTTAACCGATACAATTGCACCTGTTGCTGATAGCTTGTCGTTGAATGATGTTTCTGGAACTTGTTTAGTTGATAGTGTTGCGGTAAGCATACCTAGTGCAATAGACAATTGTGAGGGTATAATTTATGGTACACCTGATCAATCTTTCCCCATAACTTCAACAACAACAATTATTTGGACATATACAGATACAAGTGGTAATGTTTCGACTCAATCTCAAAATATTATTATCAGTGATTCTTTAGTTCCAATTGCAGACAATGCTCAGTTAGTCGATATTGTTGCGTGCGGATCTGCTTCACCAATAGCTCCTACTGCAACAGATAATTGTTCTGGATCGATTGTGGGAACATCCGATGTTACTTTACCAATTACAACTAACGGTATGACAGTTATTACATGGGCATTTGATGATGGAAATGGAAATATTTCAACTCAAACGCAAAATGTAACAGTAACCATCGTTGATAATAGTGTAACAGAAGCTGGTTTCGTCTTAACAGCAAATGCAACTGGAGCAACGTATCAATGGTTGGATTGTGATGGCCCTATGGTAATCATTTCAGGTGAAACAGGACAGTCATTTTCGGCTAGCTCAACTGGTAATTATGCTGTTATCGTGACAGAAAATGGTTGTATTGATACATCTGCATGTACGTTGATTGATTTCTCTGGTTTAACTGAGCAAAATAAAATTGATGTATCGATCTATCCAATTCCTACTAATGGAATTGTTACAATTGAGTTCGGGTTTTTGAAATCCGAAACAGCAGAGTTGAACGTAGTTGATATGCGAGGTCGGGTTATCAATAGTGTGTCAATTAGTTCTGATACTGAAAACCATGTAGTGGAAATTGATTTGTCTGAGAATGAAAGTGGGGTTTACTTCATCGTACTCGAAGGAGATAATGAAGTGCTCTTCTCTAAACGAGTGGTGAAAAAATAGCATCCGTTTTATACGAAATAAAAGTCCCATCTTGAAATTATCAAGGTGGGACTTTTTTTGTTTCAAAATAACTAGTTGGAATTGTTGGACTTTATAGAAATCTGAGTTATGTTTTTTCTCAACATGCAAGTATTTTTTTTAAATAGAGTGGTGTCGCAAATGCTTCTCAATCTATTTAGAAGAATGGATTTATTGTGTTGTTAATTCTATGCATAAATGCTGAAGTTTTAATTACTGATTCTTAAACTAAACATTGATTAGTTTCACAGAATTTGTTCTTTGTAACCTAAAGAGAAAGTTTTAGTTAGCTAGGTTGAATTTGAAATCACTTTTATAATTATTGCGAAAAGTGCATAAGATTTAGTCAATTTTAATTGTAGTAATCCCGCTTATTCAAAACTTCTTATGTAGTCTCTTCAAATCCATTTGATTAAGCCAATTTGAAGGGAGGTAAATAATTTAAATAGGTTCGGTAATGGTGATTTGAACTACATTTAATCGATATAGATTGGGGGGTGTAATTATTCAAAAAAGGTAACCCAACTGAGGTTCACAATTAATCTATAATCAATGTTGTCATAAAGTAATCATCATTGCTTGTAACAATTTTTAGATAATAGACTCCGTCTGACAGTACAGATAAATTTAATTCTCGCGTAAATAATTTTTCGTTAGAACTGTAAGCTTTAGTCATAATTAATTGACCAACACTATTACTGATCTCTATAGAAACTTCAGTTTCAGCGTTAAACGCGAAATCAAGATTCAACTTTCCATCAGTTGGATTTGGGTAGACAGAAACAAATGTATTTGTCTTAAGGTTAATTGACCTAGTAGCAGAATAGTTGAAATCTCCATTCTTATCAACCTGCTTCAGTCGATAGTAAGTAGTTCCTTCAAATGGGCGTAAATCAAATTCTATATAATTTAACTCTGTAGTGGAATTTCCGTTGCCTTGTTGTTTGGCAAACACTTCGAAATTAACGGCATCTAAACTTCTTTCAAGTAAAAAATAATCGTTATTATATTCGCTAGCTGTTGTCCATAAAAGCTCTACGGATTCATTAGGCAAAAGACGTGCATCGAATGACGTTAACTCAACGGGTAAGATAATACACGAATTTACATCAACAGTTACAGTTAAAGTCTGTTTGTACTCACATAACCCACTCACTTCGCACGTATAGGTCTGCGTTGTTGCTGGAACTACTGAAACTGATTGAGTTGTTTCACCTGAATGTGCCCACAAATAAGATGTCGCCCCAGCAGGAGCAGTAAGAATCACGGAATTACCTGGACAGACATCAACTGGAGTAATGTCTGGGAACAGAACACCTGAATTTGGTGCAATTGTGTAATTACAAATATCTCCTGCAAAACCATCAACCATAAGATAATAATTGTTGCCAATTGTTAAGCCATTTGCTGTAATTGTAAATCCAGTGCTGCTTTCTTCAAAGTTAGAGACAGGAATAAAGCTTGAACAATTTGTACCTTCAAATACCTGCATTTGAATTCCACCAGCAGGGTATGAGCCTACCCAACAATCGAAAATACTTACCGAAAGAACCGCTGTTGTTGCTGAAGCGGTAAATTCGATCCAACTATTATTTTCAATATTCACATCGATAAATGTTGAGCCTGTTCCCCAAGGGCCTGCAGATCCAAAAATTCCACCTGAATCTGTTCCATCAGGTAAATTAACTCCTAGTGCAGTTTCATTATTTGCAAACATATTACTAGGGCGATCTGCTGTATAAGATGAACTTGTTGATGCACTGTATCCATTAATGTCACAGATGAAAAGAGCGTTAGCACAATCGTCATTGGTTACTGTAGAGGCACATATTCCAAACGTTCCTTGAGAGGTGCCAAATCCAAAATAACGCAAATAAACCGTTGAATCAGGTGGTAGTCCCGATTCGGATATGAGTGGTAGGAAGTCATTTGAAGCGCCAGGGTAATTATGATCATCAGAACAGGCAATTTGTGTGAGTGAACCACAAACTCCAGAATACAAAACCATAACGCCATCAGTAATTGATCCTGCTCCGCCATTAGGTTGAGGAGTTACATCAACGTTTCCAGAGGCAGGAACAGTAATTGCAAACCACACATCGTGCGATGACCCAGAAAACCCACCAATTGCCGCCCCGCTGCCGCCAACACAGCTAGAAGGATTTGGCTCTGCTACGGAAGCTGTTGAACCAACAGTAGTAAACTGTGAATATTGACAAGCAGAAGTCACATCAGGTAATTGAATGGCATTTGCACAGTCATCATTAGTAGGCGCCGAAGTTGGTGTACCTGTGATACAGATTTGAAAATCTCCCGTTTCTCCACCGTAGTAATCGTAAACTCGAACGAGGTAAGTGTTTCCTGGAACGAGTCCGACTATATCTTGTTGCTCATTTTGTGATGTAAAGGTGTTATCGATACAAGCAATTGTAGTCAGTGACCCACAAGTTCCGCTGTAGATTTGGAATACTAGATCTAATGGATCTATAGGACTAACTAAAATATTTTGTAAAGAATTGGTGGCTACAAAACTGAACCAGACATCATCATCAGCGTTTCCTGCACATCCAGGAAAAGATTGAGTTGCCCCATTCGTTGTTGCACTTGTAAATGAGCATGCTGTATTTACAGGAAGCGAAGTAGGGGATCCACAAAGGTTGTTAACTGGAGGTGGAGGAGGAAGAGTAATACATAAAGTAAAATTACCTGAACCTGACCCTACAAAATAATCGTAAACTCTTATTCGGTAAGTAATACCAATTGTTAGTCCAGTACTATTGATCACTTCATTTTCTCCTGTGAGTCCATTGTCCTTGCAAACTAAGGATACCAATGCCGCACAAGGTCCAGAAAATAGTTGAACAACTGGATCAAATCCTGCACTGGCAGTGACTGTAATTTGATGCCCTGTTGCTGTTGCAACAAACTGATACCAAACATCATCATCTGCTGTTCCTACACAACCAGGAATGGTTTGTGTTGCACCAGTTGTAGTGCCTGAAATAGGCGCAGAACAATTTGCCGTAATGGCTATTGCAGTTGCGGCAGAGCATCCATCAGATTGAGAATAAACTAATGAAGTTGTGAACAGCAGTACTGAGTACAATAAAATTAAATTCTTCATAAGACTCTAGTTAGTTCGCTCTCTAAATGAGAGTGGCGATAAGTTTCGATCTAGCAAAAATGATTTTAACTCTTTTGGAGAAAATTGATCGTCCGCTGATCCTCGTTTTTCTTTCATTTCAGAATCAAGAATAATGAACATTTCACCGCGCATTGATTCTGCTTTATATTTAATCTTAACAGTTGAAATTGATGCTAGTTTAGCACACTCATGCTCCATTTCAGTAATGAGAAAAGGATCAATTTCCCCTTCGAATGTGTAGATGTATGTTTGTCCATAACAGGTAGAAGTAAAAAGCACCCCTAGAAGAATGATGATAAGTTTCATGTGTAGTAGTATTTGTGATTGATGTGATATTCACTTAACTCCCACAAAAATAGGGTTTTTCATTGTCGAAAGCAAGTGTAATCGCCAATCAATCGAGCAAAAGCAAAGATAGATCGGCTATTTTAGCTGTTTAAGTGCTTCATTAGCTTTTTGAACTGGTCGCTGACAGGTATTATTCTGACAGACGTAAATGGTCGTTTGATTAGGTACTAATTTACTCTCTAGTGTTTCAAGATTTCCTTCTTTTTTACCACCATAGAAAAGAACATTTGGCAAATATTCTTGATCCATTTCTTTTCTTAATTCCAAGCAATTTGGGCCTACAATAGCTACTTCATAAGGTGCTTTTGTGAGATGAATGAATAATCGATTCCAATTCGAATAAAAATAAGGGTTTTGAGTAGCCCTTTCTGAAACTATATTTATCATTTTTCTTGACATTTCTAGTTGGTCTGGATTATAGAAATACTGTCCTAATGCGAAGAGATTTCTTGCCATAACAGAGTTAGAAGATGGGATAACATTATCACTGATTTCACGCTTACGAGTGATCAAATTAGAGTGTTCGGAATGAGTATAAAAGAACATTCCAGAGTTGTTATCGTGAAAATACTTTATCGTATAGCTAGTAAGTTCATTTGCACGAATGATCCATTTCTCATCTAGTGTTGCTTGATAGAGGTCAATAAATGCATCGATAGTAAGTGCATAGTCATCAAGAAAACCATGAATGGAGTGTTTTCCATTCTTATAGCTTCTCATCAGTTCTCCTTTGTGTTTCTTACTGTTCAAATATAGAAAATTAGCATTATTTAGAGCTGCCTGGAGAAATTCATCTTCATCGAAAGCGCGATAGGCATCAACATAGCCCTTTAACATTAATGCATTCCAAGAAGTTAGTTGCTTGTCATCAAGTCCTGGTCTTACTCGCGTTTCTCTTTCTTTTAGAAGGATCGATTTACATCTTTCGAGTGTTTTACTCAATTCTTTAGAATCTAACCCTTTCTTCTTTGCGAATTCTTTCAATTCATTTGTACGAAATAACACATTGTTACCATACTCCCAATTACCTCGTTTTGTGATATGATAGTATTCTGAAAACAGGGAAGCATCAGCACCTAAAAGATTGTCGATTTCTGTACTTTTCCACACATAGAATTTACCTTCTTCTCCATCACTATCAGCATCTAGGGAGGAATAGAAACTACCATTTATTGCTGTTAACTCGCGACGAATGAATTCTAGGGTTTCGTAGACTACCAGTTTGTATTCAAGATTTTTATCCGCTTGCCAAGCATGAGAATAGAGACTTACAAGTTGAGCACTATCGTACAACATCTTTTCAAAGTGAGGGATATGCCAATCAATATCTGTTGAGTAACGTGCAAAACCACCACCGACATGATCATATATTCCTCCTTGTGACATTCCCTTGAGGGTACTATTTAGTGACTTCTTTACTGTCTGATCCTGCGTTAAATGATGGTATTGAAGGGCGTATTCCCAAAATGAAGGCATTGGGAATTTGGGCGCTTGATTAAGACCTCCCTTTGCAAAGTCAAGTCGAGATGATAAGTCATCAAAACCTTGCGCTAATACCTCAACTTTAAAAGGAGATGGTTTTCCTTGGATTTCTAATTCGTCGGATGTTACTAATCCTTGTGCTACTTGTTCAGCTCCACCGACTAGAACTTCGGGTTCAGTTTCGTGTAGATTTATGAAATGATTGAGCACTTCTGTCCAATTGCTATTTGAAAAATAAGTTCCCCCAAAAAAAGGTTTGCCATTTGGGAGAGCAATAATATTTAACGGCCACCCGCCACCACCATTCATTATTCGAGCAGCATCCATATAAAGTGCATCCACATCTGGTCGTTCCTCACGATCGACCTTTATTGAAATAAAATGGTCATTCATTAGCTTTGCGACTACTGTGTCTTCAAAACTTTCATGCTCCATAACATGGCACCAATGGCAGGATGAATATCCAATACTGATGATAACTAGTTTATTCTCGATTTCGGCTTTCTTAAGAGCTTCATCTCCCCAAGGATACCAATCTACAGGATTATGAGCATGCTGGAGAAGGTAAGGGCTCGTTTCGTTGATCAAGGCATTAGTGAAGACGTGATCATTTGGTTTCACTTTCTCTGCGGTTGATGCACAACCTGTAAAGAGACTGATAGCCATCAAAAGTACTACTAATGAGGAATTGAATTGTTTTAAATGAGCTTTATTCACAATATCGGTATGTTTGATTTCAAAGATACTTAAAAGGTAAGACTTGAATTGTTCAGATCTAGTTTTACCATGATTGATCGAATTTGCTCAAAGAAAAGCTATTCATCTTGTTCTAACTGACAGATAATCGGCTTTGTTTTCCATTACTATGGTAGTGCTCCCCCCTTCTCAATTCTAAAATGCAAGAAAACAAATGCGTTGGGATCAAAAGAAATTTATTGATAGCAAAATTATATGATGAATGAAAACTGTTAAGATTGGTAGGTGCAACGTTATATCGCAAGTGTTCATTGAAGTGTCACTGAATATTACGTTTTTTAGTAACTTGAGATCACTTTTTTGAGTTAGATAATGAATTGTTTCACCAATTTCAACCTAGATTTCAACTAAATTTAGAGGTGAAAGACGTTTCAAACTACTATCTTTATTCGATCCGAAATTAAGTTCATGCTAAGACAAATTTCACTTCTAACGATTTTCGTTATTATTGGCTTTCAGAGCTTTGGACAGTTCTATATTGACTTTCCAGAAGTTAAGAGATATGAAAATAAGTTGCATCGACTCGATAATTTCTTGAAGACGAATCCAACCAACCAAGAATCATATTTCTCAGAACTTTATCAACAAGCGAAATCAACGAAAAATGTTACCCTCGAAACGATTTTGGATATTCTAAAAGGTTCTGGGTTTTATTACTCTGGTCAATCTGATAGTGCTGTTATTTATTTCAATAAAGCAGTATCGTCCGCGGTGAAAATTCATGAGCCTAGTCTTCTTTCTACAGCTAGAATTAGAAAAATTTTTATTATAAGTGATTGGACGAATTCTGACGTTGCTTACCGCTTAGTTAAGGATGAGTATGAAATTGCTAGAGAAAATAAAGATACCTTGAGTATGATGCTTGCGCTTAACGGAATGAGTCTGTTTAGCAAAGAAGATGAGAGTATATTGAAAGCTATCGAGCTTGCTCTTGAGAGTAATAACGAATACGAATATGGATCACTGTTAAATAATCTTGCCGTTTCAAAGCTAGATCATGGAGATACTGAAGGTGCTCTTTCAGATTTAATCACCTGTCTTAGAATTGCTCAAGATGTAAATGATGTCCGATTAGAATTAACCGTATTGGAGAACTTGGGATACTACTACATGGAAGTAGATTCGTTGGATTTGGCAAAGAAAGAATTTCAAGAAACTTATGAAAAAGCTGCTAGGTTAAGGCATTATCAGATTGCATTAACATCAATAATAAATTTGAGTGGACTGTATAGAGAGTTAGAAGATTTTGCCAAAAGCGATTCACTTATTGATATTGGACTCCAATTGGCAAGGGATGGAAATTCACTTCATTTTGTCTCTTATATCTATTTGAATATGGCCGGTAATGAACTTAATAGTTCAAATTATACTAAAGTGAATCAATATTTGGATTCTGTTGAATACTACATGCAATACACTCAGAATTCAGGTGTTGGTGCTGGGATTTATCAGCTTAAGTACCAAATGGCTAAAAAACGTGGGAATGCTGATCAAGCTTTGGAATATTACATCCAGTTGATGGATTTTCAAGATTCTGTGGATAATAATGGTCATGTTCAGATGATAACTGAATTACAATTAAAATATGACGTTGATCAGCAAGAGAAGCAGAGAGAAAATGACAAGCGATTGTACGAAGATGAATTGGCTAAAAGAGAGTTGAATAATTTAGTTCTCAAACAAAAAATCGCGATTGGACTTGTGCTGGTCGTCATTTTTTTAGCAGCTCTAATCATCTATTATTTTCGCCATAAACATAAGAAACAATCTGAATTTAGTCTAGCTTTAGTAAACAAACTAGAAGAGGAACGTGGTAGGATTGCACGCGACTTACATGATGGATTGGGACAAAGTTTAATCATATTAAAAAACAAATTTAATAACCTTGGCATGAATGAGAATTCAGAGGTTAGTTCGGTTGATAAAGGATTCTCAGATACGATAGAAGAAGTTCGGAGTATTTCCAGAACACTTATTCCTCCTGAATTGAGACGGTTGGGCTTGAAGAAGTCCTTGCTCAAGATGCTGAAAGATATCGAAAATACTACAGGTACAATTGTGTCATCTGAGCTTGATGATTTGGAGGATCTTAAGTTATCACAACCTCAAGAAATCAGAATCTACCGCATCATTCAAGAGTTGATAAATAATACGCTCAAACACGCCAAAGCAAGTTCTCTTCGTGTTGAGTTAGAGAAGTTTTCGAATCATTTTACCATTGTTTATCAAGATAACGGTGTTGGAATACAATCGGACCGAGTGGATGTTAAATCGGACTCTATTGGTTTGAAAAGTATTGAACAACGATTGAAAATATTAAATGGCTCCATAAAGTATGATAAACCGGTTAAAGGTTTTCGTGCCGTAATTAAAATAAAAATTAACTAGACTATGCGCATATTGTTAGCTGATGATCATCCCATTTTTCGCAAAGGGCTTAAGGCTGTTATTGAGAATGAATATGAGTACTGCGTAGTAGTTGAAGTAAACAATGGTGATGACGCAATTAAAGAGCTGAAGTACGACTCTTTTGCAATTTGCATTCTTGACATTGACATGCCAGGAAGCTCAGGAATAGAAGTGCTTTATTACATTAAAGAGAACTCCGTGAATGTGAAGCCAATTATGCTTACAATGCATAAAGATGAACTCTTCTTTAACGAAGCTTTTGACAATGGAGCAATCGGATACCTTTTAAAGGAAGATTCTAGTATTGAATTATTCGACTGTATTTCAAATATTCTCGCTGGAAGTTCATTTGTAAGTGAGAAATTGATTCCATTCGTACAAAATCGGAAGTCATTCACATCAAAATTAAGTGAATTCTATCGCCTTGTTGACTCTTTGACAAATGCTGAGTTTAATACACTAAGGCTGGTTGCAAAGAACAAAACATCTAAGGAAATTTCAGAGTTATTATTTGTCACTGTGAAATCCGTAGAGAACTATCGCACGAGAATCTGTAAAAAACTTGATATTACTGGAGGAAGCAATACGCTTTATAAATGGTGTGTTGAAAATAAAGTATTGATTGATAGGAAGGAAGCGAGAATGAGTTAAGTTTATGGTAGCGTTGGCAACAATAAAAAAAACTGAACTGGAAACTTGAAATTACAATACAAAAAAACAAGATGGACTATTTTGAACAAGAAAGTGAAAGGTTGAAATTTCGAAAATTAACAACAAAGGATATTTCAAGTTGGACAGAATTCTTTGATGATAATGACAGACTTCACTTTTTAGGAATGGACTTATCAAAGAATAAACAAGAACTTGCAACTGAATGGATAAACGCACAACTTACTCGCTATGAAAAACAAGGGTTTGGTCATTTAGCAGTTGAAATTAAAGAAACTAATGAATTCATAGGAATGGGTGGAATTCTACCCCGAATATTAAAAGACAAAAATGAATATGAAATTGCATATTCTTTAAAGCCAAAATATTGGGGAAAAGGATTTGGAACTGAAATTGCAAGGCAAATAAAGGAATTTGGGTTGAAAAATATAGAAACAGACAGGTTCATCTCAATAATTGACACTCGAAATATCCAATCTGCTAACGTTGCTAAAAAGAATGGAATGAAAGTGTTATTTGAAACGGAATATTTAGAAATGGATGTAGATGTTTATGGTTATTCTCTGAATAAAACGGAACAATAAAAAAGCAGGAATTAAAAAATACTGTTGCCAACAATGGCTATAGTTAATACGGGTTTTGATGCTTAACCAAAAGTGGAGTGCCTTGAATTTAGTCCGCAAAATTTACAATTTTGCGTGATTATTAATTAAAGAAAAAATTGTAAATTTGGCTAAGTGCAAGACCGAAAGTTGAGTCCTTCGAAATCCCGTACTAACCATAGCCTTAGCGTTGGCATTTATTAGAAAAAACGATAAAATGAAGTCAATATCAATACCACTATTAATTCTTGCTACATCATTTTATTCTTACTCTCAAAGCCTTGAAATTAAGATAGCCTATATTATAAAAAAACACTATTAAAGAATCTTCAATTGTTGGAATTTCAATTGGGATAGTTCACAAAGAACATAGTTTTACTAAAAACTAAGGAACTACAGATAGAGGATATATAGTATCAGTTTACACACTTAGCGGGATAGTGTCTAATTGACCAAAACATGGAACGACTTCTTAGTCTTGAACGAACTAAATCTTAGTGCTATTTAATTTTCACTTCAATTGTAACTGGGAAATGATCTGAATATCCTCCCAGATACTTTGCCCCACCATACGTTCTGTTTGGAACGATATTTCCACGGTATTCACCAAGTAGGAAGTCTGGGCTATGAATTTTCCCTGACTTTTTCTGAATCTTAATTCCTTTTTTCTTTAGAAATGATTTGCTCACCATAATATGATCCAACACTCCCCATTCTTGGCGGTAGTTATGTGAGCCACCAAATTTACCAGATTTCTCACTAATCATTGGAACTAGAAGATCCGAAATCATTGATGGTGCAAGATTCGTTGGGTAGTCGTTTAAGTCACCCATGAATACAATTTTCACATCTTTATTGGCGGTTTGTTGTGCATTAATAAATTCTTTAGCAGCAATTGCGGCGACCATTCGTTTGGGTTCGCTTTCTGCCTGTCCTCCTCGTCGACTTGGCCAATGATTAACCATTACAAGAATTATGTCGTCACCTCGAATAAATTTAGCCCAAATAATATCTCTCGAAGGTGTACTAGGTGCGGGCATTTCAAAACGAATCCTGCCTTTATCAATCAACAAAAGAACTGTACTGTCGTATATCAGAGCATTGTCAATTCCTCTTGCATCAGCCGATTCAAAATGGACAATATTATGTGTGGTTTTTAGATTGCCACGTGAAACAATGTCTTTTACGACTGCTTTATTTTCAATTTCACATAAGCCAATTATCAGAGGGCTACACAAACTATCCATGACTTCATTTATATGCGCGATTTTCTCGAAATAACGTTCAGAATTCCATTCCTTTTTCCCAGATGGCAGATATTCAGAATCTTCCTTGTTTGGTGTATCAAGCGTATCAAATAAATTTTCAACATTGTAAAACGCAACTGTGCGATAGGTTTGAGCATTGAGGCCAATTGAAATAAGTAGAAAACTCAGTAATAGAATATATGCTTTATGCATTTAGTAGATTTTTTGTTAAAGTTAAGATTTCCTCTTGATTAATAAATTTCGAGCCATCGGTCCATCACATAATACAGCATCTAGGATTGAGAGTGAACTTTTGTACAATGATGAATTGTGGAAAACTTGGATGTATGGTGCTTGCCAAGTTGTATTTGACGTATTTTTTCTAGCGAGTAGATCACGTGGGTCATTCTCAATGACTGTTGCAAATTCTTCAGTCGTTGAAAGCGTTGTGTCAAGATCGAGCCACTTAATAATTCGTTCAGTGATTCGTGTATTGTAAGTCAATAGACTAATCTCTTCATCCAAAATTAGTGCTTTGATTTCCATTCCATAATAGTCGAAATAGGGCGCAGAACTGTATGCATTTTGAATTGATCGCCAGTGACGCGCACGCCAGTTTTCCGTTGCGGGAATTCTGATTTCATCCGTGGGAGTCTTTGAACCATTTGGACGTTCTGTTGGAATAGAAAGCGAGAGTATTCCATTTGCACCCACAATATCGCAACGATTTCGATACGTTTGCTTTGGGTAATGTTCTTTTGCTTCAATAATGACTTCAGAATACTTAGCTAGTGCTTTATAGTATTCAATGCTTCCAAAGTAGGTTGTTGGAAATACAGGAATCATTTTATCAGCGTAAACATACGTTCCCAGCGAACTCCTCCGTAGGGGTTTTTAGAGTACCACACCATTGACGCTTTTCCTACGATATGATCTTCGGGTACGAAGCCCCAATACCTAGAATCGATCGAATTATATCGGTTATCTCCCATCATCCAGTAGTAATTCATTTCAAAAGTATAACTCGTTACTTTTTCACCATCAATATATATTGCGCCTTTTTTCTCAGCAAGAGTATGCCCCTCATAGGCAGTAATCACTCGCCGATACATTGCTAAATTGTAAGGTGTTAGTTTAACATTCCAACCTTTCTTTGGTATTCTGAAACGAGTAAAGTCTGTATTCGTATTATTTATTTCTGGATTTTTTGGATAGAGTTTGATGTTATCTAACCTATCCATGTTGGTAGTAATAGTCCCTTTAGTGTCGCTATACTGAGGAGTGATTTCCAGTCGGAATATTGCTCTGTCATGTTTCTTCTCTAATTTTTTTCTCTGTGTCTCTGTTAGGTGCATGTAATAACATGAGATCAAAGAATCTCTTGATTTTGTTCCATCTGGATTAAGTGGTGCTGGCAAACCTATACTTTGTGAAGATACATCGTCTAATTTTTGATAATCACCTCTCTTCTGAATCGATTCTAATCCAATTTTTTCCATATACGTAGGATCAATCTGGATGTTGTAGACCATATATTTGAGATTCTGATTCGGAAATATCGGCGAGGGTTTATTATTCACATATAAAACCGACTCCTTAATCTCAAGCCAATCACCAGAAATCCCAACGCAACGCTTGATATAATTCTCACGTTTGTCAACAGGTCTAGGTATAAGGCCATAATGCTCGATAACTTCATATTGGGGAACGCCAAAACCATCGTATCCTACTAATCTGTGAGTTTCCCCACTTGCTATTACTTCACGTGCTTTATTTTTCCACTTCTCAATATCTCTGAAAAAATCTTTATAGACATTATCAAGCGCAAATTCTTTAATTTGTGAATCTGATATTCGATTCTCAAGTGGACGTTTTATATTCTCGTCTAAGTAATACTTTGAATATTTGCTAAATGCATTTTTAGATTCAGAACTATTGTCAAATAAATATTTCGCTTCATCCCATAAAATACCATGATAATCATGTCCCATTAAGCCATGTGGCATTCTAGGATCGTAAACAGCCGTATCTCCCGAAGGATAATTAAATACAACAACATCATAGCGTTCAACTTTCGAGAAACCAGGTAGGCGAATATATTTAGAAGTTTCAAGTTGCGTATAAGATTTCGTTGTAACCCACGGAAGCGTATTATGAACTAACGGGTAGGAGAGTGGTGTAACAGGAACTTTAGGCCCATAAGCTAATTTATTCACGAATAAAAAATCTCCTACGAGCAGCGTCTTTTCCATTGATCCTGTTGGAATTTGAAATGGTTCGAATACGTAGGTTCGAATAATGCTAGCAGCTACAAGTGCAAAAAGAATAGCATCACCCCATTCCTTAACCTTTGTTCGTTTCCCCGGTTCGGCACGAGTTACAGCTGCAATTCCAAGCGCAATTGCATGTCCAATTACAGGTAGCGTCATAAACAGCACCAGGTGATCTCCCCATTCGCGTTGACCTAATTCCTTGCTATTTGCCCAGTTAGTTTCTGGAAGTACTTTATCTCCAGATTGTGCAATTTTTGCAAGAATAATATATGGGAAGAATACTCCTTGAAGTGTATCAACTAGTGAGAAATAACCAAATCGTCTGATGTAAGAAACATTAGCGACAGACCACATCACAAGGTGAATTCCAGGAATTAGCATAAGAAGTGACCACCATGGCTTTTTACTTCCGATTTTGAAAACAACGAAGTAATTGTATAATGGTATTAATGCTTCCCAAGAGTTACGATCCGCTTGTTTAAAGCTTTTCCACCACATTGAAATGTATGGATGAACGAAAAGGAGAAATAGGTAATAATATTTAATATTCATTTTTTAAAATTTGATAATGTCTTGCATTGTATAAATGCCTTTTTTGTGTTGCAACCATTCAGCAGCGATAATGGCTCCTAAGCCAAATCCCTCACGACTATGCGCCGTATGTGTCATTTCAATAGTATCTACTTCTGAATTGTATGATACCTTATGTGTTCCGGGAACGTTCGGAGTACGCTGCGATCTTACTGCAATTTGACCAGATGCTATAGCTGTTGTATCATTTTCTGCATGAATCCACGAAGATAAATTCTCATTTTGTTCCAATATATTGTTCGCAAGTGATATAGCGGTTCCACTTGGTGCGTCAAGTTTTGCGGTATGATGTACTTCCTTAATACCTGCCGTGTAATCTGGATGAGTAGCCATTAATTTTGCCAACCTCCTATTCAAATCGAAGAAAATATTAACTCCAATACTAAAATTTGAAGCATAGAGTAATGAACCTCCATTTTGAATTACATAATCTTTGATTAACGGAAGGTGCTCACCCCAAGCGGTAGTTCCAACTACGATTGGAGTTGAATGATCAACGCAATATCTAATGTGATTTACAGCGAGTTCGGGTGTTGTAAATTCTATTGCTACGTCTACATTTGAAAAATCAATTTGATTAATGGGCAATGTACTTGATGAGCGTGCTGTAATAGTATGACCGCGAGAAATTGCTATTTTCTCAATGATCTTGCCCATTTTCCCATAACCGATAAGTGCTATTTTCATGTAGAATTGAATTGCAACAAAAATAGGAGTTTCCAAAGCTTAGGCAAGGGAATTAACGAAAATTAAGGCGGATTCCAACACCAGGTGTAAAGCCGGTAAGTAATGTTGGTTGAATGGTCATAGATAAGTCTTCTGAAATATCAAATGAGACAAAATGTGCTTCTACACCAGCATCTGCAACTTGCAAAAAGTAAAATGCGGCAACAGCAAGGATTGATAAGTCGCGCCAATCTAAGTACTGGTTGTATATGGTAAGTATTCCAGCATTATCATATACTCCTAGTGATGGGTCAGTTGGAGATCCATCAGTTCTGTTACTATATTCCTGTCGAAATCTTTTTTGCTGAGTTTGATTTCTAATTAATAAATAGGTTGAAGTACTAAGACTACCGTAAATCAGTGGAAGTTTCCAGAATGCTTTTTTTTGCCCTTTAGGCATTGCTCGATGGTTGTATATTTGACCAGCACCAGGTAGAACAGCAGAAAGAATTATAGCCTTTTTTACTGAATGTGGTTTAACAGTATCGATTGATAGAACAGATAAGTCTTGTCCGAACAGGAGAAAAGTAGAAAAAATAAAAAAAAATGCAACTAGGTGTTGTCTCATTTTGTGTTTAAGAGTTCCATAATACGATTGAGATCCACATCAGAACTGAAGTTTACAACGATCTTTCCGTTTCCGTTTGGCGATTTTTTTATATCAACTATTGTTGAGAGTCGATCACCTAGGTGTTCTTTAAACGTATATTCTCCATCAGAAATTGCAGTTGCTGCTTTTTTCTGTGCTGTTGAGACTTCTTTTGATACAATAATTTCTCCACGTATGATGGCTTCGATATCTCTAACAGATAGTTTTTCTGCTACAACTCGATTGAATAACTCAATTTGAGTTTGCTCATCTCCTGCGGAAACAATAGCTCTAGCATGCCCCATGGTTATGTCGTGCTTTTTTAATCCAGTTTGGACGGGAGCAGGAAGCTTTAATAATCGCAAATGGTTCGTGATACTCGATCGACTTTTTGAAATTTTTTGACTTAATTGATCTTGTGTTAAATCGCATTCTTCAATTAATCGCTCGTAAGAAAGTCCAACTTCGATAGGGTTTAGGTCCTCACGTTGAATATTTTCGACCAATGCCATTTCTAACATTGCCTGGTCATTTGCAACACGTATGTAGCAAGGAATTTCTTCTAGGCCTGCAAGTTGAGCTGCTCTAAATCTTCGTTCACCTGATATGAGTTGATATTTATCCCTACCGAGCTTCCGAACGGTTAATGGTTGAATAATTCCGTGGATTTTGATCGATTGGCTTAGTTCAGTAAGCGAATCCTTTTCAAAATTTGAACGTGGATTAAAAGGATTTGCTTCAATTTTTTTAACTGAAAGCGTTGAGATTGATCCTACAATACCCGTTCCATTATTTTTTGTTGTGATATCTGTTTCTGCATTTTCGAGCAGTGCACTTAATCCCTTCCCTAAAGCTGATTTTTTCTTCGAACTAGAGCTCATTACCAATATTTATTTTTTTATCCTCGTTAGAGATTCTTGTCAAGTCGTTTCGTTGGAGAACTTCACGTGCAAAATTTAAGTAATTCACGGCTCCTTTGCTAGACGCATCATGCATAACGATTGTCTCTCCATGACTTGGAGCTTCACCAAGCTTCGTATTCCTGTGAATAACCGTATCAAAAACGATTTCTTGAAAATGCATTTTTACTTCCTCAACAACTTGATTTGCCAAACGAAGTCGTGTATCATACATTGTTAATAGAATTCCTTCAATTTCAAGGTTCTCATTCAGTCGACCTTGAACAATTTTAATCGTATTCAAAAGCTTGCCTAATCCTTCAAGTGCAAAGTATTCACATTGAACAGGGATCAGTACTGAATCTGCTGCTGCAAGAGAATTTACGGTAATTAAGCCGAGTGATGGAGAGCAATCAATAATAATGAAATCGTAATCATCCTTGATCTTCTCTAAAGCCATTTTTAGTCGATGTTCTCGATTCGGCAGATTTATCATCTCCAATTCTGCACCAACTAAATCAATATGAGACGGAAGGATGTCTAAGTTTGGATTCTCCGTTTTAATGATTAAATCTCTTGGATCGGCATCGTTAATCAAGCAATCATAAATGTTCTTTGAAGCTTTGGGGTCTAGCCCTACACCCGAAGTCGCGTTTGCTTGAGGATCGGCATCGACAATTAATGTTTTGTATTCCAAAACACCTAAGCAGCCACCTAGATTGATTGTAGTTGTAGTCTTTCCGACTCCGCCTTTTTGATTCGCAATTGCAATGATTTTACCCATTTAGTGATACAATTCTATTCCAATACATCGGTGTATCGGACGATAAAGATACGGTAAAGTTCGTAATTCTTTAGGTGATTTTTTCAGTACTTATCAACGATAAAAATGAAGAATTGTGAATAAACTAGGGAGTGAAAGAATTAAAGATCTTCGAAGGACACTTCCGAGTATTGATCCGCCGTATTGTTACTTGTAGAATTACTTTTGTCAGCAGAACTGTCTTGACGAAATTCTCCAGTTGAAACTAATTCCTCAATCTTAGTAAGTACGTCTGCAAGCCCATCTTGAAACTTCTCGAAATCTTCTTTGTAGAGGAATAATTTATGTTTTTGGTATGATTCTCGACCATCGATTGTAGTTTTTTTACTCTCTGTAAGGGTAAGGTACAAATCGTTTCCCTTTGTTGATTTGACATCAAAGAAGTAGGTTCTCTTTCCAGCTCTAACTACCTTTGAATATACTTCACTATTCTTATCATACTCCATGCCTTGTTCCTTTAAGTTTCTCAACAAATATGGAACTTTTTTTTGTGATCTGAAAGTAATGCGATAAAGTACTCTATGAGATGATGTGGTCAACTGCTTGTATCTGTATTAATTCAATCGCTGCCCAACTCATCTAGTTGCTTGTGATAAATTTCAGCATAACGCCCATTTAATTTGAGTAACTCATCATGGCTTCCTTCTTCTGTTTTTGCACCATCATCAATTACAATTACTCTATGAGCATGTCGAATAGACGAAATTCTATGACTAACAATTATTGATGAATCGATTTGACTTTCTTTCAAATGCTTGAGGATTATTTCTTCTGTTTCTGTGTCTACTGAAGAAAGACAATCATCAAGTAATAGGAGAGAGGGCTTGCGAATTAAAGCCCTTGCAATGCTTATTCGTTGTTTTTGTCCACCGCTCAAATTCACCCCGCGTTCTCCTAATTGCGTATCAAATTTGTCTTCAAATTCCATTATGTTGTGATATACATGCGCTTTTTTAGTTACTTCTTCTAATTCTTTGTCAGTAAGGTCTTCGGTTGACCCAAATGCTATATTATTTCGAATTGTATCAGAAAATAAGAATACGTCCTGTGGAACAATCCCTGTTGATGAGCGAAAATCATCTAGGTTAATTTGATTTAAGGGAATTCCATCAATTAATATTTCACCTGAGTTTGGTTCAACTTGCCGCATTAATAATGCAAGAATAGTTGATTTCCCACTTCCAGTCCGCCCTACAATTCCGAGTGTCTCTCCGTTTTTAATTTTAAAACTAAGATTTTTGATTGCCCTAATTCCAGATGATGTATATGTAAAGGATACATTTTTGAATTCAATTGTTCCTTGAAAATCAAAAGGTTCACTACACGTGTTCTTTATCTCAGCTTCCTCTTTTAAAAATTCATTGATCCTCGTCTGACTAGCCGAAGCACGTTGAACAAGTGAAGTAACCCAACCAATCGACGCGAATGGCCAAGTTAGTAGGTTGACATAAAAGATGAATGTTAAGATGTCTCCTGGTGTAATATCACCTTGTCCAAAGAAAATACCTCCAAGGTAGATGCATAGTAAGGTACTGAAACCAATAAGCATGAATATTGTTGGCATGAATAATGCGTTCACTAAAACAAGTTTCATGTTCTTGTTCTTATATCGATCTGCAGATTCATCAAATTTCCCCGAAACTTCCTTGTTCCTACCATAAGCCTTTACTACTCGAATCCCTGAGAAGTACTCTTGAGCTTGGGTAGACATTTTTGATTGCTCTTCTTGAACGTGTGTACTGAGTTTGTTCATTTTAGAAGACACTCTGTAGATTAAAAATGACATTATTGGCAGTGGAATGAGGACGAAAATTGTTAAGTATCCGTTGATGTTAACCATGTTCCATACAACCATCACTGTCAATACGACAAGATTGATTGTGTACATTAAACTTGGACCGAGATACATTCTCACCTTAGAAACATCCTCAGAAATTCGATTCATTAAATCCCCCGTTGAGTTCTTTTTATAAAAAGTATAGCCTAAGCGCTGGTATTGACTGTAGATTTCATTCTTCAAGTCAAACTCAATATAGCGAGACATAATTATGATTGTTTGCCTTTGGAGAAATAGAAAAAAACCAGAAGCAAGCGAAAGTCCAAAGTAGATTAAGCCAACAGTAAATCCATACTGCATAATGTTATCAGATGAAACTCCCTCAATTAATTCATCGATAATTCCACCAGTAAAATCGGGCATCTTCACCTTAAAATAGTTCTGACTAATTACGAACAAGATCCCAAGAAGGAATCGCCACTTATATTTAACGAAATATTTGTTGAGATAGCTCAGTGACTTCATCCGATAATTTCCTATTTTTGCCATGCATTTTACATAACGTTGTAAAAGTAATTAATAGACTTGAGATAATATTTGCTTTCCTATGTTTGAAGTGAAAAATATTGAGGACACGGACCTCGTGAAAAATCCTGTAATTGCTCAAATGACTAATTACAATCATGAACAGTTGCTATTTTGCAATGATAATTCAACTGGACTGAAAGCAATTATAGCAGTGCATAACACTGTTTTGGGGCCAGCACTTGGTGGAACTAGAATGTGGACGTACAAAGATGAAATGGAAGCATTAAATGATGTTTTACGACTATCTCGTGGAATGACTTACAAAAATTCAATCTCTGGATTAAATCTTGGAGGAGGTAAAGCTGTCATCATTGGTGACTCCAGAAGTATGAAGTCGGAAGCGCTCTTCAGAAGATTCGGAAAATTTGTAAATAGTTTAGCTGGAAAGTACATTACTGCTGAAGATGTTGGGATTTCACCAATCGATATGACATGGGTGAATATGGAAACTGATCATGTTGTTGGACTTCCTGGTAAAAGTGGAGATCCATCACCAGTTACCGCTAGAGGAACTTATATGGGTATGAAAGCTTGTGCTAAGGCTCAATTTGGTTCTGATTCATTAGCAGGAAAGAAAATCGCTGTTCAAGGTGTTGGTCACGTTGGTGCTTATCTTGTAGATTTCCTCACCAAAGAAGGTGCTCAAGTTTATATTTCTGATATTCATGAGCCAACATTGAAGAAAGTATCTGAAGAATTTGGTGCTAAGGTTGTCGGTTTAGACGAGATCTACGATTTAGATATGGATATTTATGCTCCTTGTGCATTGGGGGCTACAATTGATGATGATACATTGTCTCGTTTGAAGTGCTCAATTATTGCAGGAGCTGCCAATAATCAACTTAAAGTTGAGGATGTTCATGGTAAAACCGTTATGGATAAGGGAATCGTTTATGCACCAGACTTCACCTTAAATGCAGGCGGTGTAATTAATTGTTATGCTGAAGTGAAAGATTTAAGACCAGAATGGGCAATGTCTAAAGCTGATGAGATTTATACAACTATATTGAATATTATTAATCGTTCTAAATTGGAGGGGATTCCAACCTATCAGATTGCTAATAAGATGGCAGAAGAACGTATTGAATCAATCGGAAAAGTAAAATTACCTCTTTAAGCTATGTTGAATAGACGCCATTTACGTATTAAGGTTTTACAGGCCCTGTACGCATATTTCCAAGCAAATGAAGATGATTACGGTAAAGCTGAGAAACAACTTTTCTATTCTGTGGAACGAATTTATGAGTTATATATATATATGTTGCTCTCATTTTCCGAACTGAAATCCATTGGTGAACATCGAATTGAAGAGAATAAGAAAAAAATTCGCCCAAAAGAGGAGGATTTGAAGCCAAATACTAAGTTTATAGAGAATGAACTCATTCAGTCTTTGGAAGAATGCGTTGAACTCCGAAGTCAGTCTGAATTATTGAAAGTAAATTGGATTAGTGACGAGAAACACGAAATGTTTCGAAAGATATTTTTGACTATTCGTGAAAGTGAAACGTTCTATGAGTTTATGAATAATGAAGAACGCGGATATGAGGAAGATAGAGCGTTCTTAATTGCTCTGTTTAAAGCAGAAATTGCGAACTCAGGCCTACTCTATACGTTCTTTGAAGATGAGAGTATCCACTGGATGGATGACATTGATTTGGCTTGTTCAATGGTGATTAAAACACTGAAGTCATTTCAGAAAGGGGAGATAAACCAAATCTTGCCATTGTACAAGGATGAGTCGGATGAAAAGGAGTTTATTAGGCTTCTCTTCCGTAAAACAATCATGTTTGAAGAGGAGAGTGAAAAAATGATCGACGAGTTAACAGCCAATTGGGAACTCGATAGAATTGCTAAAATGGACATTATATTGATGGAAATGGCGATTGCAGAATTCCAGGTTTGTAGTAACATTCCAACTAAAGTGACTTTAAACGAATACATTGAAATATCCAAATTCTATAGTACACCGAAAAGTAATGGATTTATCAATGGAGTTTTGGATAAAGCAATAAGTAGATTAACAAAGGATAAAAAAATTACTAAAGTCGGTAGAGGCTTAAAAAAATAAATCTATGAAATATTTAAGTATTGCACTAATTAGCCTTCTTTTCTTCTCATGTAAGGAGACCACAAGTCGTGTAGGACAAAAAACAACTGTTGAGGTTAATGCTAAATTTGATGCTGGCGAGGTCATTCAAGGGGAGATCATCAACGCTAAGTTCACAATAAAGAACACTGGGGATTATCCGTTAATAATAGCAGCGGCAACTCCATCTTGCTCCTGCACAGTTCCTTCTTATACGGATGAGCCGATTGCGCCAGGGGAAACAGGGGAGATCTTAGCTCAAGTTACAACAGATAAAGCAACAGGAGTGATTAATAAAACGGTGACGTTGGTTGCGAATACTGAAGTCCCAATGGCGCCATTAGTTATTACGGCGATAGTTAAACGAAAATAAAGAACACAATTAAACTAGAATAAGTTATGCAAGGAGGAACAGGTCAATTGGTTATGTTAGTGATGATAGTCATCGTATTTTACTTTTTCATGATCAGACCACAAATGAAAAAACAAAAGGAATTAAAGAAATTTCGTGAGTCGATGGCTGTTGGCGATAAGGTAGTTACCATTGGAGGGATTCATGGTAAGGTACTTGAAGTCGCAGAATCAACGATTACAATTTCAACAGAAAGTGGTAAATTAAGATTGGATAAATCTGCAGTTACAAATGGTACTGGAGGTCAAGCTCAGTTAGGAGGAAGATAATCGAATAGTTATTTTTAGCGGTTTATCCTTTTCGGGTAGACCGCTTTTCTTTGCGCTTACGCTTACGATACTTTTTGATTACTTTTCGCGTCTTTTTACGTGATTCTCGATACTCCTTCATTCCCTTTTTATAAGCTTCACGATCTTTTTTATTCATTTTGAAATCGAAGTCAACAACACCAGATTCAATGTCAGCAATGACTATTTCTGTTACATAATCTACACCAAGCGGATCATAGCGATCACTTAAGTTTTGCCCCCACATCCTAGCAAGTCCGCTTTGAATGGAATTCTGAAAACTGCCTCTATATTGCGTGAGAATATCCGAGACTGTCATCCCTGTTTCTCTGTCTATTAATCGAATCAAGAGATTTCCCTCTGATTGATATAAATCCTTAATGTCAAAATTGAATTCATTCTTGAGGGCTTTGTTCGCTTTTTTAGTGTATTTCTTCTTTTTTCGTTTTCGATCGATCGTAGATAAATCATCTTCATATTCATCAAGCATCATTTTGGCATACATCGCTAAAGGGTAAACACGTCGAAGTCGCTCTAACTGACGCCTGTATTGGAAATCGAAATCTTTAATAATGCGTACTTCTTCGATTTCTTGAAAAATCGAATCGCCTTCTTGTGCAATCAATGTTCCCACTGAGACTGCGCTTGATAAATATATCATTATGAATATTCGATACATATAGTTTAATATTTTAACAATCAGTTTAATTCCATTATTCTTTGTATTATTGTTAAGCAAAATTGTTGCCAAATTGATCGCCGACATGTATAAAGTCCTTTTCTTAATAACGCTTTCCCTTATAATAAGTTGTAATACAGAGGTTAAACCTAAAGAAAATCACGATCATAAGAATATAGAATCACCTGAAATAGTTGATAAAGACAGTTTGGACACGATTAAGGTTATTTCTAACTATGATCTTGATGGTGTTGATCCCAATATGCGTGCCGAATTTAAGCAGACGCTTGCAAACATTGAAAAAGAGCATGGTTTACAATGGGATTTTTGCTCTTGTGTAATAAAGAATGATTCAATCAATAAGGCATTCCAAGAACCTAATTTACCAGATAAAGATTTTGATCGATTATTCGAAAGGTCTAATGTTATTGAGCAACGATGTCAAGCATTCTTGGCTCAAAATCCTAATCAAACTCCAGATGATCGTGCAAAGCATGAGAAGAATGTTAGAGATTGCTTGAAGGGGGCAGGATTAAAATAATCACAATGACGGTAAGTGAAGTAATGGAATCCCTAGAAAATATGGGGACAGCGTAAACACTGAAAATTTTTCGAAAGCATGGTGCTCTTGAAAATAGTTTTGGTGTGAAAGTAGGCGATATGAAAACAATCGTCAAAAAAATGAAGAGAGATCATCAGTTAGCACTCGACCTTTATAAGACAAATAATGGTGACGCTCAATATATTGCTGGGTTAATTTTAATCCAGCTGCATTCACGAAATCTGAGTTTAAAAGTTGGGCAAAGAATGCAACATGGTATATGGTCGCAGAATATTCGTTGGCATGGAACATTGCTGAAAGTCCACTATGCATAGAAATTTACAAAGAATGGATAGATGATGATAATGCCAATTTACAACAAGTCGCTTGGGCTTCATTGACTTCATACTTACTCACAACTTCAAATGACGATATCGATTTTGGCTATCATAAATCTCTTCTAAAAAGGGTAGAGCAGGAGATTCATTCTTCTGATAATCGAGTAAGGTACACGATGAATAATTATGTGATTTCCCTTGGAGGAACAATTCCAATGTTGACAGAGCTTCGCAAGGAAGTCGGTGAGAGAATTGGAAAAGTAAGTGTTAATATGGGAGATACAGCATGTAAAACACCATTAATCAAGCCTTATCTTGAAAAGATGGAAGCAAGAAATCGAATTGGAAAGAAGAAGAAGACGGCTAAATGTTGAAGTAAATTCAATTTGAAAAATACTAAATTAGGAATGCACAATCGCAATTCTGCATTCCTAATTATTAAACTCAGGTTAATAATAAATAGCTCTTCTTACTTTAGTGATGTACTTTGCCATTCTAATCACCTGTTTCGTATAGCCGTACTCATTATCATACCAAGCGTATAAAACTACATTCCTACCATCATTTGAAATGATAGTTGCTTTCGAATCAAATACAGAACAGCAGTGATTGCCAATGATATCATTTGATACTAATTCAGGATCAATTGAGTAGTAAATTTGATTAATTAGTTCGCCATTCAATGCAGCATGCCTTACTTTATCATTTACTTCTTCTAACGTTGTTGTTTTTCCAAGCGTCAAATTCAGAATTGCTAACGAACCATTTGGAGTAGGTACACGGACTGCATTTGCTGTAAGTTTACCATCGAGTGACGGAATTACTTTTGTAACTGCATTCCCTGCTCCTGTTGACGTAATTACCATGTTGATTGCTGCTGATCGACCTCTTCTTGGTTTTTTGTGCATGTTGTCAAGAAGATTCTGATCATTTGTGTAGGCATGTACCGTTTCAATATGTCCTTTCTCAACTCCAAATTCATCAGTTATTACTTTGAGAATTGGTGCAATCGCATTCGTTGTACATGATGCTGCAGAATAAATGTTTTCCTTTTCAAGGTCAAGATCACCTTGGTTGATTCCGTAAACTACATTTGGAATCTCTTTTCCTGGTGCGGTTAATAAGACTCTTGATGCTCCATTAGCTTTTAAATGTCGGCTTAAAGCTTCACGGTTAGTAAATGCGCCAGTATTATCAATGATTAATGCATTATTAATCCCATATCTAGTGTAATCAATATCTTCTGGAGCATTTGCGCTGATTAAATGAACTATTTGTCCGTTAATGCTGATCGTTTGATTTTCAACATCCTCAATAACGCTTCCTCTAAATGCTCCATGAACTGAATCGTTTCGGAGTAGAGCTGCACGTTTAACAATCGCTTGTGGATCATTTCCGCGTGTTACAATAGCTCTTAAGCGTAATTGCTGACCTTTCCCAGCTTGTTTAATCAATTCCCTAGCAGCTAGTCTACCAATTCGACCAAATCCATAAAGTACAACATCTCTCGGCTCGAAGGGTTGTGCGTTTTCTAGGGTGAAATCACTCAGTTTTCTGCTTAGGAAATCTTTCTTTGATGTGAAATTAGTTTGCTCTGTCAACCACTCACTTGCCAATTTGCCAATATCCAGTTTTGCTGGGGCCAAGTTCATCTCAAGAAGCTCAGTTGATAAATCGGAGGTTGTAAATATATCGATTGGTTTATTCACCACTTTATCAGCGTATTCGTGAAAATTCAATACTTCAGAAATAGTTGTATCCATTAAGTGCTGACGAAAAAGTACAAGTTCAACACCTTTGTCATAAAGAAGCTCTCCTACATTACTTGACAATTTTACTGCCGCGCGTTCTCTTTTAAGATGAGACTTTAATTCATTTTCGTAGCCTAGTGCTGTTTCCATGGGATTGATAAATTATTAATTTTAATTGCATAAAAAAAAGCCGCCCGAAGTTGGGCAGCTTTTAAAAGTGTTTATCCAAGATAAGCTTTCAGCAGTTTGTTTCGTGAGGTGTGTCTGAGTCGGCGAATTGCCTTCTCTTTAATTTGACGTACACGCTCACGTGTTAAATTGAACTTAGTTCCTATTTCCTCAAGTGTAAGTCCGTGGTTCATCCCAATTCCGAAGAACAAACGAATTATTTCACGTTCCTTATCTGTTAATGTACTTAATGATCGCTCGATTTCTTTTTGCAATGATTCTGCCATTAGCGCGTGATCTGCTTTTGGTGAATCATTGTTTGCCATAACATCCATCAAGGTTCCTCCATCTTCAGATGTTGAAAGCGGTGCATCCATAGATACATGTCGACCAGAAACGTTTAGGCTTTCCTTGATTTTATCCTCCGGCACTTCCAATGCCTCAGCTAATTCTTCAGCTGATGGAGGACGCTCAAATTCTTGCTCAAGGCGAGAAAACGCTTTATTTATTTTGTTTAAAGATCCAACTTGGTTCAATGGAAGACGAACTATACGAGCTTGCTCTGCTAAAGCTTGCAGTATCGATTGACGAATCCACCATACAGCATACGAGATGAATTTGAATCCACGAGTTTCATCAAATTTTTGCGCAGCCTTGATTAGACCTAAATTTCCTTCATTAATAAGATCGGGGAGAGTTAACCCCTGATTTTGGTATTGTTTTGCTACTGATACAACGAAACGAAGATTGGCTCTCGTTAGTTTTTCCAAGGCTTTTTGATCTCCTTGTTTAATTTTTCTTGCCAATTCTACTTCTTCCTCAGCAGTAATCAACTCTTCTTTACCAATATCCTGTAAGTACTTGTCTAATGACTGACTTTCACGATTGGTAATTGACTTCGTAATTTTAAGTTGTCTCATACTCTTCTTTTCCTCTTCTTTTTTCCGCTTAAAAAGCGTTCGGCAAAGATACAACCAAATCGAACTGTTATCCAAAAAATATTCAGGTTTTTTAACTTAAATATTTATTATCTGCAATCCGTTTGTGCTAAAGGGTTTAAGGCCCTACTGCAATGTAATCCTTTATTCCGCTCTCTGTCATAATCTCTAACAGGACGCCTTCTTTACTAATTGTTCGTAATTTATTTGTGAGTTGCTCAACACTTTGGATGCGGTCATTGTTGATTTTGGTGATGATCATGCCTTCTCGTAGACCTTTGGATTTTAGCTTCCCAGCTGTCAACGATTTGACTTTTACGCCACTTGTGATGTTAAGTTCCTTCTTCTCTATACTCGATAATGAACGAAAAGTTGCACCCATTGCGATGTTTTTTTCATTACTTGATTTTGAAATGAGTGATGTTTGTCCGTTACGGTTTCGCAGAACAAGTTTTTTTATTACTAGAGATCCTGCTGAATTCCTTACTGTAACTGATAATTTATCACCTGGACGACGTTTCCCTATTTCCTCTTGAAGTGAAGCTGTAGAATTAATTGTTTTTGTTCCAATTTTAAGAATAACGTCACCTTTCTTAATTCCTGCCTTTTGAGCACTCCCATTTGAAACTATTCCAGCAACGTAAACTCCTTTCAAATTTTTCAGACTGAATTCTTCTTTCATCTCTTGAGTAATGTCTGCTATCTGAACTCCCAAATATCCACGTTGAACTACTCCGTAATCAATAAGATCTGTCATTACTTTTTTGACAAGATTCACTGGAACAGCGAAAGAATAGCCAGAATAACTTCCAGTTTCAGATGCGATTGCAGTGTTAATTCCAATAAGTTGCCCTTTCGTATTGACAAGAGCTCCACCGCTGTTACCAGGATTTACTGCTGCATCCGTTTGAATGAATGACTCAATTGGAACAATGTTATCTTTTCCACCTTGAGAAATTAGATTTAAGTTTCTCGCCTTTGCGGAAATTATTCCTGCTGTCACTGTTGATGTCAAATTGAATGGATTTCCAACGGCTAATACCCATTCACCAACATTAATATTGTCGCTATTACCTAGTGGAAGTGAAGAAAGTCCTGTTTCATTGATTTTCAAAACAGCAATATCTGTTGAAGGATCCGTCCCTACAACTTCAGCTGTGTACTTACGATTATCATTCAATGTTACTTGAATCTCTGTTGCGTTCTGAATTACATGATTGTTCGTTACAATATATCCATTGTTGGTTACAATAACTCCAGATCCAGATCCTTCACCATATTGCTTTAATTCTCGCCCTCCAGATCCAGGACCATAGAAAAATTCAGAGAAGATGTCTCTCCTAAATGTTGTCGTTTCTAATTTAGTTGTGACATGAACAACTGAATTTAAACTGCTTTCAGATGCGAAAACAAAATCTTCAGCAGGTACAGCATTCGACCAAGAAAAGTTCGCATTCTTTGAGTTTGGTACCCCATCGTTATTAATTACTATGTCACTTTGGTTCGAAAATATATCATTCGAACTGATCATCATGTATCCTGCAAGTGGGAGCATTCCTCCTAAGAGTCCTAGAGCGAATAGCTTGAAATTTTTGCCTGTCATAATCTTCTGGTTTGTTGTGTTAATCTAACAATTATAACGCTATTGTTTTGAAATTCATACTCGTAGCGTTGTTAATCTTTGTTAAGCTGTGTGGCTTATAAAAACGGAATTCCCATAGACACACTAGCTAGAATAAACATATATTTGTTTCGAATGAAAAACATTACTCGAACATTTATCATTTCTAATATAGTTTCGGCTGTAGTCCTTGTTTCGACTATTCCGCTTCTTGTTGGTCAAAAAACTGATATTCTCAATAATAAGCAAGATATTTGGAAAGGAATCCTTTTACTTCTCACATTCCTCTTGGGTTTTGTACTTCGGATCATGAAGTCAATAGAAGTCGCTAAGAACGGTAAAAGGAGCTTATCTATCATTGAGAAATTATTTTTAGGTGTATTATTCATGTTCGCTTTATCGTCGAGTTTAAATTTTGCATCAATTTCATCAATTTATATTTTCGGAAGTCATGATTCAGATGGTGGTATGACATACACAATAATTCTAATTCTTTCATCAATTTTCATTCTCCTTTTTGAGGCTTTTATGGTCTTCGCAGATGTGGCGCATGTTCCTACAAAACCAAAGAAATCGATTAACTTTCTTTACGGCTATTATATGTCTGCAGGGATAGCATTATCATGGGATGTATCAATTATTGGAGGAGATAGTGGGCTTTCATTAGGAATGGAAAATTTATGGTCAGAATTAGGAGCTTATGTGTTGTTAGCTTTGATGATGATCCTCTCAATTCAACGATTATTTTGGTTCGAGGTATTTATCAATTCCAATGGTTGGCGAGATAATTTGAAAGTTGTGTCATCAATTGTACTTGTTTTAATTTGTGCGATCGTTCCTTTATTCTTTATCTAGAGATTCAGAATAGAACTTTTCATATCTTTGCTACAATGAGAGTTTCATTCACTAAATATCAAGGAACAGGTAATGATTTTATCATGTTAAACAACATGTCTAGAGATTATTCAGACCTTTCTATCGAGCAAGTTTCTTTCTTGTGCTATCGAAAACTTGGAATTGGAGCAGATGGTCTCATTATAGTATCAGAAAGCAATATAGCTGATTTTCACATTGATTATTATAATTCTGATGGCTCCCAGAGTTTTTGCGGAAACGGTGCGCGATGCAGCATTGCTTTTGCTAAGGAGATAGGAATTATTAATTCTGAGACACGCTTCGATGCAATTGATGGAATTCATTCGGCTTCTATTATAGGTGATATTGTTCGTTTAGAAATGCTCTCTGTTGATAAAATAGAATCAATTGGAGAAGACTTTTTCGTTGAAACTGGCTCTCCACATTATGTTCACTTGAAGAGAGATGATAGTTCAGATATAATTACTTACGGAAGACGTATTAGACACTCTGAAAGATATGAAAAAGAAGGAGTTAACGTTAACTACTTAAATAAAATATCGAATAATAGTATTGAAGTTGAAACATACGAAAGAGGAGTGGAAAATGAAACACTTTCTTGTGGAACTGGTGTTACTGCATGTGCTTTAGTTCAGATGAAAATTCATTCTGAAATTGACAAAGTGAATGTTCAAACGAAAGGTGGTAACTTGACCGTCGAAGCAGAAAGAAATCAATCTGGTGGATTTAAGAATATCTGGTTGTCTGGACCAACAAAACGTGTTTTTGATGGGAGTATTAACGTCTAGTTATACGATTGACAAGATTGTTGATTTCAAAGAATCAAATTTAGATCCTGATAAGGTGATCTTATGGATATGGCATGCCAACAAAATCCCTCCACATATCGGAATATCTTCAGAAGGAAAATATTTTAGCTTGAAATCAACAGGAAAGGATGTTAATTTACCAATTGATCAAGTTATTCAGTTAATTCAACGGAAAAGTATTAAAACACTTGCTGTTGAACTTAATATTGATGTGAATACTGTTGATCTTGATACTGTATTTGATCACTATTCAATAACCAAATCGAATCAAGTCACTTGTTTAACTCCTATTAAAAATGTTCTTCAGATGCGATCTCCATCTAAATTGGAACATTTACTGAGTGAACTTAGTGAGATGAAAGTAATTCGAAAATTTGTAGGATTCAATATTGATGCTTCATTTCAAGGAATACCAAATTACTCGGTGGAAGATATTCATTCTCGATTGGAAACCTTGGAACATGAAAGTTAATTCTACAATAAGTCTAAGGTCTGCGAAGTTGGAAGATGCAGAAATTATCCTCGATTGGGAGAATAACCTGGAAAACTGGGCGGTTAGTAGCAACAATAGCCCTTATTCATTGATAGATATTCAAATGCTCATTATTTCGCTACGGAATGTTAGGAAAGCTTGTCAAGCGAGATTTATGATCATTCATAAAAGTTCGAATGAGATTCTTGGTAGTGTTGATTTGTATGAGATTGATTGGGGAAATAAAACAGCTGGTGTCGGTGTGTTAATTTCTAGTAAAAAGTATAGATCCAAAGGTTTTGCTTCGGAGGCACTTCTATTGTTAGAAGAACTAGCAATTAACGAATGGGAATTAAAACATTTCAATGCTGAGGTTCATTTAACAAATATTCCAAGCCTCAAACTGTTCGAAAAATGCGGTTACAAAAAAAAGGATGGTGTGATTAAAGCTAAATCCCCCAATGGTGATTATATTGAAACGATTTTATTTGAAAAATGGTTAAACGACTAATTTTATTTGCTTTTATCGCGACCATCGGAGTTGCAGTATATCTTGGGCGACACAAAATAATGGGACTGTTTGGTGATGATACTCGGACAACAAATAGTTCTGAAGTAAAACTCTTGTTTCGAGAGAATCCAACAGCTGATTTACTTGCTGCAAAACTTGTAGAAGAAGGAATTCTTCCCAATGAGAAGATATTTAACGATTTTGTGAAATCAGAAGGTGTTGATACATCAAATTTTGCCGCTGGAAAGTATATTATCCTATCAGGTACTCAATTGTCGGACCTAATAAATGGCTTTGTTAAAGGCGATAATGGGCATGGAAATGCAGAGGTAAAAGTCAATGTGACATTTAATCACTGTATCGATATTCAGGACATTGGTGCGAATATTGGTCAGTGTATTTTAGCGGATAGTGCGTCAATTGTCGATTATATTCTCGATCCAGAAACATTAAATAAATACGCTTTTACTGAAGAACAAATTCCTGCGTTGTTTATTCCTAAGCAATATCAGATGTACTTTGATACAGATGCAGCGGAATTTGTGGCATTCATGGCAGCAGAATTTAGGAACTACTGGAATGAAGAGCGAATGCAGAAATTGAAAAATGTTGGGTTAACATCTCCCTCACAGGCAGTAACACTTGCTAGTATCGTTTATAGTGAGCAATCTCGTGTTTCAGAAGAATGGCCGACTATTGCAAAGCTTTATTTGAATCGTATTAATCGCGGAATTCCACTCGAAGCTGATCCAACGTTCAAGTTTTGTTGGCCTGATCGATTGAAAGGAGTGGAACATTTACTAGATGTTCACAAAAACAAGGATTGTCCTTACAATACTTATTTACATACAGGAATTCCTCCAGGTCCAATATGCTTACCTCCTTACGATGTTGTTGATGCTGTTTTGAATCCAGCCAATGTTGATTACATTTTCCTTTGTGGAGACGGGACGGGGCATCATAATTTTGCGACAACTAATTCTGAACACAATAAAAATGTAGCGGAATATCGAATATGGTTAAAGGAATACATGAAAAACAAGAATAAATGAGTGATTTAAAGAGAAGAACGTTTTTCAAATTAGGGTTGTTTGGTGTGGTATTGAGTCTTGTGAAACCAACCAAAGCTGCCGAACTACTGACAAATATAAAGGGAAGTAGATTTGCTGCTACACCAAAGAGAACAGTGATTTCGACATGGAGTCATGGGATGGAAGCTAATGAAACTGCATGGGAAGTGCTTTCTTCAAATGGGCGAGCATTAGATGCTGTTGAGAAAGGTGTGATGACAACTGAGTCTGATATGTCTAACAGAAGCGTTGGAGCAGGAGGAAGGCCAGATAGAACAGGTCATGTTACGTTGGATGCCTGTATCATGGATGAGAAGTCACGCTGTGGTTCAGTAGCATACCTGGAAGGAATTAAGCATCCCATCTCAGTTGCACGTGGAATAATGGAGAATACTCAACACGTTATGCTTGTTGGAGATGGTGCTAGAGATTTTGCGTTAGACTACGAATATGAAAAGGTTAAATCACCTATTAAAGAAGTTAAGAAAGATTGGAGAGAATGGAAGAAAGAGAACAAGGATCTTTTTAAGAAGCCAACGATCAACCATGAAAATCATGACACGATAGGAATGCTCGTTTTAGATGATTATGGTAACCTTAGTGGCGCTTGTACTACAAGTGGGTGGGCATATAAAATGCCTGGACGAGTGGGGGATTCTCCGATAATTGGTGCTGGGCTTTTTGTCGATAATGAAGTAGGAGCAGCATGTGCAACAGGGTTGGGTGAAGCAATTATACGTATTGCTGGAAGTCATACTGTAGTCGAGCTTATGCGACAAGGGAAGTCACCGCAAGAAGCATGCAAGCTAGCGGTAGAACGTATTATTTCAAAACACGATGATCTTACCAATCTTCAGTGTGCATTTATAGCACTGGATAAGTTTGGAAACTATGGCGGGTATTCTGTTTACAAAGGGTTTGACTTTGCACTGAAAACAGATGAAAGAAATGAAGTGGTCAAAGCGGATTATAATCTAAGTTGGGAGTAGCGTTTTGTCCTGTTTCCAATCTTCATAGGGGCACCCAAAACGGTTCTCTAGTCTCTCAATCTCATTGACGAGCCTTTTTAAGTAGCCAAACATCACTTAATGTTTTAATCATGAGAGTCTGATCGTTTTTCTAACTTATCCAATTCAATAGACTTAGAGTGAAATTAATCTAAATGGTTTTGTGAATAATAAGGTTAATCACATTGGTATATTGCTCCTAATAGATTTAATTAGTGTCGGGGACTCTATTGAGAAATCCTGCTAATTTCACACCGATCAATATTTGTTTAATTCAAATGTCAATTCCAACTACGTAATTTATTTGCGCTCTAATTGGTGAAATTCCCGATAGGTATTATCTGATTTTCACTAAAAAGCGAGAATCAATTGACCCTCGCTTTTAAAATTAATTTTCACCGTTGCAACTCTACTAATCCAACAATTGTATAGTTAATGTCCTTTCGCAGCTAAATAACGTTCAGCATCCAAAGCTGCCATGCAGCCCGTTCCGGCTGCTGTTACTGCTTGACGATAGGTTTTATCCGCAGCATCTCCAGCAACGAAAACGCCCGCGACATTCGTTTTTGAAGTCCCTGGTTGTTCGTAGACAATGTAACCTGTATCATCCAAGTTGATGTAGTCCTTAAAAATATCCGTGTTTGGTTTATGTCCAATAGCAACAAAGAATCCTGTTGCTGGAATATCTTTAACTTCACTTGTCTTATTATTCTTGACACGAACTCCAGTTACAACTTGTCCATCACCTAATACTTCTTCAGTTTCAGTATTGAACAGGATTTCAATATTCTCTGTATTCTTAACGCGCTCTGCCATGATTTTAGAAGCTCTAAATTCGTCTCTTCTAACAAGCATAGTAACTTTCGCACATAGTTTTGATAGATAATGTGCCTCTTCACATGCAGAATCTCCCGCACCAACAATCACTGTTTCTTGTCCTCGATAGAAAAATCCATCACAAACTGCACAAGCAGAAACTCCTCCGCCGAGTTTGAGGTACTTTTGCTCACTCTCAAGTCCAAGGTATTTTGCAGTTGCACCTGTTGAAATTACTATTGTATCAGCGTGAATTTCTTTACCGTCATCTGCCCAAGCTTTGTGGACACTTCCTGAGAAATCAACTTTTGTGATGAACCCAAATCTTACGTCAGTTTCAAATCGTTTCGCCTGTGCTTCTAATTGCACCATCATCTCTGGACCTGTAACCCCTTCTGGGTATCCTGGGAAATTTTCAACTTCATTCGTTGTTGTTAATTGTCCCCCTGGCTGCATTCCTTGATATAACATTGGACTCATATCTGCACGTGCAGCATATATAGCAGCTGTATATCCAGCAGGTCCTGATCCAATAATTAGGCATTCTACTTTTTCGATCTCGCTCATATTCTGTATCTAAAATTTATCTCATTTGACGTAAGAGCAAAAGTAACATTTCAACTAGAACTAAAATATGATTAAAATTTCTTTCTATATATCGCACTAAAATTTCTAGGAATTCAATGATTTTAAATCATCACCTTAGGTTTTAATAATCAAAACAAGGTATATATTTTGCTATTGACAAAAAGAACACTAATTTTGTACCCACTTTTTCTGCCAAATATATTATGATTGATACTGAATTGTACGAAGCCAAAACCCTCTATCCATTCCAAGAACAGACGGTTATTTCGATCTTAAAAGAGTTAAAAGAGAACGGGAAGGATTTTAATCTCCTATTTCAATTGCCAACTGGTGGAGGAAAAACGGTTATTTTCTCTGAAATTGCTAGACGATATATTGAAGAAACGAATGAAAAAGTTCTAATTCTTACACATCGTATCGAACTTTCGGTTCAAACGAGTCGTCAACTTACAGCTATTGGAGTTGGTAACATGGTGATTAGCAGTGAGGTGAAAGAAATTCCAAAAGACTGTGATCACGAATGCTTTATTGCGATGGTTGAGACATTGAATAATCGCTTGAATGATGACAAAGACTTTATTAAAGGAGTTGGTTTGGTTATCGTTGATGAGGCACATTACAACAGTTTTCGAAAGATATTCCAGTTTTATGATAATGCAAATATCTTGGGAGTTACAGCAACGCCATTAAGCAGTAACAAGGCTCTACCATTAAATGATAATTACAATAAATTACTAGTTGGAGAAAGTATTTCTTCTTTAATCGAATGCGGTTATCTAGCTGATGCTGATTCATATACATACGATGTTAACTTGCATGGATTGAAGATTGGTTCTAATGGTGACTTTACAGTTAGTAGTTCTGATGTTGTTTATGGAAATTACTTTATGCAGGAGAAATTACTCTTTGCTTATGAGGAAGTTGCAGTTGGAGATAAGACTTTGATTTTCAATTCTGGAATTGAGACATCACTTCGTGTGGAGGAAACATTCAAGAAACGAGGTTATCCAATTCGACATCTAGATTCAACGTTTAGTGATAAAGATCGTAAGGATGTTTTAGCCTGGTTCAAGAAGACAGATGATGCAATATTGACTTCCGTCGGGATTTTGACGACAGGATTCGATGAACCGACAGTTCAGACTATCATTTTAAATCGTGCTACTCGTTCGTTAACACTCTACCATCAAATGATAGGACGTGGATCAAGACGTCTCCCGAAAAAAGCACGCTTTAAAGTAATTGATCTTGGGAATAATGTGCGTCGCTTTGGGGTTTGGCAAGATTTCCTTAATTGGCAAGATGCGTTTAAATTCCCAGATCGATTCTTAGAGGCAAGACTGAGCGAAACTGAAGACTTAGAATTCGAGGTTGAATTTGAATTTCCCCGTGTTATATCTGATGCACTCAAGGTCGATATGATGGATGGATTCAACATTAAAGAAGTTTATTACGAATGTGTCGATAATGGCCATAAAGGAAAGGTTGCAATCGATGCTTCCTTAGACAATCATTACGATACAATAATGGCATCCGCTGAAGATTATTTTCATGGATTGGAGCTAATGGATATGTTACGTGATCACATCGATCATCGATTGAAGCGCTATACAAAATGTATTACTAAGAGTACACCGAACTATTTGAAATATATCACTGAAACCTATCATAGACAACTCCGTCAAAGATTAAGAGCCAATTTGGAAGACGATTAGTCTAGCCCTTTTATGGAAAATGAACTAAACCTGCATCTTAATGTACAGGTAATAAATTCTAATACCATGAAGAAAAACATCGACATCAAGGAACCATGTTCAGAAAACTGGGAACAAATGGCTCCAACACAGAAGGGGGCTTTTTGTGACAAATGTGCTCTGGAAGTCTACGATTTTTCGAATAAATCAGGAGATGAAATCCGTGATATTCTAAAACTGAATTTGGGAGGTCTATGTGGGAGGTTGAAACCTAGTCAACTTTCAGAATTGAACGATGATTTTACTGCATGGAACATGAATTCTAAACGTTCATTCCAAAGCGCTCTGGTCTTTTCATTGATTGTAGCCTTTGGGATGACCCTATTTGGTTGTGAAGAAGATGAAGATGTTCAAATTAAAGAGATTCAAGCGATAGGACTTACATTTATGGATGATGGTAAAGCTGTCTCTGACTCTATGAATCCAGATAATCTTGAAGTTAATTTAATTAAGAAGGTTAGCAACCCTATTATATTAGAAAATTTTGAAGATGTTGGGATTTACGAAGATCAAATTATGGGGACTATGGTTATGGATGTTGACAATGAGCCTGTACAAGATGTTGAGACTCCGATAACACTAGAATTGGCAGAACAGCCAATGATGGCAGGTGGGATCGGCTATTCGAGTGATTATGCCAACTACCTTGAGGAAATTCCAACTCAATTTATAGAAGTAGAGACGGAAATCAAATTTCAAGCATTTGCTTTTCCAAACCCAGCAAAAGAGCGTACTACGTTAAAAATCATCCTACCCGAAGAAACTAAAGTACAAGTAAAATTATTTGATATTGGCGGTCAATTTATCAGGGATATAAGCTCTAAAAAACTTCCAAAAGGAGAATCAAATTTTCCAATTGATCTAATAGGTTTGCGGGCAGGAACCTACATTTTATCAGTAATTACTTCTGAAAACAATGAATCAGTTAAGTTTATTAAACGCTGAATTTGCTTCAGCACCAATCTACTTCAGCACCAATCTACCCCCATTGACAAAGGATACCTCCCATCAATGCGATAGTAATTACCCAGTAACCTGTATTAATGAATATCAGTTTGAAAGATTTGCGCTCGAACATGGCATTGGTTGCTATAATGGGGAAAACAACTAGTAATCCAATTACAGTTCCATGAAATGCACCATGTTTGAATGTTCTATATCTATCTCCAATTGTTGATATTAATTCATTAAGGTGATTCATCGTTGCAGATCCATCAATCCCAAAGCCATCTTCTCCTGCGTATAGTGAATAGACATCAGTTTGATGCACTACGAGCATAAAGATTGCAAATCCGAGCACAAAACTAAACACTAAACTTAGAATGTAAATTAATGGCATATTTGCATTCTTGATTTTTTCTTCTGTCATTCCTGCTTCTTTCATCCAAGCAGATCCTATAGTTTTTGGATTGTAATATAAAAATCCAATAATCATTGGTACAAGTGCAGCTAAAGCTACTATTCCAATATTTGGCATCATAATTCAGAGAGTTTTTAAGTTACGCTAAGTTAAATATACTAAAAACTTGGATTAGTATTTTAATCTAGGTAGGACGGATTTCTGGGAAGAGATTTTTTTTGGTTTTTTAAGGGCGGGACTGTCTGATCAAAAAAACCAAAGATACTTGAGTATAAGGTGGTTTTCATTTTCTAATGAATGCAGCAAAGTGATAACGATTGAACTTAAAAGTTGTTACAGCTTCAATTTCATGCGATCCACACTTCTATATTTGTTATTCCATTTCACAGCATCGACCTCATGGCTAAAGCGTTTAAAACCGAATTTACTGTATAGTGCAATTGCGATATTGTTGTGCGACATAACCGTTAAATTTATTTGCTCCACCCACTCAAGTTTTTCTACTCGTTTTAGAACTTCAGCGACAAGAGACTTGCCAACTCCCTTACCTCGAAATTCCTCATCAATCATCATTCCGCCCAGGATAGCTCGATGAGTCAATTTCTTTCTGTTTTCTTCTTCCAATTGGAAACTTACAATTCCGACTAGCTGATTTACTAAGAAAGCACCCAAAGTAAAGCTATTCTGATTTGCACTTGTTGGAAAAGATGCATCTCCTATATCCTCAGCAGAAATTCTAAAGTTTATTTCATCTTTTTTAAGAATTGATCGCTTAAAATTAAGGTAAGATTCATTTTCATTTGGTTCAATTATTCTGATAAGAAAGTTGTCCATAGTTTGAATATCGTCTCAAAGGTAATTTATTGGTGCATTTCGAGCCGAAATTTGGACAAAGAAAAACAGTGTGCTCAAATTGAACACACTGTTGCAGGGTGAGTTATGGCTATTTTTGAATCATCACCTTATTTTGGAAGAAAACGCCATCAATTACAGTCTGGATGATGTACTGTCCAGCTGGCTGATTAGAGAGGTTAATCTCAATTTGTGCATTTCTAACGTTCGTAGCATTTGTATAGATCACTTGTCCTTTAGCGTTGATCACTGAAACATCAACAGTTGATTCATTTTTGTTCTCTATTGCGACGTTTATCTTTCCTGTAGAAGGGTTTGGAAAGCATTTAACAAGCGAACGATCATCATTCTGAACAGTTGTAGATCTTTCTGAAGAAGTCAATTGAGAAACGAGCACCTTCAATTCAGCAATCTCCGATTTCAATGATTCAAGCTCATCTTGTTGTTCTTGCGTTGCTTTAACTAGTGGTACCACGAACTCAGCATAGCGAATTGCATAGTGGTCAGCATCGTTTTGAGGTTTCACTACTCCACTGAAGTTGTAATTCATCTCGTTTGCAGCTTGCTCAACTTCTTGTGCAATGAAACCAGTGTAAGTAATTGCTTCTGATTTAGCTTGTTGTTCTAGCCAGTCGCGTTTTGATTGTTCAGACATTAGGGTATCAGTTTCAATGTCAAATCCTGAGTGCTTATTGTAGGAAGCTAGATTGTAGTTATAGGTAACAGGTCTTAATTTCTGAATGAATTTAATTCCCGGAACGTCACCTTCAACATTTTCCTTGAAACGTCCATCAGATAGTGTACTCCAACCAACTTGTCCCCCGATGTTTGTAACGTTAGCATTCCCAACTCTAGCCGCGTTAGAAGCAGTTACATTGGCATTATAGCCGAGTGATAGTGTATTATTTATTCCATTTGGAGAATTGAATGTTGCTCTTGAACCTAAGGCAGTATTGTAATCACCATTATTAATACTTGACAAAGCATCAGCTCCTATTGCGGTATTATCCCATCCATCTATACTATTGAAAAGAGAACTTTTTCCCACTGCTGTGTTGCCGTTTCCTGATGAATTAGTGAACATTGACATATATCCTAAAGCGGTGTTGAAATCGCCTTGATTTTGTCTTAGAGCATAATAACCATCGGCTACATTAAAACTACCATTATTTTCTTCCATAGCTCGATACCCAGTTGCAGTATTTTCTGATCCTGTGAAATTATTGCGCATTGCTTGCATACCAACAGCTGTATTAGCATTGCCAGTTGTGTTTTCTTCTAATGAGGAAAATCCAGTTGCAGTATTATCGATACCTGTTGTATTATAGTACATCGCGGAGAATCCGCTGGCAGTATTATTATACCCTGTCGTATTTAAGTGCAGAGAATAAGCACCATGAGCAGAATTGTAATGACCAGATGAATTAATATAAAGTGAATATGCTCCACTGGCAGTATTATAATACCCATGTGTATTATACTTGAGCGCAGTAGTACCGATTGCGGTATTGTAAGAGCCTTGAGCGTTAGATTTCATTGCATCGTCACCAAAAGCCGAATTGTAACTTCCAATTGTATTTCCATTCATCGAGTTCAAACCAAAAGCAGAATTCCACTGTCCTGAGGTGTTACTCGATAACGAATTCACTCCGTAGTTTGTATTTTGTCCGTAAGATGCAAAAGTGCAGCCAATTATCAATGGAAGAACAAGTGCTTTTCTAATTATTAACCTTTTCTTTTTCATGTATTTAAGTTTAAATAGTTACTGTTTTATTATTAATTACAGGCCAAATGTAAGCGGGTAATTATCTAGTAAAAAATAAACTCAGTGAGTGACATGAATTCTCAGTGAATGACGAACATTTAACAGAGTATTACACATTGTTATAACAAAAAAGAGCCTGATCAACTGATCAGACTCACACTAAATTATGCGAATTTTTAATTAAAAATAAGCAGAGCCTGATTTGATTTGAAAGATTCCCAATTCCATTGAACAGCTTTACTGCCATTTAGAACAGGAGCATCGAATTTAGTAAGGTATCTTCCCTCTCCGAACTTAGCGTCATAGAATGACATGTACCTAGTTAAAGGAATATGTGATTCAGGGTTCATTTCACGTTTTTCGTCCATAAACTGCTGTCTTTCTGAGATTGTTTCAGCATCGAGGTGATTAAATGGTTTACATTGAGGATAGACCTTCTCAATTAAAAACTCGATAAACTCTTGAGATTCAGTAATCCATGCTTTTTCTACTTTCCACTTGAAAGAAGGATGATGGAACATTTCTTGAAAGGTTAATCCAAAATATTCCTCAAACAAACGCGCTCTCTCCTTGAATAATCCTGGTTGGATATTTTGTATATCAATAGCTGCTTGTTTAGGATTTCGAGCTCCTTTCCAAGGATCTATGTGTGGAGCAATCTTGGTATAGGATAAGCTCCAATGTGACAAATCTTCAATTAATGCTTCCCATCGATTAACAATTTCATCCCAAGTAATGATATTCAACTCATGTTTTCGCTCCATCATTTCATAGCTGAAATTTAGTTCAGCAGTTTCGGGCACTCCAAAAGGAGATTTTGAAGCCAATTCATCAAACGCCTTAATGTTATCTTTTCTTTTCTCGATTTCGTGTGGGTTATTCATCATTGCTTCAGCATATCCAAGCTCGTATATATAAGCATCTCTCACTAATACGGATCCTTCCATGGCTTTATCTAATCCTTTTTCCATCTGAATCTTGAGGAATTTAGGCAAAGTCATTCCATCTTGTTCTCCAAGCGCAATTAACTCTTTAATCGCTGAAACGATAGGCTCATGATTGATTAGAATATCAATTTCCACATCATTGTTCCCCATATTTGGTTTACAATTTAATGCTTCGTTGATTTCTTTATCGGTCTTCTTTCTGACCCGTTTAGATTCACGTTTCGATCCGATTAAGTCAGTTTGTCGCTCAACAAGATCCATGCCTTTATTCATCTCTGTTGCCGCATCATGGCTTCGTGTAAGTTCTATTGCATCTTTTTTTCCTTGCTCTAGACTAACTATTGCACCTTTTAAAGCATCGATTGATTGTTTGAGTAATCGACCATCATCATATCCACCTTCTTCTTGCTCTGCAATGGCTTTAGCACTTAACACCCGACCATAGCAATTACTGAATTTCACGTACAAATTTTCTTGCATTATTATACCATTAAACTCGTTCATGTCGGAAATCTCGTTTGCCAATTGCTCCATTCTATCTAAGTGGGCACACATGTCATCATAATCAGGGCCAGATGCACCTTGATCTGCGCACTCTTTTGCCATATTTGTAAATGTTCCAAGAAGTGCCTCTTTCATTGCTGGATCTAATCCCATAACTATCTGTTTATTATTTTTCTGTACTTAGCCAATTGCTCTTCGATGTGCTGATCTGAGTAAGGCAACAAACGTCGATTCCTATATTCGATTACTAATTCAGGTGCATGCCTCCAGCCTGGTTGCCAATGAATATTATTCTCTTCCAAGGATTCATTTGACTCAACTAAATTCGCTCTATGACCATCTGCCCAGCCTTGAAGTTTGGATTTGTAATTATTAGGGACTTCTGCGGATTCATAGATTTCTATATTGTCCAACTGACCCCATTCAGTGTGAAATTGACGATGCGCTTGATCCATTGAAATTTTCACACCACCCTTTGTTTCAATTTCAGAAACAACCGTAACGACATCCATAGCGTCAACTGCTTTAACAACTTCACGAATAATATCTTTAATAATTTCGAGATGAATTACTTCTTTGAGTTCTTCGTAAAATTCGAGTCTCATTTCATATTGATCAAGAATGAGTGCAATGGCACATTTTACATTCTTATCGCCTAATTGATCTTTAAATTCAATTAATTCGTTACATCCAAGCATTGCTTCAGCTAGTTTTTGTTCTGCAGCGTAGCTATGCTTATAATTCTCATTGCTTTCATACCTTTCACCCCGTGATTTGTAGTATGCTTTGTATTCCTCTAATAATGGATCACTCATGATTTAATTTTATGTGATTTATAATTCAGTCTGTTCTTCTTGTAAAGTCTGCTCAACTTGCTCGTTATAAAATCCTCCATTTTGTGTCCGCAGCGCTTAGTAATGTAAGAGAATTTATTTGATGTGAGTAATTTCATGTGGTAGTTATTCTTGTCTTTGTTATCGCTTTTAATCAATTGTGACAACGTGCGATTATTCTTTATTCTTTCCTTTTTACTGGCTGAAGTGATGGTGTTCAAACTATCATTGCTATCACCTCGAAACAGCGTGACACTCGTTTCTACATCAGATTTGTGAAGATAATAACTTTGCCCATTAAAAGTAGAACTAGAAACATTTACAACTTCTTTTGCAACAAACTTGCTAAACTCAATTCTCTCTAGGCCTAGGTTGAAATCTGGATTCTCATTACTTCTTACAACTGTCAAATTATCCGATGGGAAATAATCAGTGATAGCATCAATATAGTTCTCTTTGAAATTGTTAAACATCGTTGATGTTCAGATGTTTTGTATAGTTAGAAGTACTCACGGAGACCAATATTATATTATCTACAATTGCAGTCGTCCTGTTAATCTCAAGTCTTTTTCCAAGCGAGCATGAAATCAACCCTGCAAAAAGTGCAAGAGAAAAACCTAATTTAGCCCACTTCAACTTTTATCTTGCTGAATTTCAAACTTCTTCATGGTTTAAAAAATAAAAACCACCTCTACAGAATAAACTGATTTATGAGGTGATTATAGGTGAGATTATTAGTCACTTTTTACTTTTTCGGCAAGCCCTTGAGCTTCTTTTCTTTGTTTTCGTTTTTTTGCCTGTCCTGTTATGAAGTAAAATAAACTCATAAAGATACTGTACGGTGAAAATCCGCTGTGTGAAAATTTAATCATTGGTTTCGTTTTATATTTAGTTAATTTTTATTCCGATCTAGTTAATATTTCCACAATCTATATCCTGTTCAATTTTATGAATTCCACCAAGTGTAATTGTTGAACTATATTTCCCGTTACCTTGATATTCTTGATATACACTAGGATAGAAAATTGTACAAAACCCATTTGCGTCTTTCACAGCAACTGCAACATTGATCTGTCTTTGAAGGATCGTTCCGTAAAATTTATCAGTTACAGTACGCCAATCACTTTCGAGAATTACAACTTTAATTGGAGTTTGCACCCAACCTGCATTAATGATAGCCTTTTTCACATTGCTTTCGATTGTTGAATTACTCATCTTTGCTTTAGGCATTTTCACACTCTTCAAGAGTATTGATCGATACTCGGCAACGATTTTTCTGAATTTTTCTCGACCTGATGCACTTGTATTATCAAATTTAAAAGATACTTCTCCTAAAGCATTCGACATGCTTAATCCTACTTTTTGATATACTACTACTAACTTGATGTCATGGATTCCAGGTTTCAGACCGATCAATTTTTTCGTTAAGGAATAAGCTTCTCTTGGAGATTCTATTGATGAAGTATTTGGTGAAATTTGCACTTGATAGTTTGATCCTTGACTTCGAATTGCTTCAGCATTCATTGTCCATTCGAACTCAGATAATTTCTCATCATTTGCATAAATCATCTCACTCATCGTAACTTTATAGCTTGTACCTTGCATTAAATCAAGGAATGATTCTGGTAAGTAAATTTTTGCATAAATATTATCTCCAGCAACGAAAGTTTTAATAGTTGTAGAGCCACTAGGAGTTATACCAAGAGGGCTACTAGATATTTCTGTTATATTTGGAACAATCACTTCATCGGGTGTCCCATAGACATGAATATAGTCTACATCAATATTAGTCCCTGGATAAACTACGAAACCAAATTTCTTGAAACTTTCATGCATGTTTGACCTATTGTCTGTAACAATTTCTTGCCCATTCAAATAGTATGTCATTTCTTGATGATTGTAAGGACCATCATCGACTAATTTGCAGACCAATTTTAGTGTTATTGATGTCCCCTTCTTATTAAAAGAATCATCGGAAATAGCTTTATAGCTATCATACGCGCCACCATTTGCAAATCCAGAGCCAGTATAACAAATTGGTTTTGCCTTGCCTCCAGAAACTTCATAACCGAAAAATCGACTATCCCAATCAACGAAATTTGATAAAAAGACCACTCCGTCATCACCAATTGAATTGATTGTGAATTTCGTTTCAAAGGTGAAAGACTCATCTATATCATAGCCCAATTCGTTAAAGATTGTTATTGGATCATTACTTGAGTTTACAAGTCTCAATGCACCATTACCTATTGAAGTATTCACATTACTTTCTTTAGTTAAGTCCCATTCAAGATTATTGTTATTGAAATCCTCTAAGACTATGACATTCAGATCTTGAGCGTAAACTTGTGGTATACAAATTAAAGATGCTACTATTAATTGTTGAATTTTATTTTTCATAATGTCAGTTTATAAAAATGATTCTGCCCAAGAATAACCTTGCACGTGATCATTGAATGTTTGATTAAAAATGCTTTACTGAAGTAATAGTTCCACCTTTTAGGTGGAGTGAATTATTGTCCCCTTCAATTTGATCACCCTCAATCTCAATTACCGCCTGAGTATGGAAGATTGTTTTGCTATCATCACCGGCTCTCACCCTTTCAGCCTCAGTAATTGTAATTGAGTTACTGAGTACAACTGCTAAAAATTCTAAACCATAAGGCACATCTTTTTGCTCAGGCATTTCATCGCCATCAACGATAACACCCGCTCCAGTACTTGGTGAAGAGTAGCCTAAAAAATGATTCTCAATTTGATCAGAGTGACTTTCCATATAACCCGGGCCTTCGCCAGATACAACATTATTACCTTCAACTTCGTAGACATTGGCAAACCTAAAGATGACATCAGTAATTGTGACATCTTTTCCTTTAAGACTAGCGATCAACGCTTCTGGATTGTCTTTGTATTCTTTTAATAATGAATAACTGGTATACTTAACACTTGTTTCCTCCGCTTCTTGTTCATCACCTTGTTCAGTAACATTAATGTCAGCTGATTCCTTGGTCGAATTGGAATTACATGCGACCATTAGTGCTAGTATTCCAATACTTAAAATAATTTTTTTCATCTTGATTTGATTTTTGTTTAGACCAAATGTAGATGTGTAATTCTACTCAAAAAATAAAAGTAAGTGAGTGACATGAATTCTCAGTGAATGACAAGAATTAGCAAGGGAAGTTATTAAAGAAGGTTCAATTTATTAAGTAATTCCTCTTTATGGCTGCGGCTCACAGGAATTAATTCGCCCGCTATTTCAACTTGGTTGCCAATTACCTTCTCTAAATGATTGAAATTAATTGAATACTTGCGATGTATTTTCACAAAGGAGGTGTTTTGAACCTTTTGCTCAAGTTCTTTCAATGTAACGGTCGCTAATATTTTCTCTTTCTCCATTCTAATGAACGAATAGTAATCGTATGCTTCAATCCAACGAATATCAGCAATAACAATTTTCTCAAGTCCTTTTTTAGTTTTTATGAAAATTGTATTCTTTGGGGTATTGTCAGTATTGGCAATAGATTTAACTTGTTTTGTTTTAAATTTATTTAGGGCCAAATCAATTGTGATCATTAGATCTACATCGTTGTAAGGTTTAGAGACATAGCCATAAGGGTTTGTATGCTTTACGCGCTCTATAGTTGCTGAATCAGTGAATGCCGTAACAAATATGAATGGTTTTTTATACTCTGTATTTATTATGTGGGCAATCTGAACCCCATCGACTGGTTGATTTAAATTGATATCAAGTAAAATTAAATCAACTGCATTTGTCGCGATTAATTCCAGAAATTCATCTACATTTTCAGCAACTCCAATAACTGTATATCCGCATTCTTCAAGTGTTGCTGAGAGATCATCAGAGATAATAAATTCATCTTCTACGATAATAATGTTCGCCTTACTCATTTGTCCTATTTGTAAAATAAAAAGTTAACAGAAACCCTTTCGAATTTTCGGAATTTTCAACGATTTCTCCATTCATTTTTTTTATAATTGAACGAACTAATTTCATCCCGAAACTTGTACCAATCTTTATTCCGCTCCCCCCATTATCCCCAACTCCATTATCTCGATACGCAAACTCAATGTCGTTTTCTTTAGTAGTAAGATCTACACTTATTATAAAATCTTCTGAGTCTGATTTTTGTCCGTGTTTGATGGAATTTGTAATTAACTCAGCAGTTAACAGGCCCAAGTTTACAGCTACATCAGCATGCAGATTGCGAACACGCGAATTAACTGCAAGTTTAATTTCCTTATGCTTATCATAGGAGAACAAGAGATTTTCAGCTAAGTCCAATAAATAATCCTCTAAATCGACATTCGTTAAATCCGTTTGTAGATAAAGTTTTTCATGTACGAATGAAATTGCTTCAATTCGCTGTCTACTGTAAGCCAGTGCTCCTTTCACTTCATCGCTAGTAGACTTTCTTTGCTCAGACTTGAGGAGGCTTGAAATAATCTGTAGATTGTTTTTTACGCGATGATGAATTTCCCGAATAAGTACTTCTTTTTCCTTGTCACTTTTCTCAATTTTGGCTTTTTGAAGATTCAATAACACATTATTCTTCTTTTGCTTGACAACCTGAGCAATAACCACAATGAGAAGTGCGAGAAGCAGTATAGAACCAATTGTAGCTATAAAGGCAAAACGTTTTTCATTTGCGAGTTCAGCTTCTTTTGCTTCAGCTTCTCTATCTCGTTCAACTTTTATAATTCTAGCTTTAACATCCCGATTTATGCTATCCGCATAATTTCTTTTCTCAAATTCGGAATTCAATTCTGCTCGATCAACATCTCTATGTGTATTCTCACTAATAAGTGAATCTCTAAGGGTAATAAAATCCTTGTAATGATCCAGAGAAAGTTGAAATTCTCCTGTTTCACTGAAGAGCTTACTCAACCATTCATGTGCAAATTTCTGCTCCTTAACAGATCCTATTTCCTCCGCTAACAAGAGTGACTTGGATAAATACAACTTTGATTGTGAATACTTCCGAAGTTTCAAATAATATTGCCCCAGATCAACATAAGCGGAAGAAATTCTCTTCTTTGAGCCAGTCTCAAGTGCAATTTCAAGTCCGATTTCTTGATTTTCAATAGCCTTTCGTGTCTCCCCCAATATATAATACAAATTCCCTATGTTTCCGTATGCATTAATTTGACCAATTTTATTCTGAGTTTCGATTGAAAACTGAAGGCTTATTTTTTGATAAATCATTGCTGAATCTACATCCCCTTTAGCTTTGTAGAGATTTCCTATATTTGAATAAGTAGTGGCTTGACGATCTATATTTTTGAGTGCTAGGTCTATTTTAAGACATTTACGCTGAAAAGACAAGGCTTTATCGAACTGACCTAGATGCTTATATATCACACCTATATTTCCATAAGATACTGCCATTTTATCTCTGCGATCGAGGACTTCCCACATGCGAAGGCTTTGTAATTGATTCTCAAGAGCTTTAGGATAATTACCTTGATTTTTATATAGTATTCCACGGTTGATGTATGTTTGAGCAAGACACGCACGTGCAGCTTCTCTTACTGAATTCTTCTTACTATCAAGATCATTTGAGGCTCGAATTATCGCCTTTTCATAATAATCAATTGCCTGGAAATATTCCCCTTTAAGAGTTGAGGCCACTCCCATAGCATTGTAAAGATTCACAATATCTGGAGTGCTATTCATTTTTTGTGCAAATTCAATCCCTTCATTTGAAAGGCGAATAGCTGAATCAGCATCTGAGAACACAAGTTTCCAGCAGACGTCATATAAAGCAGTAATTCTATCGGAATCACTTGCTGTTTTATTCTGCCAAACATTCATTAACGAGTTCACATTTTGCCCAATTGAGCAAAATGTGAACATAAAAAGAATGAATAATAGACAGTATTTCATACGACTAATGATGACTAATGCTAAATTAGTAATTGATTACACATCGCCAACTAATACATAGGAATGATGCTAGCGTAATTTCAGATAGATTCCGTACATTCGACCTATGAAGCGACACCTAATTTTCATCTTAATTTGTATGCTTTTTGCAGTATTAACGCTTACTCTTCCTTACGTTCAAGAATTAACAAATGGGGAAGTGACAAACTTAATTGATGGTTATCATATCAATTTGGCTTGGTATCAGTTCTTGATATATTTGGTCATAATATTAATTTCAGGAATAAAACAGACAATTGTTACGGCACTTGTGGGGTTGGTCTTCTGCTCTTCCTTTTTTCTGTTTTTCATTCTTCTTTCAACAGATATAATGCTTGTACAACTGTTAGAACGTAATTTTGGTAGTGGCTATTTTTACGCGATAATGATTGCCGTGATTTTTTGGCTACTTCATGTTTTGAACTTGATATTTCTCATCAGAAATACAAAGTCCAAAATGAACACAAAGATAGATTTACTTGGCACCAACTAATGGCAATTATCACTGGAATTTTATTGGGGTTGAGCACACTTATCTTTATTGGTCCCGTACTTTTTTATTTGATTAAAAGTTCAATGGAGTCTGGAGCAAAAGCTGGAATTTCCGTCGCATTCGGAATAATTTCAGGAGATATTATCTATGTCTTACTTGCGTTATATGGTGCTAAGACGTTTTTTGACGATCCAATTCATCAAAAATGGATTGCTCTATCTGGCGGATTAATATTACTTATCATAGGAATTAAGTACGCCCTCAAGCCAAACATTGATACACAGATTGATGGTAAAATCAAGAATAAATCACTAGGAATCTACTTTCTAAATGGATTTCTGATCAATTTCATAAATCCATTTGTTTTTGCAGTATGGTTAGGATTCATAACCTATAATCACTCTTTATACAATGACCAATGGACTATCATTTCATTAATTGCTACACTTTCAGTCATACTGGGAACTGATATTTTCAAAGCAATTTTCGCAAATCGATTATTAAAACTAATTCGTCCACGAATATTAGCAAAAGTATTTCGAGTATTTGGAATTGTAATGATTCTATTTGGGTTTAGGCTTATTTGGGCTTATTTCACCATTCAGATTTGATATAGAGCATGAAAAACCCCGACACCACATTTCGTAGGTCGGGGAGATTTAGTTGTAATAGAATTATCTTAATCTATATACGCTTAAGCGTAACTGTTTCATCACGATCTGTAAAGCTCAATTTATCTGCTGTTAATACAACATCTTCCATTGTATCTTCATTACCACCTTCCATTACGAGTGTAATCGTCTTACCGTCTTCGCTAAGTTTGTAAGTTGCTTTACGAATACGATCTCCACGCTTGTTTTCACACGTTCCATCCTCATTGAATGTCATGGTTGATTCTTTTTCAGCGTCAGTCAATTCTTCACCAACGACACTTTCTAATTGCCATTTACCAACAACAGAATCTCCGCCGCCGCAAGATGTCAGTACTAATGATAGCACTGCAAATACAAATATTATTCTTTTCATTAATTGTAGTTTAAGTCTACAACGAGTTTAGTCTCGTTGTAGTGATTAATAAATTAGTCGTCAATAATAGTATCTTTAAACGTGAAATGCAATTATTTATCGAATAAACTCACTAGCATCCGAAAAACGGTTTTATAGAAAAATAACAAATGTTTATGTCGCAAGTGCAGATGTATGACCCTACTTTAGAAATTAGCCTCTGTTTCTTTAAAACAGTACAAAACAAATTACATTGGGCTATTACAGAACAGACAGCCGCTGAAATAATTACACAACGAGCAGATAACGCCAAAGAAAAGATGGGGTTAGCCACTTGGAGTGGTGCTATATATTCGAAAAACAGATTTTTAAATAGCAAAAAGCTATTTAAGCGAAAATGAGTTATCAGAACTAAAATAACTTAGTGGAACATTTTTTTTGCACAAGTACAAGCCAAACGGAGAGTTCCAGTGTCTATGACTAATTGGATTGAAAAACTAAATGGCTTTTTAGCATTAAATAACCGTGAAATACTTAACAGTGTAGGGAGCGTTTCATACGAAATAGGAAAAGAAGACTTTGAAAAAGTAATGCAGAGAATAAAAAATAGAAAAAATGATAAAATAGTTACTTTGGCTAAGTGCTATATCGAAGCTGTAACAACTTTTAAGTTCAATCGTTATCACTTTGTTAAAGTTATCATATCGACTTTTCAATAAATGATTTAATGTTATCTTTTCACTCAAAAACAAGCAAACTATGAAACTAAATAGAATCATTGCAGGATTTTTTCTCCTATGTTCAATTTCTCTAAATGCTCAAGACTGGAACTCAGACACCTACAAATATGGTGAACAATATGAAGGTTATGTGATTGACTTAAATGGTGATCGAATTGATGGATTTATTAAGTATCGAAATCGAGCAATCATGCAAGAAGAAGTGATTTTCTATAGTGATAAAGATAATTCCAGTACTAAGAAAAAGTATGATGTTGACGATCTATCTGAATTCAAGGTTGGAGACAAGCATTATCATTGTATCCCTTACTCTGGAAATAATGGAGGCCAATCTATTCGAGCAAATTTACTTGCTTTAGATAATGGATGTATTAAAACGTATGTTTGGTACAATCGTGCTTCAGGTTACAAGTCGATGAAAAAACGTTCAGGTGAATCTGATGAAGCTTATGGTGATCGTAAATTTCCTTCTGCAAAAGTTTATTTTAAATCAACCGATGGGATGGGAGTGACGCAAGAGTTCTTTCAAGATGATTTCAAAAAGAAAATGACTGCATACACTTCTGATAACAAAGAATTATCGAAAAAAGTGAAGAAAGGTGAGAATGGCTACCAAGAACGAGATTTCATGGCAATCATTAAAGAATTCAATGCAGGATGTACTAATCCTTAATCATTTTACTGATCTCTTTTAAACGCTCTTTCATTTTCTCTTTGGCAATACGCTTCTTGTCTTTTTTTTGATTGAGAAGTTTCGTGTGCTTCTTCTTATTACTTGTGTTTTTTTGCTTAGACATTCCTGCGAAATTAGCGCAAATTTTCAAATTCTATGCAATGGATGATTAAGCACAATTTTTGGAATAATTTATGCTTAACTTTGAGTTGTTAATCTACAAATTAAAGAGATGAAAAATTGTCGATACTCAACCAACTTGAAGAAAGGGAGACTTACTACCATTGTGTTATTTGGTACCTTTGTATCATTTGGACAATTGACATTCAGTGAAATAAGTTCTGAAGAAAGTGGGATTAAATTCCAAAATAATCTTCGAGAGTCCCCACAGATAAACGTCTTAACTTATCAATACTTTCACAACGGTGGTGGAGTTGCTGTTGGGGACTTAAACAATGATGGTTTACCTGATATTTACTTCACCTCAAACCTTGAACCGAATCGTCTGTATTTGAATGAGGGTAATTTCAAATTCACTGAAATCAGCAGTACAGCAAAAGTTAGTGGAGGAAGAGGATGGGCAACTGGAAGCTGTATGATTGACATCAACAATGACGGATTCTTAGATATTTACGTCTGCAAATCTGGAAACACAACTGATGAAGCACGCAAAAATAAATTATACATCAATCAAGGAGATCTAACTTTTGTAGAAAGTGCAGCAGCTTATGGCTTAGATGATCTGGGATATTCTTCACAAGCATATTTTTTAGATTTTGACAAAGATGGTGATTTGGATATGTACCTCCTTAATCATTCGATCAAACCACTACAAGCAAATACTTCAAATATAGATCTATCATTTGAACGTGACCCTCTTGCTGGTGATAAGTTCTTTCGCAATGATAATGGTAAATTCATTGATATTAGTGATACAGCCGGAATCAAAGGAAGTCCACTTGGGTTTGGATTGAGCGCATCAATAGGTGATGTAAATGGAGATGGATATCCTGATGTTTACGTGTGTAATGATTACCTTGAAAGGGATTACCTCTATATCAATAATGGCAATGGAACATTTACAGATCGATTAAAGGAAAATACTGGACATATTTCAAACTTCTCAATGGGATCAGATATTGCGGACATTAATAACGACGGACACCTAGATATTATGGTAGCTGATATGGCGGCTGAGGACAATTATCGCTCAAAAACCAACATGTCAGGTATGAATCCTGAACGTTTTTGGAATTTTGTAAATAATGGTTTTCACTATCAGTACATGATCAATACACTTCAGTTGAATAGAGGAGATGGTTCGTTTTCTGAAATTTCTCAACTTGCGGGTATTGATAAAACTGATTGGAGCTGGGCACCTCTTTTCGCCGACTTTAATCAAGATGGTCTTAAAGATTTATTTGTAACAAATGGTTTAAGAAAAGAAGCACGAAATAATGATTTTGTCAAAAAGAAGAAGATTCTTTTGGCGAGAATGAAGGAGTTTCCAGACAGCACGAATTTTTACCTAAAGGAGATCCTTGATGAAATGCCTGAAGAACCAATTTCAAATTACCTCTATACAAATAAAGGGGATTTACACTTTTCTAAAATTGGAAATACAGGAATGTCAAACCCTACTTTTTCCAATGGTGCAGCTTATGCCGATCTTGACGGTGATGGAGATCTTGATCTTATTGTGAACAATATTGATAATGTTGCAACAATTTATCGCAATGATTCTGAAACAGATAATTATATTAAAATCAAATTGGCAGGAGATAGAGGGAATGTGTCCGGAATTGGAGCGAAACTGACAATTGTCTGTGGAAATCTGGTTCAGACAACTGAGCATTATCTCTCTAGAGGCTATTTATCTTCTGTGGAGGACTTGATTCATTTTGGATTGGGCAAGAATAGAATTATTGATAAGGTTGAAGTTGTTTGGTCTAACGGAACTGTTACTCTACTTGAGAATATTGAAATCAACCAGGTATTGGCAATCGAGCAAAATGGTATAGTTAACACTGACCAGACTAATTTTAGAACTACTCTTGAATTAAATACTGAACTTCAACAAATTGACTATAAACATACTGAGAATGATTTCGATGACTTTGAAAGAGAGGTGCTTCTTCCACATAAAATGAGCAATTTAGGTCCTGCTATTGCCGTCGCTGATGTTAACGGTGATGGGCTTGATGACTTTTATGTTGGTGGGGCTAGTGGTCAATCTGGACAACTTTTTATACAGTCGGCTAATGGAGAATTTAGAAAAGAACAGGATTATGCCTTATCTTCAAATGCCAGTCGTGAAGAGGTTGTTGCTCATTTCTTTGATGCTGATGGGGATAACGATCTCGATTTGTATATTGGAAGCGGTGGAAATGAGTTTCTGAATGGCGCTGATGACTTAAAAGATCAACTATATCTTAACGAAAATGGGAGCTTTGTTCTATCAAATGCTCTCCCAAAAGATATGAGTACCTCTACAGGTACAATAATTTCAACTGATTTTGATGGTGACGGCGACCTTGATTTATTTGTTGGATCACGACAAACCCCAGGGAAATACCCATTTGCTTCGAAGAGTTATATTCTCAAGAATGAAAATGGTCAGTTTACAGATATAACTGATGAAATTGCTCCCGTTTTAAATGAACTTGGGATGATCACAGATGTGGTTTGGGCTGACCTCAATAACAATGGAAACCTTGAGCTAGCTTTATCTGGAGAATGGATGCCTCTTACTATTTTAGAAATCGAAGATGGAGTGTACATCGATCGTACTACTGAATTTGGACTTAAAAACTCTAATGGATGGTGGTTTAGCCTTGAATCTGCTGACATTGATAATGATGGTGATCTTGATTTGATAGCAGGGAATCTCGGATTGAATTACAAATACAAAGCTTCACTGGATGGTCCGTTTCAGATCTACTCTGAAGATATAAATAAGGATGGAATGAATGATATCGTTCTTGGGTATGATCAAGGTGGTGAAATATATCCATTGCGAGGTCGTCAGTGTTCGTCTGAACAAATTCCAGAGCTACAACAAGATTTCCCGACCTATGACCTCTTTGCGAGTGCGACCTTAAATGAGGTATATGGTGATCGTTTAAACCCAGCGTTAAAACTCGAAGTTTTTGATTTTCATTCTGCTGTTTTTATAAATAATGATGGGAAGTTTAGGCGTCAAAATTTTGCGCATCGATTTCAATCATTTAATTGGAACGATATTATAACTACAGACCTTAATTCTGATGGGAATATTGATATTATCTGCGCAGGAAACTTATTTGAAGCAGAGGTGGAAACTCCACGATGTGACGCTGGGAAAGGCTTAATACTCCTTGGTGATGGTAGAGGTAATTGGCAAGAAATACAAACATCAAACAATAAATGGGGTATCGGAAATGTAAAACAACTCCAATTACTTGTGGTGAACGGCAATAAATCAATACTAATTGGTGAGAATAATAAACCTCTTAAGTTGTTGAATTTTTTGAGTAAATAATATATCTTCATGTAACTGTTGTTACTGTAATTTTCTGAGAGAACTGATACTTTTGTGTTACTATGGCAAAGAAAGGATCAAAATTATATAGCATAACTAAGTCAAAATGCCCATATTGTCACGAGGGATATTTTTTTGAGGGATCATTCTTTAAAGGAACCCCAAAAGAGGAGTGTGATGTATGTGCAGGTAAGTTCAGTAAAGAGCCTGGTTTTTATCAAGGTTCTTACTACGTGGTTTATGGACTTGGAGTAGCCGTTTTTGTGATTATTTGGACATCAATTAGTCTATTTTTTAATAATCTAAGTTTTAATGCTACCCTAACTACTATCGTTATAGGACTGATCATTACAGCACCATTTACATATCCATTATCTAAAATAATTTGGGCAAATATGTTCTTCAAGTATGGGACTAGGGAAGAGCATAAAAAAATGTAAATGGAAATAAAGCAAGCACTAATTGATAGTTATGGATTTATTCTCGAAGAAGAGTTAATCGATGAAATTATTGAATCTGGACATCAAAAGGAAGTTGTTGCTGGAGAAGTCTTAATCGAGTACGGTCAAAACGTTAAATTTATGCCATTGCTTTTAGATGGTGCAATCAAAGTTCTTCGGCAGGATAAAGAAGGAGATGAATTACTTTTATATTTTCTTGAAAAAGGTGATACATGTACTATGACAATGACATGCTGTATGGGGCAATCGAAAAGCGAAATTAGAGCTGTTGCAGAAAAAAATAGCACGATTGTTATGATACCTGTCAGTAAAATGGCTGAGTGGACGAAACAATATCAAGGTTGGATGACTTTTGTTTTCGAAAGTTATAGTAATAGATTCAATGAGATGCTTGAAGCAATTGATAATCTTGCATTTAGCAATATGCATGATCGAATTTATAAGTACTTGAAAAGTAAAGTGCTAGTTAATAAATCAACTACATTAGAAATTACTCATCAAGACATAGCCTATGATATGCACTCATCTCGTGTTGTCATTTCTCGATTACTAAAAAGCCTTGAAATAGAGGGGAAGATTAAAATCTTTCGCAACAAACTAGAAGTTATCGAATTTTAGATATGAATAAGCTGTAATTATCTCACAATGTGTAACATTTGTTGCAGCACTCGTCTAACAAGTAATTTAAATTTGTACTTCATTATTTGATTTATGGAACTTGTAGAAATATTCGGTTATGTTGGAGCACTACTAATAGGATTAGTCCTTGGTTTAATAGGAGGTGGAGGTTCAATTTTAACTGTCCCGATTTTAGTATACATTTTAGCGGTTGACCCTGTAACAGCAACAGCTTATTCTTTATTCGTAGTGGGTACATCAGCACTCGTTGGAGCGATTAGAAATGCTCAGAAAGGTATGGTGGACTTCAGAACTGGGATCGTTTTCGCAATTCCAGCATTTATAGCTGTCTTTTTAACTCGTAAGTTCCTAATTCCAGCAATTCCCGATGAACTCTTTACAATAGGAGATTTCATGGTAACTAAGGATGTAGCAATAATGATATTTTTTGCGTTGATTATGCTCATTGCATCCATCTCCATGATTAAAGGACGGAAAGACAACGGCAATGAAGAGGATGAAATTTCATACAATTACCCATTAATTATTATCGAAGGATTGGTGGTTGGTGTCTTAACTGGAATTGTTGGAGCAGGAGGAGGTTTCCTTATTATTCCAGCTTTAGTTCTCTTTGCAAAATTACCGATGAAGAAAGCAGTTGCTACTTCATTAATGATTATTGCAATTAAATCCTTGATCGGTTTCCTTGGAGATCTAGGTAATGTGGATATCGATTGGACCTTCTTGCTATCGTTTACAGGGCTTTCTGTGATTGGAATTTTTGTAGGAATCTACCTAAACAAGTTTATTGATGGTAAAAAATTGAAAAGAAGTTTTGGCTGGTTTGTGTTAGTTATGGGGGTATACATCGTCTTAAAAGAAACCATATTAGACATGTAACTCAAGTTACTGTAAAATCACTTTCTGTTGCTTATCTTTGAATACAATACTAAGAAAAAATGAAAATAGAACAATTATATACAGGCTGTTTAGCTCAAGGAGCTTATTACATCGAAAGTAACGGAGAAGTTGCTATTATTGATCCTCTTCGCGAAGTACAAACGTACATAGACATGGCAGAAAGTAGAAATGCGAAAATCAAATACATCTTTGAAACGCATTTCCATGCCGATTTTGTCAGCGGTCACGTTACATTGGCTGAACGAACTGGTGCTGAAATCGTTTATGGTCCAACTGCAAAAACGGATTTTAAATGTACTGTCGCTAAAGATAATCAAGAGTTTAAACTTGGAGATGTCACGATAAAAGTACTACACACACCAGGTCATACAATGGAGAGCTCTTCGTTCCTGTTAATTGATGCAGATAGTAAAGAACATGCTGTCTTTAGCGGTGATACGCTATTTTTAGGTGATGTTGGTCGCCCCGATTTAGCTCAGAAAGCTGCTACTATGACGCAAGATGAATTAGCAGGGATACTATTTGATAGCCTCCGTTCAAAAATTATGACGCTATCCGATGATACTATTGTTTATCCTGGACATGGTGCAGGAAGTGCTTGTGGTAAGAACATGAGTAATGAAACAGTTGGATCTATTGGTGATCAAAAGGAAAATAATTATGCGCTCAGAGCAGATATGACGCGTGAAGAGTTTATTATAGAGGTTACTGATGGTTTACTTCCTCCTCCAGCATATTTCCCAATGAACGTAATGCTCAATAAGAAAGGCTACAAAGATATTAAGGAAGTAATTGCTCAAGGACAGAATGCGTTATCTCCAGAGGAATTTGAAATGGCTGCCAATGAAAGCGGTGCACTTGTTCTCGATGTTAGACATCAATCTGAATTTGCGAAAGGTCATATTCCAAGATCAATTTTTATTGGAATTGAAGGTGGGTTTGCTCCATGGGTAGGAAGTCTTATTAAAGACATTCAACAACCAATTTTATTGATTACCTCTGAAGGAATGCTTGAGGAAGCGATTACTCGTCTCTCACGTGTTGGTTTTGATAACGTTATCGGGTACTTGGAGGGAGGATTCAATGCATGGAAAGATCTTGGAAAAGAAATTGATACGGTCACAAGTATTACTCCACAGGAATTCGAATCTAGATATTCATCTAAACCTGTTATTGTTGTTGATGTGAGAAAAGAATCGGAGTTCAATTCTGAGCATGTGAATGGTGCAATTAATACACCACTAAGTGAAATAAATACACACTTGGATAAATACGATGACTCAGAATTGAATTATGTGCATTGCGCAGGAGGGTATCGCTCAATGATTGCCTCATCAATATTGAAGTCGAGGGGAGTACATAATATTGTTGATGTCCAAGGGGGATTCAGTGCAATCAAAGAAACTTCAATTAAGGTTTCAGAATTCGTTTGTCCTAGCACACTTTAATTAATTCTAAAAAATAACATGGGATTTTTATCATCATTAAAAGAAATGTTCAGCGGATCTAAAGTAGATTACGCCGAGTTAATCAGCAAAGGAGCAATTGTAGTTGATGTGCGTTCAATCCAAGAGTTTAAAGCTGGACACGTTAAGGGAAGTAAGAATATTCCATTACCCGTAATTGCAAATAAAACAAAAGCATTGAATGGGAAAGTTGTAATCTTAGTTTGTAAATCTGGAGGAAGAGCTGGAAATGCAAAAGGGATTCTTTCTAGGGCTGGAATTGAAGCCTATAATGCTGGTGCTTGGCAAAACCTTCGCTAACCTAATATTTATGAGTACGAAAGATCATTGGGAAAATATTTACGCAACGAAAGAACTTTCAGAAGTTTCGTGGTATCAACCAACTCCTACAACATCAATTCGGTTAGTAAAAAGTGCTGATTCGAATAAACATGCGGCAATAATAGATATAGGAGGTGGAGATAGTTTCTTAACGGATAAATTAATTGCAGAAGGATATAGTAATTTGACTGTTTTGGACATTTCAGCCAATGCAATTGATCGTGCGAAGGAAAGACTTGGCACTAATTCTGAAAATGTCAAATATGTTGTTTCCGATGTAGTTGACTTCAATCCTTCTGAACAATTCGACGTTTGGCATGATCGAGCAGCCTTTCATTTTCTTGCTAATGAAAAAGAGATTAAGAAATACATCGAAACTGCTAAAAATGCTATCAAAGTTGGAGGTAATCTAATTATTGGGACATTTGCTGAAGATGGTCCAGATAAATGCAGCGGGATTTTCATTAAAAAATATAGCTCAATAGATTTAATCAATCTCTTTACATATGATTTCGATTTGGTGAAAGAGTTTAATGAGCAGCACAATACTCCATTTGAAACAACACAAAATTTTACATTTGTACACTTAAAAAGAAAATAATGAAAGGATTAATAATTTTAGTTGGGGCGAGTCTCCTATGGCTAACAGCATGCGCTCAAGAAGCAACAGGAACTGAAGAAACATCATTTACTGAATCATCCGAAATGGATGGATTTAGTATTGAGAGAGTGTCTAAAGAAGACTTTGAAGGATATCTTAAACATAATCCAGATGCAGCACTTGTTGATGTAAGAACACCTAATGAGTATAACCAAGGGAAAATTGGTGATGCTATAAACGTTGATTTCTTAGCAACTACTTTTGAGGAAGAAATCGGGAAACTTGATAGAGATGGGTTAACATTGATTTACTGTCGCTCTGGTGGTCGCAGCGCAAAAGCACTTGAAAAAATGAAGAAACTCGGATTTACAAATATTCGCGAACTCGAAGGTGGCTACTTAGGCTGGTAAAATTCTTCGTTATGATTGCGGGAATTGAAGTCCAGAATTTAGAATGTGGTGGGGATTGGACTTGCAACATAATTCTGGACACTGAGTTAAGTCACGCTAATTGTTTATAATTATTGTTTTCTAACTCAAATTCATTAATGGTTTTGTAATTCAAAGTCGAGTGTCTCCTTTCTCTATTGTACCAAGTTTCTATCCATTTAAAAACAGATGCATCACTTAATTTGTGAGTTATACGAGTATTTTTTATTAATATTAAATATGATTGAAAAAATCCTTGAAACTCACTTCCCATCCTTATCAAAACTGCCTGAATTACGAGATGAAATTGTGAAAATCAGTAGCATCCACACATTTCTTGAAAATGAGGTTATTCTTCGTGAGGGACAATACATCAAAGTTATTCCATTACTTATTAGTGGACTCGTTAAAGTCTATAAAGAAGATGTTGAGGATGGAGAAATTTTGCTCTATTATATCAAGAAAGGCGAAAGTTGTGTTATGTCGATGACGACTCTTATGAGAGGAGATACTAGCCCTGTAAAAGGAGTTGTGGAGGAAGAGGCAGGAATTTTGGTTATCCCTGCAGATGAAGTTTTGAAAATTGCTCAGAAGTATCCAGCATGGAACGCATTTATTTACGACTTGTTCAGTAATAAGTACGATGAATTATTGCACATGATCACCACATTAACGTTTTCGAACAAAGATAAATTGGTCATGGAATACCTTCAGAATTTGTCAGAACTTAAAAATAGTATCATAATTCACAAGACTCATCAGCAAATAGCACAAGATTTAGGCTCTACACGAGAAGTGATGTCGCGAATTTTAAAGAAACTTGAAAAGGACGGATTTGTTCATCTATCTCAAGGATCAATTGAAATTTTGACTCCTAATGAAAGCTAATTTTAGTGTCACTTAGCTGTAAAAACTGTTTAGTTTATGCGTCCTTGTAACAAAGGTCACAGGTTCAGAAAGGTTCAAGTCGTTAATTTGTATAAACCAAAGAAAAATTATCGATTATGAAAAAGAATATGGGAATGGCAGACAGAGTGATTAGATTGATTATCGTAGGAGTAATTGCTACACTTTACTTTATGGAAATTATTCAAGGAACATTGGCATATGTTTTGCTAGCTGCAGCTGGAATCTTCTTACTTACAAGTTTGATCAATTTTTGCCCACTCTACAAAATAATTGGAGTAAAAACATCAAAAAAATAGAACTAAAAATGTCGTTATGAAGCAACTTATTCTCATTTTATTTGCAACTGTGTCCTTCGGATCTTTCGGTCAAATTCAGAGTAGAAGCTACAGTGCCATGCTCTACAAATTGTTGGATCATACAGTAGAAGAAATCAGTGTTAGCGATGCTTCTGAAGTAAGTAACTTGACTTTATTTCTGGATGCTCGCGAAAAAGATGAGTTCGAGGTTAGTCATATTAAGGATGCCAAATGGGTAGGTTATGATAACTTTAGAATGAAGCGAATGGAAGGGATTCCTAAGGACAAAGAAATTATTATCTATTGTTCAGTTGGTTATCGCAGTGAAAAAATTGGTGAGAAGCTTGAAAAGGCTGGTTATACTAATGTTAAAAATCTATACGGAAGTATTTTCGAATGGGTAAATCAAGGACATGCTGTTTATGACAATGATGGTAATGAGACAATTAAAATCCATGCATTCGATAAAGACTGGGGACAGTGGTTGCTTAAAGGCGAAAAAACATATTAAACCTAAACCTTTTAATCATTGAGAAATGTTCCTTTCTCAATACGTTAATGAAAGAAGCCGTTCGAAATTGAGCGGCTTCTTTGTTTTTTGAAATTTCAACTGAATCTATCTAAATTTGCTTTAACTAGTTATTTTCAAGCGATCTAAAAAAGATTAGAATCAAACTTAAGTTTTAAGCTTTCTATAAAAAATCGCGAAGTTACCAGCAAGTAGTGCTATTACAATGGCATTCGGAATTTCAAGGCATTCTAGTCCAGCAATAAGAAATGCCATTATTATACCATAAATTATTTGCGCATTTGTGCCAATTGGTGATGTTTTTGGTTCCACAATTACGGCTGCACCTATGAAAAGGATGATAATCAAGTAAGAAAACGACTCATAGGCGTCTAATGTAACTCCTACAAGAAGTGATGTCGCAATAAAGCTAATCGCCAGTGGATGCTTTCGAACCCTTGCTACATTAAAAATCAATGCTAGCAATATTGGTAAAATTGAAATTGGAATTTCTTTTCCGGCAATAGGAAATCGAATGTCAATTCCTGTAAAATCCATTGGTGGAACATTCAAAAATGGAACTACAAATGATAAAAGCGTGATTATTCCTATTGTAAAAACAACAGGGTTGAAAATATTCATTCCTTTGTATTTCACGAAAAACTTAGAAACATATAACAAGAGAATAACAAGAATCCCTCTTACTGGCTCTGGATCTGCGTGAGAAAGCATAAGGATAATTAAGAAAGTGCTAATCATCGAGTTGATGTACTTCTTGGATTTATCAAATGCTGCGCTAAATACTAAATGAAGCACGCTGGAAATAACAATCAGTCCAACGCCGAGTAGTGCAAAATGAAGTCCATCATCAATTCCATCAACAATAAATACATTGGCAATTTTCAAAATTGTTAGCATAATTAGAAACACCAGAAAGTGATGGTATGTCGTTAATTTGCCTGCTAGTTGCTTAAATTTGCTCATAACTATTGATTTATAGATAAATTACTTTTACGCGCTTACTCATGTTCGAACTAACATAAAAACTCGCTTTTTTGAAACTAGGTCGATTAGTAAACCCTATCGATGTGAAATTGGAAAACCCTATTCCTTCAATGGGCATGATCCAGCCTTTTTTGATTTTTCCATCTTCATTCTCATCATGTAAAATGTTCACAGCATACCTGCCTTTAGGAAGGTTTTTAAACGTAACATAAGCACTATAGCTCTTTATTTGACCAATTTTTTTGCGGTAATATTTCTTATACTTTTCGTCTGGAATGGTTCCGTCTTTGTTATACAAGGTGAACTGAATATGACCCTTTGAGTTTCTTAGTTGATTGACTTTTACTGTAAGTGAATACATTGTTACAGACTTACTTTTCTGAATCGAAAGTAAAGTGAATGCTATTATAGCTAGAGTCAATCCATATTTAAAGATATTTTTCATAGAAATTATTTTAGTATTAATGATTCGATTTACTGCTCTATAATTGGTATTGCAGACTTGTTCGATAGTTTCTTTTTCCCAAATCGCTCTTTAATGCTATCAACGACATAGTAAACAACAGGAACTAAGAAGACTGTGAGAATTAATGATGATGAAACCCCTCCAATAATAACCCAGGCTAATCCATTTTTCCATTCACTTGCAGTACCAGTTGCAAGAGCGATAGGTAACATCCCGACAATCATTGAGATACTCGTCATTAAAATTGGACGCATTCGACCTTTTCCAGCAACAATTAGGGCTTCCTTATAGTGCATTCCTTTCGCCTTTAATTGATTGGTGAAATCGACAATTAGAATGGCGTTCTTTACAACAAGTCCCATTAACATGATCAATCCGAGAAGAGCAAATAAGCTTAAATGACTGATCGATAGATTGAGAGCTAAGAATGCGCCAATTATCGCAACAGGAATCGAGAATAGAACCACGAATGGATACACGAAGCTGTCGTAGAGCGCAACCATGATCAAGTAGATGAGTAAGAATGAGATAAGCAACACTGATCCAAGTGCACCGAAACTATCATTCTGACGCTTTATATCACTACCCCAAGTCATGTTAACTCCTTCTGGTAATGGGTTTTCTTTCAAATAAGCAACCACATCATCGGCAACACTTCCCGAAGGGCGTCCTAATGCATCAGACGTTAGGGTTACCGCGGCTTGTCGATCTTTACGCTCTAACAGTGATGGTGAATTATCTCGAACAACTTCTGCGAATTGTGAAACCTTAACTGGAATACCTTTTGGATTGATAATCGTTAGGTTCTCCAAATCTTGTTGATTCTGGCGGTCAATATCGTCCAGAATAATTCTGATCGGATATTCCGTTCCATCTTCTGTCAGACTTGCATCATTGTTACCTGTAATTGCCACTCTAAGATTAATTCCGACGTAAGCCGTGTTCAATCCAAGTCGTTGCATCTTATCTTTATCAGGCACAATTTTGTACTCTGGACTTCCTTCCTCAACAGATAGTCGAACGTTATCTGATCCTGGAATATCTTGGATGATTGATTTCAAATCCTCACCAGTTTTCATCACAACATCAATGTCAGAACCGCTTAGAGTGAACTCAACCGGCGCAGATCTTGGAATAAGTCCAAGTGCGGACATCGAGTAGTTGATTCCGGGGTGTTTCTCTTGAAGTGCATCACGAAGATCCTTCATAAACACTTCTGTACGCTGATCATTACGCTTGTTTTTTGATTTCAATTGGATCGTAAACTCAGTTTTATTAGGAGAACCAACACCAAGACTTCCTATTCCAGTACTCGGACCTCCGATATTACTAAAAACAGTTGCCACATCATCTTGATGTAAAATGAAATCTTCAATTTTCCTTGATACGATGTTATTCTCCTGTATTGAGGTCGATTTATCGTATTCCAGAGCGAGTCGGAACTTGCCTTGATCTCCAGTAGAAATCAACTCGGCGCCGATAATGTTTTGCTTCATCATCACACCAGTAAGTCCAAATAGTGCAAGGACTATCCCAACAAATGCGAGTTTATGAGAGAGTACCCATTTAAGTCCGCGACCATACCATTCTGTGAAGGCGTCAAGTTGTTTTTCGAACCATATCAAGAATTTATTGAAGATATTCTTCGGTTTCAGGTCTTCGGATTTCCCGATTCGGGAGGCCATCCAAGGAGTTAATGTAAATCCAACTAATAAACTCGTCAGGGTAGAGGTGATAACAACTACAGAGAATTGCTTGAGCATATCTGCTACGAATACTTGAATGAATAGGATTGGTAAGAACACTACAATATCCACAAGGGTAATTGAAAGTGCAGAAAAACCAATTTCCATTCTTCCGTCCATTGATGCTTCGCGCTTGCCTTTCCCCATATCTAAGTGACGTTGGATGTTCTCTAAGACTACGGTGGCATCATCTACCAAAATTCCAATGATGAGTGACATCGCTAGAAGAGTCATCAAATTCAAAGTGTAGCCGAGCATCCACATAACTGCAAAAGCAGTGACTAGGGAAGTTGGAATAGCAACCAAGACGATTAATGAATTACGGAAACTTCGAAGGAACAAGAGCATCACGATCGAAACGAGAATCACAGCCATGATCAAATCCTCAACAACTGATTCAACTGCTGCAATAGTGTTGTCGGTGCTGTCATCCGCTATAATGAATTTAACGTTCTTCGATGCAAACTGTTCTTCAATATCTTTAATTTTGGCCCGAACTGCTGTGGAAACATCAACAGCATTCGCATCTCCTTGCTTTTTTAGCAGAATTCCGATTCCATTTTTTCCGTTGTAACGATTAATTGAAGTGATCTCTTTTACGCCATCAACAACTGTGGCTATGTCTTTTATATAAACAGGACTCCCAGGTATTGGCATGGCAACTTGAACATTTTCGACATCTTCAATTGTCTTGAATTTCCCTGTGAGTCGCACCGAGTTACTTTCTGAGTTGTTTTGAATTTTTCCGGCTGGAAGATCTAATCCAGATCGATTTATCATCTCAACTACTTGAGGCAGTGAAATGTGATACAATCTCAATTTCTCTTGATCAATTTTCACTTGAACTTCTCGCTCTTCACCACCTAATAATGTAAGTTCAGCCACACCCTTTATCTGCTGAATTTGCGGCAAGAACTCATCTTGCATCATTTGATAAAATTCAGTAGAAGTGTAATCACTTGTCGCACTAATTGACATTATAGGAAGGTCATTTGGAGACACTTTACTCATTTCTGGGCTTAATATCTCAGCGGGCAAATCCTTTCTGATATTGTCGATGTAACGCTGTGCATCTTGCATGGTCTGATTTAAATCTGTACCATAATTGAGGTTGGCAATAATAACAGATGCGTTCGGCAGAGATTTAGTTACAAGATACTCGACACCTTCAAGGTTGGACAATGCATCCTCTATTTTACGAGAGACGGAGGTTTCAACTTCCTGCGGATCTGCACCAGGGTAAACAGTCTTAATCACCACAACAGGTTGATTGAAGTCGGGCATCAACTCATAGCTTAGGTTTCGATAACCAATGTAGCCCAACAGGACGAATACACTGAATATCACTATGATGAGTGATGGTCTTTTAATTGATATTTCGGTAATATTCATAGCTCTTACTTGTTAATGATTGCGTTCACGTTTGCTCCATCGTAAATATTGATGAATCCTGAGGTAACAATTACATCGCCTGCTTTTAAGCCACTTGAAACAACTGACTTGTTCTTTATTCGATTGGAAATTGTGATGTCTTGAAGTACAGATTTACTATCTCTAATAATATAGACTTGAGGTTTTATACTCGAACCAACAATTGATGATGAAGCAATCAAAATAGATTCGTCGTTCTTATTCCCTTCAAATTCAACTCTTCCGAACATATTAGATTTGATTTCATTTTCTAAAGAATTATCTACTTCGAATTGAATAGGGAAACTATTCCCCATATTGCCTTTACTACCTATCATAATGACTTTTCCGTTCACTTTCATGTTTGGAAATGCATCGACTTTGATGACGTAAGACTTGTCCATTTCAAATATCCCTAGCCGTGATTCTGCAACATTTACGGTAAATTTTAAGCCAGAAATATCTGTGATGATCAATAGCGGAATCCCCGGTGCAGAAAAGGCTCCAACTTCCATCATTTTCTTAGTTACAACTCCGTTGAAAGGTGCTCTAATTGTTGTCTTTTGGATAGTTGTCAACAATGTTTGGCGTTGATTTTTAGCAGCTCTTAGGGCTAGTTCTGTCTTTTCGAGTTTAACTCCTTCAATCGCCCCAGAATTCACCAAAGTAGTGTATCGTTCAACGTCAGTTTCAAGTCCACTGATTTGAATGTTAACGGTTTGAACTTGTAAGCGAAGAAGCTTGTCATCTAACTTAATCAAAGCCTGTCCTTTTCTTACGTTGTCTCCCTCGTTAGCGTAAATTGCTATGATTTTACCTTGGACATCTGAGTTTAATTTAACTTCCATTTTAGGGTTAAATGTTCCAGTGAAGTTATATGCAGCATGCTTACTTGCAATGTCTACTTTTTCTGCTTTTACATTAATTGATAGCTCTTTATCGTAGTGATAAATTCTGTTTTCTGAGATCTCCTTGTTTCCTTTTAATTGGATAACAATTATTGCAGCGAGCGCTACTAAAATCAATATTCCTACAATTTTTTTCATCGTTCTATTCTTTTATGTTTCCTGTTAAACTTTTGAGTGATAAATCCGCTTTTTGATATTCAATAATTGCTGTGAGATTTTCCTGTTGCGTTTCTCTTAATGTAATGCTGGTTGAAATTATCTCACTTATTGTGGACACGCCATGATAGTATTGTACTGTAGTTTGATCATAGATTGATTGAGCAAGTTCTATTTGAGATTGACTTGTGTTAACTCTTCGCTCTGCAATTGTCCGTTCTAGTCGGGCATTTGCTATTTGCATGTCATTCTTGTCTTTTATTAAGCTTAATTGTAATCCACTAGATGAAATTTCGATTTTCTTTTGCTTGATTTTCCTACTCGTAACTGTGCCATTGAAGAGGGGGTAGGTAATATTAAGTCCTGCAAACCCTTGTGCATAAAAATCTAAGAATCGATTCGGCTCTTGATCGTATCCAAATCCTGTTGTACCATAAGACCCGTATAATGAAACTGATGGCAACTTAGATCGTTTTAATGTTGTTAGTTCTGTCGATAACAATTTACTGCGTGTAGTTGCTAATTGAAAATCTAGGTTGTAATTCAAATCGAGTTGTCCTCCTGTTGAGTATTCAATGTGAGAATCAATGCTGATTTGTTGATCTAGCGATATTCCCATCATAAATTTCAACCCGTTTAATACTTGTGCAATACGATTTTCAACTTGCTCTCGATTTGATTGAAGTTGTTCGACTTGAAGAGCAACACGATCAACATCAGTCCCTTTTGCCAATAACTGTTCTTCAACTAACTGAAGAGTGGTGAGAAGCTTTGTACTGCTCACAAGATTACTATCGATAAATGATAATTGATGCTCAAGAACTTGCGCGTTATAGTATAGATAGGTAATTTCCAGAATGAGTTCATCTTCAGATTTCTGATGTTGAATTTCAGAAAGTTCCATTCCAATTTTTGTTGCTTCTATTGCACCGTAGATCTGTGAATTATAGATAGGCGCTCTCAACTGGACTGATGCATTAATATTATGTGGGACTCCAAATTGGGCAACTTTGAATTGACCATCAGGACCTCCAAACACTGATAGTGGCATTAATTGAGTTGGTAAATCCATGAAATATTTGTAATCACCTAAGAGGATTACTTTGGGAATCAAATTAGCTTTTGCTTCCCCATTTTTCTCTGTATTCAGTTCCATATTCGCCTTTGAAACTTGAAGGCTTTTATTCTGAATTAGTGCCGTATCGATGCATTGTTGAAGGCTCCAGACTTGACCAAAAGTAGATGTGCCTAGCATTAAGATTACCAGAAGGGTAAGTGATTTTCTAGGTGTGTGAATGTTTACTAACATAGTGTTGCAATTTTTTTTTGTTTACGAAGGAGAGTTTTCGTTATTTAATTAGTAGAAGCTGACTATCCTTTAGTCCGTCAACCCAATGAAGTACGTGGGGTTCAATTTTCACATAATCACCAGAATTTAGCACAGAACTAAATTCCTGTACATTCTCAAATTTGACTTGTCCATTTAAGCAAATCAAAAGAGCTGGAACGTTGGTTATATGCTCTTTTAATCTTGCTCCTTCTAGGATTTGAAGGGAAAGAATTTTCCCTTCCTCTGCACCAAATAATTTGAGTGCAGAGACCTCTTTATTTTTATCGTGTAGCTCTAAAGTATTCATTCGAAATAGGTGTTATAGGATTTAATACTTGCTTTAATTTCCATCAGTTTTGTCTTCCCTTCATCTGTAGATTTGACATGACTCATTTGATCAACTAAATCAATGTAAGGTAAAAGCCAAACGTGTAGAATATCGTGAGCTTTACCAGTCATTGAACAACTCGAAGTAAGTTTGTTGACATTCACCATTAGTCCGTCTCCTAAACTTTGGTAATCCTCCAAAGAACTGCCATCAAAAGATTCGATGCTGTTGCTCATTACGAGAATAGGAGGGAGCATCCCTTCAACTACCTTCCACTTTTTTCCATTATTTAGTTCTAGACCTTCTTCCGCCTCATTGGACTCAATAATATCTGTTCCATTTGATGTTGTGGATTCTGATTCACTCGAACAGGCAGTCAATAAAATTGAAACTCCTGTGATATAGAAAATGTTTTTTACGTTCATACTATACTTTTATTAATATTAATATTGATTGAATTAATTCTTGCCCGTCTTTTTGTAGATTAAAATCAAATTTTGATACTCGATATTTGAACATCTTTAATCGAAAAGCTCCCATAACGATATGCATCAGCTCCTCAGTAGAAATCTCATTTGTAAATACACCGATATTTTGACCACTTTCAATGATTGGTTTCAGATGTTTCACTTTAACAGCCATAATTTTTAAGAGTGCATTATTAATTGTATCGCTCTTTTCCATAAGTCCGTCAGAGAATACTGCTACCACGAAGTGTCGATTTGCACTAAAGAAATCAAACTGACTTTTAAATAATTTTACCATTTGTTCTTCAGGGTTGTCGTTAGCATTGACAACCCTAACAAAATTTTCATCCATTGTTTTTGCTAGAAAAGTGAGCATAGCTACAATGATTGATTCTTTGTTTTTAAAGTGCCTGTATATAGCCGCTTCTGAAAAACCCATTTCAAGTGCTAGGTTTTTTGTAGTAAGTCCACCAACACCCGAATCGGTAAGTAGCTTTCCTGCTGCATTTATTATTTCTCCTTGTCTTTCTGATATCTCGTTAATCATAATTGAAGAAAATGTTAGTTAGTATTCACTAACAAAGGTAAATAATTTTTACTAATCTCCAAATAATGAGACTGAAAATAATTTCAACTTAAGTGATTTTAAAAGACAAAGAGTAGAAATATATGTGATTAATGGTAGTTTAGCTTGGAATCAGACTTGAAATTATAAATTTGAATTTCAAATAGTTATCATTTGTTTGGAGCAATTTTAGATACCGTTTTTCAATAATTTGAATCAATTTATTAATTATGCCAAAGCATCAGACTAGAAGAATAAATTATCTTTTGGTTTTGATAGTCGAAGCAATTAATTCATTGCTGAATCAATGGATGTAACAATTGTTACTTTAAAACTCTACACTATTCACCAAATTGCACATGTAAACTTCTTTTTATGAAACACATATTAATTATCGGTGGTGGAACTGGAGGGATAATGACCGCATCCCAGCTTCTCAAACGAGGTGGGGTTAAAGTATCAATTGTTGAGCCTGCTGAATACCATTATTATCAACCAGCATGGACGCTTGTTGGAGCAAATACATTCGATTACGAAAAGACGAAGCGAACAATGGCTTCTGTTATGCCGAGTGAAGTTAATTGGATAAAGGATTATGCTGAAAAATTTGACCCTGAAAATAATGTGATTGAAATGAAATCGGGCGCAAAAATTGATTATGACTTTTTAGTACTATCCCCAGGAATAAAAATTGACACTTCTCTTGTTGAAGGCTTGACTGAAGCAATCGATAAAGGTGTAGTTTGCAGTAATTATACTGACCCAAAACATACTTGGGAAGTATTGAAGAATTTTAAAGGTGGAACGGCACTTTTTACGCAACCTACGACTCCCATCAAATGTGGTGGTGCCCCCCAAAAAATAATGTATTTAGCAGAAGATCATTTCCGTAAAACTGGAGTGAAATCTAAGACGAATATTGTTTTTGCAACTAATGGTGGAGTTATTTTTGGTGTAAAGCCAATAGCAAAAACCTTGATGGAAGTCATTGATCGTAAAGATATCAATATTCGCTTTGGGCATTTATTAGTTAGAATTGATGGTGAGAAGCAAATTGCCTGGTATAAAATGGCTGACAACAATAAAGAGCATAATCATATCGATGTAGTGACCTCGAAAGATGGAGATCTCGTTGGGATTCACTACGATATGCTTCATCTTGCTCCACCACAAACAGCACCAGATTTCATTAAAAATTCTCCATTTGCAAATGAAGGAGGATGGATCGATGTCCACACTGGAACAATGCAACAAACAAAATATCCGAATGTATTTGGTATTGGTGATGCCGCAGCACTGCCAACTGCAAAAACAGGTGCTGCTATCCGAAAACAAGTTCCAGTTATAGTTGAGAACTTAATGCGATTGGTTAATTCTGAAGAACTGAGTAGTAAAGAATATAATGGCTATTCATCTTGCCCATTAGTTACTGGATATGGGAAAATGGTTTTGGCAGAATTTGATTACGACTCTAATTTCACACCAGACCCTAAGTTGAAACGAATGTTAATCAGTGATTCATCTAAAGAACATCGAAGATTATGGTGGCTGAAGAAGTACATTCTCCCAAGACTATATTGGAACAAAATGTTAAAGGGCATCGATGTATGATTATTCGCTATAATTAATGTAATCTAACAAGTTATTTTCAGCTCACATAGGTTAAATTTCAAAATTATTAGTCTGAATTTGTAACCTATTGGTAGATCTTGCATCTAATTAAAAAAGTGAGTAGAATGGGTGCTATAACAGTAATGAATTATCAGAAGCATAAGATCACAGATTCTGAAATTGTACGGCGTATTCTTTCAGGTGAAAAAGAATTGTACGAAATTATTCTAAGACGAAATAATCAGAAGTTGTATCGTGTTGTAAGAGGGTATTTGACTAATGAGGAAGAGATTGAGGATGTTATGCAGGATTCTTATCTCAACGCTTTCGAAAAGCTTCATCAGTTTAAACATGATGCTCAATTTTCTACTTGGTTAATTCGAATAGGTATAAATCAAGCGTTGATGAGGATCAGAAAGACCAATAAAACATACAGTCTTGAGAGTTGTTCATCGCACCAAAACACCAGGGTCATGGAAATACCAGATTACAATCAACCTAATCCAGAAAAACTATTGATAGGGCAGGAGTCAAAAGCCATTTTAGAAAGAACCATTGATTCACTGAATGAGAAATATAGAATGGTTTATATTCTAAAAGAGGTTGAGGGAATGTCGATTGTAGAAATTTCAAATTGTTTGGATTTATCTAATTCAAATGTAAAAGTTAGACTACATAGAGCTAAATCAATGCTCAAAGAGAAGCTTTTCGAGTTAACAAGTAAAACTGAGTTATTCGAATTTGGAAATGCAAGATGTGATCGAATTACCCAGTTTGTTATTGAACGAATTTGACGTTTAATAAACTCACTGGAAATTAAAAAGGATAACTTTTACATGTTCGTTGGTCTTAACACTAATTTATGCAATGGAATTTTTAATGCCTTGTGACATCTGCTACATGATAGACATTTCTATTACCCTATTTTTACTTTTTTACGAAGTAAGAAATCCAATTTGAAGAGTGCCTCGTAAATAATTGAAGGCTAGTTCAAAATGTAATTAGTTAAGCTTAATATAAATCAAATAATATAAATTAATCAACATGAAAAAAATCTACTTACTAGCAGGATCTGTCCTAGTTTCCTTAATAGGAATGTCACAGAATCCGGTTAAACACACAGATCAATTAACGTTTGCATCCATGATGGATGGAGCACAAGCTGGAGTTACAACAACTGCACTAGGTGTTGGGACGTTTACTCTCAATCCTACAATGGATACATTATGCTATGAAGTTAGTGCTAACAATTTATCAGGAGCAATCACTGCAATTCATCTTCATACTGGTATGTTAGGACAATCTGGACCAGTTGCAATTAACTTGAGTTCTGGCATAAATAATAATATTGTCGCAGGAATGATTACAGGAACAGATCTATCAGCTAATCTTTCTGCATTTTTAACGGGTGGATTGTACATCAATCTTCATACAGCTGCAAATGCGGGTGGAGAGATTCGCGGACAGGTTTATCTCGAAAAAGATATGCTATTTGTTTCAAACCTCGCCGAAGATGGATCAGGATCAGTAGCAATTGGACTTGGAAGTTTTCAATTGTCCCATGACAAATCTACTGTAAACTACATTGTAGTTGCTGACGGTTTAACTGGAACTATCACAGCTGCTCATTTACATTTAGGTGCGGCAGGAACTTCAGGAGGAGTTTCTATTGGTCTTACTGGTGATATTGTTGCTGGAAACTCAATCATTAAAGGAAGTTTCTTGACGAGTGCTGCATCTGCAGATTTCATTGATAGCTTAATGGTTGGTAGTATCTACTTAAATGTACATACAGCAGCTAATCCTGGTGGAGAAATCAGAGGTCAATTGATAAAATCTAATAACCTTGCATTTGATGCAACTATGGATACAATGCAACAAACAGCTGCTGTTACTGGTACTAATATTGGTATGGGAGTTTCTGTAATTGAAATCAATTCAGGACTTGATACAATCTGGTACAACACAATGGTAACAGGACTTACTGGACCAATTACAGCGATCCACATGCATAGAGCTATGATGGGTATGGATGGAACAGTTGAAGTGAATTTAACAGCTAGTATTGCTGGAAATACAGTTAACGGAATGGTAACCGGTGCAGCAGTAACAAATGATCTTATCACAAAGATGTTACGTGGTGAAATTTACTTAAACCTTCATACTGCAATGAATGCAGGTGGTGAACTAAGAGGTCAAGCTTTCAAATTTGCTCGTGATGGCTACAGAATCTCAATGAGTGGTGATCAATTGGTTCCTACTGTTAGTGTTCCTGCTCAAGGAGCTGGAGTTGTTACTGTAGATAGGGATGCTACTAATGCTCACTTTATGGTAGTTGTTAGTGGATTATCAGGCACGGTTTCAGCATCTCATTTCCATGCTGGTGTTTCTGGTGAAAATGGAGGTGTTGTTTATGACCTATCTGGATTCTATTCAATGTCAACAGGAGATGATGCAGCTAGCGGTTACTGGACTAGTACTGATATGATAACACCATTTAGTGCTGCTAATGCAACTCAGTTTTGGATGGATAGTATATACATCGTTGCCCACACAACTGCAAATGCAGGAGGAGAGTTAAGAGGTCAAGCTTGGAGATCTGCCGCTTGTATGGGGGCTGTTGGAATTGATGAGTTAGATGCTTCTATAAGCGTTTATCCAAATCCAACTTCATCTGATCTTACAATTACATCAGACAAGACTATTGGTTCTATATTAGTTCTTTCTAGTGATGGGAAAGTTGCAAGTTCAGTTACTAACATCAACTCAGCAGTTCATACTTTGAATCTTGCTGATTTGGACAACGGATTGTACATGATTGTAGTTGAATATAGTGACAATACCAGATCAGTTACACGTGTAATTAAAAACTAGCATTTAGTGTGAAAATGTTGCCCCTCAAGGGAATACATTTTTTTTGATAGAAAAGGGGAAACATAGCGTTTCCTCTTTTTTTTATTAAGAGAAATAATTGTTTAGAATAATTTAGCAGTAGGTTGATTTAATCACTATTTTAGTATGAAAATGGATGAAAATGGATTGGATTCTTGAACCCTGGCCATGGTATGTTGCAGGCCCCTTGATAGCATTAGTTATGATGCTTCTTATGTATTTCGGTAAATCCTTCGGTGTTTCTTCCACAATGCGAACAATGTGTTCGATGGCTGGAGCGGGAAAGATATCAGACTTTTTCAAGTTTGACTGGAAGGCTCAGATATGGAATATCATCTTTATTTGTGGTGCTATTGCTGGTGGATTTATTGCTCATAATTATTTAAGCGCACATCATGTTGTAGATCTAAATCCAAAAACAATTGCTTCTCTCAAATCTATAGGTATCGAGAATGCTGGCAGTTCATTTATGCCTGATTCAATTTTCGGGATAGATGCATTATCTGACTGGAAAACTTGGTTATTCTTAATTGTAGGAGGGCTATTTGTAGGTTTCGGATCAAGGTATGCAGGAGGTTGTACATCAGGTCATGGAATTAGTGGATTAAGTAACCTTCAATTACCATCACTCATAGCAGTCATTGGTTTCTTCATCGGAGGTATCATAATGACCTATTTTATTTTACCATACATTCTCTAAAACCTGACAGATGAAATATATTAAATTTATTGTTCTTGGAATGTTCTTTGGGATTATACTTAGCAAAGCTGAAATTATATCTTGGTATAGAATACATGAGATGTTCCGTTTTGAGTCCTTTCACATGTTTGGAGTCATAGGTTCAGCCGTTGTTGTGGGGATTATATCTATTCAGATAATCAAGAGAACAAAAGCGAAAAATTCTTTAGGAGAGGAGTTTCACTACACCGATAAGAAAATGTCAATTAAAAAGTACTTATTGGGAGGCTCGATTTTTGGACTAGGGTGGGCAATGATAGGAGCATGTCCTGGTCCTATGTTTATACTGCTAGGAAAAGGAGTAGCATCCATTGTAATTGTTATTCTGAGTGCTATTCTGGGGACATTTATCTATGGATTAGTTAAGAATTATCGAATTTTCAAATAATATCAAAAAAACAAAATATGAAGAAATTATTTTTTTTAAATCTATTTTTGGTTGGGTTTTCTTTCTGCTCAGTCGGTCAACTTAATACTGATACTGAATTCTGGTTAGGAGGAACGGTAAAATTCAAATTGAGTAATTCTTTAAAACTAGATATTCAAGAGCAATTTAGGTTCAATAATAACGCATCTTCTTTTAGTTCTTCCTTCACCGAGGTTGGACTTAAATATAAAGTCAATAAGATTTTATCCTTTAAAGCCAATTTTAGACACAACGTTAAGGCTAACAAGAAAAACAGGGTGCGTGGATCAATAGATATGAATCTTAATTTGTCTAAAAAACAATTTCCACTTTCGCTAATCTACCGATTGAGATTTCAAAATACAAATGTCTTGAACTCAACAAAACGGTACACTGTAATTAGAAATAAAATTGGACTAAAATACAATGCCTCCAAATTGGTTGATCCGTATGCATCTTATGAATTGTACTATCGATTGAACGGTAAGAATGAATTCCGAACTAAAAGATTAACACTAGGTCTTCAGTGGAGATTACTAAAGGAGCTTCGAATGACTACTTTTTACAGACTTCAAACAGATATTAATGTGAAGAACCCTGATCGTTCGCATATCATTGGCCTTATGTTTACCTATAATCTTGATGTTAGAAAGAGAAGGTAATTGAGTATGCATAAACGTTGGCGGTAATTAGAATAGACTTAACGAACATAATACAATTTTATTAACAGAGTGAAAATGGATACCTTTGTAAAATGAGTAAATTTGCTTTGCCTAATGCAGATCTCTTGATTGATGTGACTTATCGCCCTGGCGGGAATAATCACCTGCATATAATTGACAAAGAACAATTAGAAATATTGAGACCGGATGCTGTGATTTGCGATAGATCAACTGATAAATATGATCTTTCAGGCGATATTCATGTTGTAAAAGGGATACAAGGAATTCCTACGGGAAAAGACGCTGAATATAAAATGCCTATTTTCAAAAAGGATCATAACGCCTTCCGAAATGAGGATTATGTACCTAAAGAATATCAATTAACGAACCGACAAATAAGAACAACTGTCAGTTCATATTCATGGCCATCATTCGGAAGTAATGAAGATAGACTAGCAAATACTGAAATTTACGCCAGACAAATTAAACCTATTCTACACTTTCTAATTGAAAATCTTGAAAAAGGTATTCAAGTACCTAAAAACCTAAAAACGTTCCCTTTAAATAATGCTATTTACAATAGTCAAAACCCTTTAACTATTACTGCTAAGGGTTAAAAATCATAGCTGCCCTGCGGGACAGTAACGCCTTTTAGTTTTCTCCACCTAACCAAAAAAAATAATTACCGAGAGATAACGTTTTCTTTAAGAAAGGATGATTTTAGGATAAAATAGTGCTTGTTTAGTGATTTGATTTTTGAACAATAAAAAAAAACGTTACTCAGAATTAATAAAATATGATAAAATCAATAAAAATTGGATTAATCGGATTTGCAATTCTATTTGGGTTTAATGTAAATGGTCAATATCAAATTGGCTTAGTGCCTAGAGTTAGTCCAGATAAAGCAGTTTATCAAAAAATAGGTTATACCGAAATCGAAATTAAGTATGGTAGTCCAGAAGTTAAAAATCGAGAGATTTGGGGTGATCTAATACAGTATGATAAAGTATGGCGAGCAGGAGCTAATAATGCAACCACAGTTGAGTTTAGCGATAATATTACAATTAACAATCTGCAATTGGACAGCGGGGAATATGCGTTTTTCATTATCCCAAAAGAAAATAATAAATGGACTGTAATTTTCAATCGGGTGCATAAACAATGGGGAGCATTTAAGTATAATGAAAATAAAGATGTTTTGAGAGTAGATGTTATACCGAGAAAAACATTATATCAAACCGAGAATCTGACATACTCTATCAAACAATTGGGATTTCAATATGGAAGTCTTATTCTCAATTGGGATTTTATTGAGATAGAAGTTCCTTTTAAAACAAATTATCTAAAAAAGTTTGAATTAGAAGTTGAAGCGAGAGCAAATAAACAACCAGAGTATCTAAAATGGATAGTATATTTGCAAGGAGCGGAACATTTCGAACAAATTGGATTAAATTTCGGTTTAGGGCTTTCCTGGATAAATAAGGCAGAAAAAATAATGATTTCTACAACTGAGTGGAACGAACAATTTTATCCAAAAGATTACATCAAAGGACATCTATATTGGACAAAAGCGAAACTTTTGGCTAAAAGCAAAAGACAAACAGAAGCAATTGTGTATGTCCATAAACTAAAAAGCATCAAGAATACGTCTTTTTATGACAAAGAAAACGATGAAGAAGGTATTGATATCTTAATGGAGTTATGGGCGAAATAGTAAAAACTACAGTTATCAATGGCAACTGTTGCACAACTAGCCAACTGCGAAAATGAGAAACAAAAGGTGAATTCACTAATGAATAACTTGCTGATTATTAGTGAAAAATATTTTCAACTGATTGTGAAATGAGTTAATTTGCAAGAAGCGTTGAGTTGTGCAGCAGCCGCAATTAATATGAGGTTTGGTGCTTAACTCAATGCGAATTGCATTGAACAGAGTCCGCAAAACTTACAATTTTGCGTTAATATTGAAAAGGAGAAAATTAAAAATCCGGAAAAGTACTTAATCGAAAATCCAGTCCTTCGAAATCCCTTACTAACCATTGCCGAGATGATAGCACCAAGTATAACAAAAATGAAAAAAACAGTATTATTAATTACAATTTTAGCATTTTCGATCAATGCTTTTTCACAAAATGTGAAATTTCAAAATTATGATGGTTTTTTATCAATTGGAACACAATCAAACAGAACCGCTTCGATAAGTTTGGTAGATATTGACAAAGATGGTGATTTAGATGCTTTAGTTGCTAATGGTCGACATTGGGCTGAACAAAACTATATTTATTATAATGATGGAAAAGGCGGTTTTAAAAAGGCTCAACCAATTGGAAAATTTCTTGATGCTTCCTACTCAATGAAAAGTGCAGACTTAAATAATGATGGAATTATGGATATTGTTGTTGTTAATGATAAAATCGAGAACAAAATATATTTTGGAATTGACAATTACACATATGATAAAGGAATTTCTTTTGGCAATTCAAACTATTCATCACGGAATTTAGAAATAATTGACATTGACAAAGATGGAGATTTAGATTTAATTATTTCAAATAGAAAATATGAAAATGAAATTTGCCTAAATGATGGAAAAGGTAACTTTAAGCAAATTTTATATTTTGGAAATAAAACTGCCCAAACTATCCAAACTAAAATAGCAGACATCAACAATGATGGATTTTTAGATATAATAACAGCAGAAAGAAAATCTAAAAATAAAATATTTTTGAATGATGGAAAAAATAATTTTCAGAAAAAGATAATAGAATTTGGAAATGATAATGGAGATACTCGCTCAATTGATGTTGCAGATTTAAATAATGACGGATTTTTGGATATTTTAACAGGTAATTTAGGCTCAAAAAATGTTATTTATTTTGGAAATAAAGACTGTTCCTTCAGTAAAACATTTTTGTTTGAGAAAGAAAGAGAAACATACTCAATAAAAATTGCAGATTTAAATCAAGATGGAATTTTGGACATAATTGAGGGTAATTCTGAACAACCAAATTATGTTTTTATTGGAAAAAGCAATGGAGAATTTAATGAAATTGGATTAAGAGAAGACTTAAAAGATGACACTTATAATATTGAAATAGGAGATTTAAATAATGATGGATTTCCAGAAATTGTGGTGTCAAATTCAGGTTCTTGGAATTTATACTATATAACTCGAAAAGAATAAAAGGCGCTAACAAAGCAAGGAATAACAGATAGTCTTTGGAAGAATCAATATAGGTTAGAAATGAAAAAAAATGCTAACACTCTGTAAAAAGCATTAAAACGACTTTTACATTAACGGAAATAAGAAGCCCTCATTGGATATCCAATGAGGGCTTCTTATTAATCAAAATAAATTATTGTATAATAAACTGTTGTGTTGTCCCATCATTGGCAATTAAGAAATATACTCCTGAATCAAGGTTGATCGTCAGTGTACTGTTTATAGTTGCTTTAGATGTATGAATAATTTTGCCTGCAACATTGGTTATCTGAATTTCACCTTGATAATCATCAAATTGAATGTTCACTTGATCAACTGACGGATTCGGATAAATCTGAATTCCATTGAGTTCATTTACAACAATTTCAGCTGTTGGCGAAGTAACGATGAATTGACCCATCATTCCTTCGTCCTCATGTGGAAGCATGTGACAATGATACATGTAAGGAATTGTATTGTTAGCATGATCACTAAATTGGGCAATAAATCGAACGTTACCCATTCCGCCTGGAACGAGAACTACGTCGTTAAACCCTTGTAATTCTGCTGGAGGTGTAGATCCATTTATGTCTAGTATAAAAAACTGCACATCATGAATGTGAAAAGGATGAGCAATTGGTGTTTGATTTGTCAATGTCCAAATTTCTATGTCATCCAATTGAACAGTATGGTTGATTACACTCATGTCAAAAGTTGATCCATCTATTAAAAATGGACCGCTTAAGTTACCCATTCCGCCACCTGCAGATGAAAATGTAAGGTCTCTTGTTACAGTTGCTGAGGCTTCTGTAAGAACTGTAAACGATGCAAGAGTAGCTGGGATTGTTGTAATTGGGCTTGCTGTTTGTGCTATAACATTAATATCAAGCATGGCGTAATTAGCTCCGTTGAGAGGATTACTTGTATAACCTGGTAGGCTAGAAGTCATAAATGGAGCCATCCCTGGTTGTGCCGATCCATAAACAGCATTTGGCAATTCTGATGCGAAATTCATTAACTGAAAATTCTGTCCCAGACTAGTTGTTAAATCCAATAAAATATCAACACGTTGACCAGGTGCTATTCGATAGCGAGTCTTGTTAACAGGTGCCATGAAAATCCCTCCATCAGTTCCGATAATGCTGAAAGTACGATTATCTGAAAAACCTATTTCCATTACCCGTTGTGAAGCTGCATTTAAAACTCTTAGTCGAACAACTTGCGAAGGGAAATCAACAAACGCGTCAACAGTTCCATTTACCATTACAGATGTATCTAAATTGGTGTGAAAAAGTATCTGACCTGAAGCATTAAACCCTTTGGTTTGCATAATAATGGGAAACTCATCAACGCCATAGGTAATTGGAATACCCATTGATGCCTCTTCGGTATCTCGAACAATTACTAACCCAGCTATACCTTTTGAAACATGTTCGCCTGTTTTTTCATGTAAGTGTGGATGATACCAATTTAGCCCAGCTTTGTCCATTACAGTAAATTGAGGATTCCAAGTAGTTCCAGGTAATATAATTGAGTGAGGTCCACCATCATCCTCAGGTGAAACATGCATTCCGTGCCAGTGTATTGTTGTTGTGTCTAAAAGTTGATTGTCAACTGTAATATTCATATTATCACCTGTCGACATTATTAGCGTAGGTCCAAGCAGTGCGCCATTAGCTCCCAAAGTAGATGTGTTTACTCCAGGGTAGAATTGTGTTACGCCTTCTTGCAATGTCAAGTTTATTGTGGAAGTTTCAATTGTTGGTGGAATGACAAGAGCATTTTGTCCAAAACTAATTCCACTCATAAGTATTATTGATGCTACTAATAGTTTCATAAGTATTCTTTTTTTGTGAAGATAGTTCTTCTTCAATGACGACTAAGTAACTTTTGTTACATAAGAAATTCTTTAATTGGATATAAGCGCAATTTCATTGATTCATTATCAATGAAGTTAATTGTCATTAAATAGTTTAGATAATCAATCGCCTTGAAAGACGAATTTACCTTTGTGGACTATTTGGCCGTCAACAAGGATATGATAAAAATACATTCCTTGAAGATCAGTTCGATTAATTCTAGCTGCTCCAAATTCAGATTTCACCTGTCCTTGAATGCTTCCTTGTGAATTGAAATAGACAATTTCATAAGTTGACCATTGATCTGAATGAAAATTGATAGAGTGATTTGCGGGGTTTGGATATGTCGTAAATAATAACTTAGACAAGTTATCTTCTAAACCTGCTACTGCATCAAATTCCCAGAAGTCATTTAAATTGGTGCCATTTGTTCCTGTGCCCAAGTAACATCGTTCACCTATATTAAATCCAACAGAATAACGTCGTTTAGTTCCAGCGAAATTTTCTAATTGTGCCCAAGAATTAGTTGATGGCGAATATTGCCAAACCTCACTAGTCAAATCTGAATGAGCATTTACTCCATAGCCACAGATAATATAACCTTTATTTCTCTGTACGAATGAAATCGAAGATAACCTTGCAAGACCAGGGAAAACAGCTTTAAGTGTCCAAAAATCTAGACTTGGATCATATTCCCAGAAATCATTCACAGTAAGAGAATTATTGGAAGTTTTAAGATATCCCTTCCCATTAATTGAAAAACCAGAAAATGAGAAGTAAACATCAAATGGTGGTTGGTTTTTTTGAGTCCAAGAATCAAGATCAGCATCATACTCCCAAAGTTGATCTGAGGAAATGCGCATAAAGTAACCCTTATGACCGATTGTAAAATCTCCAGTATCTTGAAAAGTACCTCCTATTGAAGTGGGACTTGCAACTTGCGTCCAAGAATTAGTTTGTGGATCGTATTTATATAGGGAGTAGTCGTCAAGTTCACCTAGACCTACAAAACCAACACTCTCAAGTCCCATCCCGTGAGCACCAAGTTCCCCATTACCACTATTACCAGGGTAATCTACTTTTTGTGTCCAAGCTCCAGTAGCTGGGTCAAACTCCCACCAATCTGAAAAATAGGTTTCAACTCCAGTCCCATTATAGTGACCAAGTCCAAGATATGCTCTATTGCCAATTGAAATACCAACAGCTCTATGTCGACCAATATTGCCAAAATCAGTACGCTGTGTCCATTGATGAGAAGCATTTGCCTCTGCGAAAATCAGTAAACATGGCAAGAAGAGTAGTAGTTTTAGATCCATGGTAGCAATTTAATATAATATCTAAATATAGAAAAACCAAATGAAAACTATAGCAATAACTTAACATTAGCAATTTAATCTAGGAAGCCTTATCTTCGTTATGGAGCATTATTCTTTAAATAAGAGGATGTATTTAAACTTGAGAACGATAGTTTAAACCTATCTTTAAACAAGACTTAATTATCTTTTTGATTCTGTATTCAAACATACGAATCTTAGCGTTGTGCATAATTAAAAAAACATATGAAATTAAGTAATTCATTTAGCGGAGCATTAAGAACGTTTACCTATTTCATTGCAAGTGGAACGCATTATCAACTAAAAGGAATTGAATACTTGGACTTGTTTGGAGAAGAACCAAGTGCAATAGAACAAGCTTTTGCAATATATGCAAACGTGATTGAATTGGATGAAAATGGAATTGTATTGAACGCAAAATATGCAGAAAAAAGAGCTGTAGATTACATTCGTTCATACTGTGACTCTGAATTTCAAGTTGAGCCACCATATGAGGACTGGGAAACAGAATTACATTGAAAGACATAATTTAAATGACTGACCAAGTAGCTGAAAGTATTGTAAAACAGTATTCTTGAATACCGAGAAAAAGGAATGGAGGATGACCTATTAATTGTTAACGAATTGATGACCAAATATGGTTGAAATGAAGATGAATTGTTTTCGTCGGACATAGAAAATATCAGGGGAAACTCACACTTTATTGTTGGTGAGGCTAGATCAGTCGCTCTGCTTTTTTTAATACTTTACCGTGTTGACCAATTAATGTCCCTAGTTGGCAATGCGTTCTCGGAGCATAATATTGTAATGCATTTTCGGATAACTTGATTTAGCTTGATAGAAAATAAACTCAATACTATCAGTGGATATAAGCTTAAAATTACCACCGATATGCTCGTTTTCATAACAATTTGAATAGTCATTTGTGAAAATAGGATTTAATGCTGATTGACTAAAACTCCTGCCATTATCAGTGGTGATAAATAGCCCAAGTTGCGCGTCACTAACATTCCCAGAGCGTCCCATGTTTGCTCTTCCAGAAATATAATTCGACCAAAAATCATTTTTAAAACCTTTCACGCCTGCGCACATAAGTAAAATTGTGTCATCGCGTATTTCAATGTAATTTGGTTCTGTCGACCCTGGAAAACTTCTCCATCCAGTATGATGATCAATTACTGGATTGTATATAGAGTTTGTCCAGCAGAAAAGGTTAGTAGATGTTGCCATTCCAATTCGTTCCAAATTATCTTCATCACTCCCATCGTAAAACATCACGTATCCATCCTTGTACTTCTCGATTTTAGCATAGAAACAAGATTCGGAGTTCCAATTTCCATTTTTAGGAGAGATAATTGGTTCTTTAATGATTTCAAAAGGTCCTAGAATAGAATGATATGATCTCGCAATTCCAATATGTCGTTTGCCACTGCGATCATAACCATCCATAAATAAATACCAAACACCATGATGATAAATGACATCAGAGATTACTGCGGTTTGTTTAAACTTTCCTGATTGGTCTGTTCCTGCCCAACGAATTGTTTCGAAATCCTTTGCTGTTAGAATAGGGTTACCATTATTTGAAGCTGTCCAATTAATTAGGTCGGTTGATTCGGCGGCATATATTTGAATACTTGAGGTATCTACTTCGTTGACTATCATTATCCACTTATCAAGACACTGATCATATTCTAGCGCGCCAAAAGCAATGCTCGACCCAGCAAATTCAGGCCACAACTTCGTGTTTATAATTGGACTGACTTGTCGGGTTTTAAATCCCGATGGATTCTTATTCCAAAACACGATTCTCTGCCCTTTTTTCGGTAACCCACTACCACGAGTGCACTTTCCCAGGTTTATTTCTCCTGCTTTATCGTCAATTCTATTGATTAGCCGAATGTTTTCAACTCCAGCATCGTAGTAAGCTTTTTCATTTCCCCAACCAATCGTCCAGTTAGATATGTTCTTTGAGTTAATGAAGAAGTTCTTTGGGAAAGTGATCGTTAGAGTAGAATCTTTCTTACTTAAATTACTGACAGTTAAGTATGTTCCTTCAATACTATTGTCTTGCTCCAGATTTAGGATCATGTTTGGCTCGTTGAGAAAGAAAACAGCCTCCACATTTTTTTTTGTTCCGAGCAAGACGAAAAAAGATGTACCAATAAAAGTATTGAAATCAGTTTATGCTTCATAAAGTCCAAATGACATCACTAAAGTAAGGTATTGATTTAAGGTGGAAGTAGAAGAAGGGTAGGAAATTGATATCAAACCAACTTATATAGGTGTCCAGCTACCTAGGATTTAACTGAAATAATTATTTAATTCAAACTCTATTTTCTCATTATTCATTTAAAAACTTCTCGAAAAGTGAAGAGTTTGCTACCAAGATTTGTTATCTAAACACAAAAAAAGGCACTTTTTTAAGTGCCTTTTTGATGAGAATTACTCATTATTTGTAGCGAGAAGGAGATTTGAACTCCTGACCTCCGGGTTATGAATCCGGCGCTCTAACCAACTGAGCTACCTCGCCATTTCGCAAATGTTACACCTATTTGCGGGTGCAAATATAACAGGAAATTTAATTACAACAAACCTTTCCGAGAGTTTGTATTCTACAATTTCTCAAGCTGCTCTTGAATGAAATTAGCTAACTTCTTGATATGACCTTCGCTAAAATTGAATTCTATACCTGCTGCACTATATATTTCAGGAATTGTCTTTGTATATGCCAATTTTAGTGCTGATTTGTAGTTTTCAATGGCTTTGCTTTTATCCTCTAAACTATTCTTCCAAACGCCCAATGCTCCTAACTGAGCAATTCCGTATTCGATATAATAAAATGGGACTTCAAAAATATGTAGCTGTCTTTGCCAAGCAGTTGACTTAATATCTTCAAATCCAGTGTAGTCAACTAACCCTGTTCCGTATTCAGATGATAAAGCATCCCACTTTTCAGTCCGCTCTTCGATGCTATGTGTATGATTAACGTATAACCAATGCTGAAATTCATCTACTTGTGCGATCCATGGAAGTAAACTCAATGTTGTTTCGAGTTGCTCGCGTTTTGCTCGCTTAAAATTTTCTTCGGTTGTATAGAACTCATACCATTCTTCCATAGACAGCAATTCCATTGACATAGAAGCAAGTTCTGCAACTTCTGATGGTAAATTCTTAAAGCCAGTTAATTCTAAATCACGACTTAGAAATGAATGAATTGCATGTCCACCTTCGTGAACCATAGTGACCAAATCACGTTGTGACCCAACAGCATTCATAAAAATAAAAGGAACACCGATTTCATAGAGAGGATAGTTATACCCACCAGGAGATTTTCCAGTTTTCGAGTCCAAATCAAGATGTTTCATCTCATCCATGGTGGAAAGACAATCAGAAAAATAAGAATCAATTTTATCAAACATTTTAACAGTTCCAGAAAGCAATTCTTGTCCAGTTTTAAATGGTTTTAATGGTGATTTCCCTTCTGGATCAACATCTAAATCCCATGGTCTGAAGGCTTTCTTTCCCAACTTGTCCAATTTCTTTTGCTGAATTCCTTTAACAATAGGAACAATCACAGTCTTTACAGATTGATGAAAATTTTCGCAATCAGAAACAGAATAATCGAAACGGCCCATTGCAGCCATTTTGTAATCTCTGAAATTTTCAAATCCAGCGTTCAGTGCTACCTGGTGTCTTTTATTTAAAAGAATGGCAAGCAAGTCATTGAAAGCATCAACATCTTTACGTCGTCTGTCTGATATTTTTTGGTAAACTTCACGTCTGACATCTTCATCAGTATCCTTCAAATGAAGAGCGGCTTTTTGCATTGTTAATTCTTCGCCTCTGTATTCGATATTTTGTGCGGCAGATAATGCACCGTATTTTTGACTTTCTTCTGCTAGTTCAGCGTGTAGGATAACGTTCTCGTCTCTGTACAATTCTAATGCTTTTCGTACACTCCTAAAGAGGATGAAAAAATCACTGCTAGATTCTAAAATTTTAGCATGAGGACTATCAACTAGTTTTCTGTTCAATTTATCCTCGAAGGGCGCAATTTTAGGTTGAATTTCCGTGACAAAGAAGGTGTAAGCACTGCTCAATGACTCATCAGTTGTATCTATACTCATTTTGATATACCGCCAAGCTGCATCTTCCTCTAATATAGCTTCAAGTTCGCTTTGATCACTTAACCATTTTTTAAAATCTTCGGGAGATGATATTGTTCGATCTAAGAGATCCTGGTAATAACCTTCAACTGATTCCCATGAATCGATTGAGAGTTTAGCGTCCACAAATTTGCGCTTTGGTCGGACTATCTTCATAAATGATGTATGTAAAAATTCCATTCGAATTAGTTCTGAATGGGACTTGAATTATTTTTTGCCTGTCTTAGGTGAATTTTTCTTTGGAGCTGCTTTTTTCTTAGTAGTATCACTCGTTTTTTTTGCTGGTGGCTTTTTGGTTGGAGTTTTTTTCGATGTAGCCTTTTTTGGATTAGATTCCTTTGAAGTCTCATCAGCTTCCTTCTTCTTGGTCGCAGATTTTTTCTTTTCTTCCTCCTTAGGTTTCAAATCTCCTGATTTTAGAAGCATGTTATACCACTGGATTAACTTTTTGATATCAGATGGGTAAACTCGTTCTTCATCATAGTCTGGAATAATTTCTAGAATGAATTCTTGAAGGACAGTTGAGTCTTCTTTATGAGATGGAGCAGATTTCCCATCTTGCTTTTCAAAAATCTTAGCGAAAATTTCACGAATAGGAACATCACTGTCGTAAGTATAAATACTGATGTCATCTAATGCTGAAATACGATCTGAAGTATATGCAGGGAATCTTTTCTTCTCTGTCAATGACTCAACAATAATACTATTTTTTCCTTGAGCAATAACTCGATATAAGCCTGGTCGACCTGAAATTGAAATGATACCTGATAAATCCATTTGTTCTAATTTGAACCCCAAAAATAGAAATTCTTTGTACTATCTGTTAGATTCTTGTAATTTTCGATTGATAGATTCCTTCTATTGTCTGAATTACAATAGAATAGGTGCCTTTCGATATTGTTGTTAAATCGTATGAAAGACCATCTGATGTGATAAGTCGAATAATTTTCCCATCTATAGCAACTAAATGAACTTCTATTATTTCGATGTTAGATTCAATGTTGAGGATATTATTTACAGGATTTGGGTAGATTTGAATCTGCTCAGAAATGATTTCTAAATCTTCAATTCCAACAGTCACAACAACTGAATCTGAGTAAGCAACACAACCATCAGAATTAACAGTATAACAAGTATATATTCCAAAGGGAGATGTTATAGTGAGGTCTGGGTTTGTCTCACCACCAAGATCTGAACCATCAAGTGTCCATTGATAGCTATCAGAAGCAGTTACAGTAAGTGTATCTCCAATTTGTGTGATTGGAGATATTGTAGGAATTGGAAATTGTGTAATGATTAGCGTATCTGAGTTCGCTTTACATCCTTTATTATCAAATACAATAGCTGAGTAATTTCCAACTGAATCAGTTAACGTTGGGAATGTCATCGATCCATTAGACCAAATTACTGAATCTACAATTGATGTAGCTGAGATATTTATAGATACTGGTACATCGCAAATTCCAGATGGTCCAATAACACTAGCTGAATAGTTAGTCGAGAGCAATAGATCTAACGCATGTGCTTTGCCATAGCCGTAAGCATTATTAGGTACTACTCCAGTAAAAGTATCTGTATATGCTGTTGCAAGTAAATCATTCTTAAAATCTTGATATGTAGCTTTGCCACACTTTTCCAAATAAAGTGCTGCAATACCAGCAACAACGGGTGAAGACATCGAAGTTCCACTATTTCTATAATGAAGTAAGCCTGAATCAAGTACTGGATAAAACGCAGGAATGTCCTTCATAAACCAAAGTGCAGCACCAAATGTTACTTGACCAGATGCAGAGACGTCGGGCTTAGTTATATTTAAGCGATTAGGTCCTTTGCTTGATTTTGGACAAAGATCACCTGGTATTGTTCCTAGTGGTTCGGTATAGGTATTCAAATTCCCATCGATATATTGGAATTTGTTTTGAATATTTCCAACTGAGATCACTTTTTCAGAGCAATTCCATGAAGAAACGATAGTTTGTAAAGTGTCGGGCAATGTATAATATATAATATCAGGCATCTGCACACTTGTTGGAATAGTCGTGACCATGTCGTTAAACCCTAGCCATTCACCACTCCATAAATCGTAAGATCCTGTGCCAGTTGTTCTAAATCGATAGAGATAGTTTGTCGTGTCAATAGTAGTAAAAAGAACCTGCATGTTGTATGTTGCTCCAATAATACTTGTATATACTTCTATAGTTGCGAGTCTATTACTTCCATTCCAAATAGTGTCGTAGATAACAGCACCTAATGAGGAGGTTGCTCCATAGAAGTTTGTTGCACCTCTTAATTCGTAATCTGGAGATGGCTTATCAGCTGCAAATCCAAAATCAAACGTTGCCTCCGAAACATCTGACCACAAATCAAAAAATAATGTGTTTGTACCAAATGCACCAACAGGATTGTTGTTAAACCATACAAAGTTAGTGTCAGAAGTTACATTTCCATGCTGGTGGTATGGCCCCTTAAGTCCCGAATTACCAGCCGCAGCAACAATAATTCTACCAGGTTTTTCATCAAGGAGTGCTTCCATTGCAGTACTTGCAGGATCATTTCCGTCGTGGCTACCTGAGTACGAACCTATACTGAGGTTGATTACTGCTGGCACACCAAGGGAATCAGCAATACTAAAAATATAATCACATGCATCAGCCACTGTTAATGTCCAATTAGGGGCACTAAAATCACTCTCCACAATTACAATGATCGACTCTGGTGCCATACCTAGATTAGTTCCATTTGCGTATGCGTTTCCTGAACCTGCTCCAGCTACAGTACTTCCATGGACATTATTATCAATGCTTCCGATTGTTAAATCGTCGATACTTGTACTGTCCCAAACGGATCCGTATCCATAAGGGGATGGGGGAGTCCCTGTAAAAACTGACTGATCCCAATAGCGGTAAACACGGGTTGTACTATCAGGATACATGAAATCTGGATGTCGCCATTCAATTCCTGTATCTACGTAGCCAATAACAACATTTTTCCCCGTATATCCAGTTGACAAACCTCCAGATCCAGCATGCACAGGATCTACAAAATGAAATAAGCGTGCAGTATCACTGAGCAGTTTTGGAGGTGCAAATTCAAAATAAAAATCATTGATTGCTCCAGATTTAATGCTTTCATCGATCCATCTCGGACTTGAGGTTATGAATAGCCACTGATCATTTCTATATTTAATCGTTTTTTCTTGAGCTTCTAAAGTACTTACATTTGGAGGAGTGTTTGGTACACAGAAAGTAGTTAGTCCATCGGGGTTCTCTTGTAGTAATTCCTTGAATCCGAGCTTTTGAGCAAACGTAAAATTGAGGAGAATTATTATTAAAAATGATAGAACTGAGTTTAGTTGTAGGAGTTTATTTACCATTTGTCATTATATTATACCTTATAGACGTAAATATCGACCAAAGTCTTAAATTCTCCTAGCGATTCACAAGATAAATTCTAATTTTATGCAAAATCAATTCTCACAAAGAAATTCAATATGAATAAAAATGTAATTAAATTATCATTAAGCATTTTTGCTTTTGGTATTACTAATATTCTATTTGCCCAAGATGTCGACGAAGATGTTGTAAACTGGTACAATGGAACGGGAGCTGGTATGCACACTGAGAAAGCATACAAGAAACTTAAAAAACGTGAATCAAAAACGGTAATCGTTGCGATTATTGACTCTGGCATCGATATTGAGCACAAAGATTTGCAAGGGAAAATCTGGACAAACACAGATGAAATTGCTGGAAATGGAATTGATGATGATAAGAATGGTTACATCGATGATATTCATGGTTGGAATTTCTTAGGGAATTCAAATGGTGAGAATGCTAATTCTATGCGTTTAGAGCGAACGAGAATTCTTGCGAAATTGAGCGCAAAGTTTGAAGGAGTAGATGAATCTACTTTAGATGCAGGAGAAAAAGAAGAGTACGCATTGTATCAAGAGGTTATGGCAGGTGTAGCTGGCGAACGTTCAAATTATGAAGGCTATGTTGGATATTTGAATATGATGCCAATGCTAATGGAAAGTGTTCCGTCTGCAGTTGGTGAAGTTTTGGGTACTGATTATACAATGGAAGACCTGAAAGCATGGGAGCCAGAGGACGATCAAATGATGCAAATGAAAGGTTTGGCTATTGCTATGAAATCAGGAGAACTGACAGCAGAATCAATTGCTAAACAAACTGAGCAAATTCAAGGAATGCTAGATACGCATCACAATGTTGATTTCGATGGACGTGCTGTTGTTGGTGATGATCCTGATGACTTCTCAGATGTACACTACGGGAATAATGATGTAGAGGGACCTGACGCATTACACGGTACTCACGTTGGAGGAATTGTTGGTGCTATTCGAGGAAATGGACTTGGAGGCGACGGTGTTGCTGAAAACGTTTTGTTGATGTCACTTAGAGCTGTTCCAGATGGAGATGAGTTCGATAAGGATATTGCTCTTGCGATTCTATATGCTGTTGATAATGGTGCAATGGTAATTAATATGTCTTTTGGGAAAGGGTACTCACCTCATGCACAGGAAGTTTACAATGCTTTCGCGTATGCTGACTCTAAAGGTGTTCTTTTAGTTCATGCTGCTGGAAACGATGCTTCAAACATTGATAACGGAGGTAACTTTCCAACATCGATGTACGAATTTCAAACTAAGAAACTAGATCATATCCTTGAAATTGGATCTTCTACAAGAATGGCTAAAGTTGAGAAAGATAACCGAGGTAAATACGGGCCTAAGAAAATTGCATTGCCTTCATCATTCTCTAACTATGGCAAAGCAAATGTTGATGTATTCGCTCCTGGATCTGAAATTTACAATTCTGTTCCGCAAAGTGATTACCAGGTTCTTCAAGGAACATCAATGGCAAGTCCAATGGTTGCAGGTGTTGCCGCTATGCTGAAGTCTTATTTTCCTGCTCGTTCAATGAAAGAGATTAAAGAGGTTATTTTAGCTTCTGCAACTTCTTACAAAGGATCTATGCAGCAAATGCCAGGTACTCACGATGATGATGCAACAAAAGAAAAAGAAGATCAAATTGATTTTGCGACACTATCTGTTACAGGGTCAGTTGTCAATGTTAAAAATGCAGTAAAAATGCTTCTTAAGATGGAGAAGAAAGATAAATAAAATCTGAATAAATTCTAAAACGCCTCATTTCGAAATTGATTTGAGGCATTTTTTTTGAATTAAATTTTGAGACATGAAAAAAGTACTTATAGTATGCTTAACGCTAATGTGTGTTTCTGTTGCCAAACCAGACCCAACAACTTCACTTGATAAGTTAATTGATGATTGGCATCAAGCCGCATCTAATGCAGATTATCTTGCATATTTCGGAGCGATGGACAATTCATTTATATTCCTTGGAACAGCACCAAATGAACGATGGACAAAAGGTGAATTTGCGTTATTTAGTAAGCCCTACTTTGATAATGGAAAAGCATGGTCTTTTACTGCATCAAACAGAATTTGGTCGTTTTCCAAAAATGGGAAAATAGCTTGGTTTGATGAAGATTTGGACACATGGATGCGCGGATGTCGAGGTGCAGGAATTCTTATCAGAAAGAAAGGTGAATGGAAACTAGTTAGCTATAATCTCACAGTTCTTATAGAAAATGAGAAAATTCAAGAATTCATTGATCTTCGTGATTCCCCTTATCTGAATAATTGATATTCAACATTAGTTATTTCCTTTCGCGTAATCAGCTAAGAATGTTTCCAATCCAGATGTCGTCAATGGATGATTCGCTAAAGCCTTAATTGCCTTCAACGGACAAGTTGCAACATCTGCTCCAATTTCAGCACAATGAATAATATGCATTGGATGTCTAACTGATGCAGCTAAAATTTCAGTGTCAAAAGGATAGTTATTATAAACACCTTTAATTTGAGCAATTAAATCTAAGCCACTGAAAGAAATATCATCTAATCTACCTAAGAAAGGGGAGATGTATGTCGCTCCAGCTTTTGCAGCTAGCAGTGCTTGACCAGCAGAAAACACCAGTGTGCAATTTGTTTTAATTCCTTTAGTACTAAAATGCTTTATCGCTTTAATTCCTTCTAAAATCATTGGAACTTTTACTACAATATTTTTGTGCATTGAAGCAAGTGCCTCTCCTTCGCGAACAATTCCTTCATAATCTGTTGAAATAACTTCAGCACTAACAGGCCCATCAACAATAGCGCATATTTTCATGTAATGATCGAGAATATTTTGCTCGCCCGTTATTCCTTCTTTCGCCATCAAAGATGGATTAGTAGTTACACCGTCAAGAATACCGAGATCATTTGCCTCTCTGATGTCATCTAAATTTGCTGTGTCGATAAAGAATTTCATAGGATTTGTTTTTTGTCAAAAGTACCTAAGATTTCCAATTGAATGATTTTATTGTTGAGGGACTTATCCATAGTTTTTTAACAATTCTCCTTGATACGCTAGGGAATGAATACCTTTCTGTACAATTACCACAACAAACTGATTTCAGAATACAAAATTATAGTACTTTTCAGTGTGTTGGGAAAACATTCTAACACTAGTGATTGAATAGATATTAATTACCACCAGAAAAAGCTCAAGAAATCAACAAAAGCATTGCTCATGCGCTGCATTTGATTGGAGGAAGATTTTACGTTTGTCTCTTTAAAATTTTCTTTCTTAATTCGATAATAGGATCGTTCTGAATAGCTAATCTGAAAATTATTTCCAGTTAAACTAGGTGAATCAAACACAGCTTTCCCTCTCAAAGAGACATCGCAGTTCCCTATATCTCCTGAAGCTTTGAGGATTCCACGGTTGAATCCATCGCCAGATAAATCCACTCTAAGGCTATCAACATACAACTCGAGGCTTAGTTCGGAAGACGTTGACGTGACTTGCAAATTACGAGTAGATATCGAACCAATTGTTTCGTATTCAGCATTCTCGGTATTGATTTCATTAATATCTATGAAATGAATTGCTATTTCAATCGGTTCGTTGTTCTTAAGTTTGGTATTCGATTTAGCTTGCACCGTTAACACTCCATTTTCATTGATTATTTGTATTGCCTCGATAATGTTGTCTTCTCCCGAAATTCTAACTTCATAGAGTGTGTCTTGTACTAAATACACGTTGTAGTTATCTACCTGTATAGATCGAAAGGAGTCAACCACAACAATTCTTTGAATGATTCTATTAGAGCCAATAATAGTTTCATTGTCTGCCTGTCCAATAGCAATTTTCATCGTCAGAAAAACGATGAAACTGGTAAGAAGTAGTGTGTGAAAAAAAAAATTCATGCAAGTCGTTTGATACAGGAAAGCAAGAATTACGCCAATATTTCACTAATGTGTACAGTTCTTTTTTATAGCATTTCAAATCGATAGATCAATACGATTCTAGCAAGATTAGTTAGCCTAATTCCATTTTTTTCAAATTCAATCATCTCCTTGATCATTCTCAAATAATTTTGGGAATTAGAACTATTTGCTATATCAATTGTAGCTTCCGTTACTTGAATTACTCCACCAAGTTTATTTCCTGCACCAGAAGCAAGAATTTGTGCACGTTTCTTGGCTTTTTCCAGAAGCGTTGGATAGATCTTAGGGTAATAGACTTCGACGTTTTCATAGGTTATTCCACCACGCTCAATAGTCACACCAACTGCTGGCTTAAGTAGCTTATTTAAGCGAGAAATATCAGAAAGGGTAGGGTGAGTCACTTCAATTTCCCAGTCCGCTTTAGCATCTTCAAAATCATCCATTTTATAGTTCACTTTGAAGGTGAATTTTTCTGTGGTCAATAGTTTCGTTATTTCCTCTAAAGTATATGATGAGGCTTTTTCTGCTAATTCAGAATCAATATCATTAGGGGCTGCTAGAGGTTCAGCGGAATCTTCCCACGCAGTAGTTAGGCTATTGCTATTTGTTACAATCGATGTAAATTCGACTGCATTAAGTTCTATATCTTCTGAAACTGTTACTTGAATAAAGTTTTGCTGTAAATTACTCGTTAGAGGAATAAATAGTAGAGCGAGCAGCAGGATAATATTTTTCATAAAGTTTTTTTTGCAAGATACTAATTTTCAGAAAGAGCATAAACTCGCGAACACAAAAAAGAATATTAAGGGAGGTTGTGCTAAAGGTGAAGATTGGTTAGTGTTTATTTGCTGAAGTATTACATTCATTTATTTAACATAATATTAATTATAGGACAGTACTATTGATTCGCATTCTGCGACGTATTTGTCAACTATAATGGATATTATTTCTCCGCTTTGCTCCGGACTACGCCTAAATAGCACGTTTCCTTCTTCGCTACTCATATTGTCCTATAATTAGTCGTTATTTTAAATAGCCACACGGCAGCGTGAAAATACGGCTGCTTTGCCAACGCTTTTTAATAATTTATTCTTTTTCTCCAGCGCACAAAAAAAGTTATTGTGGTAGCTCACTTGTATACGTAAAATGCTATTTGCCTTAATCAGGCTTTATTTCACATTTTTCTATACTGCGTTCGCTGTGTTAGTTTTATCTGTTCATTTTTGACTTGATGCAAAAAGAACCAAAAAAATCAAGTGGAAACGATGCACCGCGCACTCTGTACAAATTCTGCAATTCTATTAAAGTAGTTAGTCTGAAGACTAAAACGCAAGCGCCTTTAATGAATTACTACGTATTTGTACATTCACAGCCACCACACGCCTGCCGTTTCCACAGGCCTGCGCACTTGGGTTCTATTTAACATAATCTAATTTCGCTTCGGAAACTCATGAAGAATTGTGTTTAAAGATCACTCCAGTTTACTGATCATGTTATCTAAAGCGTATTCGCTTAGTTTCTCCATTCCTTTTACGAATATTTTTATATCATAGCTAGATAGATGATTGAATTGCTCTCCCAAATCGTTATCAATAAAAATGTAATCATCTGGCTTCGCCAGTTGGTTTGATGGTATTAGATATAACACAGGCTCCATTTCCTTCATAAACAATACTAAGGCAATCCAAAGATTGTCTTTTGGTTCTCCTAATACTGATTTTGAGATTTTAACGCTTCTGTCCTTTTCTAAATTGACCGTTTGTAAATACAATTCATGATAATTACCTGCACTGGTCTTGATAATAAAATCTACCCCCTCTGGCCCACTTTCATTTTGAAATACTTCTAACCGAGCTTTCATTAATTCAAGTTTGGTAAAGTGTTGAGCGTATTTGCGGAGTGTTTGCATTGATTTTATTTTTTCTTTTTAAACTTTTTAGCTGTAGTATCAATTTGCTTAATAAAGTCTTTTTCTACGGTAGACAATTCGTTTTTAATTTGCTCTTTATATTTCTCATATTCTGTATGTGCCTTATCTAATGCCTTTTTATGACTGACTTTACCTGCATTTACCAAAATGTTATTTCCTGTCATTGTTAAAAAATCATCTAAACGATCAGACCAATCATTCATATACATTGGCTTACGGTTTAGTGCTTGTAATTCAGCAACTTCTAAATATGCTGTTACCATTCTATTTAAGATGTCTAATTCATCCTTCTGTAGGTAGTTTTTGGCTATTTCAGTTTCTTTTTTTGTTGGTTTATATCCTTTAAAGTTCGTTAAGCCTAAAAATGGTTGATTGGCATTTGCTCTTTGGTAAACAATTTCTGCTGCGGTATTTCCGTGAGCAGCCCAGTGCATTTTATTTTGAATCGTTTTAAAGAATAGTAACGATACTTCTGCTTTTGCATCATAATCTACGCTTGTGGCATAAATGTCTAACACTTTTCGCCAAAACACTTTTTCTGACGAGCGTATATCTCTGATACGAGCTAGTAATTCATCAAAATAATTACCGCCTCCGACTTCTTTAAGCAAGTCATCATTCATTGTAAAGCCTTTTACAATGTACTCTCGTAAACGAGCAGTAGCCCATTGCCTGAATTTTGTTCCTTGAATACTTTTAACACGATAACCAACTGATATGATTACGTCTAAATTGTAATATTTAACAGCCTTTTCTTGTGTCTTCCCTTCGATAGCACCGTGTTGAGTGGTGTGTCGGAAATCCCGACATACCAGTTCTTCATCCAATTCTCCTTCTTTAAAAAGGTTGTTGATATGCTCAGTTATGGTGCTTCTCCCCTTTCCAAAAAGTTCTGCCATTTGAACTTGTGTAAGCCAAACGGTTTCATTCTCTAATCGAGTTTGAATTTTAGTTAAACCGTCTTCGGTTTGGTATATGATTATTTCTGTACTTCCCATTTAATCTAACTCTAATTGATTTTGTTCATTCTCATCATCTTCTTCTCCAGGTAATTCCAAAGCTTTCACAGACTGAATGGCATTACCCGCAATTCCTCTAATAGATGCATACATATCAATAGTATTAGTGGTTACTTTATCAATCTGTTTATCTCTTTGTTTCCAAATTCGTTGCATGGAACGTTTTTCACTTTCTAAATCTGATTTCATTTGTGTAAACCCTTCAACAATGGCTTCAACCTGCATTCTAAAGGTATTTCCAGTAAGAAAAGTGTAGAGCATATCCATCTTATCTCCTTTGTTCTCTTGTGAACTTATGGCTGTACTTAACTGTACAATGGATTCTCTTAATACAGCACAAAGACCTTTAAACTCTTCGTAATTACAAATCCAAATCCCATCTTTCAAGCCCATTCTATCCATATTAGAAGGCATTACTTCTGTAACCAAAACACCAATAGTTGCTCCTTTGTCTCGTATATCTGCTTTGAATTTCTCTATCCAACTTGGCTGAAAGTCTTTGGTGCGTTTACTTTCGTAATAAATTGTACCGCAATTCTGTGCTGAACGAGTATTTACATGTTGTAAACAGTCACCTCCTCTTGCTCCTTTCTTTATTTCCTCGATAGTATCTAACGGAAATTGAACAGCTAACCATTCTTCAATTGCCAATTCTTGAACTTCTCCTTGCATTTGCATAGAACCCTGTTCTTGCTTGCGCTTCATTTCTTCGGTGAGGTTCTTTTGATCTTCCAATTGCTTTTGCATTTCTTTAAAACGCAATTCATTCTTTTCTGCCTCTGATTTTCTAATTTTTTCTTTCTCAGTTGTAAGTGTTTCGTTTAGCTTTTTCTGAGCTTCCGCTTCGGCAGCTTCTTTTAGCTCTCCTTTCTCACGTTTCAACTTCTCAATTTCAGCTTTAGAACGGTTTAGCTCCTTTACTTGCTCAGATTTTTCGTTTAACTCCTTTTGTAAAGCTTCAAATTGTTCAGATTGCTCTTCTTTTAATTTAGATTTCAGGGTTGATTCAATGACTTTTTTCTCTTCTTTAAGCTGAGACTCCAAGCGTTCTTGAAACAATTCGTTTTCTTGCTTTTTAGCCTTCTCAAAGTCAAGTTTTTCTTGTTTTAGCTTTTCTTGCCCTGCTTCGTATTTCTTCTTCTCCTCTGCTATTTGAGATTGATATTTTTGTTTTATTTCATCTTCTAATTGATGAGTCAAAATATCTTGAACATCAATTGATTCACCACAATTAGGGCATTTTATTTGGGTTTCATTAGTCATCGCACTTTCTTTATAATTCTATGTTTCAACCGTTTCATCAGGAACAGATTCACCTATACTATTTAATAAAGCCTCATATTGATCATTATCTTGTTTAATTCGTTCAATAATCAATTTGGCTGCTGTGTTCATTTCAGGCACTTCTACAACCGATTCTCCTCTCTCAAATATCCCACTTAAATGAGAATATTCGTTATTTAATCGATCCGTAAACACTGCTGGTATATTCTCATCACCAAAAAACTTCTTCATTTTGTCCATTGGATTCGTTGAGTCAGGGTATTTGTAATAAAGGAATAACTCTAAAAATTTCCGTGCATTATTACCAAAATTATAAAATGCTGTGTAACTGCTATCATCCACATTTTCCATTGTCGAACACTTATAAATTTGACTAAACAAATAATTGAATTCAGAAACGTAATCCTTCAAATAGTTAGGCATTATTTTAATCGTAGATTTTTTATCATTTCTTTCAATAACTAAATAGCGGTAGAGCTTCGTTCTTTCAGATTTTCTATCATCATTATGTGCATTGGGAAGTCTTTTTAAGTATTTTAAAAAGTTCAAATTGTGAGTTGAAATGAATAACTGCTCAAAATCTTCTTCTCCATATATTTGAGTATTGATTAATGTATAAATGAAGAAAATGTGATTACTGTCAAGACTTGAAATAGGATCATCAATCCAGATAATTGGTTTTTTCCCTTTAGTTTCAATATCCTGAAGCTTTGCCATAAAATAGCAGAATGCAATTAAACTGTTTTCACCTTCGCTTAAATGGTATGCTTTTTTGTTTTCTCTATGTATTTCAAACCTATATTGTTTACTCCCTGTATCTTCATCTTCAAATTCAATAGCTTTTAGAGATAAAAAACTATGACCGAAATAATTATTCAGTAATTCATTAACCTTATCAGCTCCCTTGCTCTCATCTTTCAGTTTCCTTTGCTTTGTTGTAATCTGACTTAAAACGTCATCTATTTCAATCTGCTTTTCATCTCTTTTATTCTTTTCCTCTGACAATTTAGTGCTCAGTGCAGAGATATTAGTTACCTGTTCATCATACTTTATTGTAGCTATGAAATCATAAATTTCACGTAAACGTAAATTCTTCTTAGCTTTCTCTTGGTCTTTACTTAACTTTTCCGTGTATTCATTAGATTTTGCTCGTAATCCTTCTATTTTCTCTACCGCTGTATCTACTTGCGATTTCACATTATCCGGTGTTTCAAATATTTGTGCATTTATGATGTCATTTTTTCTTTTTTCTAATTCTGTTATCAATAGGGTAAGAGAATTTTGATAATCTTTAATAGCACTATCAAATGCCTCTTTAACTAAATCAAAGTCATTATTATACTTGGAATAAAATTCATCTTTTTTTACAATTTCTATTGTATCAAAAGTCTTGCTTTCATTTTCTATTTCAGTAATTAAGCCAGTGATTTCCTTCTCCAATTTATTCGATTCCTCATCAAAATGTTTATCTAATTCACTCCAACGTGGTTCTTTGATTTCATTATTGCAAAAAGCACAAGTATCTAATTTATCTTTATGTAAATTTCGACCATCTTTCACCCATCTATTTAGTACGGCATCTTTAACTAAATATTCAATTTTATCTGATTGAGCAATTGGTTTTTCTGCCAATTCTTTTCCTTTGTTTGAAAAGTCTTCAAAAGTTAATATCAACTCTTTTAACTCAAGAATATCATCTTTTGCTTGTTCTAGAAGAATTTTTTCTGCTAACACTTTATCTTCATCAGAAATAGGGCTAAACTCTTCTTTTTTAACGTCTAGTATTTCTCTTTTAAGCTTAGCGTTCGTGTAGTTTTGATCTCCAAATTTTTCAGAATTATATTTAATTCCATTAGGGTTTCCAATAGCCTTTTCACTTAGTTGTGAAGCTAAAGTGTTTTCAGCTGTCTGGTGTGTTGATTCAGCGGTCTTGAATATCGTTTGAAGAGATTTCAAGTCCTTAAAAAAAGCTGTTTCTTTATCTTCTTCATTTGTCCCTAATTTATCTTTTAAGACCTTTATGTCCTCTTCTATTACATTATTGTCTCCTCCGAGTATTGCAAAAGGTTGAACATTTTCATCAGGGTTATTTATGAACCTTAAATTGTGCTTAATAAAATCTTCATTAAATACTCGGATGGTTTTGTTGTGAGAGGAAAAGTCCACTTGTGTAACATCATCATTATCAACTACAGAAATACAACATTCAGGGTTTTCATACTTATCTGAAATGATACCTGTTTCCATTGCTCTGAGAATTCTCGAAAGAGTTGTTTTTCCAGAATAATTTCTACCGTAAAGAATATTTGTCTTTTTAAATTCTAAAGTATTAGAATCATCATCAACAACTTCCGAATCCCAATCGAAGTCATTGAATACAGCAAGATTTTTAATATATTTAATTTTCTCAATCATATCTTCGGTATTAGCTCCCCTCCACAATTTTAATCTCTTCCTCACTCAATCCCAACTCATAAACCATTGCATCAATCTCCGCATCAGTTTTATCAATTTCAGCTTTTAGGGTTTGTGCTTCTCCTCTTTTTGTTTCAAAAACTTCCATCCACTCCATTTCATCTATTTTAGAAAGCTTCTCCCCTTCAACTTTCTTAATGGCTTTATTGAGTTCCGTAATAAATTCTTAAACCTAAGCTAAGTAACATAACGCAATCCATTATAAGACATTCTCGCAAGCTCGGAAAGTCACTATAATTTGTTTTATTTTCTTCTATCACGGGACACTAAGATATGAAAGAACCTGAATAATAAATCCTATCAATAGGATTAACATTACGAACCTTGATTTATCAATAGCGTCCTAAACGTTTTGTAAAAAAAAATGCCCTCATTTTTTTATTCGGATAACCATTGTAACTTTACATTATGACTTGTCAACATTGCTGTGGTGCAGAATCAATCTTCGATCAGAAAAGTGCTAAACGCGATCATAAACGCTACAAACGAAAAGGTCCGAATAAGACCACTCGCCTACTACTTAATGCATTATTCAAAAATGATTTAACAGATTTAAGTGCACTCGATATTGGTTGTGGCGTTGGTGTGATTCAACACGAATTACTGAAGAATGGAGTGGTTAAAACAACTGGTGTAGATGCTTCCACCGCCTATCTGGAAACAGACAAAGAAATTGGGATAAACAATGGTACTAGTAAACTGATGAAATTTGTTCATGGAGATTTCACAGATTGTGCACGGGAGATAGAAAAGCATGACATTGTTACACTTGAACGAGTTGTTTGTTGCTATCCGCATGCTGACGAATTATTGAATAAATCACTCCAGAAAACAGAAAAGTACTACGGAATTGTTCATCCTCGATCTAATTTCCTTTTTACCGCCTTGAATAAGTGTGCTGATTTATATTTATGGATGCGTGGAAACCCATTTAGGACATTTATGCATTCTGAAAAAAAGATGCATGAGTTGATTAAGAGTAATGGATTTGAGCCAATTTATCGAGGAACTAGTTCTATCTGGAGAATTTGTTTGTTTAAGAAAGTATAGAAGGAATTGAAGTAGACAATATGAAAATCACTGAATTTTTCAGCCTGTCATTTGTTGCATTCTAATCTGTTGAATAAGCCAGTAGGTTGCTTCGCTTTCGCGTTTAAATGTTTTAATGGGATAATCAACCTTCTTTATTTTGAAATAGAAATTAGCCAATAATCTCTGAGGAAGCTCTTTAATCACCAAAGCAAGAGCGAGTGTATATTTAGAACTCTCATCATTGATATTGACCTCTCTTGCTTCAGCAGAAATAGAACCCTGAGTACCAGCAATACTCTAATTCTATATGATTCTTCAGGTTCAATTGTAATTTCAGTAGTGTATAAAGATATAACAATCGATTAAATAAAAAATATTATTGGTAAAAATTGAATTGATCAGAGTCTTTCAATTGAAAATTAGTAAATTACATGTATGATTAAACCATCTATCCCTGTAAATGAGACTGAAAGAATATCATCATTAAATGGCTATGCCATAATGGATACGCTTCCCGAAGAAGATTTTGACCGAATTGCAAGTCTTGCGGCGCAGATTTTAAGCACACCTGTATCCTGTGTTTCACTGGTAGGTAATGAACGACAATGGTTTAAATCACACATTGGGACATCAATAACTGAAGCACCTAGAAGTCTTTCATTTTGTGCACATGCCATCTTAAATCCAAATGAAGTGTGTGTTGTCCCTGACTCTCGACAAGACAAAAGGTTCATAGGTAACCCTATCGTGGAGGGAGAACCTCGAATAATTTTTTATGCTGGAGCTCCTTTGGTGAATCCAGATGGACATGCACTGGGAACTCTTTGTGTGATTGATCATAAACCGCATCATCCTACGAAAAGGCAGATCGAAGCATTACGAGCGCTTTCTAATCAAACAGTTACATTAATCGAATTAAGAAAAAGCTTAATCGAATTAAAAGGAGTGAACGCAGAACTTGCAAAAGATCTTAAGCGCAAAAGTACCCTCTTAAAGGATGTTCACCACCGAGTGAATAATCACCTACAAATTATCAATAGCATTCTTCGTATGGAATGTAATGATGAGGAGGAAGAACGGATTCGACTCATATTTAAGGATGCTCAAAGTAAAATAACATCGATAGCTCTTATACATGACAAAATGTATCGAACTGGAGAGATTGGGATTGATAGCATTGAACAGCATTTAAGTTCTCTGATCAACGATATGGTTGAACTATACGCTGTAAAAAACATTACAACTGATATAAAAGTTGAGAAATTATCTCTTAACCTAGATACTATTGTCCCACTTGGTTTATTAATAAATGAACTGATCTCCAACGCTCTCAAATATGCTTTCGTTGGACTTGATGCTGGTAGGTTAACCGTTCATTTATCTCTCATCGATGATGACAAGTGTGAATTAATAATAGGCGACAATGGAATAGGCATGCCAAAAGAGCGAACTGGAGATCGATATGATCGATTGGGGTCTGAATTAGTTCAGATTTTCAGTGAACAACTTGGGGGTACTTTGGAACGCTTAAGTGGTACTGGAACAATGTTCAAGTTAATCTTTAATAAAAATATCGAATAATATTGATTACTAGTTCTTTATTACTTTCAATGTCACTACCTTATTCAAGTTCACCAATCTAATGATGTAAACTCCTGGGATTAACGATTCAGCATCTATATGATGAATCGATTGATCTGCTGGAATTATTTCTGACGAAACGATTTGTCCGACAGAATTGTATAATTCAAGCGTTCCTGCTCCGTCATCAAGAAAAGAACCAAGTTCGATCGTTAATTTCTTTGTGAAAGGATTCGGATGCACAAGAATTTGTTCAGTTTGACAGTTAATCGATTCTAATCCTAAGAATGTTGTTTTTCCATCGTAGTCTACTTGATGCAATGAATAATAGGCCTGCTCACGTGAAGATCTATCCAGAAATTTATAAGACATATCCGAAGTAGTACTGCCCGCAGCATCTATTGTACCAATAACCTCATAGTCGCCACTTCCAATTGCTTTTCGAATTTCAAAATAATCATTGTTGTCTTCAGAGGTTGTTGTCCACTCAAGTAATGTCCGATCATCTTGGCACTCTAATGTGTAAGATGCTAACTTCGCCGAAAGAACAATTACAGGGCAATTCCCGACCGCACCACTGTTATTAACAACTACAATAGCACCTGCATTATCAGTGACTTGAACCGGATACGGTATTGGAGCTGATAATGTTTGAGTTGTGGCAATGATTGTGTAGGTAGTCGTTGTTATATTCTTAAAATAATCAAAGCAAAAGAAACCACAACTTGACGAACAATCATTATCGAAGATAGAACCAGGATCTGTGCATGATGTTGAACTTGAAATTGATTCCCATGTGTAAGGGCCATTGCCCCCATTAGCTGTTAGGTCTCCATTGGCTTCAATACATACACTCAAAGGAGCATTGCAATTGGTAACGCTAATAATGATTGTTTCAATTCCGCAAGGTAAGGTGTATGTGATTGCAAAGTTTCCAACCCCTGATACTGACGGGAAAAAGAATCCATTTACATTCACTCCTATTCCCGACCATGTTCCTCCAGGAGTGGTTGTAATTAACTGCTGACCAATCTCATTATCACAATACGGTCCTGCTGGACAAATATTTACATCGCAACAAACAAGTGCATACTTCCCTAAAGCGGCAAAATTCATTGATTGAATTCGTGAACCACGATTTGTAGGAGTTCCATTATTTAAGAGTGCCCCACCTGCAATCACTTCGCCGTTTGAACTTACGTTTACATCATATACCGTGAATCCTCCGGAAGTATTGATCGAACTCACAAAATTCAAGTTTGGATCAAATTTCACAACGCGATCCATCGACCCAACATAAACATTTCCATTAACATCAACATCAATTCCACTGCAATGAACTACCCTTCCTCCAAAGCCGTTATTTGCACTTCCTCCAGGAAGTGCAACGGTATTAACAAGTGCTCCTGTTGCAACATCATACTGCCGAACTTGATCACCATTATTCACATAGAAAAAATTGTCATTTGAAATCAAGGACTTCAGCCCTCCTCCATTTTGATCCGCTGACAGGAAGTTTTCGCACTTATAGGCAAGACCTACATTTGCTGTTTTAAAAATCGGGTCTGAAGTCGTGCATGCACCAATATTCTGACTTATTGCACCAACATCAGTGTGAATTTGAAAAATATATTTAGCATTCTTGGAAGAGGTAATACACCTTACTTCGTTGGGGCAGCAACCGTTGATTCCAGAATTCACTATTGATTGCCCATTAACGTTTCCATTAACAGGATCAATATCATAGATTCGCGCATCGAAACCAAAGAATCCAACAGAGCCCGTTCCTCCGACAATTAATTTATTGTTATCGCAGTTAAAAGTAATCGACCAAAACTCAGTTGATAATCCTCCTGGACTATAAGTTCTATGCCATACCATAGCCCCTCCAGTACTAACTCTTTCAATTTCAGAACCAGTTCCTTGCGTAATAAAACTTTCTCCCGCGGCGTTAGTTGCGAGAGTCCCCAACCAATCACCATTAATTGTATCCCATGGAGTGTTGTACTGCCAAATGAGTACTCCAGTGGGGGTGTATTTCCTTAGTACCATTGGGACTTCTCCACCGATAGTGTAAATATTTCCAGATGCATCCGTTTCTACTTCACGTGTAAAATCTCCTGCATTGAAATTTGGAGAAATAACCCAAGGGTCAATTATTGCCTCTTGGGAATTATCAAAATTCTCAAGCTCATACGTCAAGATGTTATTAGAGAATAAGTAATTTGAAACAATAGGATCATTCGTTCCTTCATAATAACTAACAGGCGCTTTCTCTGTGATATTTCCCAAGGTAGTATGCATTGAAATTTCACCATTAGCATTAAGCATTGTTTTAGACTTCCCCACTATATTCTTTGAAGCATGAGAATATTTCATTTTGATTTGCGATGGATCAGCTCCAGGGTGAAGAATAATATTGTACTTCACTCCTCCATCAGGGTGAAAGGTGTATTCAATATCAATATTGTCATATAAGTTTACATAAGTAATTTTGGAAAAGCCTTGTGCTCCGCTAATTGAAGTAAACTCATTCGTTAAATAGTTTTTTACACTGTATGAATTGTAATGTTCTCTTATTTGACTAGGAACAAGCTCAACAGTTGAATTGGCATCTAAAAATCTAATATTTATTAATTCACTGAGGTTTTTTTTTACAACCCCATTATCGTGATCTCCTTCAATTTGAATTTTCTTAAAGGTTTCAAATCGATAGGTTAAACCTTCATCAGTGAAGAATATAAAAACGTTTCCGAGTTTAGCACCAAACTTGATGCTATCTGTTATACTCCATCCTCTGCGATCAAATTGACCAACATTTTCAATAAAAGATTTATCAGAATGAAAATCAGCTTCAATTAATGTTGACGATTGTGCTGATGAGTCTAAAACTGTTGCTAATGCAATAAATAGTATATAGATTTTTTTCATGATGAAGTTCTTGTCTAAAATGATCATTTAAAGAACTTAAACTTCAGTCATTTTTAAAAAAAACACGCTGATATTGAGGGGGAAGCACTCATGTTGCAAATGAGTTGTTCGTTGAATTTATCAAGAATAATATGTCCTACTTAAATCTGCCTTGCTATCAGGCACATTTAATGTATTCTGAAGGCCTTTTAAGAAATGGACTTAGGTTGGCATATTAGTTTTCATTGATCAACTAAAATTGTCGGTCATTACGTTAGCAATTTTAAGAACATAGTTCACTACAACTAGGAAAGCGGTTAAGCTGAATAAGCTGACAATTACTATTGGACCAGTCTTAAACTTCCAGATCAAATGTAAAATAACAAAAAGGATACATACTAAAAAAGGGATCGTAGCTGGGAACTGATAAAAGCTTCCAACTACATCCCCTTCAATAAGCAATTGGAATGAGCGTTGAAATCCACATGTTAGGCAATCTACCCCAAATGTTGATTTCCAAGAACAATTAATCAAAATCTTCCATTTGAAGCTACATATAAAATTGCAATCAAAGCAGCAATAAAATAGAGAGCTGACAATGATGTTCCGATTATCGCACAAATATATCCTGCGCGTGCATTTTTATATGAGACCTCGTAAGCAGGTTTATCCGATTCGTATATAGCTTTAACTTTTTTCATCATCGCTAAAGCTATAATCCCACAAATCAGACCTGGCACACCATATAATATACAACCCACAATTGAGATTATTCCTAGTACTAAAATTCCTGTTGCGTTTGGGATGGTCTTTTGAGAAGCTTGCCCTAAGTTGTTATTTTCGGTTATCCCAGGATCAAGAAGATCATCTAATTCACTCATTTATTCATGTGCTTAAGGTTTACCCCATACATGATAATAAATGCAGCAGGGAATAAAGCACCGATAAAGAATCCAATCATGCCCATTGAAGCAAACATTCCACCTCCAGGACCAGCAGCTCCCATGAAACCTGTCATACTTGAAATAACCATGAAAGAACCAATTAATGGAATTAGTTGCCCAGGGATATAGATAAAATATCCAATTTTCTTTAAGTTCCACATCATAAGAGCACCTGTAAGACACATAGCATTTCCGAGTAAATTAAGATATACTGAAATTTTTGTCCATCGGTAGAAATCATCCATTCCGCCTAATGAAGATTCTCCAAACCCTCCCAGTCTATCTAATGTGTCAAAAGTATCCTGTACTTGACCAATTGTAAACAAGCTCCATAGTCCAGTAAGCAGTCCAAGTCCTGCACCTACAAATGTGAGAATACATAAGACAGTAATAAACGCAGGGCGTTTTTGCTCTGGATTGACTTCATTGATGTCTAAGATTTCTTTATTTTCTTCCATAGTAATTATTGATTTAAATTTAGGTGACGCATAGATAGTAATAATATACGGATTTTTTTAAACAAAAATCCCTGATCATCGATTAAAGACAATCAGGGTATAATAAAGAAAATAATATAATACTATTACAGATTTTCGTATCGCTCTAATTGATCGAATGCGTTATCTAATCCTCTAAGGTCATTTTTGAGTTGATTCACTGCCATCATAATCAAAATGATCCAAATGACTGCAAGTACAGATCCAATAATACCCATAATCAAGCCACCTTTAGCTTTTCCTGCTGTAGGAGCAAGATCAGCATCAGCTTTAATTTTATTATTTGCAACAATAGCAAATATAATTGCTAGAACACCACAAATTAACCCAAGCCAACCTGTCCAAAATAAAGCAAGAGATATAATACCTAGAACCATCGCTGCGAGAGCCATTCCATTTTTCTTTTCAGTCATTTTTCCTTTTTTTAAAGTTACAACGGCTAATATATAAAAAAGTTAGAGCTCAAAGCATAAAAAAATAAAAAGTTCTATAAATAGATTTCAACAATGAAACACTAATATTCATCGATCATATCTGCATGTTGGACACTTAAACAACAATAATAGTCGATTGTTCGATGAATTACTACAAATACTAATTGAGTGTCATAATTTAAACAACTGCATTTTGATATGGTGACTTCGTTCTTACTAACTATAAAATTTCCTATCATCTTGCTTTTCTGAATTTGAACAAAATAGATTTTTATTGTATTTTTAACTCATCAGATTAAATCAATATGAAAAGACCTTTTCAATTCTCACTTATTTGCCTATTGCTTAGTTCAATTTTTGGATGCAAAAAAGGTCCTGCGGATTTCACATTAACAGGTACAATTACAGATAGCAGTTTCTCTGCACCACTTTCTGATGCTGTGGTAAAACTATACGGAACTGAAGCTGGAGGATTGTCACTTGATTTAATTGCCCAAACAACTTTAGAGTCTGACGGCAGTTATTCATTTACTTTTGAAAGAGGAAAAATTGAAACTTATCATCTGTCAGTTGTGAAATTCAACTATTTCGAACTGTATGAGGACATTCCATTTTCTAGTTTAACGATTGAGGAGGACAATATTCGCAATTATTCTACAACTGCAAAATCATGGGTCAAATTAAGATTCATTAATACAAGTCCTTTGGTAGATGATGTCCTCGAATATATTAAGCAAGAAGGGAAATCAGCCTGTGTTGAGTGTTGCCCAGACGGAACTACGTATCTAAATGGTGCTGTTGATACATCAATCTATTGTATGAATGATGGAAATACTGAATATCGCTACTATTATTTTGTACATAACTCAAGTATTCAAGGTCCTAAATCGGCAATTACAACCGCGTTTGATACTACCGAAATTCTGTTATCATATTAACAGTTTCTAGTTACCCTTCATTCTATTCCAAAGTTCACCAATCACCTCCCCCATATTGTCAATCTTTGGTTTAAGTCTTGTTACTGTAGCTTCCTTATTCTCGTGTCGAGTGATTTTATACTTCCAAATAAAAGGAGATTCATTCACATCCATTCCGAATTGACCAAAGCGCAAATCAGTAAAGATTAAATCGCTACCATCTTCTTCGACCACATACCAGCCGTCTGCTATTTTGAGAATTTGTTCAATCTGTTTATGTTTTTTTATGTCAGCAATCAAATGATGATTCTTAGAGAACTCATGCGAGAATTCTATCTCTGATTTAGAGTCTAGTAACGAATAATAGGCGAATTTATAACCTTTTTCTGTTTCCACTTGAGCATTCCAAAGTAAACTATTAAAAGGAGTTGGTTTCGTATCCATTTCGACATAAGAAATATGTTGATCGCTTAAGTTCTTCTCAAATGTCTTAATTCCAATCCATTTAAAGACGAAAGTTAAAAGCATATAAGATGTACTAATAATTATCCCGATATTATTTATTCGCTGCCTCCTAGGATTTGTTCTTCTATGAAACATGACCGCAATAACACAGATCAGAAATGGGATTGTGTACAAAGGATCAACAACGAAGATATTCTTGTAAGTTATTTTAATCTCAAATGGCCAAAAAAACTGTGTGCCCCATGTAGTGTGCATATCAAGAAGCGGATGAGTGACTAGAGCTAGGAAGAATAAGAATGTCCAGTTTCTAAATGTCGCGTCTCTTTTTTTGTGAATTTTCAAAGCGAGCCAAGCGAATAATGGAGATGCAAGTAAGCAAAAGACCAGGGAATGAGAAAATCCTCTGTGCATTTCAGTTGCCGTAATTGGATCCGTAAAGAATTTTATGAATACATCCAAGTCGGGTATAGTGCCTGCAACAGCGCCCCATAATATAGCACGATTACCAATCTTTTTTCCGAGAACAACTTCGCCCATCGCAGCACCAAGAACTATTTGAGTTAATGAATCCATCTAGTAAGTAAAGTCTGATTTGAAAGGCTTCCGCAATTCGAAATCACTTGGTGATATTGATTGAATAATTGGTTTTAAGAGTAAATTCGGAACGCTCTTCCTGTGTCTTGCGTAGAGTTTCATATTCATAGGAACAGCACCGATACTACTTTTAACCATTTCTGCCGTTCTCCCTAAGTGTAATTCACTTGCTGATAACATTAAGGATTGCTCTACGTAATTGTATAGTATCCTTTGATATACAGATAATTCCTTGTTGTGTTTGTAGTCAAGTCCAACGAAGTTTGCTTCGAGGATGCCATTATTAAAAAATGAAGTGCTAAATCCAACCAACTTATCCTCAAAAAAGAAACCCTTTAAACAAAACTTATCTCCAAGCGCCTTCTCGAAGCTAAGAAAAGCTGCTGCCGTCAATCTACCAAAGCTAAAATCTGATTTCTCAAGCACATTCCAAAATAATACATTTATTCGATCACAGTGAATACGAATCTCTTCTCCGCTTAAGGTCCTAATGTCGAGATCCGAAGATTTTTTGTAAACAGATTTGTATCTAGTCCGGAATTTCGTTTTCATGCTGGCGATGTAATCATCCATCGATTTCCAGTTACCGTGAATTTTCATAACCATATTCACATCCACCATAAAACCTCGGTAATTTCGCTTCATCAAATTATCAGTATAACTAACAGATGAAGGCTTAAATTCTTTAAATAAGGTAATGGATGATTTCTCTTTAATCTCCTTCTGTTCTTTTAAAATTTCGGCAATTAGTGCTACTTCTTCAATAGCTATTTCTGGCGAGATATTTTTCCAAAGAAATCCATTCTCTCCATCAGAAAAAACATTGCCGCATACCATAACATTAATCGTAGATGGTGATAAAACCTTATTTTTAATATGACATGCGAGTTTTCCGAGATGAGAAGCGTATTTTCGACGCTTATCTTCAAAAACAACCAATTGAAATGCTGAAGCAAGAACCGGTTTACCTTCTTCAGAATAAGAGATGACGTAATAAAAATCAATAGATTCGCTCATAGTAGATTCTAGTGACCCTAAATACTCAAGCGAGAGATAAATGTTTCTATCATCTGTAACAGAATTCCAATCTGTGGAGTTTATCTCACTCACAGTATTGAAAACTTCTCGATGTGAAATTTCTAATTCGGTTTCTGAGGTATGAGCATCTGACATTAAAACAAAAATAGCGAATAAGAAAAAAAAGGATTAGATATTATTATGAGCGGTTGGTAAGTTTGACTTTGAAATCAGATGCCATCATAGTGAATGCCATAATTTCCTTGACATCTTCATGAGGAGTAATCATCTCGATGTTAAAGTTTTTAAAGAGCATTGAAAGCACTAATTTGATCTCCAAAATTGCCAAGTTCTTGCCGGGGCAGAACCTAGGACCACCACCAAACGGAATGTAGGCATCAAGATTGTGCATTGGACATTTCGTTTCTTTTAGCCATCGTGCAGGGTTAAAATCGTTAGCATTACTGAAATTTACATCTTGCATTGCTGCGTATCGAGACTCGACAAGTAACAGACTTCCTTTCTCAAATAGGTAACCGTCTATTTCAACATCTACAGTTGGCTCAAAAAGGATTAACGGTGCAACAGGTCGCATGCGCATAGTTTCATTCGCAACTGCATCAATTTGTTTAAAGGATGGAGCTATTTCGTACTCTGTGATCCATGGATTTTCTTTTAAAAGTTCATCAGCCTCTTTACGAATTACTTCTTGAAATTCTTCGTGTTGAGTAAGAAGAAAAATTGACCAAGCTAATGTATGAGCGGTAGTATCTTCACCAGCCAGAAGAATTGTCATTAAGTTCCCTTTCAATTCTTTATCTCCGAAATATTCTTCATTTTCAGCTTCAACAAGTATTGCCTCTAAAAAATTAGAAGGACTTTTTCGTAAATTAGGATTCTCAGCAATTCTTTTTCTGCCATCGGCAATGAATTGATCGATGTAAACATTTATTTCCTTCAAAGCATTTTCATAAACTCGGTCATTCTTGGATTTATGTAGTTTATACCAAGGGATAGGATCATTGATGCGTTTGAAAATCATGGGGAATATCTTCTCCATGTGATCTTGAACAACACCACCTTTCTCTTCCAGTGAATTGATATCATAACCGAAGGCTAGGGTTGTTGTGATATCGACTGTGAATCGAAGGAAATCCTGTTGTATGTCAATAGTATTCCCATCATCAGCATCACGTTTCCATTTCTTATGTAGCCGCTCAACAGTAACTAACATCTGATCGAAAAATGCTTTTTGGTGCTTCACATCCAATCCTTTGGTGACCATTTTTCTGTGAAGTTTCCATTCTTCGCCTTCTGCATTAAAAACACCGTGAACTTCTCCTTCACGTAGAATTTTATCAACCTTTTTCATTCGGATAAAACCTTCAGGGCGATCACGAAGTATGTACTGAACAATCTTAGGTTCAGTAATAACAATCATACTTCTTGTAATCAGTTTCAATCGATATACTGAACCAAATTCATCCGCCCAATCTTCTAGTTGATTGTGGAGATTGTCAACATCTATTTTAAGAGCATTCCCGAAAATTGGAATCCCCTTCGGTCCTGAGAGATCTTTTAATGTGATTGGCATAACAGCATACTTGAATCACTAAACTATAGTGATAATCGAGGATTAACGTCGTCTATTTCCTCCCTTTCTTTTTCCATTACCAGCACCTCCACTTGTCTTTCGATGAGCACGAGCTTCTCTACGTTTTTGCATCTGAATTTCATTTTGTTTTGTGAAACCATCCTGCATTTCACGATAATCGTTAATTGCATCTTGCGTGATAGGGAATGGATGCCCCTCAATGACCTCAATTTTCTTTCCGATCAGCTTCTCAATGTCTTTAATAAATGGTTTTTCATCGATATCACAAAGAGAAATTGAGTTTCCGCTTGCGCCAGCTCTACCAGTTCTTCCAATTCTATGAACGTATGTTTCTGGTTCGTTGGGAATGTCATAATTGACTACGTAGGTTAAATCCTCAATGTCAATACCTCGAGCTGCGATATCCGTTGCCACCAAAACACGATTTCGACCTGACTTGAATCCTTTCAGTGCTTTTTCTCGTTGATTTTGGGATTTATCTCCATGAATTGCAGCAGAAACAATGTTCGCTTTAGCTAATATTCTAGCCAATCGATCCGCACCTCGTTTCGTTCGCACAAATATCAGTACAGAATCCATTGTTGAATCTTTCAATAAATGCAGTAACAATTGCTTCTTTGTCGGCTTTAGTACATGATAGACTACCTGACGTACAGTTTGAGCCGCAGAAGATACAGGATTTACAGAGATATGTGCGGGATTCACAAGCAACTTCTTGGTCAACTCAACAATTGCTGGAGGCATGGTTGCAGAAAAGAATAGTGTTTGTCTTTTTGTTGGAAGTTTTGGTAGTATGCGTTTAATATCGTGGATAAAACCCATATCTAGCATCCGATCAGCTTCATCAAGTACGAAGATTTCTACATCGTGTAATTTGACATAGCCCTGATCCATTAAATCGATTAATCTACCTGGTGTAGCAACAAGGATATCTACTCCGCGACGAAGTTTGTCAACTTGAGTACCTTGCTTAACACCTCCATAAATAACAGCATAATTAATCTGTAAGTTCTGGCTATAATCTCTAATGCTTTCTCCAATTTGAGCTGCCAATTCACGTGTTGGAGTCAGAATCAATGAACGAATTGGTCTCCTTCCTCCTTTATTCCCATGAGATTCATTAAGTATCTGAAGGATTGGAATTGAGAAAGCTGCTGTTTTCCCAGTTCCCGTTTGAGCACAGCCGAGAACATCTTGTCCTTTTAGCGCTTTAGGAATTGCTCGCTCTTGAATTGGTGTTGGGGTTTCGTACCCTAAACTGTTAACAGCATCGAGAATTTCGGGTATCAAATTGAGTTCATTGAATTTCATTCGCTAAAGATAGAAGGAAATTATTCTCTTAAGATTGGATTGAGTAATAGTTTACACAAACGATGTGTTATTAACTTATTGCTGACCTATCAACTCATTCAATTGAACGAGCATCTCTTCTATTTCACTTGTACTATTCACAATTAGTGTACCACCAACTAAGGCTTTCCGCCGTCCATTATGTTTAAAAAATATCGCAACCATTGTCTTCCCCATTACTTGACTGGATTGAATTGTAATTTTACTCATTTCAGAAAATGGAATGACTTTACCTCGAAGAATTAATTGTTTTGTTGCAGAATTAAAAGTTGAAACTGGCTCTCCTCCCATCAGTCCTTTTGCAATGAAAAGAAAAATTCCAAGAACAAAGAGTAAAATACCACCATAAAAGAAGGTGCAATCAAAAATTGTGGCCAGTATTTCCCAACTAAGTTATACTTCTTATGTTTACAAAGCCTAATCCAAGAAATACAAGCCCCATAATTATAGTGATTATTCCGAATTTTTTAGCCGAGTTCTTTTTTTCGTTGATTTGTATTCTACCCTCAATCTTGAATGCATCAAAAGAATCGTTTGAAGTAATTTGTTCCATGATTTCTGGGTGTTATTTGAATGTGTTAATCAATCATTAAATTAATGCAGTAGCATATTACCATCCTAAATCTAATCAATAAATTGGAAGTGAATCACTCACGTTTATGGATTGACGTTTTTAGTATCTAGTCTTTCATTTCTTCACAAAAATCTATAATTCCGATGGATATTTTCTAAAATCTACCGAGATTAGCTCCGGATGATCTCAAAAGAGAAAAAAAAGAAACACAATACGCAATTTTGGACTGGATTTCAAAAAGAAATGCGAAAGTATAAATCTTCAAATGGACGAGGAATTAGTTGGATTAATTATCCAACGGATGTGAGAGATATCTATGTTCGTTTAGAGGTATCTCCGAAAGTTGCAGCACTCTGCTTCGACATCCAACCTAAAGATGATGGGATTCGTTCTCTATTGTGGGAACAAATGACAGAACTCAAAGTTGTAATGGAAAATATCATTGGTCCAGCAACAGCTTGGAATGAATTTGATAGAGAATTTGCCGGAAGGAATATTTCTCGTATTCATTGGGAAATAAAAGGTTTAAATTTTTATGATGATAGTGACCTCCCTAAGATTAAATTCTTCTTGAAAGAAAAGGTCATTGCATTTGACAAGTTCTATCAAGAATACAAAGAAATATTAATAGCCTTAGCTGAATAAGGTTCAAAACACTAAATTTGCGACATGAATAAAATCATTGGAATAGCTTTACTTTCTTTGCTCTCAGAAATGAGCATAGCACAAACAGTCATTTACACAGAAGATTTTGAATCTGGTGCTCCTCTAGCATTTACGATTGTTGACAATGATGGGCTAACTCCAAATACAGTTGTCTCTGAATTCACGAGTGCATGGATTCGCTTGGCAGACCCAGATAATTCGAATGATACAGTAATGGGATCAACCTCTTTTTTTGAACCAGTTGGACAGGCTGATCGTTGGCTGATTACTCCTGCTATTACTCTTGGGGCTTATGGAAACGTTCTCTCATGGGAAGCTAAATCACACGATGCCTCTTTTCCAGATGATTACTTAGTAGTTGTGTCATCTACTGACACACAACTAGCAAGCTTTATAGATACTGTAGGTGACGTTTTTCAAGAGAATGAGACATGGACAAACCGATCAGTTAATTTAAGTACTTATGGACTTGATAATCAAACAGTCTATGTTGGATTTGTGAATCGCACCAATGATGGATTTAAACTATATATAGATGACATCCAGATGTTAATTGAAGATACTCTATCAATTGATGACCTTTCGATCCAAATTAATGTTCGAGCATATCCAAATCCTGCGACATCCTTGCTCAAAGTAAACCGTGATGATGTTTTATCGATGACAATAGTAGGAATGGGTGGCAAGGAGTTGCTTTATATTGAATCTTCCAATCAGATAACCATTGATGCATTAGAAAATGGGCACTATCTACTCTATGTTTCCACAGCAAAAGGAAATCGAGTTCTTTCATTTGTAAAGAATTAATTAAAAATTTTAGGAAGCGGAACAAGTTCTAGTGCAATATTTCGATCCGAATCTTTTGTAGAAGTCATGTAAATAGTATCTTCTGTAATCTTTATCAAACTGAAATCCCATGTACTTTCTTTGAAGTAGATAGCAAGTGATTTTTCATCCGAATGGAGAATGTAATCGCCAATATTTCCTTGATGTGACCCCAAATTTTTCAATGGAATGTATTGAATCGAACCATCTACATAGAAAATTAACACTTCCTTGTTCGAATTGCTAGGTGTGGTTAAGTTCTTTCTATTGACCACCATCTTATTAATCATCCAAACTTTACTATTCCCATCATTGAAGAGATGATCGTATGTTACTGATTTTAGCTCAATTCCTGCGGTACAAGAAAATAATCCGATAAACAGAAGTGCTGAGAGAATTTTCATTTAGAAAATCTTAGCGTTTTGCATCAAATCCGTATAAATTTCTTTCGAAATAGAGTCTATCATAGATTCTTTGATTGGCTTAAATCCTTCGCCCCAATTCACACCCTCAACGAATTTGAAATCATATCTAGTTCCGTTCCATTGAAAGATACAATCAAAAAATGTCTCTTCTTTCTTGGAATAAAAAGTAATAACTAAATCCTTGACTCCGTTAGTCCCACCGCGAGTTGCCGTAAGGTCACCTCGAAATCCATTCACTTTAACTAATTGACCAGCATCACGCTCAAAGATGAGAATATTTCGTTCAGGTAAAGGTGCTGCTTGCCCCTTCAGTACAATTCCTGCCTTCATTTGAAGAATAAAAGCATTCTTAACACTCACTCCTTCTTTGAACGGAAGTATTCTGAAATTCTTAGGGCTACACGTTGCAAAAACAGTTGAATCTTGATCAATCATTAGACAAACATCCAATTCTCCCAAAATTTCAATGTATTCTGGATCATCGAATTTAGTTGTCGAAAAGTCTGCCGTAGCATCTTCAAAACCTTCAACGTTCGTATCCTCTATGTCAGCATTAACTTCAAGTAGATCGCTACTATCAGAGTCACAACTGGTTAAAATAAAGACGAGAAGAATAATTGATAAAAAATATTTCATGTTTGTATAATTCAGTTTTTTGCAATAGTTACGGAAAGACTGATAGCGCATATTGCATTGATTCATCAAAGTATTTATTATTAATTCCAGTTGTAACTGAGTTCTCATCAAACCACTCTAGCATCTTTTCAGAAGGCATGTTTCCGATAAGATCATCTGCTGCCATTGGACAACCACCAAAGCCTCTAATTGCTCCATCGAATCGTCGGCAGCCAGCATTGTAAGCTGCTGCAACCATATTTTTCGCATTTTCAGGGCGAGTATGAAGATGAGCACCAAATTCTACTTCAGTCAAGTTGGAACTCAGTGTCTCAAAAAGTGAAGCTACTGATTTCTCAGTTCCAATACCAATTGTATCAGACAATGCTTGAATACGAATATCAAGTTTAGTATATAATTTCTCACACCAATGCGCGACAATGTCAGGGTGCCAATCTTCACCATAAGGATTACCAAATCCCATGGATAAATATAGGACAAGTGATTTTTTATGTTTTAGAGCTAGTTCTTGAACTGCTTCAACTCGTGTAAAAGACTCATCAATTGTAGCGTTTGTGTTTCGCTTTTGAAATTCTTCAGATACTGAGAACGGATACCCTAGATAGTCGATTCGATCAAAATTACATGCGTCAATTGCTCCACGTTCATTAGCAACAATAGCAAGTAATTTACTTGAAGAAGTATCAAGTCCATTTAATACAGTAGAAGTATCACGAAGTTGAGGGATAGCTTTTGGTGAAACGAAACTTCCAAAATCAACAGTATCGAAACCACATTTTAGAATTGAGTTAATGTAGTTCGTTTTAATTTCCGTAGGTATAAAATCATGAATCCCTTGCATGGCATCTCTAGGACATTCGATAAGTTTCAGTTCCTGCATACGCTAAAATACTTTTTTCTGAGCGATTTATTTCTCACGTGCTAAGATTGCTTTATTAATTCGTTTGATCAATTTTGGTCCTTCATATATGAATCCTGTGAAAACTTGTAGCAAATCAGCTCCAGCATCTAATTTTTCTAATGCATCTTCCGCAGAATGTATTCCTCCTACTCCAATTATAGGGAAAGCTTTACCCGATTTTTCAGACAGATAGCGTATCACTTCGGTTGATCTCTTTCCAACAGGTTTTCCAGACAGACCACCTGCTCCAATTTCCTCTAGTGCTTTAGGATCTGTTTTTAGTCCTTCACGACTAACCGTTGTATTTGAAGCAATTACTCCATCTAATTTAATATCCATTATGATTTCAATAATATCATCTAGTTGCTCATTGGTTAAGTCTGGAGCGATCTTTAATAGAATTGGTTTCTGCTTTGGGAATGTTAGATTGACCTCTTGGAGTTTCTTTAAAAGATTAGTCAGCGGTTCTTTTTCTTGAAGTGATCTTAGATTCGGAGTATTGGGTGAGGAAACATTGACCACAAAATAATCTACATAAGGAAATAATTTCTTAAATGAGACAACATAATCTTCTGTTGCGTTTTCATTTGGAGTGACCTTGTTCTTCCCAATATTTCCTCCAATGATCAATTTCGTTTTTCGATTCTTTAGGTTCTCAACGGCAAAATCAACACCTTCATTGTTGAATCCCATTCGGTTTATTATCCCTTGATCTAGTTTTATACGAAATAACCGTGGTTTATCATTTCCAGGTTGTCCCACTGGAGTTACAGTTCCAATCTCAATGAATCCAAATCCACAGTATGCAAGATCATTATAAATTGTTGCATTTTTATCAAATCCAGCTGCCATTCCAACAGGGTTATCAAATGTAAGCCCGAATAGTTCACGCTTCAGTCGGTCATCTTTCACACGATACATTTTATTCCACAAAAACTTCATGCCTGGAATCACAAGCATGAATCGCATCATTTTAGTTGTGGAATAATGTACTTTTTCGGGATCAAATAGAAATAAGAATGAGCGAACGAGTTTATACATCAAAAAAGTTTTAGCAAAGTTATAAACGAAAATGGGGTGACCGAAGTCACCCCATGATTATATTAAAATAATTTTCAACAATTAGAACTTGTAACGTCCTCTCCATTTATTTGCGCGTCTTGATTTCGCATAATCTTTATAGGTAATATTTCTTGAGAAAAGAATATTCACATAGAAGTAGGCATCGTTCTCATTATCTCCACGTTGTTGATCAGTTGTAAACCATGCAACATTTTCGGTAGCAGGGTTAGAAAGATAAGCTGATTCAGCCCCAACTTGCGCTGCCAATTCGTTTGCATCGTAATAAGTACCGTGTACATCATCTATATAATCAGAGAATGTTTTAATGTAACTAGCCTCAATACCTATTCTCCACATCCTGTTCAACCCCATTTTAAATCCAACTCCAAAAGGAATAGTTGCAGTTACAGGTAGGTATTCTTTTGGTCCACCGACAAGTCCCTGCCCTTCAGTTCTCAATGGACGAAGTTTTGTCCATGAACCGTTATACATCGCTTTTGGGTTGAAGTATGAAACTCCAATACCTGTAAACAAATAAAATTGTTCGTTATGATTTCTCATTCCTTTCAATCCTGGAACATGGTATCGAGCTCCAAATTTCTCATTTGCAAAAAGAATCAACTCTATTCGTTGCTCCAATTCAATAATGATTGATTTAAAATGAAGATTTCTTGATTTACGAACTAATTCGTTCGTCAAAGCATCATCACCTTTTAATACTCCAATGTTAAACATTGTTGAAGTTGCCCAATATGGATGAAAGCGAAAGCGATAACCCGCTGTTGCATTCCAACTAGTAGATGGCCAATCCAAATCTGCAAGGCTATAATCTTTACCAATTTGACTTCTTCCACCTAAATCTCCTAGAAATTGAGTTGCTCCACCACCGAAAACGATCTCTTTTTTATTAAGAGACCAGTTACGTTGTGTGTTAAAGTTCGTATGCTGACCATACGTAAAACCTGTTGTAAATAGTAGTAAAATACCAGTTAAGTATCTCATTGTCTTTGTTTATTCGATTAAAACTAGCGTAAGTTTATCAACACGAAAGTATGAATGTTTATCATTCTTACCAAATAACTTTGCATTTAATTATTAATACCACATTGTTAATGAACATTTCGAACTAATTATTTACCTAATGAGAACAATCTCAAAAGATTGGCTCGATGCGCATGGAGATTAACCTTTCAACCATTCCTTCCTCATTTTTGGCGAGGATATTTGTGATCATAACTTCTTGATTAAGGTTATACGCACGAAGTTTATTGCACAAGAACGGAGGAAACCTATCACCTTTAATTCGTTCAATAACGTCTCCTGACCCATTGTGGTATTGAATATCAAACGAATAGACAGTAAATCCATTATTACAGGACACTCCACCAGCGCTGCAAAGGTTATCAATTTGAAGCTTCCCGGTAAATACCCCTGCTATATTAGGCATAGTTTTAAACCTCTTTACTTCTTGGATTTCAATAACTGGAGTCTCCATGATAGATTCTTCAATTATCTTTTCCTCACCCATTTCCAGGGGTACCTTTTCAATATTCTCTATTAACACGACTACTGATTCTAAGGCCTTTGGAAGTTCAGGGTTTGCACTTGCTATTAGTACTGTTTCCTTTTTTGAAACCACTACTGAGTTAGTTTCAGAAAAGAATTGATTTTTAGCTTCTCGAACTTCCTCTTCTTGGGTGTTCAATGAATTCAAAATCTGATCTTCCTCTGTGCTATTGGGTTTCATATTGCTCACTGCAACAACTAGTGCCAGTGAAGCTAACCCAATGGGACCATAGAACCAGGCCGTCTTCCATAGAGGAGGTTTCATTGCCTGATGTCCTTTCAATACTTGATTGAAATTTTGCTCACCTCTAATAACCTCTGAGCTTAATTGCTCGCGGTCCAAAGTGGTTTTTCGATTTTCCATTTCTTAGTTATTGTTTCAAAAATTGTTTTTTTAGTCGTTCAAGTGCTCTAAATGCTCTTACTTTGGCATTGTTCTCCGTGATTTCTAAAATTTGGCCTATCTCACGGTACGAGCGTTTTTCGAAATATCGAAGCTCTATTAATTGCAAATCTGCTTCTTTTAGCATTGACAGGCATTTTAGTAACTTCTTTTTGTGAAATACTGAATCATCGTCATCAATTTCTTCAATTATTTCAAATAAATGAATGCTTTCTACATTCACAGTTCTTCTTGCTTTACGATCGCGAAATGCCTGGTATAATTCACTTTTCGCAATGCGGTATAGCCAAGATGAAAATGGGACTCCCCTAAATTCATACTTATGCAAATTACTTAGTGCTTTAATAAACACTTGAGATGTAACGTCAAAAGCTAACTCTCGATCGTCCATTCTTTGGTAGACGTAACGAAATATCTGTTCATGATATTTCGTGTACAGTGGACCGAATCTCTCCGCATCCTCCTTCGCCTCCTCGATCCATACCGCCTCCTGCTGGAGTTTAGTATTGGACTGGTGATACACGGGGTTCACTGCCATGGTTTACTGGTTTTAAATTGTTCTAGTTTGGTTTAATTCGATTCATCAAATTGAGCTCTCACTTAATAAATCGTATTTTAAAGCTTGCAGGCCTCAAGCATATAATAATACTCTTAGCCTTTGGTTACAACTTTAACGCCATAACTTTACATATATTATGCGCACATATAAAATAACACTAATTTAACTTATTCGACTGTTGTCATTAAATAAGTTGTATCCGTTAGAGACATGAGAAATAAATATAGATCTACCCTGTCTTGCTGAGTAATTCTAAACGGCTCGATTAGACTGTTTTTATTGACGTGATGACTTCCTCCTAATGCATAATGAGACAGTACATCATCCAAGGAATTAATTGATCCATCATGCATATACGGGAACGTTAATTCGATATTTCTTAGCGATGGAATTTTGAAGAAACCAATCTCAGTTGAATCAAAATTGATACGAAATCGCCCTTTATCATTTCCGTAGTTATCATATAAGCCATTATTCTCTGCATTGAAAGTTGTGAAATAAGGTGCAGGGTGACACTTTGTACAGTGCAATTCTTTAGAGAACAATTTCCATCCTCGCTCTTCTTCAATTGTTCGATCCGTCTCCCCTCTTTCAGCTTGATCAAATCTGGAATTCATTGAAATCAGTGAGCGTTCGTAAGCAGCAAGACTTCGAGTAAGGACGAATGCATCAAATTTTCGTCCATAAATAGATTGAGCAGCATTAGCATAAACTGGTAGTTGAACTAAGCGGTCAATAAGATCACTCATTATCATTCCCATTTCATTTGTATCTTGAAGCGGAACGAGTACCTGCTCTTCTAGTGTTTGTATCTCGGCATCAAACATTAATCTTGTTAGAAAAATTGAGTTTAAAAGTGATGGTGAATTTCGGAAAGATTGATGAGCAGCCACACCATCACTGAATTGCTGTTGGTCTGTGAATGCATATTCAGGCTTATGACAGCTCGAACAAGAAATAGTTTCATCAACAGAAAGCCGAGTATCAAAAAATAATTGTCGCCCTAATTCAATATTCTCTGGAGAATTTAAGTTTACCTCAAGCGTCAATATATCAGGGGGAATTGTTGTTTTAGCACCATTAAAATCACATGAATTGAGTGATACTAGTATTAGGAATGACATATTTAACGTAATCTTCATTGGTTAAAAATATAAATCTGACAAGAGAAAGACTGTCGAGTTGATGACCATTCTAAATTCTTTCAAGTAAAATACTGATTCTTTTTTCAAAAGAAGATTGATAAATATCAAATCAACCAAAAAGCAAAATTATTAATTAGTTCATGTCGAGCTGGGAATATATTGACATACATTTGAGTACATTCGTACAAACTTCTAATAAATCAACATTCATGGAAAAAAGAGTTCTCAAAAAAACTGGTTATACTGCCGCGATTGCTATAATGGCTTTCAACATGCAGAGCTGTAAGAAGTATGATGACGGTCCTGGTTTTACTTTAAGGTCAAAAAAAGCACGTCTTGTTGGTAATTGGGATATAGTTCAAATTGGAGCTGAAACATTTCCACAAAATGGTTATAGCATTGAATTTGAATTTGATAAAGAAGGTGATTTTAAATATTCTTATACTTATGGAACATACAGTTATACTTATGCTGGAACCTGGGACTTTTCTTCTGATAAAGAAGATTTACGTTTAGTAATAGATGGAACCGTTCAGACATTTGCAATTAAAAGGTTGACCAACAAAGAAGTATGGCTTGAAGATGAGACGAACGAAGAATGGAAATTAGAAGCTCAATAAAATTTCAGAGCCTCTAACGAGGCTTTTTTTATGTCCAAAAATTATCAAATAACTTTTTCTGAAGGAGTTGCTAAAGTGTTTCTTGAAAACAAACTGAGCATAATTTTCAGTACTTACCAAGCTGGAAAGGTAATGGTTGTAGGTAGCCTTGATGGAGAAGATCTATATCAGATTCCAATTAGCGCAAAAAAACCTATGGGTATTGCTGTTGATGGAAGTAAGATGGCTATTGCTGGGTTAGACGAAATCGTTTTCTTCTCTAATAATGAAAACATTACAGAAACAATTAAATTGAACGAGCGCCAATTTGATACTGTTTATCTTCAACGAGCGGTTTATAACACTAGTAGCATTGATGTTCACGATATTCACTTTGGAGATGGTGTATTATGGGGAGTCAATACATTATTTTCTTGTTTAGTTACATTTGATATCAATTATAATTTTAGACCAAAATGGAAACCTAATTTTATAGATGCAATTGCTCCTGAAGACCGTTGTCATTTAAATGGAATGGCCTTCGAAGGTAATCTTCCTAAATATGTTACGGCTCTGAGTGCAACTAACACAAAGAATGGATGGAGAGAAAGCAAAATGAATGGAGGGGTTTTGTTGGAAGTACCCTCTAGTGAATGTATTCTCAAAGGATTGGCGATGCCTCATTCTCCTAGAATTATTGAAGGCGAGCTTTATTTATTAGAATCTGGACATGGTAGATTACTAAAGGTAAATGTTAAACAAAAGGAATATACAGTAATTTATGATTTCGGATGCTTCGTTAGAGGTATGAGTCACCATAACGAATTTCTATTTATAGGTAAATCTAAAATCAGGTCTACATCTAAAGATTTCAACGATCTTGATGTTAAAGAAAATTCACGAAAGGCAGGCGTAATCATTTTTGACTTGAAAAAAAATAGTGTTATTGGCCAAATTGAATATGAGAATACTATTGAAGAAATATTTGATGTTCAAATTATAAAAGACTATTTGAAGCCTGTTGTCTTGTCTGATAAATCTGAAAAGTACAAGCAAATAATTACATTTCCTGGAAATGTTTATTGGCGAAAAGAAAAAGAAAAGTAAATATTCCTTTGAATTAGTTGATTCAATGGACTTATTTCTTTCTCACTATTATTGTACTAATTTACTTTCATTAGCCAACATTAACCATAATCATCACTTCCCGCAATGATTAAAATGGATTAAACCTTGAGAAACGAATGCTAAGTGTTACTCATTTCTGATCATCCACCAATTATGAATTACGTTAAAAATTGAATCAATCGTTTCTCAATTAGTAATTGATTATTTTTGAACTACGATGAGAGTACTAATTCTTCTTGTTTTACTTACGCTTTGCAATTTTATTGCACACGCCCAAGAGTTAGATACTTTACCGTACACTCTTTATAAAAATCGGTTAGTGCTTTATTCAGATCTCGGATTCAACGGTGCCCCCTTCTCAATAAAGGATGAATTCCTAGGGGGATATTCAAAGGTTAAGTTCAAACATAATCTCAAGCCAACGATGGGATTAGGCATCATGTACCGATGGTTTTCGCTTAGAATTGGATTCGGTTTACCTGGTCATTTGAGACCTCTAAGTAGGTATGGTAAATCGAGGTATACTGATTTGGGAGTGAACTTTAATATCAAGAATGTTTATGCGGACATTGATTTGCGTAGTTATAGTGGATTTGTTGTGAAAGATGCATATATATGGAATGATACCTTAAATGAGATAACTCCGAATGATTTCCGCCCAGAGACAAGAGCTGTAAGCGCATCCATAAATGTATGGTTCTTCAAATCTAAAACATTCCGTATGCCAGCTGTTCTTGGAAAGGTTGGCTATTATGAAGAAAAAGAACAAACATGGTATTTGAAAAGTACGCTAAACTTTTTTGGGATTGGAAACGAATCAAGCCCATTACTCCCAGATGATTTGATCGATACAACTCAGACAATTTCTAGGGCGAATGCCATGTCCGCTTTAGATGTTGGATTTGTTCCTGGTTACGCTTATGTAAATCGTGCTGATAGTTGGCAAATTTCGTTATTCGGAGGGCTTGGCGCAGTAATGCAGGCAAAATTCTTTCGTTCGGGGAATATCACAAGGGGATTTCTTGGGCTAGCTCCTAGAATCGACCTAAGATTTATTGCAGGATATACAGAGCCAGATTATTTCATTTGGTTCGTAACTGATTTTGATATTAAATCCATTAAGTTTCAAGATACGCGCTATAATCAAACTTATTATAGTGTTAAACTAGTTGCTGGAGTTCGATTAAAAAAACGTGAAAAGAAGATCAACGATGATTCCGAAATATAGTTTCACTCTTGCAGTTATAGCGGTGATTATCTTCACAGGTTGCAAGAATGAGTTCGATCAAGAAACTGAAACTCCAGATCACACTATCATAAAAACACTCTGTGAAGAGCCTACACTTGATAGCTCTTCACTGATTGAATCAATCTCCATAATTGGATCAACAAAATCTATTTCATTTGAAGGTAATACATATTGCTTCCAACTTTCTAATTCTTTTGAGCTTACAGGTAAATCTGAGAATTATTATTCGTTCTCTACTTCAGAGGAATTTGGTCCGAATTTCACAATTCAAGCAATCTCATTGAACCAGTCTAAAATAATAAATTCAACATCGGAAGTTATTGAAATGCAGAAAAATAAACACAAAAAATGGTCTTTTGACCGAAAAGAAGTTACAAAGATCAATGGAATCGAATTCAGCTTGATTATGGCAGCAGACACATCATCTGTAGATCAGATCAACTATGAATTTATCTTAAATCATATTGGGAAAAAAGGATCATTAGAGTTTAGATATTTAGATGGGAGCCTTCACTTTAATTACAGCCCAAAGGAAGCACTTATGCAAATGAAAGCGGCAGTAAATAAATTATTCAGATCAATTCAGATAAACCCGAATAACTAAACAAAGTTACTCTCACTTACTTTAATACACCATTTAGATTGGTAGTCAGTTAGATTATTAATCAATGGATCAAATAAGTTCCAATCGATATAATCTGATAAGCTTGAGAAGTGAATATTTTTAATCTCTTCTCCATTTTTAATAAGCACGTGCATTCTATCGAAGAAATCAATAGCGAATTTATCTCCAATCATTTTAATGAACTGAACCGAAGAGTCA
>JAJRQK010000006.1 GCA_024280295.1 Bacteroidota bacterium
CGATTCACCAATACTATCATGAACTTTCATGTTCCAGTAATCTTCTCCTGAAGAATACATTTCTTGAACTTCCGGCATCATGTCGTAACCATACTGAACCCATAATTTTTGGATAAAGCTGTAAGCTACTTTTGAGTCTTTCCCTCCACGTGAAGCTTCTTCAGCCCAGACCAACATAGATTCAAGCGCTGAAGTAGTGTTTCCTAGCGGACGTATAGTAGGCTGTGCAATTGAATAATGGCTTGCTGTTGGCTGAAAATCCATCCAAGATTCAAGTGCATGATGATCAGGCATTATCACATCGCACAAAACAGCCGTTTCATCAGCATGAGATGACAATGAAATTTTATGTTTAATTTTCGAAAGTTTCTTTCCGAATTCTGCTCCATTTGGCAATGTATAAACTGGGTTCGTCCCCAAAAACATCACTGCATCAGGACCTTTACCTTTCATTACACTCGAAACGAACTTATCCATCTTCGCATCTTGCGATTTGAATAAATTAATTGGATTGTTCACATTGATTGTAGTTGTGTAAGCACCCAACATACTATTAATCTTGTTTGTCAAGATTTGCAATGCTGTGTTATTAGATCCGCAAACAACTAGTGAAGCTTTCCTCGATTTTTTCAATGAAGCGATTGCCAATTTGACAAATCCTTTCGTTTTTTCATTTGATAAAGCAGTAGAAACATCGGTTGACCCTCCTAATCCTTTCAAAATAGAAGCAAGAACTGCCGCTTGTTCTGATGGTTTAATCATTCCACGCGTATCAGCGTTAGAACCAGTCACCGATAGAACAGTTTCAAATTGGAAGTGTTTTGACATCCAATCAGCGTCAGGGTTTCTTCCTTCAGCATATTGAGCGCTAAATTGAGTTGGAAGCAGCCATGAATTCAAGAAATCAGCTCCAACAGAAACAATTGTCTTCGCTTTAGAGAAGTCATAATCAGGAATAATTCCATTAGAATCATCTTCACGAGTTGTTAATCCAAATGACTCTTTGTTAGCGGCACGCATACCAGCGTAAGAAACAGCATCATATTGAATGTGTTCAAAACCATCGTTTGCGACAATTCCTGTTTCCTCATTTCTTGTACCTCCATTTGCTAGAGAAAACATTGCAATCGCCTCATTCATAGATGGACTAATGATTGTATTTGACACGAGTGTAATCTTCTTAGAAGACTTCAATGCCTTTTTGATCATCTTATCCGTTTCTGTGAACTTGATTCCGTTCCATCCATTCTTACTTTTTCCTTGTGGACGAGTAAGTCGAGAACTATCATATAACCCTAGAACTGAAGCAATTATCTGTGCATTTGTAGCACCTCTGGATATCCCGTGATCGCGATTTCCTTTAATATATATTGGTCTGCCTTCACGTGTTTTCACTAGAATACTAGCGTAAGAGTTACCATCGTAGTAAGTAGAAGCGTACCAAGTAGGCATACCAGGCGTTACATTCTCAGGTTTATTCACATAAGGAATCGCCTTAGTGACAGGAGCTTCACAAGCCGCAAGAGTTGCCGCTGCAACACTAAAGCCTAAAAATTTAAGAAAATCGCGTCGTCCCGTAGAAGATTCTTTCAAGTTGTCATCTCCCAAAAACTCCTCAACAGAAGTTTGAGATGGAAACTCTTGATCTCCAGACTCGATAAACTTTGGAGATTCCGTTAGCTCATCTATTCCTTTCCAATATTTTCTATTCATTGCCATATCTATGAGTCGAATTCGTCAATCGTTATTAATAGTGACACTTTGCGCATTCCCATCCACCAAGTTCCTTAACTGTCACCTTACCATCTTCCAGGTATTCGCTATATAGTTTCTTGTCACCATACAATAATCTACGGTGAATTTCTTTGTAATAATCTCCGCCGGCATTATCAATAGATCCATCAGAAATTGCTTTCTCTGCGTGACATTCAATACACCAACCCATTGTTAAAGTAGGCCGAGTCAACTGAACATTTCCTTCAATCTTATTCAATTCAACCACTGGTTGAACCATTGCTGTAGATTGTTGCTTAGTCATATCTCCGTGACATTGTTTACAATCAACGCCACCAACCTCGACATGCTGAGAGTGATTGAAATAAACATGATCTGGAAGGACATGCACTTTATTCCAAACAATTGGGGTTGTTTTACCCGTGTATTGTTGAGCATTTACATCCCAACCTGCTGCTGCATATATTTTTGCGATTTTCTCTTTTTGAGAGTCATCATTACCAGTAACCTGTTTATGACAGTTCATACAAACATTAACAGTTGGTAATCCTGCGGTACGCGATTCAGTTACCGAATTATGACAATATTTACAATCAATACCATTAATTCCAGCGTGTGTTGTATGCGGGAAATCAATAGGTTGAGAAGGCTGATATCCTTCAACAATACCGATTGAATACATACTTTGGAAAAGAAGGACAATCAATGTGATGAAAACCACTACCGACCCAATTAACACATAACGCAAATTACCCCATGCCCATGATTTAAACTCTTCACCATAGCTCAGATTATCAGAACTAGCTTCACCAGATGCAGTCTTCAATTGTCGACGCACTCCACTTACAGCGAGAATAATCACAACGAATAACCCACCAAGAATCAACCAGATCCATGAGAAACCACCTTCTTCTTCTCCATCAACTGGAGTATCAGGACCACCTTTTGTAGATCCTCCTTTTTCTTCTTGAGCATCAACCCAATCAAAAATTGCATCAATTTGCGGCTTTGACAGATCTGGAAACTTATCCATTGCAGTCGGCTTCTTTTTAGAAACTGACGCAGCATACGGATCATTAGCAACCGCAGTTTGCCAGTTATTCACCCACTGGTAAATAGACTCCGCGCCAGCTCCTCCATCAGACCAAGCCGTTCGAACATCGAAAAGCTTAGGACCAGTCCCATCCTTGAAAGGTTGGTGACAGGTAGCACACTTTGATTTGAATAGACCGCTTCCATCAATTGAAGCCGCAGCTTCAGTGTTTTGGGCGTTTACTGAAAATGCCCCTAACGTTAGCATTGCTGCAAAAGCCCCGAGACACCATTTATTAAAATTCTTAAACATCTGACTACTAGATATTTTCATGTAAAAAACTGTTCGTCCTATATCAAAAACACACTTTTTGACGGTAGCAAAATTAGTAGAAATGACAGATTTATGACAGTATTGTGACAATTTCACTGATCTGAGATTTAATTTAAAATCATTCTAAATAACAAAATTTAACAAATCTGCTTGAGGTCAAAAAAACACACGCCCGTAAATGCTTCATCCGCTGATTCTTTCGACTTCGGCACGGTGATTGATCGAACATTTTTGTAATTTCGTTGTACAAAGTAAGTAGGCAAATATAATATCCCCATAATTATGAAACCAATTATCATTCTTTTCATCTTCTTCTCTTCCTCCATTCTTTTTGGACAAGCGGGTGATGTCAAAATAATTAAGGATCGCCGGATTAACAACTTAGTTGGCCGTCAAGGAGCTATAGTTCCACCAGCAATCAATCCAGAAATTGATGGTTATCGAATTCAGCTATTTTTTGACACCGATCGAACTTCAATGAATGATGCTAGAGCCACTTTTTTCGCGAAGTACCCAAGAATTGATACATACACAACCTATAAAGCACCGAATTTCTTTTTACGAGCTGGTGATTTCAGGACTAGGTTAGAAGCAGAAAAAATCAAATCAGAAATAAATAATCTTTTCCCTACAAGTTTTATTGTCAAGGAAAAGGTTAACCTTCCTCGCTTAGAGAAAGAAAAAAAGGGTTCATAGTCGCCAATCAATGAAGAGTGATTTAGGAAAAAAGTACAAACTATGCAGTCATGTGATTATTGAGGATGTCTACTCAACAGGCGAACTGATTAAATCATATCCTTTCGTTGCGCGCATGAAGCTGACGACGTTACCTAGAGAAGCTCCTTTCCAAATCGTGTTTTCAGCACCCAAAAGGACATTTAGAAAAGCATATCAGCGAAATAGGATAAAACGTTTATGTAAAGAAGCCTTTCGGTTGAATAAAAATGAATTAGAATCCGTTCTATTGAAGTCAAACAAACAATTAGCTTTGTTTTTAGTATTTACTTCAAGAGATGACATTTCATTACAAGTGCTTGAAAAACGAATTCTAAAACTGATCAATAAAATAATTACACAACTAGAAAGCTATGATTAAATCGACTAGAGCCTTTATTATTGGAAGCTTAATCGCTGTATCAATTTCATTTCCCACAATTTCATTTGGACAATCTAATGGTTTCGAAGTAATCAAGAGTCTTGAACTTATGGATCAAATCTATGAAAACCTCGATAAGTACTACGTTGATGACATTCAAGCTGGCAATCTTTCCAAAACTGCTATTGACGCAATGCTAAAGGAACTTGACCCCTATACCGTTTACTATCACGAATCAAATATTGAGGATTATCGCCTGTTAACAACAGGTCAATATGGCGGCATCGGTGCTTTGATCCGAAAAAATGGTAATTTTGTTTATGTTTCTGAGCCCTACGAAGGAAATCCTGCATCTTTAAGCGGGTTGAAAGCAGGCGACAAAATTTTAGAAATAGATGGTAAGAGTATGCAAGGATTAAGTTCTTCTGAAGTATCAACCGCGTTAAAAGGTCCAAAAGGAACAGATGTTGAAGTAAAAATTGAGCGACAAAACGATCAAATTGAAGTAATAAAGATCAACCGCGATGAAATTAAGTTGCCTGATGTTCCTTATTCTGGGATGCTTAATAATAATGTTGGGTATATTAAATTAAACAGTTTCACTCGTTCAGCTTCACCAGATGTTAAAAAGGCCTTTACCGAATTAAAAGAGAAAGGTATGACTTCTTTGGTTCTAGATTTACGTGGCAATGGAGGTGGACTACTTATTGAAGCTGTTCGAATAGTGAATATGTTTATTCCGAAAAATCAAGTAATTGTAAATACTATTGGTCGTGTAACCGATGAAAACCGTGTTTATAAAACAATGCAAGAACCTATGGATCTAACAATTCCGTTAGTCGTTTTGATGAATGAAGGGTCTGCTTCTGCCAGTGAGATTGTTGCAGGGAGTCTTCAAGATTTAGATAGAGCCGTAATCGTTGGTACGACATCATACGGAAAGGGACTCGTACAGCGAACTTATGATTTAGATTATGGATCGAAAGTAAAACTAACAATTGCGAAGTACTACACCCCTTCAGGAAGGTGCGTTCAGAGGTTGGAATATTACGACAGGGAAAATGGCGACAAACCAAAAGAAATTGCAGATTCATTGCTAAAAATATTTAAAACTACGAATGGGCGAGATGTTATTGATGGAAGAGGTGTCGAGCCCGATATCGAAATTGAACTCGACGATCTAAGTCGATTAACCGCCAACATACTTAGAAACAATTTCATTTTTAATTATGCAACAAATTACTATTATGACCATGAGACGATTAAGCCTGCTTCGGAATTCTCTCTGGATAATTCGGAATATGGAAAGTTCAAGGGCTATGTTTTGGAGCAAGAATTTACTTACTCAACTGCATCAGAGGAGATGTTGAAGAAAATGAAAAAAACAGCTGAAAATGAAGGCTTCTATGAAGATGCATCAGCTGAATACGATGCTCTCCTTGCAAAGGTTGTTCCATCAAAAGAAAGAGATTTAGAGAAATTCAAAACTCAAATTGTTGATCTGCTTGAAAACGAGATCGTTTCGCGTTACTATTTTCAGAGAGGACGTGCTGAACAACGATTTAAAGACGATAATTTCATCAACGAGTCAATCGAAGTATTAAATAATTCTGAAAAGTATAATACTATTCTTGGTAATTAGTCGTTTGCAGACTAACTACAGGTGATTACCAAAAACGCGCCAACAAGCTACGACTTATGATGAACCGAATATTCGGTCAACACACCCATACGTATCTCCAAATACTTGGACTATCAGGAATAACATTTGCGCTTCCCTGGAGCAAGGCACTCATGTCCATAAGCATGATGTTCATTGTTCTCAATTTATTATTAGAGGCAGATTTCAAGTCGTATTGGAATAATTTTAAATCGAATAAAATTTACTGGTTAGTTGTTGCCCTTTTTGTACTTCATCTACTTGGGATTCTGTGGTCAGAAAACACTGATGAGGCCCTTCACTCATTCAAGCAAAAACTTCCACTGATTACTATACCAACAATTTTAGTAGCAAAACCATTGAAAAAGGCTTGGCAGATCGATTTAGTTCTTCTCGCATTTATGATTATGTTGGTGATTATTTCCATTCTCAATTTTGGCTACTATCAACAGTGGTTTGGACCAAAATCATACAATGATATTCGCGGAATGTCAATTTTTGGATCTCACATTCGTTTTGGGCTGCTTATTTCTATGGGAGGTGCCATTTGTCTTTACTGCTTAAGGCGTCATAGAAAAGCGATTATTCCTTGTTTGGCTCTCCTTATATGGTTTAGTTTTTACACTATCTACAGCCAAGTTATATCTGGAGTTATCACATTTGGTGCTGTGGTAGGAGCATATCTGATTTATCAACTTTGGGAATACCGCAAAATTTTTGCAAAACTGTTCATTGTAAGCAGTGGTATATTTATAATTATCACACTCGTTTGGTTATTAACTCCTCTTACTTTTGATGCGTCTAACTATCAAAACTTACCAGAGTTTACTGCAGAGGGGAACAGATATGAGCATGGAGTCGGTTACATCTCTTCTGAAACAGGCGAACCCGTCTTAACATACCTTTGTGAAGAAGAGTTGGAGCGAGAATGGGAAAAACGATCAAAAACAGACTATCTAGGAACTACCGTTAGTGGAAACCCAATCAGTCATACCCTAATTCGTTTCCTTGCTTCTAAGAGGTTACACCGAGATGCCGTTGGAATGGAATCACTCACAGATCAAGACATCAAAGATATTGAGCAGGGGTTCACGAGTGTAAATCATAGTGGATTAATGGCTCGCATGCATAGTATCCGCTTTGAATTGAATAACGCTGATAATCCAAATGGTCATTCACTTCTTCAGCGAATAGAATATTGGAAAGCAGGATCTCATATTGCTAAAAAGAACTGGTTAATTGGTGTTGGAACTGGAGATGCACAATTGGCTTTCGACTCATATTATGATAAGCATAACTCTTGCCTAGAACAGAAACATAGAAAAAGAGCCCATAATCAATTCCTTACTTTTCTACTAACATTTGGTGTTTTTGGACTAATTATCTTCTTGCTCTTACTGTATTCATTTTTCCGATTCAACCTCAAACATAAGCAGCTTTTGGGGGTTCTGTTTTTTCTTATTGCCACACTTTCTTTTTTCATAGAAGATACCCTTGATACCCAGACTGGTGTGACATTCTTTTCCCTCTTTTTAGGTGTTTTTCTTACGGCACAAATAAAATTAGAAGATAAATTGAAATCAAGCGAGTAATCCTTATCTTTGAATTAAACATCTTGGAAAGATTTTCATGCCAACTGAAATTAAATGCCCAAAATGTGAGATTTGGAATAAAGATTCAGATTATTGCTCAAATTGTAAGCACCCCCTATCACCAGAAATTATTGAAAATAATAGAGAATTAGAAAGAGAAGCTCGTCGAACTTCAATTCTACCATCCCGCACTGAGATTTTCCTTAAAAACAGGAAGGGGTCTCGGTACTTTTTACTCAGATTGATCTATCAAATACTCTATACTATCGCATTTATCTTTATTGCCATTGCTTCATTTTTCGCCTACCTAACTGCTACCCCAAATGGGTAGACGAAGACCAATAATAGCATTCTTCATCATTATGCTTGCTTACTTTGCGGTACGGTATTTTCGCAGCACTTATCCAGGGTTACCAAAGTTTGTTCACTTTTATTTGACAGACTTCTTATTTGTTCCTGCAATGGCTAGCGCGGGACTCATCTTTGTTCGACTACTAAAGAGAGATCATGCTCTGCTAATTTCGCCTGTTTTACTTCTATTTCAAACCGGACTCATTTCATGCTATTTCGAATGGTATTTACCAAATTCCGTCCAAAATAATGTCAGGTACACTGGTGACCTAATAGATGTTTTAATTTACTTTCTAGGAGCAGTCTTCTATTATATCCTCCAACAATCAACCTTCAAGTCTTTGTCAAGATAGATCTAAATCATAGGGTCATTAACTAGTAGATAAATAATCTCATTATCTTTGCCACAAATTGGACAGGTCATGCGGTTTGAACTTACCAAGGAATTTCTAGAGAAACTACAAGAGGCAATTGAGTCTCAAAACACTACGTGGATAAAAGACAACATCCTAGATCTACATGATGCAGATATATCTGTCATTATTAATGCTCTCGGTCGAGATGAGGCAGAATACCTATACAATGAGTTAAATGATGACCTTCAAGGGGAGGTGCTTACTGATCTAGATGAAGAGGTTCGAGAGCGATTACTTAAATCCTATTCATCAAAGGAAATTGCCGAACAGATTGAAAATTTAGATTCGGATGACGCCGTTGATGTTATCGGAGAGCTCGATCCAGAACAAATTGAAGAAGTAATTTCTCACATTTCAGATCGCGAGGCAGTAGAGGAAATTGTTGCCCTACTTCACTACGAAGAAGATACAGCAGGCGGTTTGATGCAGAAAGAGTTCATCAAAGCAAAGGTGGACTGGCCTGTCAACCGTTGTATTATTGAACTTAGAAAACAAGCAGAAAATGTTGAGAAAGTCTTTACAATTTATGTGGTAGATGACAACGATGTTTTAGTTGGGTTTCTTTCGCTGAAGCGACTACTTTTTGCTGATACTAAAACTAAGATTTCCGATTTATATCAAGATAAAAATATGATTTCCGTGAAAACTGGACTCGACAATGAAGAAGTTGCGAGAGTCATGGAAAAGTATGACCTAGTTGCAATTCCCGTAGTTGATTTACAAGGGAAATTAGTAGGTAGAATTACCATCGATGATGTTTTAGATGTGATCAAAGAAGAAGCCGATAAGGATTTTCAATTGGCATCTGGACTTTCAGAAAAAGTAGAAGCAAGTTCAAGCGTTTGGAAAATTTCACGCGCTCGAATACCATGGCTAACTATTGGAATGATTGGAGGAATCCTTGGAGCATGGGTTATTGTCGGATTTGAAGGCGGAATCAGTAAAGTACCTGCACTCGCTTTTTTCATACCATTAATCACTGCTATGGGAGGAAACGTTGGAGTGCAATCTTCGGCTATTGTTGTACAAGCTCTCGCTAGAGGTGATGTACAATTGGGGTCTATTTGGAAGAAATTAGGAAAAGAAGCATTGGTCGCTTTAGTAAACGGAGTCCTTTTATCTACCATCGTTTATGCAATTACGCTCTTTTTTGGAAGTTCTACACTTGGACTTGTAGTAAGTGTTTCGCTTTTAACCGTTACTCTTTTTGCTGCCGTTTTTGGGACGTTAATCCCATTGGTTCTCGATCGTTACAAAATTGATCCAGCACTTGCTACAGGGCCATTTATTACTACATTAAATGATGTCCTTGGCCTTTTCATCTACTTTACAATTGGCATGTTGTTTTTTGGTATTTAGATGAAAGTTGTTTTCTTAGATATCGTTCATCCAATTCTTGAAGAGAGGTTGACCCAATCAGGATTCACATGCCTAGATGCCACAGAATTAAATCAAACTGAATGTAAAAAATTAATCTTCGATGCTACTGGAATCGTTGTTCGTTCTCGTTTCAGAATGGATTCAGATTTCCTTCAAAATACCAAGAAATTAAAGTTTATTGCTCGATCTGGAGCTGGCATGGAAAATATAGATCAAGGTTTCACAAATCAACAAAACATAAAATTATTCAATGCTCCAGAAGGAAATCGAAACGCAGTTGGCGAGCATGCATTGGGAATGTTGCTAGCACTATTCAATAAACTCCATACTGCTGATCAAGAAGTTCGAAAAGGTAAATGGGATCGTGAAGGAAATCGAGGAATTGAATTAGAGGGAAAAACAGTTGGTTTAATTGGCTTTGGAAACAACGGTAGTGCTTTAGCTAGAAAACTGAGAGGATTTGATGTTGAGGTTCTTGCCTATGATAAATATAAGCGTGATTTTGGTTCTGATTTCGTACAGGAAGTCAGCCTAAACGAGATTTTCGCGAAATCTGATGTTCTTAGTTTTCATATACCGCAAACAGAAGAGACTATTTATATGGGCGGAAATGAATTCTTCAAATCGTTTGCTAAACCCATTCATGTGATCAACATATCCCGTGGAAAAATCATCAAAATTTCGGCTCTTGTTCATGGATTAAAAAATAAAACGATTTTAGGTGCCTGCCTTGACGTACTAGAGTTTGAAAAGACAAATTTTGAATCATTTTTCAATCAAAATCTACCAGAAGATTTTAATTACCTATTAAAGAGTGAAAACGTTATTTTATCTCCCCATGTTGGAGGATGGACACATGAGAGCTATTTTAAATTGAGCAACGTTCTTGCCGATAAAATCCTCAATCATTTCTGATCAACTTTCTTCTATTTTAAACTCTTGGGTTAATTTAACTTACGATCTTGCTACCTCGTCAACAGGATTAACGTCTAGCTGAAGTGTCTTTTTAATCGTTTCTGCAATTGACTCTGCATCAAACTTGCAATCTTTCCAAAGTTCTTTTTGCGTCCCATGATGGACATACTCATCTGGAATTCCCAATCGAGTAACCTGCGCATGGTAATTTTGATCACTCATAAACTCAATAATAGCAGAACCAAATCCGCCCATCAAACAACCATCTTCCACCGTAATGACTTTATCAAATTTTGTGAATATTTCGTGAAGCATTGTCTCGTCTAATGGCTTTACAAAACGCATGTCATAATGTGCAATTGATGCTCCTGTTGACTTCAATTCTACAATTGCCTCTTGGGCAAAATTACCTGGGTGACCTAAAGTCAATATCGCTATGTCTTTTCCGCCTGTTATTTTGCGGCCCGTTCCAACTTTAATTTTTTTAAGTGGTGTTTTCCATTCAGTTTTCATTCCCGACCCTCTAGGATAACGAATTGTAAATGGTCCCATGTCTTCATGTTGAGCTGTGAACATCAAATTTCTTAGTTCTGATTCGTCCATAGGAGCACTCACGGTCATATTAGGAATGCATCTCATGTAAGAGAGATCATAAGCACCATGATGCGTTGCGCCATCAGCACCAACTAGACCTCCTCTATCAAGACAAAAAACAACATTCAAATTCTGTAGTGCAACATCGTGTAATACTTGATCAAAAGCTCGTTGCATAAACGACGAATAAATATTGCAGAAAGGAACCATTCCTTGAGTAGCCAATCCTGCCGAAAAAGTCACCGCATGTTGTTCAGCAATACCCACATCAAACGCCCGATCGGGCATCGCCTTCATCATATATGTCAAGGAGCAGCCAGATGGCATCGCAGGAGTAATTCCCATGATTTTATCATTCTTTTCCGCCAATTCTACGATTGTATGTCCAAAAACATCTTGATATTTTGGAGGTTGAGGAGATTTAGGAACAACCTTTACAATCTCACCTGTATCTTTATTGAACAAACCTGGTGCATGCCATTGCGTTGGGTTTCCTTCTTCCGAGAATTTATATCCAGCACCTTTACGTGTTATACAATGCAAAATTTTTGGTCCTGGTATATCTTTTAGATCCTCTAGTATTTTGGTTAGACCAATGACATCGTGTCCATCTACTGGTCCAAAATATCTAAAATTTAACGATTCAAAAAGATTACTTTGCTTGAGCAATGATCCTTTGAGTGCACTTGATATTTTAGAAACAATTGATTGAGCATCGGGACCGAATTTTGATACTTTTCCTAAGAGATGCCAAATATCATCCTTGACTTTATTGTATGTATGTGAGGTTGTAATATCAGTCAAATATTCCTTTAACGCGCCAACATTAGGATCAATTGACATGCAGTTATCGTTCAAGACAACCAATAAGTCGGCATCTTTTTCGTAGCCCGCATGATTCATTCCTTCGAATGCTAACCCCGCAGTCATTGCTCCATCACCGATTACGGCAATATGATGACGGTCTTCTTCTCCCTTGTATTTACTTGCAACAGCCATTCCTAGTGCTGCTGAAATAGAGGTTGAAGAGTGGCCAACTCCGAATGTATCATATTCGCTTTCTGAGCGTTTCGGAAATCCTGAAATACCTCCTTTCGTTCTATTTGTTGGAAAACTCTCCTTTCGACCTGTTAAGATTTTATGCCCATACGCTTGATGTCCAACATCCCACACTAATTGATCATAAGGTGTATTGAACGCATAATGTAATGCAACTGTTAGCTCCACTACACCCAAACTTGCACCAAAGTGACTATTTCCGATTTCAGAAATTACATCAATAATGTATTGACGCACCTCATCTGATACTTGAGGTAAGTCTTCAAGGGTGAATTTTTCCCTTAAGTCTTCGGGAAGATCAATTTGAGAGAGAAATGATCCTGTAGTGTACTTTTTCATAAAAGTGAAACAACAAATATGTACGTCAACTAAGGTGAAAACATACAATTGGCTTCCTTAGTATACAAATGTACGAAATTAACGTTTGTTGTGCATGCGAAAAGAAGTGAACAACATCAATTATTCGACAAGAAAGCACTTAAATTCGATAAAGCTATTTTAATTCTCACTTTGAGCCGATACAACTCTTGCCGATTCATTAAAATCATGTGCCCATTTCTTCAACTTGGATTGCATAGAACGGGATAAAATTTCATCTGTATTTTTCGTTTTAGTAACATCATCACCAAACATTTGCTCATAAAATAAGCAAGCAGTTAAAAACGTGCCTTTTCGGTTTGGGTGAGCACCATCTTCATCGTATAGGTTGATTTTTCCTTCTAGACTTTTCCAAAGATGTCCAACAGGAACAACTTCAGCATTTATACTAGATGAAAGCTCATCGTAAGCTGAATACAATCGGTCTTCCATCCCTTTAGATTTACTGTATTTCCAAGTTGAAAAGAGGTAGATTTCCGTGTCCTCGTTCGTTTTTTTGATCAGCCGCTCCCAACATTTAGCAAAGATATTGAACTCTTCAGTAGTTTTCAAAGGACCAGAATTGTATTCTTGCATGACAACCTTATCCCACCTTCTGGAGCTAAATAGGTCGCGCGTTTCGTCATCATACCAATGTGTCATTAAATGATACTTTCCCTCTGCAGCACTTGCCACATAGCGATATATCACCTTACCATCACTGGAAGAATTCAACAATGCATTTAAGTGTTGGTCAACACCATCATTTTCGTAAGTATAGCTATTACCAATGAATAAGATGTTCACGACATTGTCTTTTTGACTCGTGGTCAACGCATCAAATCCCATAAAGACAATTATCGATGGGATGACTGACTGAAGCAATAGTTTTATGGTCTTTTTCAACACCTCAGAGGTAGATTTTAGAAACAAAGATAATGTTAGTTGATCATAAAAGGGCATTATCAATAATTGATAATGCCCTTTTGGTTTACTTACCCTTGCATGAGTAAGGTGTGACAAAGATAGTAGATGTGTCCCATTAAAAGTACATATCATTATAAATTTTACACGTAGGCTCGTCTCTAAGCCTTTTTGAAACACTCTTAAACAATGCCAAAAACGGTGACCACTTTCAACCTAAGTTTTCGTAACTTTGCCGATTAAATTATTAACGAAAGATGAGTCAGAAATATCCTACGTACAAAGGGTTAAACCTTCCTGAAGTTGCAGATCGTGTCCTAGAAAAATGGGATGGGGAGAATGTATTTGAGCAATCGGTTGAGAATCGAGAAGGAAAGTCATCGTTTATTTTCTTCGAGGGGCCTCCATCAGCAAATGGCCTTCCTGGAATACACCATGCAATGGGACGATCGATTAAAGATATTTTTTGTCGTTATAAAACCCTAAAAGGATTTCAAGTAAAACGAAAAGCAGGTTGGGATACACACGGTTTGCCCGTTGAACTTGGCGTGGAGAAAGAACTTGGAATTACCAAAGAAGATATCGGTACAAAAATCTCAGTCGAGGATTACAATAACGCATGCAAGAAAGCAGTAATGCGCTATACAGACGTATGGAATGACCTCACAAGAAGAATGGGGTACTGGGTCGACATGAATGATCCTTACATCACTTATGATTCTAAATATATGGAATCCGTTTGGTGGTTACTCGGTGAATTGTACAACAAGAATTTGATGTACAAAGGCTACACGATTCAACCATATTCACCGAAAGCAGGAACAGGACTTTCATCACATGAAATTAATCAGCCGGGATGTTACCGGGATGTGACGGATACAACTATTGTCGCTCAATTTAAATTAGTCGACGGACAATCGACGCCATTTGACACGAATGATGAGGAAATCATGCTGATGGCATGGACGACAACTCCTTGGACCTTGCCTTCAAATACAGCATTAACCGTTGGGCCGAAGATCGAATATGTTCTAGTAAAGACTTTCAACCAATACACGTTTGAATCAATCAATGTTGTTTTAGCGAAAAAGTTGGTTGGGTATCAGTTTAAGAAACCCTACGTACTTGCAGAATCTGACGAGCAACTCTCGGCATATAAAGAAGGTGACAAGCAAGTTCCATATTCAATCATTGATGAATGCCTTGGCGCAGATCTTGCTGGATTGAAATACGAGCAATTGCTTCCGTATGCACAACCCTTCGAGAATGCAGAGAGTGCTTTTCAAGTAATAACTGGAGATTTCGTAACAACGGAAGATGGTACTGGCATTGTTCATACAGCGCCAACATTTGGTGCAGATGATGCTAAAGTTGCAGCAGATGCAGGAGTTCCTGGACTATTGGTTTTGAACGAACTAGGTAATCCAGTTCCGTTGGTTGATTTACAAGGTCGATTTACTTCTCAGATGGGGGAATTTGCTGGAAAGTACGTCAAAAATGAATATTATGATGATGATGAAATTCCACAAAAATCAGTGGATGTTGAAATTGCCATTAAACTGAAAATTGAGAATCGTGCTTTTCGCGTTGAGAAATATGTCCACAGCTATCCGCATTGCTGGAGAACAGATAAACCAGTTTTGTATTACCCGCTTGATTCCTGGTTCATAAAAGTGACTTCTGTCCGTGAAAGAATGATGGAATTGAATGATACCATCAACTGGAAACCAGCTTCAACAGGATCTGGACGTTTTGGCAAGTGGTTAGAAAATGCCAATGATTGGAACTTGAGCAGATCACGTTATTGGGGGATTCCAATTCCGATTTGGTCAACTGAAGAAGGCGATGAACGCATTAATATCTCATCAGTTGAGCAATTGAAGGCCGCATGTGAAAATTCGGTTCAAGCTGGAATTATGACAAACAATCCACTCGATAATTTCGAAGTTGGAAATATGTCTGATGAGAACTATGCAAAAATCGACTTGCATAAAGATTACATGGATAAAATCGTCTTAGTTTCTTCGACAGGAAAACCAATGAAGCGTGAGGTTGATCTTATTGATGTTTGGTTCGATTCTGGTTCGATGCCTTATGCACAATGGCATTATCCTTTCGAGAATAAAGAAATGATCGATGACAATAAGAGTTATCCTGGAGATTTCATTGCTGAGGGTGTTGATCAAACACGCGGATGGTTCTATACCTTGCATGCAATATCAACGATGGTTTTTGATTCAGTTGCTTATAAAAATGTCGTTTCAAACGGACTAGTTTTGGATAAAAAAGGACAGAAAATGTCTAAACGATTGGGCAATGCTGTTGATCCGTTTAAAACATTCGATCAATTTGGTGCTGATGCAACACGTTGGTATATGATTACAAACGCGCAGCCTTGGGACAACCTCAAATTTGATACGGAAGGATTGAAAGAAGTTCAGCGAAAATTTTTCGGAACGCTATATAATACGTATTCATTCTTTGCGCTATATGCCAATATCGATGACTTTGATCCAAATGAGCATACAACGGATTACAAAACAGAAATTGATCGTTGGATACTATCAAAGTTGAATTCATTGGTGAAAGAAGTTGATGGTTCATTCGACAGTTTTGAACCAACACGAGCAGGAAGATTAATTCAAGAATTTGTGAATGATCACCTTTCAAACTGGTACGTGCGCTTATGTAGAAAACGATTTTGGGTAGGTGATCTCACAGAGGATAAAATGGCAGCTTATCAAACACTTCATACATGTCTGAATACTGTGGCACTTCTTGGTTCACCGATTGCGCCATTTTTTATGGATCAATTGTACCGAGATTTAAATGGTGAAGGAACAACATCTGTACATTTAGCAGATTTTCCTGTTGCCGATGAATCAAAAATCAACCTAGAATTAGAAGCCCAAATGGATATTGCCCAACGAACATCTTCATTGACTCTTGGGTTGAGAAAGAAAGAGCGTATCCGTGTTCGGCAACCACTTCAGAAGATAATGGTACCTGCATTGGATACAGATTTCGCGAAAAACTTGTTGCATGTTAAAGATTTGATCTTGGCAGAAGTAAACGTGAAAGAGCTTGAATTATTAGAAGAGGGTAGTAGTGTTTTAGTGAAGCAAATCAAACCAAACTTTAAGACCATTGGACCGAAATACGGAAAGCAGATGAAAGCAATTGCGGCGATGGTCAATCAGATGTCCGCTGAAGATATCGCATCAGTAGAGGCTAACAACGGCTGGAATGGTGAGTTAGATGAAACGTCAATTTCATTGGATATGGCAGATTTTGAAATCACAGCACAAGACATTCCAGGATGGACAGTTAGTACCGATGGTAACTTGACGGTTGCTCTTGACGTAACGATCTCAGAAGAACTAAAGGCCGAAGGAATTGCCCGTGAACTCATAAATCGTGTGCAGAATTTACGTAAAGATTCGGGATTGGAAGTCACAGATAAAATCTTGCTAACATTGGATACCAATTCTGTTATTCAAGAGGCAATCTTGTTGAATAAGCAATACGTATGTAATGAGGTGTTAGCAACAGATATTCAGTTTGGATCTGTAAGTGAAAATGCATTAGTGACCGACTTAATTGAAGCAGAAGACACGAAAGTTGACTTGGTGAAGCAATAGTTAACAATAGAGCATTTGAGTGCCTCGCTCTAACGTTTTGGGTAAAGTTCATTTAGCATCTCACAAGAACGAACTCGATCATACAACCACTTATTTTAAGACTAAGTTTCATGAGATCATAATTTTCATTGAGAAGTCTCCTCCTAACATGCCTTAAATATCAATTTTGAGAATAAATCCGCATAATTTAATCGAATTTCACGAAAATCAATACGAATGGGATGAATTCTCCTTTCACTTAAAGCAAATAAAGGCAATCCAAATAGTCGGTGAGCATGTGAAATAAAAGTCCGACACTTATGATTCTCATTTTCGGAATTATTAATAATGCTGTGTAAACACCAATCGCGTAATAGGTATGCAACGGATGAAAATTAATACTGCATCTACTTGGGTCGAAGATCGGACTTGCCATCAAATGGTCTAAATCTACCAGCATCGTAAGGAGCATAATTACCCATGTTTTTTTCCAATTAGGACGGAAAAAAAAATAAGCAATCAACCCCGGGGCGATTAAATGCAATCCATAATGCTGAAAGTGTTGAATAATTTCCATAATTACAGTATGAAATAGCTGATTCCCAGCAGCGCAATTGCTCCATCAATTATACCTGCGCAGTACACATCACCCTTCGATGTATTCATAAAGAGCGTGAGTAAAACTTGAACAATGACTGCCAGATGAAACACTATATTTACTTTCAGTTCTGGCACTTGCCAAATCATTACCCCCGAAAAAATGGTTAGTAAACCCAGTGATGACACTTTTGCCCACCGCAGTCCAACAACTTGAGGGATCGTTTTTTGAGAACCTTTATCGAACTTCAGATCTCGAATATCGAAAGGAATTGTCACTGCAACAATGTACAAATAATGAGCTCCAGCAATCCACACAAGTGACTCACTAAAAATCCCTTCATTTAATGCAGGAAAAAGAATAAGCACCGTAATCCATGAAAAGGCAATCAAGTGAATTTTGATATATGGAATTTCACGCATGTTGACTCCTTTAACCTTAACGACATAGAAGAAACTGACTAGCCCAGAAAATGCGAGCCATATTCCTGACATCCATCCAATTTTTCCGATTAAGATTAAAGATCCTATCGACCCAATTGTAGATGCGATAATTCCAAAGATGAGAAGTTTTTCATTACGCTTTACCCATCTCAACCATGGAGTTTCTGTGGGCTGTGCGGACTTTATTAAGCGTTGTCCGTTGTACACTGCGAAGGTTGCAAAGAAGGCAAAAAGTGCATAGTAAAGCCATGTATCTAACTCAAGTGAGTAACTAAATCCACCGCATAAAACTCCTGTTGCTATTGCGACAACGATGTTAGAATAAACAATATGTAAAATGTTTTTTCCGATGAGGGTAAGTTACGCAATTTCATTGAGCACAGAAGCGACTGAAATGTATTGAATACAATCACACTCCTGTTTTTTTGCACATTTTTCGCAATTTTCATCATTTACGAGTATTGTAACATTCTTACCAAGAGCTTTCCATCTTCCAGGGTGAATTGGTCGTTTTGGAGAGAAGAAGCCAATCGTTTTTATTCCCAAATAACCCGCAATATGCAAAGGACCTGTTGAACATGCACATAGAGCGTCCACTTTTGAAATAAATCGAATTAATTGTACGAGATTCATCTTCCCCGTGGTATCGACTACACGCTGATGTGCTGGTAATTGATCTCGAAATTGCGTTCCCTCAGATTCTGTTCCTGTGAAGAAAACAGTCATGCCTTTATCAAGTAATCGATTGGTTAGCTCAATGTACTTTTCCATCGGCCATTCTTTGGCACTGCCTTGAGATTTAGGATGGAGTATAATTGATTTTGATGCTGAATTTAAACTTTCTTGAATTGATTGAGGTAATTCTACTTCCTTTGATGAAAAATGGGACGTAGCATCATAAATTACATCCAACGATGGAATTTCCTCTAATCCAAATGGTCGCAACAATTCATGGTTCAATTGTGCTTCATGTAAACCTGATCGTTTTCGTGTAAAATTAGGTCGATGGTTACACGTTAAAAGATGAAATGATCGATGTGATGTCCCGATACGCATATCAATTTTGATTTTTTTTGCGAGTGATGCAATTTCTTTATTCGGAAAAACATGAACGATTGCATCTGCTTTTAAGGCTTGAAATTTCGAAACGCGGTCTAAAATGGACAACTCCAAATAGTCTTCCCAATCTTCAAAATGATCTATCAATTTATAAGACTCAACGACTGCACGCGTGTATCCATTTCCCAGAAAAATGATCGTCACCGTTGGAAAATGCGACTTCAACCAAGCGCAAAGCGGAAGAGTCAACATCACATCGCCTATGCTGTCAGTCCGACTAATAATTACTCGTTTATGGCTTAGATCAATTGTTTTCACGGTGAAGTCTTCTTAATTCTTTGTATTTAAACACATTTGATTGAGCACTAATTTGTGCAATTTTAAAACCCATTTTGCCATCTAAGAATCCGACCTTCAAAATATACATCGCTATAAATCGCCCCAAAGCACTAAGATATGGCTTAATAACTGATGCTTTCTTACCCTTATGAAACATCTTCTGTGCTGTTAATGCCGAATACTTGTCTGCTCGCGCTCTGTGATCAATATAATTATAGTATGAATAATGCTCAAGGTGACCTTCTAATTGAATCACATCAAGATTTTTCGGATAAATCAACTCTTCGTGTACGTATTCACCTTCCCAATAGCTTTCTTCCTTTGGAAATAGTCGTGTTTTTACATCTGGATACCAACCTGAATGTTTGATCCATTTTCCACAATAGTTCGTCAAGCGATTTACGTTATAAATTTGTGGGGTGCTGTTCTTCTTAATTTCCAACAGTGCTTTTGAAAGCTGATCATCAACTGCTTCATCCGCATCTATAGACAAAATATAATCATGTGAAGCAAGGTTATTGAGAACGTTTTTGCTTGCGGAATATCCTTCCCAAGCACGTTGTTCAAACCGAACTCCGCGATTTCGACAAATTTCTTCTGTTTTATCCGTCGAAAGGGAATCGAGCACAATAATTTCATCCGCAACAGCTTTCAATGAATCGATACATCTTCCAATGTTTCGCTCTTCATTTAATGTGATTATTGTAGCTGAAATTTTCATGGGGTAAACTCAACACTTCTAATTACTGCCTCAATTTCACGGAGAGGGTGCGTCCAACTTGTTGTTGGCGGCGCATCTACATATCCACTAATGCACATTAATTTTTTCTTCTTCGGGTGGATGAAATGAAATGCCCAAAAAGCTCCACCAGTTCCAGCCTTACCATTTCCTGTAAATTTAAACATTCCGCGCATTTCGTAGCCATCAATCCTCCCGCTTGCATTTGAAATGATATTTCCTTCAGGATAAACATAATCAACATACTGAGTTCCCATGTACATTCCTTCAACTACAGATGGGACATTGTACCGTAACATCGTGTCTCTTGCCATCAGTAAGTTTTTCAAATCAAACTGAGCTGAATCTGAAAAATCGTACTGGTAAATCATCACACCCGTAAAAATTGTTCCGGCATCTTGTCCGCTAGGGCCAAAATCAATTGGTCGAGAAGAATTTTGAAATTCCAATCGCGCAAAGTTTGTTCGGCTACTCACTACTTTTGCGCCATCAGGCAGTGCTAGTTCAATTCCAAAGGTTTTCTTCAAGACTTTATCTGGGTTTCTATTACCATTCCTAGCGAAGTTATCCATAATTCGGAGCCAATCTCGTTGGTCAAATTTATCATGAACATCATCTAGTCCCATTTGACATGTTTCGAGGACTTGTTTTAAGTCTTTACCAGTAATATCAATTACCAATTGTGATTCTGCCCAAACATCATCACGCATTTCAATTTTACCGAATTCTCCTTGATATTCAGGATCAATATTTACAAATAAGATGTTGCGAAACCTCTTTATTCCATCTTCAAATTTTCTTGGTGTTCTATGAACGAGCTCAAATGTTACAAGGTCTGGCAGATATGGTAAAATAAACTGAGTAAGACCTGTATCGAGTTCATTTTTGACTTCAGAGTTCCATATATCCGCTTCACACACTACTAGAATTTCTCCAACTTTCCCGGTTACTTGCAGTCCCATGGTTGATCGAGAACGATTACCGCATCCAGCCCAACTAAAAAGAAGCGCAATTAATCCTATACCGAATAAAAAACGTGTCAGTTTCTTCATAAATCTCAGTTTTTGAGAAGAGCAGCAAAAATCGATCCTACCTCCAACAGTTCAACGGCTATTTATTGAACGGTAGTTGATGCTGACTAACGTACTCTGATCTTCTGCCCAATGCTCAATCGATCAATATTCACACGAGGGTTCAATCGTTTCAATTGAGTAATTGTCTTGTTGTGTCGCTGTGCAATTTTTCCAAAAGTATCTCCTTTTCGCACCGAATAATACTTTGTTGAGGTGGTGTTAGTAGGTGTTGTATTTGTTGTCGCTGCACTTTTTTTCACTTTTAAGCGCTGTCCCACATAAATTCGAGTAGATCGCAATCCATTCATTCGTTGCACTGTTGATACTGTTGTGCGATATCGTTCGGCAATAGTTCCCAATGTTTCACCACTTTTCACTTTGTGGTATTGGTAGGCTCCGTTATAAGAATTGTTAGGTTTTAGTATTGTATTCGTTGTTGTATTGCTACTATAAGTTGGTTTTGTGTACTTTGAATACTCGATTGCATATAAGCTATCTTCGTTTGAAACCAATTCTCCTATTAACTCCAATGGAAGATAAACGCATTGTTCGGGGTCTGTTTTTGGAATGTAATCACGCTTATATATTGGATTCAATCGTTTTACCTCCTCTTCTTCAATTCCCAAAAGTGTACTTATTGAAGAAAAATGAACCCCTTTAGAGAGGCACATCGTATCGAGTTGGCTATAGGCAATTGTTGCTTCCGCTGGAATTATGTTATGCTCCGCATGATAGGTCATCAAATACGCCGCAGCTATAAAATTAGGCACGTACCCTTGTGTTTCACGTGGTAAAAACGGTCGAACTTCCCAATAAGTTAATTTATTTCCAGATCTACGAATCGCTTTGTTGACATTTCCAGGTCCTGCATTATAGGAGGCAAGTGCGAGGTTCCAATCACCATAAATTCCATACAGCTTCTTCAAGTAGCGACACGCTGCATCGGTTGCTAATTCGGGATCCATGCGTTCATCGATGTATGAGTTTTCATTCAAGCCGTACATTCGACCTGTTCTGTACATAAATTGCCAAAGTCCCAGAGCTCCGGCACGTGATTTTACTTGTGGGCGCAACCCACTTTCAATAACAGCAAGGTATTTTAGTTCAATTGGAAGTCCATGTTCTATTAGTTTCTCTTCAAACATGTCGAAATAAAGCTTTGATCTTCCAAGAACAATCCGCGTAAAACCTCTTCTTTTTTGGACAAAAAACTTAATTGTTTTGAGCGTTTGCTTGTTGCAATCAAGATGAAAAGGACTCATTTCATTCATTACATTGAGTCGTTCACAATAGACCGAGTCTGAAAACTCAGGAACATCACTTACTTCATAATTAAGCGCGTCAATGATTGAATCATGGTTACTTTGGAAGGAATGTTCAGCGTAATATAGATTAAGGCTTTGCTCAATAGTACGAATCATCCGAGCATTATCTGTTGTATCCACTGGAGGTTTTCCGCTATACTGAGCACTTGCCAACCCTACAATTAAACAACTAACTATCGTTATCAAATTTCTCATGTCTTTACTCTCATTTTTTCCAATTGTCGTGAAAAATTCAACATTCTTTTCTCTTCAAAATGGTTGCCAATTACTTGCATTCCAAAGGGCATTCCATTACTATGTTCTCCAACAGGAATTGAGATTGCAGGGTTTCCTGTTAAGTTTGCGTGAACCGTAAAAATATCCTGTAAATACATCGTAATAGGATCACTTACTGAATCGATTTTAAATGCCGTGGAAGGTGTTGTTGGTAGCATGATAAAGTCGAATTTCGACAATATTTCATTCGTTTTGTCTTGCAAGACGCGTCGAACTTTCTGCCCTTTCGTATAGTACGCATCATAATATCCATGAGATAGAATAAACGTCCCTGCCATAATTCTACGCTTTACTTCTGGCCCGAATCCTTGGCTTCGCGATTTCTTATATGTTTCCTCTAAACCCTTTGCTTCTGGACTTCGATAGCCGTAATGTACACCGTCGAAACGAGAAAGGTTTGAGGATGCTTCAGCCGTTGTAAGAACATAGTAAGTCGGAACCATGTAATCTAAGTAAGGGAACGAAATATATTCCACTTCGTGACCTTTCTCAATCAAACCATCTGTAAGTTCTTTCATTCGATCTTTAACTTCAGGATCAATTCCCTCCATTTCATAACTCTCTTTAATTACCGCAATTTTCAAATTCTTTTCTTCTGTGTAGCTGGTAAAATCATCGACTGGTTTCGTGCTTGTTGTCGAGTCATAATTATCCGAACCAGACATCACTTCGAGCAACAAAGCAGCATCCTCAACATCGTTCGTGAAGGGTCCAATTTGATCAAATGATGAAGCATAAGCAATTAGTCCGTGTCGGCTAATTCTTCCATACGTTGGTTTCAATCCAACAGTTCCGGTAAACGAAGCAGGTTGACGAATTGATCCACCAGTATCACTCCCAAGAGCGGCCGTACACATTCCTGCAGCAACAGCAACGGCTGAACCGCCAGATGAGCCACCAGGAACTCTGTTTTCTCCAATAGGATTGATAACAGGTCCAAATGATGAATTCTCATTTGAGCTACCCATGGCAAATTCATCACAATTTAGGCGACCTATGATTACAGCATCTTCATCGATTAAACGTTGTACGGCGGTTCCAGTAAAAAGTGATTCGAATTCTCCCATAATTTTAGAAGATGCAGAAAGTTTATGATCGGCATAGCAAAGATTATCTTTGATGCCAATAACCATTCCCGCAAGCTTTCCTGCTGTTCCAGTTTTTAGTTTTAGATCAATCTGTTCAGCTTGTTTCCGAGCAGAGGTTTCAAAAACTTCGAGAAATGCATTCAAGTTTTTGTTGGCTTCGATTTGTGCCAAGTATCCATCGAGGATTTGGACTACCGAATTTCCAGAAGCAAGAACTTTCTTTACTTCAGCATAGCTGCGAAGAGTGCGCATGCTTATTTTTTTTCTTCTGTATCAGGCGTTGTATTGCCTTCTTCTGGCTTTGAAGCATTCTTAAACTCTTTCATACCCTTTCCAAGGCCTTTCATGAGTTCAGGAATTTTCTTTCCTCCGAACAACAATAACGCTACGACTAAAATGGCGATTACTTGCCAAGCACCAAAAGCTAAAATCATCTTTACAAATATTAAATTGTATACAAAGTTACTTATTATGAACGAAAGACCCGACTATTTCACTAAAAGCCTTTTGAATCAACCATAAAAGATGTTAAATCTATTTTTTCTTGAGTTTACGAGCGACTTCAACTTCCTCGTATGCTTCGATGACATCATTCACCTGCATATCGTTGAATTTTTCAATGTTCAATCCACATTCGTAGTTGTTTTTCACCTCTTTCACATCGTCTTTGAATCGTTTCAATGAACCTAATGTACCAGTGTGAACAACAACTCCATCACGAATTAGGCGAATTTTAGAAGAACGTTTGATCGTTCCGCTGAGTACGAAACAACCTGCAATTGTTCCTACCTTAGTGATGTTAAACACTTCACGGATTTCGGCTGAACCAAGTATTTTTTCTTCAATATCTGGAGAAAGCATTCCTTCCATTGCATCCTTAATCTCATCAATTGCCTTATAGATAATAGAGTAAAGTCGGATATCAATTTGTTCTTCATCAGAAAGACGTCGTGCGCCCAATGTTGGTCGAACTTGGAAACCAATAATAACAGCATCCGATGCTGATGCTAAGTTGACATCTGCTTCAGAAATTGCCCCAACTCCTTTGTGAATAATATTCACTTGGATTTCTTCCGTTGAAAGATTCAATAACGAATCAGAAAGTGCCTCAATAGACCCATCAACATCGCCCTTCACGATGATATTCAATTCCTTGAAATCACCAATAGCCAAACGACGACCGATTTCATCAAGTGTAATGTGCTTCGTTGTACGAAGTCCTTGCTCACGATAAAGTTGCTCACGTTTCACGGCAATATCTTTCGCTTCACGCTCATCTTCCAGCACATAAAATTTATCTCCTGCAGATGGTGCTCCATTAATTCCAAGAATTGATACTGGCATTGATGGTAAGACTTCTTTTACAGAGTTACCATGTTCGTCATGCATCGCACGAACTTTACCGCTGTATCGGCCAACCAAAATAACATCACCGATCCGCATTGTTCCAGATTCAACAAGCATGTTTGTAACATAACCCTTTCCTTTATCCAGAGAAGATTCAATTACCGTTCCAAGTGCATTTTTATTTGGATTTGCCTTTAAGTCAAGCATTTCTGCTTCTAAAAGCACCTTATCCAAAAGAAGGTCAATATTTAAATTTTTCTTTGCTGAAATTTCTTGGCATTGATATTTCCCCCCCCAATCTTCAACAAGAATATTCATTGCCGAAAGTTGCTCTTTAATTTTATCTGCGCTTGCTCCCGGCTTATCAATCTTATTGATTGCAAAAATCATTGGAACTCCAGCGGCTTGTGCGTGAGAGATTGCCTCTTTCGTTTGTGGCATGACGTCATCATCCGCAGCAACGATAATGATTGCAATATCCGTGACTTGTGCTCCCCGAGCACGCATTGCAGTAAAGGCCTCATGACCAGGAGTATCAAGAAAAGTCATCTTTCGACCATCTTTCAACTCCACGTTGTACGCACCAATATGCTGCGTTATTCCTCCAGCTTCACCTTCAGTTACATTAGCATTTCTAATTCTATCCAGAAGCGATGTTTTACCATGATCAACATGTCCCATTACTGTAACAATGGCAGCTCTTGGTAATAAGTCTTCTTCTTTATCTTCTATAATTGGAATTGATTCTTGTACTTCCGCACTTACAAATTCTGTTTCGTAGCCAAATTCTTCAACGATGATTTGAATTGTTTCTGCATCTAGCCTTTGGTTGATTGATGCAAAAATCCCCAATGTCATACAAGCTGAAATAATCTCTGTTGAACCAACATTCATCATTGTTCCCAACTCCGAAACAGTAACAAACTCGGTAAGTTTCAATATTTTATCCTCGTATGCTGCAGCGATTTCTTCTGCTTCACGACGCAAGGCAACATTTTCTCTTTTCGAGCGGCGGTTTTTGGACGCTTTCGATTTCCCCCCTTTATTAGATAGGCGAGCAAGTGTTTCTTTAATTTCCTTTTGAATATCTGCCTCAGTAATTTCAGGTTTTTCTACTCGGCCCCTCTTTCCTCCTTTATTCCCACTGTTATTTGCGTTATTATTTCCTCGAGCGCCTCTTCCATTTCCAGCATTAGGATTTGTTCCAGGTATTTGCTTTGCAGGGTCAATTTTACGAACGCGTTTTCTTTTCTTACGATCCGCTCCAGAAGTTCTTGGTTTTTCAACAGGAAGCACAATTTTCCCAACAACATTAGGTCCGGCTAACTTGGCTCGTTGAACTCTAATCGTCTCGGTTTCTTTTGGTTTAACCACCACTTCTTCTGACGTTTTAACCTCCTCTTTCTTTTGTTCGGGTTTTACTTCCGTCTTAACCGTTTTAATTTCTTCTTTTGACTGTTCCTTTTTTCCTTTTGACTTCTTATCTGGTCGAGTTTTTGAATTGATAGAACTCAAGTCGATTTTACCAAGAACTTTAACGCCCCCTTCACTCTTTTCTGGTTCATCAAGCACCTCCTTAATCTTTTCAACAACCTCTTCAACCTTTTTCACTTCCTCAACAGGATTCTCACTTACCTGTTCAACTATTTCTTCAACCTTTTCTTCAATAATCGGTGGAGTCACAACTTCCTCAACAATTATTTCAACTTCCTCCTCAACCTCCACTTCCTCGGGTTTATCCTTATCTCTAAGTGAGATCGTTTCCCTTTTTTCACGAGCAACCGGTTTTTGTTTGGTTTTCTCTTTTAGGTCATGATCTGCTGCAAACTCTGTGCTCAACATTTCATATTGATCCTGCGTCAACTTAAGGTTTGGTGACGGATCAATATTTACTCCATTGGTTTCCAGGAATTCTACGATGGTTGATATACCAACGTTAAATTCTCCTGCTGCTTTTCCTAATCTTACTGGTTTCGCCATAATCGCTTTGTGCGTCCCTCTCGGTTATTTTTACTTTTAGCTATCTAAATATACTAATTTGAGTCGATTTACTCGAACTCGGAATTTAGTATTTTAAACAATTCCTTGATGGTTTCCTCTTCTAGGTCTGTTCTTTTTTCAAGATCAGCCACTGAAATTTCTAACACTGACTTTGCTGTATCGCAGCCAATTGCTTTCAATTCATCGATAATCCATGAATCAATTTCATCTGCAAACTCCTCCAAATCAACATCTTCTATGTCAACTTCACCTTCGCGGTAAACATCTAATTCATATCCCGTTAATCGTCCACCCAACTTAATGTTGTGTCCTCCTTTCCCAATTGCAAGTGATACTTGATCTGGCTTTAAGAATACTTTCGCTCGCCCAGCCTCCTCGTCAATTTCAATAGATGAAATTTTAGCTGGAGAAAGTGCCCGTTGTATAAATAGTTGCGGGTTGCTCGTATAGTTGATTACATCAATATTTTCGTTTCTCAACTCACGAACAATTCCGTGGATTCGAGAACCTTTCATACCAACACATGCTCCAACTGGATCTACACGATCATCGTATGATTCAACAGCTACTTTAGCACGCTCACCAGGCTCACGAACAATTCGTTTAATTGTAATCAGGCCATCAAATACTTCTGGCACTTCCAATTCAAACAAACGCTCTAGGAATTCACCCGCTGTACGTGAAAGAATAATTACCGGACTACTGTTGCGCATATCAACCTTAGCAACAACGGCTCTAATTGATTCACCCTTTTTGAAATAATCAGATGGAATTTGTTCAGACTTAGGAAGCAATAATTCGTTGCCTTCGTCATCAAGAACCATAATTTCTTTCTTCCAAACTTGGTAAACCTCACCTGTGATAATATCACCAATACGCTCTTTGTACAATTTATAAAGGTGATCTTTCTCAAGTTCCATTATTCTTGAAATCAAGTTTTGGCGAAGTGAGAGAATGTTTCGACGACCAAAATCGTTAAATTTAAATTCTTCCGTTACTTCTTCCCCAATTTCAAAATCAGGTTCGATCTTAATTGCGTCATCGTAGGCAATTTCTGTGTTTATGTCTTCCACCTCACCGTTATCAACGATTTCCTTATTGAGAAAGATTTGCACATCGCCTTTATCAATATTAACAATTACATCAATATGTTCGTCTGTGTTGAACTTCTTTTTAAGCATCGCACGAAACACATCCTCAAGAACGTGCTGCATTGTTTGCTTATCAATGTTCTTCAGTTCCTTGAACTCCGAAAACGATTCGATCAATTCTAAACTGTCCATTTTTCTAATTGTTTATTGTTCACTTAATAATTCAAAGGTGCTTTCACTTAAAAGATAGCACAACCTTTGTCGTTCTTATACTTTCCATTGGGATGACATGATCTTCCACAATAGTTTCTTTCTTTTTTTTTCCTTCGATACGCTCTTTTCTGGTTGTCTGTATTGTAATACTTTCCTCCGTGGCAGCAATCATTATTCCTTCAATTTTCCCTGAACCTTCAATCAGTTTAACTTTAACATCACGCCCAATGTTCTTTTTGTACTGAGGAAAAACGCGTAGTCCTCGATCCAACCCAGCTGATGTTACAGTCAACTCGAAATCCTGTTCTTCACGATCGAGATTATGTTCAACATTTCTTGAAACACGAATACAATCATCAACTGATACATTCCCCTCGTATTTATCAATCTCAACCTGAATTACGTTGGCTGGTGAGATGTTCAATTCAACAACGAAAAGTCCGTTATCGAGTTCTTGAATTCTCTCATCAATGAGCGCTAATACTTTCTTTTTACTAATCATCAGTTACAAAAAGAGGGGACTTAATGTCCCCTCATTCGTTAAAATCCATCATGAATGTGGTGCAAATATACTGGTATTTTTCTATTTAACAAGTTTAGCACGACTAGAGGCAGGGCAAACGCTTACTTTTATCCCTAGAATTTTAAGGAGGTGTTCCTCATTTCGACCCGTTTTCAGTCTCTTTTCTTCAACTCCTTGCTTTTCAGTCTTTTGATTTTTCAATAGGTTGAGTGATCTATTCAAAAGGAGATAATAATTTTGGTTGACATTTTGATTTTTTTTCTTGATGCACCTTTATTAAGCCCAACATCTAAAACCCCAATGAATTTTATTTTCTATTGCCCAATGTGAACAGATTGTTTATGAAATTAGTGAGGTCTTAAAGAGCAACTAGAGAGACGATGCCAAATCGCTTTCTAGTTGGATTAGACGAGTTTTGCCCCTCTTAATTGTTTTGCGGTTAAGCTTTCCTGTTGCTAGTGTAGAAATGGAATTAACCCATTCCATAAAGGTTGCTCAACTTCAAGAATTATTTATACTTGAAAACCCGCACCTAAAAAATTCCAGATAGAATAGCGATGCTTGTTTCAGTAATCATTCTTGTAGTGCGACAAAGTTGGGGTGTCTATCGATCGTTTCCTGTAATCCATCAAAATGAAAAAATGCGGGTATAGCACCAAAAGTAGATGTCCGGTTCAACATAAAGGCTGGCCTTACCGCAGGAAAGCCTCTTGCCTTTGTGGCTAACTTTTGATTCTTATGAACCCTAATCATCCAATAATTTTCCCAGCATCACTTCCGAGTTCGCATCAGCCTCCATAATTTTAACCTTTTCCTTTATGCTTAAGTCTAACATCATTCCCATAATGATTGAGATAATCACATACCCCCCAAAGAAATACAACCCAAAGAGCGCCTTTGCATCCATTTGAACGCCTGGACTCATATTTGAAAAGCTCAGATAGGCGAGGAATGCACCAATGACAAAAACATCCGCCATACTCCATTTTGCAATATAACTGAGCACTTTTCTCAGTCGTTTTGCCCGTGTAATAGGAAATAGAAGAATGAACAAAGAGAAAATCAGTTTGGTTAGTGGAACAATCACACTAAACGTTCCAATGGCAATAGCTACAGGTTTATTGTCAATCCAAAGAAGTTTAATAACATCCATAATTCCCTTGTTCTGATAATAGAAATACGTTCGTCCTTTGAAAACGACATCTGTCCCAAAGGGTTCATTAGCATTCTCCAACATAAACTCACCAATACTATTAATACCAGATTTTGTTCCTTCTGCAAGCGATTCACCAAAAAAGGGTATAATCTCAATGTATTCAGAGAGTTCACTTGCCTCCTCTATTTTTTCAATGGCTTCCATATAGTATGGAATGTCTTTCGGTTTGAGGTAAACTTTAAAAGTCATGTCGTCTTCAAAAGCACCCATTTCCAAAATAGGATTCGTAATTCCCTGTCCTAATAAAGCAATACCAATAACGGCAAGTCCAAGCGTTATCCCAAAGTAGATTCTTTTTCGAGCATAGAGAATAAGCATCAGTGCAAAAAATCCTAGACAAGCAAAGAGTAAATAATGTCCATTGCTTACGGCTTTGTTGTAGTGCTCTTCCGACTTTGCGAGAACGGCATCGTATTTCACTTTTTTCTCTTGCCATGCTTCTTCACTAAATACCCAATCTCGAAAAGAAAGCAATCGATCCTTAAAATTCAAGATCTCAGAAATCTTGTTTTTCTCTACTTTAAATTCGTGCGAATGTTCAACCGACTTGTTGATAAACATGAATGCAACGATTAAAAAAATGGCGGACAGTATAAGTCCAGGAAGACTATAAAACTTTTTCATGGTAAATGGCTTGAGGACTAAAACTAATCAAATTCATTAAAGACGTGTTAGCGGTTTGCATTCTTTAACGAAAAAGGTGAGGTTATTTTAAACTAGTGTAACTTTCTACCATCAATACCTGTTCTTACTAATATGAAAACAGCTCTAACCTTTTTCCTTCTTATCACAAGCACTTTTTTGAATGCACAGCAGAGCGCCCTTTCAGCTTCGTTTTGGAATAATTATTCTCATGTCAATCCTGCAACTACTGCTCTTGAGTATAAAATGACCGGATCATTAATGTATAGAAATCAGTGGGTTGGTTTTAATGGAGCTCCGAAAGCAGTACTTGTAAATTTTAATACTAGATTAGGTGATAACCATGGAGTTGGTGCGAATTTTGAGAATCTAAAAATTGGTTTTTCACAGATCAATACATTAAGCCTTAACTATAATTATAAAGTGAAATTTGGAGTAGATAAATCGTTATCAATTGGAATTGCACCAATATTGAAGACAACAAAACTTTTAACCGAATTAATTCCGCCGACAATAACTCCGGATCCGGTATTGTCAACAGGCAGAACGACCGAGTTGAATTTGAATTTTGGAATGGCCTACGCTGCGGAACATCTGATGCTTGGAATTGGAGTAACTCAGTTAACGGATGGTCTTTTTATTAATATCAAAGATTCGATTTTTATACACCCTTCTCGTGAATTCAGTGTAATCGGGCACTATAAGTTAATGCTTGGAAAAAAAGTTGAGTTAAAACCGCAATTCATATTTCGGTCGGATTTTATATTTAGCACCTTTGATATTAATTTGTTGGCAACCTTAAAGGACAAGTATTGGATCGGTGCAAGTTATCGAAAAGGTGATGCGTTGATCGCGATGCTTGGATGGGATGTTAAGGGGAAATATCGTATAGGCTACTCTTATGAAAGAGTAATAAGTAAATTATCTGTTGTTACAAACGCATCACATGAAATCAATTTAGGGTTCATTTTAAAGTGATTTTCATAAAATCAACTTAATCTTACGAAATACAAATTGTTAGAATTGGGTTTAAGTTGGTGCCTTTATTTTGAATCAAGATTAATATACACGCATCATTCGAGAAAAAGGGAATCCATTACAACCTGTTTTTGGATGTTCTCGATCTGGACTTGTAAGCAACAGCAAACCATCAATTAATTCAGCAGCGTATTCAGTGAGGCAATACCCCCACGTATATAACTCCATTCCTTCAAATTTCATAAAGTCAATACGGGTGTACAATCCTTTTTCATCAATATTAGAGGTGTCATTTTGTGCGAGAAGGTAATTATCATCAAAATTCCAAAGGATAATGTTGTATGTGTTCTGTGAATCTTGAATCCAATTTGTTGCTGTAATTGTATAGTGACTTCCATAATCATCTTCATAAGTCACAGACTTCTCTCCATTCAAAATCCAGTTTTCGTTTGTTGCATCACCTTCCAATTGAGAGTCATTTATAGATCCGCAAGACGATAATAATATTAGAATACAAGAGTACATAAGACTCTTTGTCCAGAAAAATCTTCCCGTCAGTAAAACACCACGAGTATATTTTTTCATAAAATCCAGAGAGTGATTATTCACCAATGTCTTCATTCCACAATTCTGGTTTTTCTTGAATGAAACTCTCCATCATCTCGATGCACTCAGAGTTGTTTAGGTCGATCACTTCGACACCGTGGCTCTCCATAAACTCTTTTGCGCCGGGAAAAGTTTTTGATTCGCCTACAACTACCTTAGGAATCTTGAACTGAACGATTGTTCCTGCACACATATAGCAAGGCATCAATGTAGAGTACATCACAGTATTGCGATAGGAACCAATTCGACCGGCGTTATTCATACAATCCATTTCTCCATGTAGAATTGGGTTTTGCTCTTGAACACGTTTATTCCTTCCACGAGCAACCAGTTTTCCATCCTTAACTAAAGCAGACCCGATTGGAATTCCTCCTTCGGAAAGTCCTTTTTTAGCTTCATCAATTGCAATCCGCATAAACTCATCCATACCCTAATTTCTCATTCCTGATTTATCTTTTCTTTTTGTTGCTAAAGCTTCTAAAGGCTCTGGAACATAATGTCCCTTTCCTCCTGCCCGATCATCATTCCAAGTATCTGGAATTCGATTAGATTCAGTAAGTTCATGCCATGTTTCGTGCTCTTTACCGTCGTCGAACTTCTCCATTGTGATACAATCTTCAACGGGACAAACAAGCGAACACAAATTACATCCAACGCAGTTTTTTTCAATTATCGTAGGAATTCTTCCACCATCTGTTGGCAGAGCAATCGCTTGGTGTGCACCATCATCACATGCGATATAGCACAAATCACATCCGATGCATTTATCCTCGTTAATTTTTGCTTTCACCTCACTTTTCAAGTTTAAATGCTTCCATTCTGTCACATTTGGCAGTGCTTTTCCAGCGAAATCATAGATGGTAGTATATCCTTTGTTCTCCATGAAATTAATTAAGCCAGCTTCGAGTTCACGCACAATTCCAAAGCCATAATGCATAACAGCAGTACAAACTTGAACCGAAGTCGCTCCGAGAAGAATGAACTCAACAACATCACGCCAAGTTTCAATTCCACCAATTCCACTCATAGGAGTACTCTTAATTTCCGGATGTTGCATCAAATCTTTCAGCATGTGCAAGGCAATAGGTTTCACTGCAGGACCGCAATAACCTCCATTTGTTCCTTTTCCGTCAACAACAGGATATGGCGCATAACTGTCTAGGTCAATACCAACAATGCTTTTCACGGTATTGATTAATGAAATTGCATCTGTGTTTCCTTGAACAGCTGCCAATCCTGGATCAGTAATATGTGAAATGTTTGGCGATAATTTTGTAATGACTGGAATGTTCGCCGCTTCCATAACCCATTCAACAATCGTCTTTAATACCTCAGGCTCTTGTCCAACGGCTGACCCCATTCCGCGTTCACACATTCCATGTGGACAACCAAAATTGAGTTCAATTCCATCCGCTCCAGCATCTTCAACTTGCTTGATGATATCTTCCCATTCTTTGCGGGTATCCACCATCAATGATGCAATTACAGCATGATCAGGAAAGTGTCTTTTCACTTCAGCCATTTCACGTAAATTGTCTTCCAACGGACGATCACTAATCAATTCAATGTTGCTAAACCCAGCCATTCGTGTATCGCGATAGTTGGTTGATCCATATCGGCTTGACACATTAATTGTTGGCATTCCCAAGGTCTTCCAAACAGCGCCACCCCATCCAGCATCGAAAGCTTTCATTATTTGGTAACCAGAGTTAGTGGGTGGGGCAGATGCTAACCAAAAAGGATTTGGAGCTTTAATTCCCGCAAAATTTACGGATAAATCGATTTTATCTTTCTTATTCATCTCTTTAGTTTTGTGTGATCCATTGGTGAATTCCATTTGCAGCAAGTTTGCCGTCGTAGGCACCATTTACAACTTCGGCACCTCCATTAATAGCATCGCCACCAGCAAAATACTTTGGATTAGTAGTTTGATTTGTGTCCGCATTCACAATTATTCTCGTCTTTTCATCCAAAGATAAATTATCAATCATGCTAAGAAGAGAGCCTTGTTTAGCTTGTCCAGTTGCTTTAATAACCATGTCACAATTGACTGTAAATTCAGAACCTTCAATGATTGTGAGCTTTCCGTTTACGGATTCAGTTTTAACAAATCGAACACCTTCAACACTTCCGTTTCCGATGATTTCTAGTGGAGAAGCGTTGAATAATCCTTTCACCCCAGCGCTTACAGCTAAATCATATTCAAAACCGTATGCGCCCATGCTATCTTTTCCTCGTCGGTAGGCAAGCGTTACTTCATCAGCTCCCAATCGAGCAGAACCTGATGCAGCATCCATTGCTGTGTTTCCACCGCCGATTACGACTACTTTTTGAGCGATTTTTACGTCAGAATGATTTTTTCTAAGTTCTTCGATAAATTCAACAGCGCCATGTACCCCATTTAAGTTTTCACCTGTCATATTCAATGATGCGGTTGCACCGAGTCCAACACCAATAAAGATCGCAGAGTAGTTGCTCTCTAACTCTGTGAGTTGTTCTTTGGTTGAAATAGTATGGTTGTAAATAATATTATATCCTAATTGATTCTGGAGATAATTCATTTCTGCAATCACCTCTTCGTTTGAGATTTTGTAGGGTGCAATACCATGAACTGTCAATCCTGACGGTTGTGATTTTGCTTCATAGATGTCCACCGAATAACCCAATGTTCTAAGCTCACATGCACAAGAAATTCCTGCAGGGCCGGCACCTATAATGGCTACTTTTTCACCGTTATCTTCACCAGGAGAGTACAGTTGTTTCCCAGATTCAATAACAGACATTGTTGCGTAGTTTTGCAGTCGACCAATAAGTAGCGGTGCAACATCTTGGTTGTTGTAAACGCATGCACCTTCGCACAAAACACCAGTTGGACATATCGTTCCGCAGGCATTCCCCATCCAGTTTGAGTCGTAGATTGTTTTCGCTGCTCCTTCTTTATTTCCAGTATTAATTTGTTTGATAAAGAGCGGAATATCTATATCAGCTGGACATGCGTTCATGCAAGGTGCGTCGTAACAAAACAAGCACCGAGAGCTTTCGTAATGCGCTTGTGTATCGTTCATCAAGGGTTTTTTCTGTTTAAAATTCTCCTTGAATTCCTGCTCGTTTGCAGGTTGTTTGTATTCTGCCATTCGTTCGATTTTATGGTGATTTGTAATTATTCAATCACGCGTCAATTAATATTTATCAATTATAGTTTTGTAAGATCACCATAAGTTTCTGGACGACGATCTCTAAAGAATTGCCAAGTTGATCGCACTTCCTCGATGAGGTCTAAATCAAATTCAGCAATGAGTAACTCGTCATTATCACGCGATGCTTCAGCAAAGATTTGTCCACGCGGATCTACGAAGTACGATTGTCCGTAAAACTTCCCTAGATTCCATGGTTTTTCTTCCCCAACACGATTGATACAGCCCATGAAATACCCATTTGCTGCTGCGTGTGCAGGTTGTTCTAATTTCCAAAGGTATTCACTTAGTCCAGCAACGGTCGCCGATGGGTTGTAAACGATTTCAGCCCCATTTAACCCAAGAGCACGAGCTCCATCGGGGAAGTGGCGATCGTAGCAAATATACACACCTATTTTCGCATATTTCGTTTGAAAAACTGGATATCCTAAATTCCCCGGCTTGAAGAAGTACTTCTCCCAAAACCCATTTGTATGTGGAATATGATTCTTTCGGTATTTGCCTAAATATGTTCCGTCTGCATCGATTACAGCAGCAGTGTTATATAATACACCCGCCTGTTCTCGTTCATAAAGTGAAGCAATGATAACCATGTCGTATTTCTTGGCAATCACTTGCAGTTTTTCGGTTGTTGGACCAGGGACCGCTTCCGCTGATTCATACCATTTATTATCTTGTCCAGGACAGAAATAAGGGGTGTTAAAAATCTCTTGAAGACAGAGTATTTGTACGCCTTTTTTTCCCGCTTCCTCTATGTAGGGGATATGCTTGTCATACATTGCGCTACAAATTTCTTGTATTGTTCCTTCACCTTCCGTCATTGGAAGACTCATTTGTATTAATCCTGATTTTACTATTCTTGCCATATTTTAATGTTTGTGGGCACGCTGATTTTTATGATTTAAGGTGATCAAAGTGCCATGTTTTTATTAGTATGTATTGCGTCTCCGTTGGAGAAGACTTTTCGTTTTATTTGAGGATCCTCTCCGAAGTTGAGTAAAAGACCTACTTCAATTTCCGTTGCTTTTAGATAGTTAATTAGTTGGTATTCGTGTTCTTTACATAATGTTTTCGCTGCTTTCAATTCAAGAATCAGGACATCATTAACTACGACATCTGCGAAGTATTTACCTACCTCTCTTCCTTCAAAATAAGCGGTGATCGGACGTTGTTTTTCTATATCCAGCCCTATATTATATAGCTCTATGCACAATGCATTTTCATAAACCTTCTCCAAAAAACCAAATCCCAACTCATTGTAGGCCTTGTAAAAACCCTTAATCACCTGTTCGGTCATCTCCGAATGTTTGTAGTTATCCATTTTTCTCCTCCCTTATCTCTTCAAATCATATTTCATCATATAGATCTGCATCATCAGCGTTCTATATTACCATTGAGCTTTTCCCCCGTTTAATAAACTTCCCATCTCCTGCCTTCAATAAGCATTCTTCATTCTCAATTGCAATCATGCCTCTCAACAAAACCGTTTCCGTTTTACCTGTCACTTCCCAACCTTCGTAACCAGAGTAATCACAATTCATGTGGTGTGTATCGACAGAGATTGTATGCTCTTTATTAGGATCGAAAATCACTAAATCTGCATCTGATCCAATCGCTATTGTCCCTTTTCGAGGGTACATCCCAAAGATTTTAGCTGCATTGGTTGAAGTCACTTCAACAAATTTATTCAATGTTATTTTACCTTGTTTAACTCCTTCGGAATACATGAACTCCATTCGATGTTCAATTGCGGGATGACCGTTTGGAATTTTAGCAAAATTGTCTTTTCCCATTGCTTTTTGTTCCAAGGTAAACGGACAATGATCAGTGCCAATGACCTGCACAAGACCTTGATTTATTCCAGACCAAAGAACTTCTTGATCTTTCTTTTCACGAAGTGGTGGACTCATTACCCATTTTGCACCATCTTCTCGTTCATAGAGAGATGCATCGATCATTAAGTACTGAGAACACGTTTCCACAAATACTTTTTGATTCCGCATTGTTGCTTTTCGAACTGCATTGAGCGCTCCTTCGCACGTCAGGTGAACGATGTATCCTGGACACCCCGTGTAATGGAGCATATCAATAAAACGTGCAGATGCTTCCGCCTCAGTTACTTCTGGCTGCGATAAATAATGGTAGATCGGTTTTGTGTTTCCTTCCGATAAATTCTTGCTGATTAAAGAATCGATCATGTCACCATTTGTTGCATGAACAGTTACTAAACCACCATATTCCTTGACAACCTTCATTAATTGCACCATCTGACCATCGTCGATCATAAGTGCACCTTTGTACGCCATAAACGTCTTGAATGAAGTGATTCCTTCCTCCTCGATCATTTGAACAACTTCCTTAGCAACGTCATCATTGAAATCAGTTACAGCCATGTGATAGGAGAAATCTCCAACAGCTTTGTGAAGTGATTTGTCTTGCCATTCTTTCAGCGCATTATGTAATGTATCTCCCTGTGTTTGAAGAATAAATTCAATTACTGATGTCGTTCCTCCGTGAAGTGCTGCACGAGTTCCTGTTTCGTAATCATCACTTGAATAAGTTCCCATAAACGGCATATCGAGATGCACGTGAGGGTCAATTCCACCGGGAAAAATTAATTTTCCTGTTGCGTCAATAATCTTGTCAGCAGAGTAGTTGAGATTCTTGCCAATAGCGATAATTTCCTCTCCTTCTACATAGATGTCAGCAATGAAATCTTCCGCAGCGGTAACAACTCGACCGTTTTTAATGAGTACAGACATATCAGTGTTGTGTTAGAGTTTTTGGTTCGATGTGTTTCTGCATAAGCACATAATATACAATGAATGAGATGAAAAAGCCTGTAAACCATGCTAAATCTGAAAGATAAGTCAACGAAGGGACTAAATGCCAGACCAAGGCACTACCAATTCCGACGAGTAGACTGATCATTGCGCTCATGTTAAATCCACTGGTGTAACTATATTCTCCATTAGGTTTGTATAATTCTGCAAGTTTTAGGCGTTTTCTACGAATGAAAAAGTAGTCACAAAGCATTATTGCAAGAACAGGCCCTAGGAAACCACTGACAAGAATTAGAATACCCGCGATATCATTCATCAACCACCACGGACAGATTAAAATTCCGAGAATACCAGTGATTGTGCCTCCCATCTTGAAGCTTATTTTCTTAGGATATAAGTTTGAGAAAGCATTTGATGGCGCAATTACGTTGGCAGCAATATTGGTGCTTAATGTCGCAATAATCATAAATATCTGAGCAATAATCACAACCCAAGGACTATCGAATTTACCCAAAAGTGCAGTTGGGTCCCAGGGAGCATCAGTCGCAATTAATACATCACTAAAAATTAATACGGAAGCACAGGTTACGAAGATTGCGACAAATGAATAGAGCATCATCGTTCCTGGCAGGCCAATAAACTGGCCTTGTTTTTGTGCTTTTTGTGTTGGTGAGAATCGAGTGATATCTGAAATACTTAAGGACATCGTTGCCCAGAATCCGAGCATTACCGTTAGCCATTTGACGTATTGCCAAAGTTTATTGGTAGGCTCAGGGGGGGGGGGGCTAAAGTCGATTGTTGTCCAGCTTGATTTTTGTTGAACTTTTCCTGATTTGTCAACTAATTGAACACTTCTAACGCCATTTTCTGCAGAAGACTTTGAGATAGAAAAGTTGCCATTTGTAGGCATTTCAATCTCAGAAACTGTCTCATCACCATTAGGGCTTGTAGTCTGAAGGACATAATGCGTTGCTTTGACCTTACCACCCTTATCCTTGATTGCGTTGATATGAATCTGATAGTTTTCGTCATTGTCAATGACCTCAAGTGTAGCTTTTTGTAACTGGACACTTTGATCAAGCACAACGCCAAATCCACCTGCACTATACGTTCCCCAACCAATAAGAACAACACCCATCAAGATTAAAATTGGAGCGGAATATTCTTCCAGCCATTTAATACTATCTGTTCCTTTCCAGATGAAGTACATATTCATAAACCAGAATACACCAAAGCAAGTAAACATAAGCCAGTTGAGATCCATTGGTGTAGCTCCATCACTAAAAGCATAAATGATTTCGTAGATTGCCATTCCGCCAATCCATGTTTGAATTCCGAACCAACCGCACGCAACAATTCCTCTTGTAACCGAAGCCAAATGAACGCCTTTTGTTCCAAAGGAAGATCTTCCTAAAACGGGAAAAGGTACTCCATACTTTACACCAGCATGACCGTTCAAAACCATCGGAATCGTTATAATGAGATTCGCTACCCCAATAATAATTAGAGATTCAAGCCAGCCCATTCCTTCTTTCATCATATAGGATGCGAGCAAGTAAGTAGGAATACAAACTGCCATTCCAACCCAAAGCGCCGCCAAACTCCACTTCGTCCAAGTTCTTTTATTCTTGGGTACAGGAGCTAAATCATCACTATAAAGTGGCGATTCAGACAGGACTTCCATTAGTTCAACAATCTCCTCTTCTTTCATTCTCCAGTATAGTATTCATCCGCAATATCAATGACTTGCGAGATGATTTTTAACCCTTCGTCAATTTCCTCTTTTGTAATAATCAAAGGTGGAGCAATAAAAATCCAGTTCCAACGAACGAACGTAAACAGACCAAGTTCTTTCATTTTAGCAGCCATTCTCAATGTTGGTTTAATCTCGTCACCGGAAGCATTCCATGGAGTTACAGGTTCTTTCGTTTTTCGATCCTTAACCAATTCGATGCAGCCAAGTAATCCTGTATTTCTAAAATCTCCAATTGAAGGATGCTTTCCCATCAACTTGGCTACCTCTTGCTCCATATATTTACCCATTTTGGCGGCATTATTAACAAGGTTTTCATCCTCGATTACTTTGATATTTTCCAACGCAGCAGCACAAGCAACTGGATGAGCAGCACAAGTTAAACCGAGTACCATTGGAATATCGTTGAAATGATTGGCAATTTTATCGGTGACCATCATGGCTCCAAAAGGGATGTACGCTGATGTCAGTCCTTTTGCTAATACCATGATGTCAGGAGTAGTATCATGATGATCGATACCAAACATTTTACCCGTTCTTCCAAAACCGCTCATCACTTCATCGTCAATGAGAAGAATTCCATATTTATCAGCTAAAATTCGAAGTTTTTTCCAATAATTGGGTGGATATTTTATGCACCCTGAAGATCCAGATTCACCTTCAAATAAAATTGCAGCAACACTGTCAGGGTTTTCAAATTTAATCACGCGCTCAAGATGCGCCAAGGCCATTTCTCCGCATTCTTCCAATGATCCAGTTCCCCAAGGGCAACGATATGCATAAGGGTTTTCGACATGTACAAAATTTGGAACGGCTTGTGCATCCATCGGAAATCTGCGAGGATCCCCACCAACGGATAGTGCACCGTACGTCGCGCCGTGATAAGCTCGGTAATGAGAAATGATTTTATGTCGACCCGTGTACATTCTAGCCAACTTGATTGAGTTCTCAACCCCTTCAGCGCCAGAAACGGTAAAGAACGCTTTTGTCAAATTTCCAGGAGTCAACTCGGCGAGTTTTTTCCCCAATTTCCCACGAATTTCGGTTGCCATTCCTGGGTAGACAAAGGATAGTTTTTCCATTTGCTCAGAAACTGCCTTTGTAATTCGTTGATTTCCGTGACCAATATTGACATTCATCAATTGCGATGAAAAGTCAATAATTCGCCCACCATTTGCAGGATAAATATAGACACCCTCCGCACGCTCCGCATGAATTGGATTTAGACCTGCTTGTTTCGACCATGAAAATAATGTGTAATCAAGGTTGTTTTGGACAATTTCCCTTGATTTAGAGCCTGATTCACCCATAGTATTCGTATGCTTTTATTGTTTTCTTTAGATTAATTAGCTCATCCAGTTAGTTTTGGCATCTGGATTCCACTTGATTGTTGTCTTCTTGTTTTGCGTCCAAAATTCGATTGAACTTCTTCCAGTAATATCGCTAACACCAAATTTAGATTCATTCCATCCTCCAAAAGAGAAAGGTTCTCTAGGAACAGGAACACCGATATTTACACCGATCATTCCTGCGCTTGCACGTTCCATAACTTGTTTTGCTAATCCACCACTTTGTGTGAAGACTGCAGCTGCATTTCCGTAGTTAGAACTGTTTTCGATATCAATTGCTTCATCCAAGTCTTTTGCTCGGATAATTGAAATAACAGGTCCGAAAATTTCTTCTGATGCCACGCTCATTTCAGGTGTAACGTGATCGATGATTGTCGGTCCAACGTAGTAACCTCCTTCTTTTCCAGGGACAGTTGCATTTCGACCATCAATTAGAATTTTAGCACCATCTTTTTCCGCTTGAGTGATATAGTTTTCAATTCTTTCCTTCGCAGCGGCGCTTATGACCGACCCAAGGTTTTCACCTGGAACAATCGTTTTCGCTTCTTCAACCATTTTATCAATAATGTGTTGAACCTTATCAACGCCAACCATAACCGAAGCAGCCATGCAACGTTGTCCAGCACATCCCGACATAGAGGCAACAACATTTGATGCTGTCATTTCAAGGTGAGCATCTGGCAACACAATCAAATGATTTTTAGCACCACCGAGTGCAACACAACGCTTCAAAGCTGAAGTCGATCGTTTGTAAACTATTTTTGCAACCTTAGTAGATCCAACGAATGAGACAGCCTCAATTCCAGGATGATCGCAGATTGCTTCTACAACATCTTTTCCTCCGTTTACGACATTAAATACACCATCTGGAAGTCCTGCTTCTTTCAAAAGCTCCGCCATTCTAACAACGCTCAAAGGAACAAGTTCTGATGGTTTCATAATCATCGTATTTCCAAGCATTAATGCATTGGGCATAGTCCAGTGAGGGACCATAATTGGAAAGTTGAATGGAGCAATAGATGCAACAACACCTATGGCTTTGCGTTCTGTTCGGCATTCAACACCTGAACTCACTTCCTGAATCTCGTTATTTATAATTTGTGGCAATGACACTGCAAATTCGCATAATTCCATGCTTTTTTCCACTTCAGCCTTAGATTCACCATAGTTTTTACCATTTTCAAGAACAACCAACTCTGTAAGTTCATGTATGTGTTCTTCTAACAAAGCCCTATATCGGAAAAAGATTTGGGCACGTTCTTTCATTGTGGTAGACGACCAACTCTTGTACGCTTCCGTTGCAGCTTGAACAGCCTTGTCAACATCATCATAAGTGGAGAGTGGTATTGTAGAAATAACAGCACCATCAAGTGGACTTTCAACATTCATTGATTTTTGTCCATTTCGTTCAAATTTCCCGTTGATGAAGTTTTTCACTTCACTCAGTTTCTCTTTAGTTTCCATTGTAGTCAATTTAAATTCTGGCATCAACTTATTGGCCTAAGCTGCGCAGCAACAGTATGTAATATAATAAAATTTGAAGCGGTTTCTGGCAGAAAATGCAAGCCAGCAAGGATGATCACTTGTCGAAAAATTGTTTCTTCGAGGAACTAAAATACACATTTTTTCAAAAAATCAGAATGGAAGCCTAGAAAAAGGTGGAATAAATAGGTTCGGGCGCGAATTAGTAAGATTATTAATGCTAATTTTAAATCAAACTACAACATCAAGAAATGATGAAACTGAACGCAATCCTATTTGCTGTATTTGTTCTTTTTATGTCTCTGTTTTCTTGCCAGGAGACAGGTGATGACCACGGCAGTTCTAATTCTCATGAGCAAGAAACTGACCAAGTAAAGCCAAAAGTTATTGTCATCACTAATTATCAACTTAATACTGATTTAAGCAAGATTAAATGGACTCGAGCACTCGATCAGAAATCGATGAAACGTACAATGAAAATTTTTGGTGCTGATGTCGATGTAGAAATGGATGCAGTCACGCTCAATATGAACGGAGATGTTGATCCCATTAATGGTAAATTAGTTGTAATAGATGGCTTGTATGATCATGCTGACGTGAAATTCGACATGAATACATTTAAATTTGCAGCGGAAAAAGGGAAAGGGTTATTTGATGTGAAGAGTTATCCTATTTCTCCGTTGGTATTTCTTTCTTTTGAGGAGAAGGATTTGGGAAAATATTTGGCGAAATGTGAACTGACGATTCAAGATCATACAGAGAAGATTGAATTTCCAGTTTCTGTAATCTTGAAAAGAAAGGACATTTCTGTAAAAGGATCGTTTGAATTTAACACTTTGAGTTTTCCATTGAGATCTCCAGATCAAGAAGCGGAAATCAATAAGGATGTCATTTTAGTGCAATTTGACTTGAATTATCTACAAAAAGATTAATTTGAGTTCGTAACTTTGAGACTTGAGATGAAGGTAGCTGGTTTTACATTTATTAAGAATGCATTAAAATACGATTACCCGATCGTAGAAGCAATAACATCTGTTTTACCGCTTTGCGATGAGTTCATCGTGGCTGTAGGTGAATCTGAAGATGAAACACTTGACCTTATTGAAAGTATAGCACCAGAAAAAATCAAGATTGTTCATACAAAATGGGATGAATCTCTGCGAGAGGGGGGGCAAGTATTGGCAATTGAGACAGACAAGGCCTTTAAGGCAATTTCTGATGAGTGTGATTGGGCATTCTATATTCAGGGAGATGAAGTATTGCATGAGAGTTATCTTGACGATGTTAAAAAAGCAATGGAGGCTCACCTAGAGAACAAAAATATCGATGGATTCCTCTTTAATTACTCACATTTTTATGGTTCGTATGATTACATTGGCGCGGCAGAAAATTGGTATCCAAATGAGATTCGAGTGATTCGAAATAATCCAGAAATATATTCATATAAGGATGCACAAGGTTTTCGAAAAGGGGTAAATCAAAAATTAAAAGTTAAAGCAATCAATGCTTACATCTACCACTATGGTTGGGTAAAAGACCCTAGAGCGATGCAGAAGAAGCAAGAAGATTTCAACAAGCTATGGCATGATGATAATTGGGTTGATGATCACGTAAAACATGCTGACGAATTCAACTATTTAGAAGGAGTCAGCACGTTGTACAGATTCAAGGGTACTCACCCAAAGGTTATGCAAAAGCGGATCTCACAAATAAACTGGGATTTTGGCTATGACATTTCATTCAATAAGCGCAAGTTGAAGTATCGTGTAAAGGGATTTATTGAGAACCGAATAGGGCTTAATTTAAGTCATAAAAACTACATTGTGGTATAGTTGATGTTCTATTCGTCATTTAAATGTGGAATCTAGTTCCCGTTTCAAATTAACTTCTCCAGTTATGGAGTGTTTTTACATATTAAAAACATCACAAATATTAAGCTTGATCAAGCAAACAAAGCTTTAACAACTTCAGTTATTTTTCCGCAAGCGATGATCTGAATTCCAAAATTCTTTTGATCGACACCTTTGTTGTATTTGGAGATGATGATTTTTTCGAAACCCAGTTTTTCTGCTTCGTGGATGCGCTGATCGACTCTATTTACAGGTCTAACTTCACCAGAAAGACCAACTTCAGCAGATAGCGCCACATTCTTATCAATGGATATGTCAACATTGGAAGAAAGTACAGCGGCAACGACTGCAAGATCAATTGCTGGATCATCAACTTTAATTCCACCTGCAATGTTTAGGAATACATCTTTTGCACCTAGCTTAAATCCGCAACGTTTTTCCATAACCGCTAAAAGCATATTAAGTCGTTTGGCGTCAAACCCGGTGGAAGATCGTTGTGGGGTTCCATAAGCGGCTGTGCTAACTAATGCTTGGACTTCAATTAGCATAGGTCGCATTCCTTCCATAGTTGCCGCAATTGAGACACCGCTTAAATTCCCATCAGAACTAGTAATTAAAATTTCTGAAGGATTCTTTACTTGTCGCAATCCAGTCCCATTCATTTCATAAATTCCAAGCTCATTAGTACTTCCAAATCTGTTTTTAATAGATCGAAGCAAGCGATAAACATGATTTCTATCTCCTTCAAATTGAAGAACAGTATCAACCATGTGCTCTAATACTTTTGGTCCTGCAATTGATCCATCTTTGGTGATGTGTCCAATCAAAAACACGGAAACATTTGTCTGTTTCGCATATCGAAGCAGTTGAGCAGTACTCTCTCGGACTTGTGAAATACTTCCGGGGGAACTTTCAATTTGAGAAGAATAAAGTGTCTGAATTGAATCGATTACAAGTAATTCTGGTTGTATTTCTTCGGCTTGTTTGAAGATGTTTTGAACGTTAGTTTCTGTTAGAATAAAGCAATTATCGTTTGTCGCTCCAATTCGCTCTGAACGCATTTTAATTTGTTGATCGCTTTCTTCACCAGAAACATAAAGAACTTTTAGATTATTCGTTGTTACAGCAATCTGAAGAAGTAATGTAGACTTTCCTATTCCAGGTTCCCCGCCAAATAAAACGAGTGATCCAGCAACCAGTCCACCGCCAAGAACTCGGTTTAATTCTTCATCAGCTAGTTGAACTCGAATGTGAGCTTGCTTCTTAATTTCCTGAAGAATTTGAGGTTTAGCACTTTGCTCTGATTTTGAAAACACGACTACTTGTGGAACTTGCTTATGAATAAGTTCTTCTACAAATGTGTTCCATTCATTACATGAAGGACATTTCCCTAACCATTTTGGGGTTTCATGTCCACAATTTTGACAGAAAAAAGCTGATTTTACCTTCGCCATGCTATTGATTTCGGATAAAGATAGAAACCTCTCTCGTTTTCATTGCCATCATTCGGATTTAATAATTATTATTGGAAGAACTCACAGAGGAGAATATTTATTCACCTATTAAAAGCAAAAGATGATCATAATTAGAAGAATCAAATATCTTTTAAACGTTCTGACAGGACGCGTTTTTAATTACCGAAACACTCATAATGTCCCGCAAATAAGAAAGAGAGTTTTATTGTTTATTCCGTGGTATATCTTGTCAACTTTGGTTGCATTACTTGACTTGATTTTTTTAGGTGAACTATTTTCGTTGGTACTTGAATTCACATCTCCTAAAAGAAGAAGATTAACAGCGGTGGAACTTGAATTATTTGCAGAATTGAAAAGTGATCAACGCTATTTAAGTCGAGTTGTGGTCATTGAGAATTCATGGCTCGCTCAACTAGGAAAGAGATTTGGAAAACGACAACAACTTGGGTTAGGAGTTGCTAGAACGGTTCATTTTTCACGAGAAGTAGCTCTTGAAAATGACAAACAGTGGCTAATCCATGAAGTCGGACATACCTTGCAATATAAATACAGAGGATTGTGTTACATTCCTGAAGCGTTAATTGCGCAAACTTTTTCTGGATATAAGTATGGAGGAAAAGAGACGTTAATCTCCATTGATCGACTTAGGTGTTTCAACCCTGAACAGCAAGCAGATATTTTTGTAGCAATTATCTGTACAAATGTGAAAAGTAAATTACGTCACGAAATAGTAAGTGGAAATTGGTAGTGTTTTATCGAGATTGCATTTAAGCAACACTGGTAATTAATTCAGTTACAAACAAATGCTCGCTAGAAAACTGAGGGTTTACAAAATTATCTGTATTTGAATCGTTCTATCCCGCGTAATTACGACGAGCAGCACTAGCACATTTTTTCTTACGTCTTCTTTTTGCACGTTTGTTGCGTCTGGCTTTTTTTCCTTTTCCTCTGTCACTCGCCATCGCAGCCTCAATTTGAGAAGACTCAGCGTTTGTTAATGTTAATTCGTTTGCCATCCCTAAAGTGGAGAATGTCAATAGAATTGCTGTCAATAATAACTTCATAAAGAACTGGTTTTGTATCAGTATAACCGCAAAATTACTACATTATTGCGAGAGTAAAAAATTAGTTGATCAAATCGACTATTTTAGTGACTTTGAGAAAACACACAGCGATAAACCAAAACGGGCATCTCAAAAAACAGGTGTTCACCATCGAGAATCATTCCATTTTTTTCAGCAACTCTAATGGAGGATGAGTTTTCGGGATGAATCATTGAAATCACACTGCCAATTGGTAAATTTCCTTTTGAAAAGTCTCTAAAATGGCGCGCTAATTCGGTTGCATATCCTTTTCCCCAATAGCGAGAAATAAGCGAGTATGTTATCTCGTACTCTATGGTAGAGTTGATTTCTCGGGTGATAATACCTCCTAGCCCGATTAGATTTCCAGATGATTTTTCGATGATCGCTAATTGCCCAAACTCATTGTCAGACATTCGCTCGATTTGCTTTTCAATCCAATTCCTTGCACGTGTTTTTCTTGGAAGAGAAAGATTTTGTCCCAGAAACCTTTGATAATCGTCCTCATTTATAAACTCCAGCCATGCAGCTAGATCATCAATATTGATTGCTCGAAAAAGCAAACGATCACTAGCTTGCTGATAATAATTTGCTTTTGGATTAATAGTGGCCATTCCAGCGCTTCTTTTTGTCTGCGTAGAAGCTTTTTTGTCCGCTTGCATGTCGCTTAAACTTTCCTCCGCCATTGATGGCAAGAGTTGTATTCAATTCCGAATTTGCAAAATCAGCTTTCCAGAGCATCAATTCAGCCATATTGACTTGAATCATTCCAGTAATTTTATCGTTAATCCTTGCTTTTCCATCAAACGTGTTGCTTTCGATCATTATTTCTGCCCATTGTGCTAATGCCTCATCAATTTTGTCAATTGCGCTATCGTGATCTCGATCTGACCCAACGATTTGAAGTGCTGCAACAGAAGTCATGTAAGCTTGAGCAACGTCTGAGTAATCGTAGTTTTTAAACTTTTTAACCGAGTACAATTCAACAGTGCGCGTTTTATTCATAAATCCAATTTGATCGTTGAGGTAAGCATTCGTCTCGACAATGGCTTTTTTTCGAGCAGCCAATTCGATGTTGTTTCTGAATTGGTCTTTGTTTAACAACATGTACAGCTGATAGTCATACTTACTTTTATATTCTCCAACCTTGAATGTTTTGATGCCTTCAATAATGCGCAGATACATTATTTTACCTTGCGTTGGACTTTCAACGGTGACTTCAATAGGCATCCGATAACTGGCATTATAAGTGTATTTAGTTGTTGTCCCAGAACCTTTTTTCGATTCGTGAATAACAATGTCTTGAATAGCTAATAGGTTTACAGTTACTACAAATCCCCCCATTCCTTTTGAGTATCCCTGAATATCAATAGCATTGATTACATTGTTGTCATCATAAGATGAGTGCAATCGAGGTTGCTTCAATGAAGGAAATGTTGGAAACGGCAGGTAAATTGGTTTACTAGGTTGAGCAAGTGCTAATCCATTTGTAGCTGTTACTCCTGCGTTGACATCCTTCTCCCATTTTGCCATTGCAGTTAAGTAAATACGGTCAACAGAATCTTTCGAATCTTGATACAAGCGCATTGCACTTTCGAATTGACTCATAGCTATTGATTTGTTTGCTTCATGTGCAGCGAGACTATCGGCATTTGCTTTAATATATCCATGCTCAACCTTGATGTCATAGTTGGAGAAAGCATTATCGATTTTGTAATACGGTAACTGTGTATAACTAAAAGAGACTTTATTGTCGTTGATGTTTTGCCCGAAGGAAGTTCCATAGAGACTGGTGATAGTTAGTAACAGCAGTAATTTTTTCATGGCGTTGTTTTTGTTGGCCTATTTGGTTTAGATTGCCAAGTTTATTTCAATTGTATCAATCTGATTTCAAAAGGAATGCCAAATATCAGCAATTAACGTAAAAATAACAATTCATTTTGGGAAACGATGTACAACCAAACCGTTCTACTCTAGGAATTACAGATTGATGAATCAACAAAACCCTCACTATTCAATTTTTAAATAAACCGTTGGTCTTTCCACAGGTAATCCTAGTAACTTTGTTACTTCGTACTTCACTTTTATGAATTCTGATCCAACAACTTCCCTTTAGAAGTATCATTAGATTTCCCTTGTGTCGCAATTGGAGGTGTCGTATCGAATCGCTTTTTCAGTTAGTTTAGACGAGTTTTGCACCTCTTAATCATTTCTTTTTATGACATTTGTATAAAGCGTGGATATGCTAGTTGAGGTAAAAGATAAGGTGGTTTCAACACAGATTTTCGATCGGAAATTTGTGTGTGATTTGAGTGCGTGCAAGGGTGCGTGCTGTATTGAAGGAGATGCTGGGGCGCCGCTCACTCTTGAGGAAGTTGACCTTTTAGAAGAAAATTTGGAGGCCATTAAGCCATATATGCGAGACGAAGGAATTTCTGCCGTAGACAGTACAGGTGTCTTTTACATGGATCAAGACAACGACCCTGTCACTACCCTAGTAAATGATGCAGAGTGTGCTTTTGTGTATTTTGATAATAAGGGAATCACAAAGTGTGCTATTGAACGGGCTCACTTCGAGGGAAAGTTGGATTTTAAAAAACCTATTTCTTGTCATTTATACCCAATTCGAACGAAGAAGTTTAATGACTTCACGGCACTTAATTTTGACGAATGGAAGATTTGTGCACCTGCTTGTGATTGCGGAGATAAATTAGATGTACCTGTATATAAGTTTCTGAAAGAACCCTTGGTAAGGGCATTCGGGAAAGAATTTTTTAAGGAACTGGAGGTTGTTGATAGAGAGATGAAGAATCATCAGTAATCGCGCAAAAGAGCAAGAAAAATGAATGATGAGGACTAGGCTGTTGGAGTGGGTTGCTGTTTAAAATTAACCTGAATGACGCCAGGAAGGATGAAGATTAGGAAATAAACCACAATGACACTAAGGCACAAGGATATAGAGTGGGGTTAAGAATATAGCATGAGAATTGGACGCTTCCTTGTTAAGTGAAGATCTTTTTAACTCCAAATTTATTTGCATCAATCCATTTTTGGAAAGGAATTAGCGTGATAAATATGATCCAAAGTTGGATGAAAGATACATCAACTAGGATGGTAGTAAACAAGTGAAAGATAATACCGATTAGCATTAATGCCACATCAAATTTTCGAGTGAAGAATCCGACAATGAAAACAGCCTCCATTGCTATTCCAACAATTAATAGTGCATCCATTAATACTGGATGATCAAGCATTGAAATCATTAATTGTTCTAAAAAAGAAGGATTAAAATCCTTTTCAGCCATTCGATCCACATAATTGTGTTCTATTAGCCATTGCATTTGACCAGAATTAAAAACTGATCCTCTGGACAGCTTCCAAATTGCTGCAGACGCATAGACATAAAGTAAGGCATATCGAGCTCCTGCGAAGTAGATAGAAAATTGCTTAATTGATTTGGTGCAAAAAGGGAGTAACAGAAAAAGAAGTGTAATTATATTGTGATAGTGCCAATTCATAAATGAGTTGAGACTAATAACGTAGATGACAAATAGAAGTGTGGTTGCAATTGCTAAAACTCGCTTCGAGGACCAAACAATTGCACTCATAGTAAAACCAAATAGCAGGAAGTTGAATGTAATTCCAGCCCAGTAATGTTGCGAAATTAACTCAACAATTCCCGTCCAATGAAGCAGCCAATATGTAAGGTCGATGTCCGTTCTGATTAATACAGGTGATTCTAATTGCGAGATTAACAAGCTTGCACTCCATTGATAGATTAGAACAGCTAGAACCCACGAGAAAACTACTCGCGTCAATATGCTTCTTGACTTATCGTTGAATTGGAAAATCATAATTCTAAACTAGCAATTGGTTTATGGTGATCTCTTTTTACCGACCATGCTTGATTTTCATTGGAAATTGACAATTCCGCTGTTCCTACCTCAATCGTTTTCACTTTAATGCTACATGTTCGCTCAATATAACGAGATAGCCAAGGAAGGAATTTCTTCTCGTCATTCTTTGTACTTGTGACTTGACTAATAAATCCTTCTACGAATTCATCTGAAAACCTTCCTTTCCATTTGCGACGAATCATTTGCGATGTGATATTCTCAAAATTAGTTTCTTTCAATGTGCAAAATTCCTCGGTCGGAATTTGAATCATCTCTCGTGTTGACCTGGCAAGACTTGGTAGATTAAGCAGTTCACCATTCACTTTGACATAAATTCGCTCGTAAGATTCTTGAGGTGATTGTTTTTCAGAATAATGCGCCCACAAAAAAAATGGAGTTATTTCAAATTGGACTATGGTACAATACCATGTCAAAAGAACTATCGAACTGAAAAGAACGAAAGTCCGTTTACTTGATTTCCACACCTCAACTAGGAATAATTTCATTGAGCGTTAAACTAGCTAATTTTGACTAAACCGAGATGATCTGAAACACAAAAGGCACTGATTTCTCAGTGCCTTTCATCATAAATTTCTTGTTAAAGTTACTTCGCTGGTAATTTAAACACAATCGGTAGTTGCATTTCAATTTTTACCACTTTTCCATTTTTCTTTCCAGGTATCCATTTCGGCATTCCTACAATTGCTCTTTCCGCTTCTGCATCCATTAATGGCTGTCCTGAACTTTTAGAGGTCTTAACGTCACTCACAACTCCATCGGTTTCAACTCTAAAAGAAACAATCACTTTCCCTTCAACTCCTGAACTTTCTAGCTCCTTCGGGTAGTGTATTTCTTTGGAGAGGTAGGTCATTAATGCGTCCATTCCCCCTTTAAACTGAGGCTTTGTGCCTTCATCATTTGGCAAAAGTTTCACATTACTTTCTCGATTTGATTCTTGATGTTCACCCGTCAAACTTGCCGAGGCGAAAAACAGTCCCGTTAGAACTGGAATAATTAATAGATGTTTCATATTATATTGATTTTTATGTTTCAAATGTTCGATGCGCTTTCGCAGTAATGATTTCTTATTAAACCCATTTCCAAGTGAAGGAACGGCACAATTAAATGAAGCAAGAAGCATTGCTTTTCCATATTCAGTTAGCGTTATGTCTTGCGTGAGAACATATTCGTCAGCTATGAATTCGTGATTCTGTTTTACGCTCTTTTCAAGAAAATAAGTAATGGGATTAAACCAAAAAATTATTTTATAGAGTCCAACTAAAATCAAGTCCAATGAATGTTTTCCTTTACTGTGGGCACTTTCATGAAAGAGAATCACTTCAGCCGCTTCAAGCTGACTTTCATTAATATAAATGCGATTAAAAAATGAATATGAACTCTGTTCGTGTTCTAAAATATACACTTCAGCTCCGCGATAACTACTTACACCCCTTGAGTCAGGATGTTTCATCACTTTTCGAAGTTTTAGAACAAAAAGTAAGCCCGAAATCGTAAACCCTACAACATAAAGGAACTGCAACAAAGGAATAGAATAAGTCGAAATCGATTCTGAAAGTTGTCCAGCAATTGAAATTTCTGACATTTCAATCACCCAATTACTATGAATTGAGACACTTTCATAGGGTAATAACGGAAGTAAAATTGACAAAGTGGGGATCAATAATAAATAGATTCTATTGAAGTTAAGTTGTCCTTTTCGATGGGCAAGAAGTGTATACATCCCATAAAGAAGTAACAAATTCGTATTGACTAAAATGAACTGTAAGAGCGTCATGACTTTTTGATTTCATTCATAATCTTTTCAAGTTCCTCGACACTGATATTTTTCTCTTTGGCGAAAAAGGAAACCAAACGCTCAACAGATCCATCAAAATACTTATTGACAAGAGAGTTTGTGGATTCTCGCTTGTATTTCTCCCTCGAAATCAAAGGATAATACATGTGCGTTCTACCGTAGGCTTTAAAAGCAACGATCTTCTTCTTTTCAAGAATTCTAATAATTGTAGATACAGTGTTATATGCTGGTCGAGGTTCTGGAAACATATTAAGAATATCCTTCACGAACCCCTCTTCCAGTTCCCATAGGTGCTGCATTACTTGTTCTTCTGCCTTTGTCAATTCACTCATAGCTGCATGATTTAGGGTAAACGTACAACTATTATTCTAGTTATACAACTATTAGCTTAGTTTTACAACTATAAAGGCAGTTTAAATATTGTTAGTATTTGCTATTGACCTAGCTTGAGTAATGCACATTAGCTAGGAATACCTAAAAATCCCTCACAGTAACTGCGAGGGATTCAGTTTAATATTAGTCCATCTTGCTTAGTCAGCTACCACAAGCTTCACAATCTTCACCGTTTTCAATTGAACATGCAGCAATTGCATCTTGTTCTATTTGCTCTGGTGTTCTTGTCTCAACTACTTCCTCAACAGCTTCTGTTGGTTCAGCAATTGCCGCTTTATCGATTGTAAATTTGATTGCGTCTGTTGCAGCTTTCGTTCTGAGGTAGTACATCCCTGTTTTCAACCCTTTCTCCCATCCATAAAAGTGCATTGACGTCAGTTTCCCAAAGTTCGCGTTCTCCATAAAGATGTTCAATGACTGTGATTGACAGATGAATGCTCCACGATCAGCAGCTAGGTCTATAATTGCTTTTTGCGAAATTTCCCATGCTGTTTTGTAAAGATCTTTCAAACGTTAAGGAACTTCTTGGATGTTTTGAACTGATCCGTTTGCTGCCATTATTTTTTGACGCATATTATCATTCCACAACCCTTCTCTTACGAGATCCTTCAATAAATGTTTGTTCACAATAATAAATTCACCTGAAAGTACACGTCGTGTATAAATGTTAGATGTGTAAGGCTCGAAGCACTCGTTGTTTCCAAGAATTTGTGCCGTTGAAGCAGTTGGCATCGGCGCAAGTAGTAATGAGTTACGCACACCGTGTTCTTTAACTTCTTCTTTTAATACATCCCATTCCCAGCGACTTGATGGAGTAACATTCCACATGTCGAATTGGAAAACTCCTTTAGATACTGGAGATCCTTTAATTGTTTCGTAAGGTCCCTCTTTTTTAGCCAAATCCTTAGACGCTGTCATCGAAGCGTAATAAATCGTTTCAAAAATTTCAGAGTTCAAGGTTCGCGCTTCTGGAGACTCAAATGGGAGTCCCATGTTGATGAATGTATCAGCCAATCCCTGAACACCCAATCCAATCGGGCGGTGGCGCATATTTGAATTACGAGCTTCCTCCACAGGGTAGAAATTACCATCAATAATTCTATTCAAGTTCAATGTAGCTTGATAAGTTACTTCGAACAATCGATCATGATCAAACGTTTTATCTTCAGAAACATATTTAGGCAATGCTAGTGATGCTAGATTACAAACCGCAACTTCATCTGGAGCTGTATACTCGATAATCTCAGTACATAAGTTTGAAGACTTGATTGTTCCCAGGTTTTGTTGATTCGATTTACCATTCGCAGCATCTTTGTACAACATGTAAGGCGTACCCGTCTCAATTTGAGATTCTAATATTTTAAACCAAAGGTCTTGAGCTTTAATTGTTTTTCTTCCTTTTCCTTCGCTCTCATATTTTGTGTACAATGTTTCAAATTCTACACCATGGACATCAGAAAGACCTTTACATTCGTGAGGACACATCAACGTCCAGTCACCGTTTTCTTTAACCCGTTTCATAAACAAATCTGGAACCCAAAGTGCGTAGAATAAATCACGTGCACGTTGTTCTTCTTTTCCGTGGTTCTTTTTCAAGTCAAGGAAATCAAACACATCAGCATGCCAAGGTTCGATATATATTGCGAAAGATCCTTTGCGTTTTCCACCACCTTGATCTACGTATCGAGCAGTATCGTTAAATACACGAAGCATTGGTACGATACCGTTTGATTCTCCATTCGTCCCTTTGATATAAGATCCTTTAGCACGGATATCGTGTATAGCCAATCCTATTCCGCCTGCTGATTGTGAAATTTGCGCACACGATTTGAGCGTATCATAAATTCCTTCAATGCTATCTTCCTTAGTTGTAAGAAGAAAACAAGATGACATTTGAGGTTTTGGCGTTCCAGAATTGAATAAGGTTGGAGTCGCATGTGTAAACCACCCTTCCGACATTAAGTTGTATGTCTTAATTGCCGAATCGATGTCGTTTTTATGAATTCCAACCGACACACGCATTAACATGTGCTGTGGACGCTCAACGATTTGACCTTCCATTTTCAACAAGTACGAGCGCGTCAATGTTTTGAACCCGAAATAATCATAGCGGAAATCACGGTCATAAATAATGCTAGAATCCAAGCGTTCTTTGTTCTCTTGGATAATCTTGTAAACTTCATCACTAATAAGCGCTGCTGCCTCATCCGTTTTAGGGTCAATGTAGTTATACATATCCTCAACAACATCCGACCACGTTTTCTTCGTTTCCTTGTGCAAATTAGATACCGCAATACGCGAAGCAAGCAGCGCGTAATCTGGATGATCAATTGTTTTTGCTGCTGCAACTTCTGCCGCGAGATTATCCAACTGGGTCGTAGTAACCCCATCAAATAACCCCTCAATTACTTTCATTGCTACCGCTTCGGGTGATACTAGGGGATCTAATCCATAGCACATTTTTGCGATGCGAGCTGTAATTTTGTCAAATTTTACAGCCTCTTTTCTTCCGTCTCTTTTTACTACGTACATTGGCGCTTGCGTGTTTTTTGTGTCTTATTTTATTTCTATTATTTCCTGTCTTGATGCTCTCGCATCGGCTTTTAAAAGTCTTCGTCTAGTGAGAAATTTTGAGCCCCATCGTTGTTCAATACTCCTGCTTTTTGGTATTCACCTACTCTTTTCTCAAAGAAGTTAGTTTTCCCTTGAATTGAGATCATTTCCATGAAATCAAATGGGTTTGCCACGTTAAACACTTTATTGTTCCCAAGTTCCAATAGGAGTCGATCTGCGACAAACTCGATGTATTGTGACATCAAGTCGCTATTCATTCCGATTAGTTTAACTGGTAATGCTTCGAGAATAAATTCTTTTTCAATGGCAACAGCATCAAGGATTATTTTCTCAACATTCTCCTTTGGAAGTTTGTTAACTACATGATTGTTGTACAGCAGACACGCGAAATCACAATGCAACCCTTCATCTCTTGAAATTAGTTCGTTAGAGAAGGAAAGTCCAGGCATCAATCCGCGTTTTTTCAACCAGAAGATCGAACAAAATGAACCTGAAAAGAAAATTCCCTCAACTGCAGCAAATGCAACCAATCGTTCAGCAAATGAACCTTCATCAATCCAACGCAATGCCCAATCAGCCTTGATTTTAACACAGTCCATTGTTTCTAGTGCATTGAACAATCCTTTCTTCTCTTGTGTATCCTTGATATATGTATCAATCAATAACGAATATGTTTCCGAGTGAATGTTTTCAACTGCTATTTGGAAACCATAAAAAAACTTGGCTTCTGTGTATTGAACTTCAGCAAGAAAATTTTCAGCAAGGTTTTCATTTACAATTCCATCAGATGCAGCAAAAAACGCGAGGATATGCTTTACGAAGTGACGTTCGTTGTCATTTAATTTATTTTCCCAATCGATCAAGTCTGGTGCAAGATCTATTTCTTCAGCGGTCCAAAAACTAGCTTCAGCTCTTTTGTAAAACGACCAGATATCATCATGTTGAATAGGAAAAAGTACAAATCGATTATTGTTTTCTTCCAAGATTGGTTCTACTTCTGCCATGGTTTTCTTTAATTATTAACGTGTCTATCTCCTGTCGAAAAATGTACATTTTCCGGGTTTTTTGCTTCGTAAAGTTTGTGTTTCCTCTATTAAAAAACCAGATTTGAAGGCCAGTCCATTTCTTCCATTAGAGGTGTACAAAAATTGTCAAAAATCTTAGGTTAAACAACCTAAACAAATCCACAATTAGTCAACGTTATTAACATTCGTATTCTGCATCCCTTTGATAACAGTCTTCCGCGTGTTTATCAACAGTACTTATAAAGATATTCACAGTCTTTGTCTGCTTGTTTGTCGATAAATATAACTTGTTCGTCTTTACTCCCTGCTAATCAGCGACTCTTAGAGAGTTCTATAAAATTAACGGAATTAAGCCTTTGTACCAACACCTTTTTTTTACTATTTTCAACACTCGTATGTTAATAGCGCAAGCAACCTTAAGTAAAGTAATGGGTAACGTTAAAAGTGTTAGTCTAAATCGGTTTAGTTTTTGGGGTGATTTAGTACATTTGGTCTTTCCTGAAGCCTGTATTTCATGTTCAAAAGAACTCGCATTTTCCGAAAAAAGCATTTGTTCAATTTGTATTTCTGAGCTTTCCGAAACTAATTTTCATTTATCTAAAGATCCCACAGCGATAGATCAATTATTTTGGGGTCGGTTTGATATTCATAAAGCATACTCCTATTTATTCTTCGAGAAAGGAAAGTCATCGCAACATGTCCTCTTTTCTTTAAAGTACAAGGATAACCCCGCTATTGGTGAGTATTTCGGGGCAAAGATAGCAAATCGAATTTCAACTATGTCTGAGTTTAATGATATTGATGCCTTGATTCCCGCTCCATTACACCCTAAAAAGGCATTTCTTCGTGGATACAATCAAAGCGAGGCGTTGGCGAAAGGAATCGGTGAAACCCTAAACATAACAGTAGATATTACATCTGTTATTCGAGCAAAACACGGATCCACACAGACTAAAAAAAGTAGGTTTCAACGGTGGGATAACGTACAATCAACTTTTAAGACTAAAAAATCAATTTTAAATTACAATCATATTGTCTTAGTTGATGATGTTATCACTACTGGCTCAACGTTGGAATCTATCGCCCAATCAATACGGCTAACACATCCAAAAGTGAAGATTAGTATTGTAACTTTGGCGATAAGCTAATTTCTAACAACCATGTCTTCAAAAAAACATGTTTTAATTATTGGCGCGGGACTTTCTGGGTTGAGTGTTGCTATACAATTGATCCGAAAAGGTGCTAATGTAACAGTGGTTGATAATCTTGAAAATCACAGCTCCAGAGTTGCTGCAGCAATGATAAATCCATTGGTGTTTCGGAGGATGACAAAGGGTTGGCGCGTTGATGAATTTATCCCCGCACTGAAACATTTCTATCAATCCATTGAAGCAGAAACAGGGGCGAAGTTTTTCTCCTTCATTCCAATAAGAAGGTTGTTTTCATCTGAGCACGAGGCCGAACTTTGGAAAAAAAAGCAAAATGATGATAGGTTTACAACCTATATGGAACCCACCACACCAGAAGATCAAAATTATGATAAAGCAATCAACCTATTCGGCTCAGGAAGGTTGAAGAACACCTATTTTGTAGATGCGAAAGTTTTTCTTGCATCGTGCAAAAAAATCGTAAAAGAAAAAGGTCAATTAATCCAAGCAGCTTTTGTTTACTCGGAATTGAATGAAACAAGCTATCAGGGAATAGACTACACTGATATTCTTTTTTGTGAAGGATATCTTGGTATCAATAATCCGTGGTTCTCCTACTTACCCCTCGACCCTACAAAAGGTGAAGTGTTAACTATTCGATCCGAAAAACTTCCAGAAGACGAATCATTAAACAGAAAATGTTTCAACCTTCCACTGGGTAACAAGTTATTCAAAGTAGGGTCTACAATTGATTGGGGAAATCCAACAACACATGCAACAAAAGAAGGAAGAGAAGAAATTCTTAAGAAACTGTCATTGCTTATAGATGAAAAAGTGGAAGTTGTAGATCAACAAGCTGGGGTTCGTCCCGGCTCAAAAGACAGACGTCCATTTATAGGCACACATCCTAAGCATTCAAATTATCACATTTTTAATGGGCTTGGTTCGAAGGGGTTTATGTTAGCCCCGCTGTTATCAGAAGAGTTTGCTGGTTATCTCATTGATGGTGAAGAGGTTCATCCAGAAACAGCGCTTAATCGTTTTTAAACTTCAAAACAACGCCCCCTCCGATAGAGAGCGTTTTACTAATATTGCGTCCATTCAAAACATAACTCCCATTAATTAACACTCCCAATTTTGATGATGCCGTGTAATAAAAAACGAAACCTAGTCGCTGATAAGATGTTGTCAATTCCCTAAAAGAATCATAAGGTACTGTTCCTTGATAATCAGCATCTCCTAAACCCGTATGAACTTCAAGCCAAGCATCCATGTAAAAATTTTCAGCAGCATATCCCAGCTTTAGAGAAGTATTAGTAGCTGCTGGAACTGGTTCAAATGAATAGTTATAGTGCGCTTGTACTTGAAGAAACACCCCGCTTTTTGCACGGTATTGTGCTACTAAAATTGGTTGAATTGTAAATGCTCTTTGTCCTATCGCTTGTCCTGATTCTGTTGAATAGCTCCACAAGGGAAATGAACCCCCAATAGCAGGAAAGACCGAAATCGTTCCTTGGGAAAGGGTACGGCCGAGCAATTTAAATTTAGTATAAATACTCGCATCCTGTGGTTTAAAATTAATCAAAGGGAGACTAGATATAAGGTTCCATCGTTTACTTAATCCATAATTAGCAAATGCCGAAGTAACAACTTGATTTCGCTTGTAATCAATGCCTTTAGTTCCTGCAAAATAAATTGGGGCATATCCATAGGATGCAGATAGTGCTATATCTAACTCTCCAGGTTTCTTGAAGAAACCATCAATTGGTCCTTGTGCATTAGTGGTTAATGAGAAAGCAGCAAGAAAAAAATATAGTTTCCATTTAAACATATACTAGGTATTCAAAAGAATAAACGTCCTCCTATTAACTTTAATATAGAGAATCATCTGAGAAACTAAATAATAGATTTGTAAACCCACGGTATTTTGTACATTTGTAATGAATCTAAATAAGAGATAATTATGTATCCACCAGAATTAGTACAACCCATGAAAGAGGATCTCACAAGCGCTGGATTTAGCCAGTTGACGACTCCTTCAGAAGTTGATGAAATGATAAATAATGCAGACGGAACACTTCTATTGGTCGTGAATTCGGTTTGTGGCTGTGCCGCAGGAAATATGCGGCCAGGAGTTAAGCTTTCACTACAAAACGGCACTTCACCATCCGCATTAGGAACTGTTTTCGCAGGCGTTGACGGAGAAGCTACTGCTCAAGCTCGTAAACATTTCTTGCCTTATCCTCCATCTTCACCCTCTATCGCTTTGTTTAAAGACGGTAAATTGGTACACTTCTTAGAAAGACATCATATTGAAGGCGGAACAGCTCAAATGATCGCAGAAAACTTATCAGAAGCTTATAAGCAATACTGCTAAATAGACTTATTTGACACATTAACAGAAGGGCTTCCATTTGGAGGTCCTTTTTTTAATGAAGAATAATTTGATCTACTTTTACTGTCCAAGAATAGTCTTTTTCTGTAATTACGTTCCAAGCATCGTGCGTACAAATTGCAAGCTTCTATCGATTCCATGAATAATGCAAGATCTCTCCATGATGATTAACGTCATCTGACATTCTAGCAACACGAAGGACAAATTCTGCCGCACTTGTTTGATCATCAAAAGCAAGTTCACTGATAGACCTCAGTCGAAGAACAGAATTTCTTATCTGCAAGTAATTCGAAAAACTTATCCACAGGTATTAATCCTGGGACACATTGAATTTTCCAACCAGTAGTGTTCTCAAACTATTGATCTAGCTGAGAAAACTCTGCGATTATTTCCGAGTACAAGACCTCCATCATGTCTTTTTAAAGCATCTAAACACACAACTTATCTTTCAAATTTAAAACCTGTCGCTCGAAAAGTGCTTTCCAGACCTCAAAGTCGCCTTGTTTATATGCACTAAATTCTTGTTTCATTATACTCTAGGTCATTAAAAACCCGATTCTACTGAGAGTCGGGTCGTAATATTGTTTTTGTTTTTAGTAGAACTTAAAAATAGATGATTCTTCAAGATTTTAAAAACCCCCAACTTTCGGACGCTAGTACAATAGTATTAGAACTTATCATGGATAGTACTTCGGGTGGATTTGCACTCTCCACAAGCCATAAAGATGGATATGCGCGAATCCGTAATCCGTAGGCTAAAAGTCTCATTACATTTGTTGAAACATTCTGTTATGAAAGTCACAATTTTAATTATTGCAATGCTATGTTTTTCAACAGCATGGGGAGCTTCCCCTAGAGGTAAAGATGATGTTCTCGTTGATTCTTGTTTGGTGATTTCCAAAGAAAAAAAGACGATGAAGATAGAACAAGGTGAACGTATATTTGTCAAGATTGGAGAGCAAAAAATCAATGGAATTTTTAAGTATGCAACGGATTCGACGATTTATGTAGATGGAATGGAAATTGAATTACTGCAAATAGACATGATCGCAAAATCGAAAACGGGTAAAACTGTCGGTATGTTTTTTGCTCAACTTCCAGTTTCAATCGTCGGGATTGCAGTTGCAGCGATAAGCTCAGGGTATGGAGGGCCTTTAGGCGTAATTGGTGGGGTTGCACTTGTTGGTGTGGGACTCACAGGAGCGACCCTTGAAAGCTACAGAGGAAAAAGATATAGAGCCGCTAGAAAAAATAAGCGTAAATGGGAGTATTCTGTTCGTCGAATAGAATCGTAGTAGTTGAGCAAATAATTATTTCTGCCTCAAGTTATAGTGTGCTCCTATTCTCAACTTATTAAAAATAGTTTACTACATTCGTTTCTCGCGAGACTCATCATAATATCTGTTCTAATTTACGGTTTTCTCATATAAGAAAGAATAAGGACCCCTACACAGGGACCCCCCTAAATGTTGTAGAGTCGTAATCCATTATTTCAGTGTCATCAACATCCACTAGATTAACTTTAATCTCTATCGGTTAACATCTCACTTCTAACAATTCACCCTGTATAACTACCTTCTCATCTTTAATTCTCCCATGCCATAATTCGTACTTTTGAATCATGGCAGGCGGAGTCGAGAAATACAACAAACGTGGTGTAAAAACCAGTTACATTTCCACAATTATTGGAATATCCCTGGTGCTATTCGTTATTGGCCTAGTAATTAGTGGTGTTATTGGTCTTGATCAGCTTCAAAAACAAGCAAAAGAAAGCCTAGTTTGTGACCTTTTCTTTCAAGCGGATTTGAATGAAGCAGATATTAAACAAGTCGCTCAAGAACTCCAAACATGGGCTCAATTCAAGGAGGTGGAGTTTGTTTCTCCCCAACGCGCCATCGAAACATTTCAAGAAGATGGACAAAATGCCGATAATATCATGGAAATCTATGATGGTGTTAACCCGATGCCCCCTACAATAACATTCAAGCCAAAAGAAGACTACGCAACAGCGGAAAAACTCGAAGAAATTCGCGCACTTATTATGGAATCCTACGGTGATCGAATTGAAGAGATGAGCTATGATAAGGCTAGTGTGGAATCTGTTAACCTTGGATTTAAACAGTTTGTCTTATTGATTGGCGTAGTTGCATTATTACTTATAATTGTTGCATTTGCAATGATTAACAATACAATTCGACTATCTCTTTACTCAAAAAGATTCTCGATAAAAACAATGCAGCTAGTCGGAGCAACAAGTGGTTATATTCGAAAACCGTTCTTGTGGTCATCTGTTGGAATGGGAATTATCAGTGGAACAATCGGAATGGGACTCGTACTCGGATTGTTCTTTGCTCTTAATAATGTCCTCGATTCTATCGATATTCAATTAGATTTAATGATGTTTCTTTTTTTACTTGCATCCCTTGTTGTCATTGGAGTTGTCATCTCAATCGTGTCTACATGGTTTGCTCTTAACAAATATTTGAGAATGAAATTGGATGATTTGTATTAAATTTGGGGCATGAGTAAGAAAAAGCCCAACAAACGCCCTCAGAATTCACAAACTTTTGATGCGAACTTAATTAACAATTCTCCAACAATTGAGAGTGTAACTAAAAATGCCGACGGAACGATTTCATTAGATGAGTTTAGTCGCACCGGGCCATTTGCTTTTAGTAAAGTGAATACAAAACTCCTCTTGCTTGGTCTTGCAATCAACATTGTCGGGTTTATTCTAATGATTGGTGGTGCAACGGATGATATCACAGAATTTCATGAAGAAGAAATTTTCAGTGAAACACGAATCACTGTGGCTCCAATTTTTATTGTTGCTGGGTACATTGTAACCCTATATGCGTTAATGAAGCGACCTAAAAAAAACGCTGATTCTGAATCAAACTAATATCAAATGTCATTTCTTGAAGCACTCATTCTTGGAATTATTCAAGGATTAACGGAGTTTTTACCTGTCAGCAGTAGTGGTCATCTTGAAATTGTAAAAGCAATTCAAGGTTCTGATCTCTCTGATAAATCGAGTATGATGATGACGGTCGTTCTGCATTTCGCAACGGCAATGAGTACGCTTGTGATCTTCCGAAAAGAGGTCTTGGAAATTATTCGTGGCCTTTTCAAGTTTAAGTACAACGATGGGTTCAGATTCTCCTTGATGATTGTTATTTCGATGATTCCCGCTGCGATCGTTGGTGTGCTTTTCGATGATATCATTGAATCGTTTTTTAATGGTAAAATCTTACTGGTTGGTTCAATGTTAATCTTAACGGGACTACTCTTATTTGTCGCGAATCGTTCAAAAACATCAACTAGAAAAGTGGGCTTCAGGGACTCATTAATAATAGGTGTTTCACAAGCAATTGCCATTCTTCCTGGAATTTCCAGATCTGGAGCTACAATTGGAACCTCTGTTTTGTTGGGCATCGACCGAGAAAGAGCAGCACGGTTTTCATTCTTAATGGTGGTCCCGCTTATTTTCGGTAAAATGGCCAAAGATTTATTTAGTGATGGTTTCTCAACAGAAGGTGTATCAATGACAGCAATTTCTGGTGGCTTTATTGCTGCATTTGTTACAGGAATGATCGCTTGTACTTGGATGATCGCCATCGTGAAACGGAGTAAGCTATCTTATTTCTCTTATTATTGCTTTATTGTTGGGGCAATTGCCATAAGCTGGGCGACATTTGCTTAATTTAATTAGTCAGATGTTATGATTCGAGAATTTGCAACCGGAAGCACAATCTTAGTCGATAAACCCCTCCATTGGACTTCTTTTGATGTGGTGAATAAACTTCGATGGCATTTGCGTAAGAAGTTAGGAGTTAAAAAGCTTAAAGTTGGACATGCAGGAACGCTCGATCCGTTAGCAACTGGATTATTGGTGATTTGCATTGGAAAACATACCAAACTTATTGAAGGAATCATGGGAGGTCAGAAAACTTATACGGGAACATTCCTGCTAGGTAAAACAACTCCATCGTATGATTTGGAATCGGAATATGATCAAGAATTTGAAACGAATCATATTACTTCAGAATTAATGGAAGAGGTTCGGGAATCGTTTTTGGGTGAGCAAGACCAGATTCCGCCGATATTCTCAGCTAAAAAGATTGATGGTAAACGCGCTTATGAATCAGCTCGTGCGGGAAAAGAAATTATAATGAAGCCCAATAAGATTGTAATAAATAGTTTCTCTATTGACGGCGATGAATTTCCAAAGGTGAAATTTGAGTTAAGTTGCTCCAAAGGAACTTATATTAGATCTATTGCAAGTGATTTTGGTAAAAATCTAAATTCAGGCGCGACGCTAATTGAGCTTAGAAGAACCGTTTCGGGAGATTCAAAAATAGAAGACAGTAAATCAGTGGAAGAGTGGATTTCATTTATTGAAGATTCACCTTTGGAATGATTTTTTCAAACCCACGATTAGACAACGAAATTCTTTTTTATCTTTGCCAACCTTGCACAAGTGCGAATTACAACTAGTAAATAGAGTAGTGTTATGAATAAAATGAAATTATCCCAATTTAACTTTGATTTGCCAGAAGAGTTGATCGCAGAATTCCCAACCACAAATCGGGATGAGTCGCGTTTAATGGTCGTTCACAGAGATACGGGAAAGATCGAGCACAAACTATTTAAAGATGTTATTGATTACATCGATGAAGGGGATGTAATGATCATGAACAACACAAAAGTGTTCCCAGCTCGTATGTACGGGAATAAAGAAAAGACAGGAGCAAAAATTGAAGTATTCCTTTTGAGAGAATTAAACCGCGAAAGTTTACTCTGGGATGTTCTTGTTGATCCTGCACGTAAAATACGAATTGGAAATAAGCTATATTTCGGTGATGATGATTCATTGGTTGCTGAAGTAATTGATAATACAACGTCTCGCGGAAGAACACTCCGATTTTTATTTGACGGTCCTTACGAGGATTTCAAAAAGAAAATAACTGAACTTGGTGAAACGCCTTTGCCTAAATACATCAAAAGAGATGTGATAGATTCAGATGAAGAACGATACCAAACAATTTACGCCAAAAAAGAAGGCGCGGTGGCAGCACCAACGGCTGGACTGCATTTCTCTCGTCAGTTAATGAAGCGTTTGGAACTTAAAGGAGTTGAGTTTGCAGAAGTGACCTTGCACATTGGCTTGGGAACTTTCCGCCCTGTTGAGGTTGAGGATCTTACGAAACACAAAATGGATTCTGAGCAGATGTCTATCGATCAAGCAGACGCTGACAAAGTAAATGATGCAAAGAAAAACCGCAAGAAAGTTATAGCAGTTGGAACCACTTCAATGAGAGCAATTGAAACTTCTGTTTCTACTGACGGAATGCTAAAGCCATTTGATGGATGGACGAACAAGTTTATTTTCCCTCCTTACGATTTTAGTATCGCTGACGCACTTATTACTAACTTCCATACCCCACTCTCTACTTTGTTGATGATGATTTCAGCGTTTGGAGGTCACGAATTTGTAATGGATGTTTACCAACAAGCAATTAAAGAGAAGTACCGTTTTTATTCTTATGGAGACGCGATGCTAATCATCTAGTCAATTTAAAATAATAGCTATAAAAAAAGGAAGTTGATTAATTCAACTTCCTTTTTTGTTTGTAGAGGTATTAGGCTGCTATATATGCGTCCTATTCCAGTGATGCTGATGGTTAAACAGCGGCTTTGTGTCGACAAATATACGATTAATGTCGATTAACAATGTTTTTTTGTGCGATTTTTTCAGTTTTTTATTTTATCTCTAATTGTTACTTAGTGTTTAAACTGATGTTTAACGTTAAATATTGAGTACTTTTGGGGCGAAAAACACCTTTAAATTTCCTTAAATGGATAGCAAAGAAGTCAAGATAACAACTCCTAGCAAGTTGAAATCATACATGGTTTTCACTAAATTCCGCCTGTCAGCGTTAGTGGTCGTTTCTGCGCTTTCTGGGTATTTATTTGTTGGCGATTTTGTTTGGTTGGAAATGACCTACTTGCTTGTTGGTGGTTTATTGGTGACAGCTGCATCTAACGGCTCAAACCAAATTTGGGAAAGAGAACTTGATAAAAAGATGAATCGGACGGCTAAACGCCCGTTACCTCAAGGACACATGTCGTTAAGTGAGGCTTATATCATCGTTGTGATTTGCCTAATCGGAGGAACTACACTTTTACTCATGCTTAATTTGTCCTCAGCATTACTTGGGTTAGTCGCATTTGTGTCTTATGTGTTTATGTACACTCCATTGAAAAGAAAAACGTCTTGGGCTGTTTTCGTTGGAGCATTTCCTGGTGCAATACCTCCACTTTTGGGAGCAATTGCACACGATGAGGTTGGATTTGGAATGGTGCCAGGGGTACTTTTCTTTGTTCAATTTACATGGCAATTCCCTCATTTCTGGGCGATTGCTTGGGTAGCTTATGATGATTACAAAGCTGGCGGATTCTCATTACTTCCTTCTAAAAAAGGAAAATCAAAAGAATCAGCATTTCAAATAGTAGCTTATTCGTTAATTCTGATTCCATTTAGTTTAATGCCTTGGCTTCTTGGCTATACAGGAATTTGGTCAATGGTCATTGCAACTATCTTTGGAGCAGGGTTTTTCTTATACTCCTATCGACTTTTCTTAACATTAGAGGATAAAGATGCGCGAAAATTAATGTTTGCGTCTTTCCTATACTTACCAGTGATTCAGTTTGTATATGTATTCGATCGAATTATTTAAATAGAGATTAGTATGAGTGAAGAAATCAAAAATCAGAAACGGAACAGCGCAGAAGATTTCGAAGCACTAGATGATCGCAAAGATCAAATGGAGCGAGCAAAGAAAAATCTTGCCTATGTAGGTATGTTTAGTGTTGTGATGCTTTTTGCTGGACTTTCCTCAGCTTATATTGTCTCGATGGGAGATTCTTTTTGGCTGAAAGTTCCTTTTCCTAATGCTTTTTATGTAAGCACTGGATTATTACTTGCAAGTAGTATCTCAATAATTATAGCACTGAAATTGGCTCGTGCGAATAACAAAGGCGGACTTAAAATTGCAATATCAGTTGCGTTTGTTCTAGCGTTGTTATTTGTCTATTTCCAATTTAAAGGATATGGTGCACTCGTTGATCGAGGTGTACACGCCACATTTAACGGGATAGTTGTTACTGATGGTCGCTACGGCGACTATTTCGAAGTTCGTAAAGGAGATGACTTCGTTGAAGTAAATGGGAATGATTATTTACTCAGCGGGAAAAAAATGACTGATGTTGAGATGAAAGATTTTCAAAAATTTATGTCTCAATTTACTGAATTTGATCAAAAAGAACCCTTTAAAGTGTCAAATTATGGCGATCCTTTTACCTTGTTATTAAAGAGTGGTAAGTTACACCTTGATGGAACCACATTGAAAACAAAAGATAATAAAGAGTTAGCTTACTTAGACCGTCAACGGTTGTTTTACCTTGCTAGAAATGTCAGAGATGAAAGAGGTGATTTCTTTGTGAGTGGAGAGATGGGGAAAGATTTTCACATCTACTATAAAGGAAATGAGCTAGAATATAAGGATCGCAACCTTTATTGGAAAGGTGCGATCTTATCTCCTTATCTTCAAGTCAAAGCAATGGAATCTTCAGACACCGCTTCTTCCTATTTGTATCTCATCACATTTGCTCACTTACTTCACGTTATTGTTACGCTGTTGTTTTTATTGAAGGCTGTAATACGCTCGTACACAGGTCGAATTAATAGTGATAATACAATTGGTTTGAATATGACAGCAATTTTCTGGCATTTTTTGGGACTATTGTGGGCATATTTATTGCTTTTTTTGCTTTTAATTCATTAAACTTGCATAAAAAAAACAGTATGGCTGGACATGCTTCTAGAGAGATAGACTCTAAAACACTGTGGGGTGGTAAGGTATCACCGTTTAGTACAAGCTACGGTAAATTAATGATGTGGTTTTTTCTCGTTTCGGATGCTTTGACATTCAGCGGATTACTCATCGCGTACGGCTTTACTCGCCACAGTTTTCAAGGCTCATGGCCAATTGGAGAGGAAACATTTGATTCACTTCCTTTTTTAGGTCACGGATATCCACTGATTTATGTGGCACTAATGACATTCATTCTTATTGTCTCGTCTGTAACTATGGTGCTTGCCGTGGAAGCTGGGCACAGAATGGATCGTAAAGGTGTTACCAAGTGGATGATCGCTACTATTATTGGTGGTTTTTTCTTCGTTGCTTCACAAGCTTGGGAGTGGTCGCATTTTATTCATGGAACTGAATTTGGAAAAGTTGAATTGACTGATGACTCTCAAGCGATTGTTAAAGGTCACTGGGGAGACGTTAAGAATTTTACCGTTACTGTTGATGGTGATCATCACAAGAAAGGTGCTGTTATTACAATGAAACAGGAGGATATTCAGCACACATATCGGCACGCTGTTGCAGAAGGACATCTACATAATGGTATGATTACACTTCACGATGGTTCTATTGCTCGTGTGAACAAAGAAGCAAACCACGAAATGATGCTTATCGTAAAAGAATCAGGTGGAGAGTACAGCAAAGGTGATAAGATCAAAGATCACAAAAAAGCTACCAAGATGTACGAAGATGTCGTGAATTCTGGTGATGCAGGTCGCGTAATTTACGGAGCGAATCTCGAAGAGAATGAATATGGACCTCAACAATATGGTCAATTCTTCTTCTTTATTACAGGATTCCACGGATTCCACGTGTTTTCAGGAGTTATGTTTAACATCATTATTCTATTGGCTGTTCTTAGAGGACTTTACCACAAACGTGGCCATTATGAAATGATTGAAAAAACAGGACTGTACTGGCACTTTGTCGATCTTGTTTGGGTATTTGTATTTACTTTCTTCTACCTAGTTTAATTTTAAAAGCACTACGATATGTTAAGAGATGACATTATTGAATATTCATTAGACGCACACCATAGCGAAGAAACAGGGAAGAAACTAAGAAAGAAGATTTGGTTTGTTACTGTAATTCTAACTTTAATCACAGCGGTTGAAGTAGCAATTGGTGCTTCAATTCATCAAGATTCTAGTTACTGGCCAGTTGTAAAGGTTTTCTTTATCGTATTGACACTTGTGAAAGCTGCATATATCGTGCTTGTTTTTATGCACCTTGGCGATGAACGTAAAATATTAAAGTACATTGTTCTTATTCCATACTTCATTTTTGCACTTTATCTGATTGCAATTCTAATCTATGAAGGATTAGCTGCTGGTGAAGGCTTTGTAGGAGGAGGTGCTTAAGCACAATCACATATTATGGCGAAAAAAACTGTAGCCGGACGAATCAAAGTAGTATTAATGTTGCTGCTTGTGTTTGGTCCGGCTTCTTTATTGATTCTAATTGGAACTAGAGGTTGTGAGCATAAATTCAAAGTGCTCGACGATTACGGACCAGCCATTGATTATCACTTTACGGATGGAATGGGGAATGAACATTCTTCTAAAGATTTTAAGGATCATGTAGTATTGATTACAACACTTCAATTAGGTTGTCCTGAAGATTGCGCTGTCTCCTTTTGGCACATTGATCAACATATTTATCAACCTGTTAGATCTAGTAAGGATAAGTCTGGCTCTGTTCGTATTATTTCCTTTGTTACTGATGCTGATGGGAATCCTATCAAAGATGTTTCTCAAGTTCAAGAAATGATGAAGGATCGAGTTGTAGGATATGATCCAAGCGTCTGGATGATTGCTTCTGGAGATAGTAGAGAGATATATGATTTCGAAAGTAATAATCAATCTCTACTTGAAAAAAGTGAAGAGGAATACGGCGAATTAGGCTATCAAGAGTTATTATTGTTACTCGATAAGTCTAATCACCTAAGAATGGTTCGATCTGGTTCCACTGAAGCGTGGGTTCGAGAAATGAAACAACATTTAGCATTACTGCAAAAAGCATACGACAAGGAAAAAGCAAGAAAGAAATGAAAAGGAGTTTAATTATTATTCTAAGTGTTCTTCTTTCAGTTGCTACTGGTTGCACTGAGGAAAAAAAGGATTCTGGTCTTCCACGTCTTGGAATGCACGATATTAGTTCTAAAATGGTGGATGGTAAAGAAGTGTCGGATACCGTTTATGCAACAATACCAGATTTTAGTTACCTAAACCAAGATTCTGTAATGGTGAAGTCTTCCGAGATGAAAGGTAAAGTTTGGATTGCAGATTTTTTCTTCAGCACTTGCCCTACGATTTGCCCGGTTATGACTACCCAGATGAAAAGGCTGAACAAAATGACCGAAGACCTCAATGAGCATATTCAGTACATTTCATTTTCAATCAACCCAGATTATGATCAACCTTCAGTGTTGAGAAACTACATCAAACATCACGGAATTGAAGCGAAGAACTGGAATTTCTTTACAGGTAACGAAGAAGAGACACATCAACTTGGAGTAGAACATTTTATGGTTCACGCTCAGTCAGATGAGAATTCCCCAGGTGGATTTGCACATTCTCCCGCTTTCGTTTTGATCGATCGTGAAGGTGTTGTGCGTGGTGTTTATGTTGGCACCGAGACAGAAGATGTTGACAAACTAGAGAAAGACCTTCGTTTACTTTTATCTATCGAATATGGAGTTGAGTAAACCTCAAAATATTGCCAAGACCAAGAAATTCATTTACGCAGTTTCAATCATTGTTCCAGTCGCAGTAGCATCACTTTTTAAAGTAGAAGTTGAGGGGGTTGATCTTTCCTTCCTTCCTGCTGTTTATGCAACAATCAATGGATTAACTGCAATCTTACTCGTCTCCGCTATTATTGCCATCAAAAACAAAAACATCAAACTCCATCGAATGCTCATTCGAATGTGCTTGGTATTATCAATTCTATTTCTTGGATGCTATATCGCATACCATATTACCTCTGACGCAACTCCTTACAGGGGTTCAATGGGAGCAATTTACTATCCATTATTAATTGCTCATATTTTTCTGAGCGTACTAGTAATTCCAGTTGTTTTACTAACCTACTTATGGGCTTGGATTGGTGATTTTACAAAGCACAAGAAATGGACGCGATTCGCTTTTCCAATTTGGCTGTTTGTTGCGGTTAGTGGAGTCATTGTTTATTTGATGATTTCTCCTTATTACACTTAGCTATTCCCTGTGCCTTGGTGTTATCCTGTTTTCTCCGTCAAAATTCACTTACATCTAATAACCAATCACTAAACTATGTGATTTTGACGCCATTTCAGCTTACATGCTTTAGTTTCCTTTTGATCATTGTTCAAACTTCCAATTCGGCAAGCTATCGCACTCCGTCTGGGCGTAGGCTATACTTCGTAATAAATCGAATTCAAGAAAGGCCATCAAATCATTTGATAATAGTAAGATTATAATGTTTCTGGATCAAACTCTTCAACTCGAATAATCACATTCGGGCCATTGCTGCCAAATGAACCACTGATTCCGCGAACACCAGGAAAACCATCTCTACCATCTATTTGACCTGTATCGCCGTCTCCACCATCACCTTTTTTTCCTCCTTCACCGTATGAACCTCCGCGACCACCAGAATTACTAATAGAAATCGCACCCGCTACAGCAGAGGCGTTTGTGTGAACAATGATTGAAATGGTTCCACCATTACCTCCGTTACCGCCATTTCCGCCAGTACCACCGTTACCGCCATCTCCTACTTTTTTAGTAGATTCAGTTGTAACGCGCCCATCTTTTCCGTCGCCGCCATCACCACCATCGCCGCCATCACCACCATCACCACCGGGGAAATCAATGACACAATTATTGCTGTTGATACTTTTATATTTCCAAACCTCGCCTGTTGCATTATTCGCAACCCGAACGCGTGTTTCACTTCCTTCTTTCCAAGCATGAATGGAGTAATTTCCACCGTGTGATCCATTTTCACCATGCGGACCATTGTTTCCGTCCTTGCCATCTCGACCAATTAGTCGATTACCTACTTTTTTCTGATCTTTTCCATCTGCACCATCCACGGAAGTCTCGTTAATTCTAATCGTTCCCTGATAATTCAATACAATGCTGTCCATCGAAGTGAATGTCTCATCTTTATCAGAGATTGTGAATTCGGCGCGAACTACTTCGTTGTTGAAACTCGTTGGGTGACCAACAATCATCATCGAATTTTCAGAGATAAAATCAATTTCTAATGAACTGATCTCTAACTTTCTGTGGTTTGTAATGATAATCTCTTCCCCATCATTCATTAGAGCAACGACATTACCTAAAACACTCGAACCATAGTTAATAGGTTGATCGGGTGAATGGTCAATGTAAATTTGCTGAATATTAGCAACCTCTATTTTTTTTGAGTTGCCACAACTTGCAACAAGTGCGAATAGTGTGAATAGTGTGACTGTTTTTTTCATAAGTTGTGAACTTAATTTCTTTCTGCCGTTTTAACTAAAACATCCCAAACATTTTCCGCAGATTTTTCCCACGAGAAAAGTCTGGATCTTTCAAGTCCTTTTTGAATTAATTCCATTCTTAGCTTGCTATCATTCAGTAAAACGCACAATTTCTCGTATATATCATCGACATCAAATGGGTCGCAATAAAGTGCAGCATTACCCGCTACCTCAGGAAGTGAAGTCTTATTTCCCGATAGAATAGTCGTTCCAGATTTCATCGCTTCCACCAACGGAATTCCAAATCCTTCAAAATAGGGAACGAAGGTAAATACGGTTGCCGATGCCATGATTCTTGCTAACTCATCCAGCGGGACATGTCCTGTGAAGTGGATGTGCTTCTGAAGTGAATCGGAAATTTCAGAATCCAATGCTGATCCTTTCCAAAGTGCTTCACCAACAATGATTAGTTCGTATGGACAGTTTTCATCATTTCTAAGCTCTTCAAATGCAGCTAAAAGCCTTCTTAAATTCTTCCTTGGATGTAGTGCACCAACAAAAAGCAGGTAAGGTCTTCCATCAGAGTATTTATCTCGAACATCTTGCTGATCTAAATCAGAAATAGGCTTGAATGCGTCAGATGCACCATTCCATGAGACAGTAATTTTATCTTCGGATATATTATATGTGGTGCAAATATCTTGTTTTGAAGCCTCAGAAACAGTAATAATGTGATTCGCTACATGGGCAAATTTCGGAAAATAAGTACGCAGATAATTACGTGGACTCTTTGGCAAATCTTCTGGGAAATGCTCGAAATTGATATCGTGAATTACTCCAACTTGTGGAATGTTGGTTTTCAAACTCAAATACCCATCTGGAGAAAAGAAAATATCTGCTTGATACTTTTTTAATGCTCGAGTAACTGATCTATTGAACCAAATCTTGAATAGAATAGGATGTCGAGCTTGGGGTTTTAAAATTACTGCTTCAACATTATCACCAAAAATAAAACGGTCATCAAAAGGGCGATCAAATAAGAAAATAAAGGTGTGATTCGGATGATTTTCAACGAGTCGCTTTACAATTTCAAAGGTGTACCAACCAAATCCCTCCATCTTGTGAGGAAGTAAAAATCGAGTATTGATGGCAATGCGCATGAAACTAAGTTAGTAGGAAATGATGACTAATCCCACAGATTATTGAGTAAGAATGTAATTCGTTCTCTTTTCTTCACCAATAGTTGTTTCTGGACCGTGACCACAATAAATAATTGTCTCTTCTGGCAGTTTAAACATCACTTCATTAATTGTCTTTTTTAGCACCTCCATATTTCCTCCAGGGAGATCAACTCGACCAAAACTACCTTTAAAAAGAACATCACCATTGATAACGAATTCATTCACTTTATCATAAAAAACAACGTGTCCGGGAGCATGTCCAGGTGTGAATAAAACATCGAACTTCATCTCTCCGAATGATAGAGTCTCTCCTCCTTTTAATAAATGAGTTGCTTGAATTGTAGGGGCCGAATATCCAGGAAACCCATAGATGTGAGCGTAATTCTCAACAGTTTTCAGCGTTTCCACATCAATTTCATGCATGTAAAAACCCAGCGAGTACGTTTTGAGAATATAATCTAATCCAAGTACATGATCAATATGAGAATGCGTCAACAAAACTGCAAGGGGCGTTAAACTTTCATTACAGATAAAGTTGGAGAGTTTTTCTTGCTCCTCACGTTCATAACATCCCGGATCAATTATAACACAGCTCTTACCATCATGTAATAAATAGGTGTTCTCTTGAAAGCCGTTGAAAGTGAACTTTTCTACTGTAATTGACATAAATAATCTATTTTAGATGCTATTTCAACGTAAAATTAGAACGATTTTACATTAAGGCACTGTTTTTGAAGGTTCTCTTTCCTATATTTGTCAAAAATTGAAAAATGAAATACGTATTAATACTTTTTGTGGGAGTTCTGTTAATGAGTTGTGGAACTAAAATCCCTTTTACTAATAAAGTGAAGGATGAATTTGGCCTTGACAGTAATAAATCGATGGCGAAAGTTCAATTCTTTACTTCTGCTACAATTAAACTTCAAAGAAGTAAAGCTTCAGGAAATCAAGGTACAACTCAAGATGGTACATTGGTCTCAAGCTCTAATAGTGAGCAAGATATCATTACTATTCCAATCGGAACAAAATGTATCTTTGAAGAGCAAGCTAATGGGAACATTACTGTACGCTTTGAACCAGGTGTTGGGCACACAATTTCATTTGGAATGCGTCAAGGGCAATCATCAGGAAAGTATTACTTACTTGCAGATTGGAAAGCTGAAAAAGGTGGAGCTGTTGAATACGGTAATAAAACTTATTACGCCACAACTTCTAGTGGAACAGCATACTTGCAAGTAGTAAAGAAAAAATTAGCGAAAACAAAGAAGAAAGAACGCTTCGTGAATGGTATGAAAGTATAACTTTCGTGTAAATATTTAAAAGGTCGGTTATCAATGATAACCGACCTTTTTTGTTGCATATAGATCGACTTCATTTATACTCACATCAGCAACGGTAACACAGTTTGAGGTGTCGCTACAATTCCCGATAGTGGTTTGCACAGCATACTCACCGTTAATTATTGGAGTATCTGTTTGATTGGTTTCACCAGCGATATGAGTAAAACAATTTGAACAACTTAACCACTGATAACTTAGTCCACCTTGATCAACTGGTAGAACACTGACTGTGTAAGTGACTCCTGTACTTGGATCATCAAAATCACCTCTGTTACTAAACTACTATCACAGCCTAGAATTGTTGCGAGTGAATCAGTATAAAAGCCACTAAGGGTCAAATTCGGTTTATGTTATTTTGGAACTTGTTACGGTCGTATCTTGTGAGTTGAAACAAACAGGAGGTAGATTAAGCGTACCAACTCCGGAAATTGATTCTCTGGATCTAATCATTGATAAAAATAGTGATGACACAACTGAACGTACAGAGCAAATTACTCAGTTTCCAGATATCGAAGCATCATATTCGGGAGGTAAAGCTGCCAAGATGAAGTTTGTCATTGAAGTTGGATTACAAGGTCGAGTGTATATCCTTTGTTGTTGAAAGGGATGGTAAATTGACTAATCTCAAGATAATACGCGGGATATCAATAGAACTTGATAGAGAAGCAATACGAGTAGTTCGGGTATGCCAAACTGGGAAGCAGCTAAATCCAAAGACAAGACTGTTAGATCACTCTATAGACTTCCAATATCGTTCGTGCTCAGTGATATTTGACTTATCGACACAAAAAAGTATGTAACTCTTAAGTCTTCCTGTCCGCCATCTTGAAATCTCCTTCCTAATCCAACGACCCAATCATCTTTTTAGGATCTACCCAGTTGTCGTATTCATCCGCAGGAACATAACCTAAGCGAACAGCTTCTTCACGTAGCGTAGTCCCATTTTCATGGGCAGTATTAGCAATTTCAGCTGCTTTGTAGTAGCCAATTTTCGTGTTCAAAGCAGTAACGAGCATCAGAGAGTTGTTCACCAATTCGTCAATTCGCTTTTGATTTGGTTCAATTCCACGAGCACAGTTTACATCAAATGAAGCGCAGGCATCACCAATTAACTGAGCACTCTGAAGTAAATTTGCTGCCATCATAGGTTTAAAAACATTCAATTCATAATGACCTTGCATTCCGCCAACAGTTATCGCAACATCATTCCCCATCACTTGAGCACAGACCATTGTAATTGCTTCAGCTTGAGTAGGATTTACTTTTCCTGGCATGATTGAAGATCCTGGTTCGTTTGCTGGAATAGTAATTTCTCCAATACCTGAACGTGGACCAGAAGCCATGGAACGAATGTCGTGTGCTATTTTATTCAAAGAAACTGCCAGCTGTTTCAATGCTCCGTGAGTTTCAACAATTGCATCGTGTGCTGCTAATGCTTCAAATTTATTTTCAGCAGTGATAAACGGAAACCCTGTGAATTCTGCAATTTTTTTGGCAACTAATACATCATATCCTTTAGGAGTATTCAGCCCAGTTCCAACTGCTGTACCTCCTAATGCTAATTCAGAAAGGTGAGTCATTGTGTTGTTCAATGCTTTCAGTCCATGATTAAGTTGAGAAACATAGCCCGAGAATTCTTGACCAAGTGTTAACGGGGTGGCATCCATTAAGTGAGTACGACCAATCTTTACCACATCCTTAAATGCTTTTGATTTTGCCTCCAATGTATCTCTTAATTGCTCAATGCCTGGAATTGTTATTTCTACAATTTTCTTGTAGCAGGCGATATGCATTCCCGTTGGAAAAGTATCGTTACTCGATTGTGATTTATTGACATCGTCGTTTGGAAGAATTGTTTTTTCTCCTTCACCAATTTTCATTCCTTGATTAACATGCGCACGATTTGCGATCACTTCATTTACATTCATGTTACTTTGAGTTCCAGAACCCGTTTGCCAAATCACCAACGGAAACTGGTCATCAAGTTTCCCAGCAATAATTTCATCTGCTGCAACTGAAATTAAATCTCGTTTTTGCTCAGTTAATACTCCCAAATCACAATTTGCATGAGCGGCAGCTTTTTTCAAATAAGCAAATGCATGAACTATTTCGATGGGCATTGAAGCCGGATTACCGATTTTAAAGTTGTTTCGAGATCGTTCAGTTTGTGGTCCCCAATATTTATCAGCTGGTACTTTTACTTCTCCAATCGTATCTTTCTCAATGCGGTACTCCATAATAGATGTTTTATATTTTATATGTCTAATCAATTTCTTCTCTTGGTCTCAGCGGATTAATTGAATTATTTAATTAATTTTAGCACTGTTAAAACACAAAAATAACAAAGAGATGGGCATATTAGGTACAGTAATTTTCCTTTTCATCGGTGGAATGGCATTTTGGCTATTAGTTTTCTTGATGGGATTCATCCTACCTTACTGGATTACCTTAGGAGCAATGGAAAAACTTCGCCCAAAAAGAATCCTAGAAGACACTAAAGAGTAAATTCTTTTTCTTTCTTAATCAACTTTGCTGATTTGCCGATAAAGTAGCTGGTGCAATTAAGCTATTGAAAATAATAATTTATCAAAAACTACTTTTCGCTAGATCTTTACTGTTGATTTTATCCTAAGTATTTCTTAGTTTATTAGGACTCAAGTAACTATTTAAAAGAACGCCCGAACCTCCATTCCTCCAGAATGAATCGCACGATTATCTTCTGATTTACGCCCGTTGTATTGAATTGAAAGTTGCAAGTTTTTCGAAATTGTTCGCTGATACCCAACGTTCCATGTGTAATTCACACCGGGCTTTAACGCTTCCAACATTTCGAATCCAAGCGCCGAATTTGGATCGCCAGAGTAATCAATGAGGACAGTTTTAAGCCCTCCGATTAAACTCCCTTTCTGGGCTTGATTGAATTTAAAGGTGGCACCAAGCTCTTTCACTTTTGCAATTTCTCCACCGAGAAGGGCATCATTTTCTTTAACCGAATAGCGACCATCAAGTGTGATTCTAAATGTTGTTGATGGCTGATAGATCAAACTTGGCTCGATGAAGTAATAATCGAGGGCATAATTTCGACCTGTCGTGTAATCCGCTTCAGATTCTTTTTCTCCAATTTTAGCCGAAGCTTCGATGGTAAACTTCTTTTTAATATTCCAGCGAACACTTACTTCTTGAAAACGATTTATGCGAGAATCAAATCCTGTTGCTAAGAGTGATTTACTTCTGCTTTCCTGGACGATATATTGAGCTCCAATCACACTGGAAGTTCTATTAAAGTAAACAGTATTTCTCAAATTAGAACCTGTCGAGATCAGATTTGTATCCTCAATTGCTGTGAAAAATGGGTTGAATGCTTCACTTCCCTTAAAGTAGTCAGTTTTTCTTCGAATTCTGACTCTAGCTTGATCTGAAAATCGTGTCATAAACTTCAAAAAGCCTTTTTTCGTTCCCCAGACACGTTCGGGTCGCCAATAAAGAGATTGATTAAATTCATTGGAATACGTTTTTACATATTCATTACTTGGAGTAAACACACGAATATAACTTGCCTGATCAACAAATTGGGCAATTTCAAACTCATTCAAATCCTTGATCCCGTCACCATTGTAATCAATCCAAGTATAGACCCCTTGACCCGCATTGACCTCTATATAAATAAATTCTCGTTTGAGTTCCAATCCAGAACCAACTTCGTAAAATGTATTGATACTCAAGGCACCATTTAAAATCCTCGCTTGATAATCCACTCGCCCTAGCAAGGTGTTTTCTGGAGTTTGATTAAGTAAAGTTACATCCTCGATAACTAATTCACGGTAGCTTGTAATAAAGTTGAGTTTATGATTTTTCCACTCAGTGATATTCAATTCTGCACCAATGGATCTTGCCTTAGCAGCACGTGTCAATGATGTACTATCTGATCGATCATCGATTCGCTCGCGGTAGAAAATTTTGTACTCATTCTTGATTGAATCACTGTTTGCAATGTAAAATTGATAGTCGAAAAACTGATAACTTGCTGGTTCTAGGAAGGTAGATTTAAATTTATTCAATTCGTGATCGTCGCGATATCCGAGTCGAAACCATCCTAGCTGTTGTGAAACATCAATTCGATGACGAACATATTCATTTGCTTGTTCTGCTTTACTGGAAAGATAACTCCCATCCCATGTTGCTGCAAATCCCTTCTGTTTCCAACGTCCATTACTAAATGCTCTTAACCCCTCATAATCTCCTCCGATAATGTATTGTTGTCCCGAAAAATTGATGTTTCCATATTTCCTATTCATAAAGTTCGCGCCCAATCTGGATGACACTTCATTGCCCACATATCCCTTGTTTCGTGTGTTCCAATCACGGTTAAATTCTACCGATCGGTAATTCTCTATTGGATTAAAATTTCGATCGCGAGCTTCAATTTGCATGGTTGTCCTCAATGTCCATTTAGGAAGACTGTCTTTTGAAAGTGGAAGATCACCTATCAATCGAGCCATCGTTCCAAAGCTTTCATCGTCACCTGAATCGGCTCGTGAAAAAGTATTCAAATCGTTTTTAGAATAGGCAACCTCTGTTTCTAATCGAAGATTTTTTGTTAGTTGAAATTTAACTCCAGCAGTTACCATTTGCCGTTGTTTGGGAGTGGTTATTGTTCGTGATGCGTCATAATCTCCTTGACTTATTCCTAAAATTGGTGCAACCCACTGGTAAACTTTACCCAATGCATTAAAATGGCTAAATTTATAATCTCCCTTGTTCGCTCCTACAAATTGAAAAGTTGCACGATATAACGCAGAATCTGGGTGTACCGAGTAGACAAGGATGGAATCATACCCTAGAGAATCAATCAGTTTATAAATGTTTTGATTATCAAAAAACCCGATAGAATCAATACTTGATGTTCTTGCTAGATCCAATGTATCTCCAATTTGAGAAAGCAGCGTTTTCTGGCTAATTGATAATGGCTGCTGAAGTGTTTGATTTCGTGCATCCTGCTCTGAATAACCGTTGATCCAAAACTCCATACGTTTGCCTTTATAGGTCGTAGAAGTCTGCATTACTGATCGTGCATAATTTTGATCTGAGTATTGAAACTCAACAACAATTCTGGAATCTTTGGTGATTTGGTGTCGAGAAGTAAATGTAACCTCAGCAGTATTGTAGTCAATCACGTAATCGAATGACTGTCCACGCTCCAGCTCTTTCCCATCGAGAAAAACACGTTCTGTTCCCGATAAAACAATGATGAATGGTTCGTTTTGTGCGCCTCTCAATCGATACGGACCTTGATTCCCTTCAACGCCTTGGATAATTTGACGCTGAAACTTACCACGAGATAACGCACCACTTGCTTGGGTTTTCCAAACGCGACTTGTGTCAGTTGTCCATTGATAATTGACCGTTAACCCTTGCGCTCTTTTCTTGTAAGTTAAGAAATGCCCTTTTGGTTTATAGATCCAAAAATCTCCTGCAACCATGTTAAAACGATCATTGTAAACTTGAATAAACACTTGATCAAATTCGCGCAATTTGTTCGTGTTTCCGTCTGGTTGTATTGGCAAGTTATCATCGGAAACCGAAGCTAACAATTTTAGGTTTGGAGCGATTTGCCCTGACAATTCGAGATTCAACGTCGAATTAACACCTAAGTCTTGATTGTTTCCAAAGGAAATTCCGCGTGAAATACTCCCTTCTTTATTTAGGCCAGGACCCCCAAATAAATCTGAGGTAATCGAAGGAGTGCTGATCAGAAATCGATCTCTAATTCCCTTATCACGTGTGTAGATAACACTCGTATCTCGCATCGCATAAGTTTGAGATAAATTCATGGGTAAAACACGGTATTCTAGCCTAATTGAGTCCGCACATTTTTCATTTAAAACCAAAATCGCACTTGAATAGTTGAGTTGATAATCCTCTGATGATATAAGCCTTGTTCCGCAGTAAATCTTAAACGAATTTGGGTAAATGGATAGCGTGTCGATGCGCATCGTATCTGAACTCACAACGGTTTTTTGCCTTAAACTAGAGTATTGCGACCATCCGACAGACGGAAGGAGAACCGCAAGTAATAGTATAACTCGATTGTGAAAAACACGCATTAACACGAATGTACAACGTTCAAAGGAGAAAAATCGTGTTTGATGAGTTCATTAAATGTTGAGATAATGCAAAGAAGGTTAAAATGACGCTTATCCATTGAAAATGATGTAGTTTTGAAGTATGAAAATCATTCTTTTATTCGCAATCATTTTGTTCTCGACGCAGTCATTCAGTCAAGATCTTTTACAGTCACGTGCGGATTCATTAGTTTCGGTTGCAGAATCACAATTGGGAGTCCCTTATGTTTGGGCAACTTCTAGTCCGAATAAAAGTTTTGATTGTTCAGGATTTACATCTTACGTATATGGCTCATTTGACATCACAGATTGTAGAAGCTCTAAGGGATATGGCTCACTCGGAGATAAAGTCAATTTAAAAGAGGCCCGTAAAGGAGACTGCATCTTATTTGCAGGAACCACACCTGGAAGCAAGACGATTGGTCATATTGGAATTGTAATTCAGAATGATAACGAAGGGCTAAAATTTATCCACTGTTCCAGTTCGAAAAAACATTTTGGCGTAGTTGTCACAGATTACTATTCTTCTGGCTACCCGAAGCGATTTTTGGAGGTGCGTAGGTTGTTTTAGCAATTGACAACAGGTGTACTCTAATCCCTTTCTATCCTAACACTATCTTTGGTAGTCGAACATTAAGTAGTTTTTCTTTTTCGATAAAGTCGCATACTTGGTTCTTCAATAAATCTGTTGACAAAGAATGCCAGTAGAATTGCAACCAACGCTGAAATAATAACACCTAGTCTATAGTCAATACCGCATTCTGTTTCCAAGTAGGGAATAATCAAATGGATCCCTAAAAATTGATGAATCAAATAGAGTGAGTATGAAACTTTCCCTAAGAAAAGAGTCACTGGGTTAACAATCAATTTCAACCTATTTCGTACGAAAAGAATGAAAACGCCAAAGTAAATCGTTGTTGTTAACACATACTGAAGAACATCAATGAAATACTTAGATGGTTCGATATTATCAAAAATTAATAGAGCTGTGATATAGCACATTAGGATTGCAATTACTGTTCTCCATCTTCCCTCTCCAATATAAATTTTATAAAACAGCATTCCTGCAACAAAAAATGGAAGCCGGTTAATAATCTGAATCCAAATCTCAGACTTCCTAAATAACCAAGTAAACATTTCAGGGCTAATCGGTTGGATAATTAATTCATTGATTAATACTAAACTCATAAGAACCATCAGTGTGACGATTAAATAGTTCAACTTTTTTATCCACATGGCTATTGCTACCAAAAAATAAAATTGCATTTCAACTAGCATTGTCCAATACGAACCATCCAATGAGGGAATGTCGAAATATCTTTGAAGCATTGTTAAGTTTACAAAGTATCGGGAAGGAGGCACATCAACAAGTAATGGGTTATTGTTGACATTAAGATACATCAACACCCACGTAAAGGTCACAATCACCCAATAGACAGGGAAGAGTCTGAAAAATCGTCTGCGTATAAAATCAAATGGTCGATCTATTTTTTGTGCTGACATGAAAATTACAAATCCACTAATAATGAAAAATAAATCAACACCCGTAACACCGAGTTCCCATCCATAAGATGAAATGTCACGGTGCATCGTATAATGGAAACCAACAACTAATAGAGCTGCTATTCCCCTCAATGCATCAAGTTCTTGTAATCTTTTTTTCACGGAACACGTTAAGACAGTAATGTACTAATTTTGAAAATTAGTGCCAGTTTTGAGCTGTAATGAATCATTCATAGGACTTTGTTTACCCGTTTAATTTCAAAAATAATTCGAATAACAAAAGGTGTTTTGGAATGTAAATATAGTAGAACGAGGGCATACACCGCGACAGATAAAACTATCGGTGCTGACTTATATCTTTTTCAATTTTTAGGTGAACTTTGATCTCAGTATTAAGAGAAACGATAAACTATAATAGACAGCAGGTACAGATTCTACCCAAATAGCTGTGCCAGATGAGGTTACAAGTGCAAAAACCAGCATTAAATTTATATTCCACGGTTAACTGAAAGCGCACACATTTGAAATAATCTATTGATGTTCATGCTAGAGTCTTAAAAAAGACTTAGCGTGATTAAGTTCTAAGCGGCTGCAAAAATAGTGATTTATTCACGACCAAATTCTAGTTAAAAAACGTTAAGCATCTCAGGTGTAAGCTCCTTTGACTTAAATTCGTTTTGATCATGAAGCAAATTCGCGTCCATTTTATACTAATTGTAGTTATCATCGCGATGTTGGCTTTGCTCGTAATTCAAGCCTTTCAAACTGCTCAAATCTATGATCGGAAATCGGAAGAGTTCAAAGATCGATTCTCTACAACACTGGATCGAATTGCATTACGTCATGAAAAAGCAGATGATTTAAAACGCTATATGCATGTCATGGACAAGGATTTTAGCGGGAAGTACAAAGATATCCTCAAGGAGGAGTTTGGGAACATGCTCGCCACTAGAGAAGAAATCTCCATTCAAGATACGGCAATTTACAACGATGGTAAATTTGAGGATTATCTGATTATTCGAGGAAAAACGTATGACTCAATCTCTGGGTTAAGTGCCGAACAAACGGTCCTCGCCCGCGATGTTCGGAAATTGCGTGATTTACTTCGAAACGGAAATCAAACTGTTCACCAAGATTCTATTAACCTCACAATTCAACTAGATCAACGTGTAGTGCAGCAAATATTCAAGAAAGCACACTTCGTAAATGAGATGATGATTGATGCATTTAGAAATAATGTGTATGAAGATCCTGCAGATCGACTTGATTTAGGGTTCTTGGATTCTATCTTGAAAATTGAAATGAAGGGTGTTGATTTACCATCGAGTTTCGAGTTTATGATTACAGACGAGTACGATCAACCCATAGATTTTAAGTATACTCCCAAACGTTACTCTGCAAAACTTGACACATCAAAAACACACCGTGCACTTTTGTTTCCGAGCAATTCTTTGGATAACGACCTATACATTCACTTAAGCTTCCCGAAACAGAATTCTTATGTCATCAAGGAGATGTGGGGTCCTCTTACTGTTAACTTCATTCTATTTATTTTCATCATTATGGCAATGATTTATATGTTTCGAACGATTCTTACACAGAAGAAACTTTCTGAACTGAAGAGTGATTTCATTTCGAACATGACACACGAATTTAAAACTCCTATTTCCACGATATCATTAGCATGTCAAGCGATGAATGACACCGACATGGTTGGTACCGAAACATCCTCAACTTCACCTTATGTTAAAATGATAGATGATGAGAATAAACGTCTTGGAACACTTGTGGAGCGTATCTTACAAAGTGCAATTCTCGATCGAGGTGAACTAAATTTGAGAAAGGAAGAAGTCTTACTAAACGAAATCATTAACGATGTTGTTCATCGTGCAAAATTCAGATTGTCAGATGTTGGAGGGTTGATTGAACTTCACATGCCTTCTGAGTTAATTTCAATTCAAGCGGATAAACTGCATGTAACGAACTTAGTCTCAAATCTTATAGATAATGCAATTAAGTACAGCAAGGGTAAATCAAAAATTGATGTAACACTCACACAGACTAGTAATAGAATCAAAATTAGAGTGGAAGATGAGGGAATCGGAATTAAAAAAGAGCACTTGAATAAAATATTTGACAAATTATATCGTATTCCAACCGGTAATGTTCACAACGTGAAGGGTTTTGGACTTGGCTTAAGTTATGTAAAAGCCATAGCAGATCTTCACGGATGGAGTATTCATGTTAAAAGTAAACATGGCGTTGGATCAGAATTTACCATTGAAATAATCAATTAGTATGAAAAAGGAAGCTTCACTATTACTTGCAGAGGACGATATCAATCTCGGACAATTGCTTCAAACATTTTTACGCTCGAAAGGATTTGATGTAACATTAGCGCAAAATGGTAAAATCGCATTGGAGAAATTCCACGCCGGTTCCTTCGATTTTTGCATTTTCGATGTTATGATGCCAGAAATGGACGGATTCACGCTTGCGAAAGAGATTAGAGAGGTAGATAAAAAAGTTCCGATCTTATTCCTTTCGGCCAAATCGATGAAAGAGGATAAATTGGAAGGATTCGCAATTGGTGCTGATGATTATTTATCGAAACCATTTGTAATGGAAGAATTATTGGCTAGAATTAATGCTATTATGCGCCGGATTGAAGTTCCCGAAAGTCAAGAAGAGGGGATTCGTTATATCGGAAAGATTAAGTATGAACCAGAAATGCGGTTATTGCATCTTAATGATGATGTGAAGAAATTGACTACAAAAGAAAATCAATTGTTATCGCTTTTGGTGAAGAATCAAAATGACATTCTTGATCGACATGCGGCACTAAGAGCAATTTGGGGCGATGATAATTATTTCAACGGTAGATCTATGGATGTGTATATCGCAAAATTACGGAAAGCACTGAAGCAGGACGAAGACATTGAAATAATGAATGTTCACGGAAAGGGTTTCAAATTGATTGTGAAAGAGACAAGTTGAGTTCACTGAGATGATTCCGAGAATTAATCTTTCTAACTCCTAAGAAATTCCTATTTTTGCCGCTCGAACGCGGTGAAAAATTTGATCAAATACATATTGCAAAAATTTCTGGGTTTTCAGAAGTATCTTTTCGTATTTTCGAAATATAAAATCCGTACGCTCAAAAATGACTCAAAGGAAAATCACTTCTTTCATTTCCTACAACTGATGAAGGATAGCAATGGATTAGTCCTTGATATAGGTGCAAATATTGGCATCATGACTGTTCACTTGGCACAAAAACTCCCAGGTTGTACAATTCACGCTTTCGAACCAATGCCTGATAACTGTACCGTCTTCAAAAGAATTATTGCAAAATATGACTTGACAAATGTCGCCTTCCATGAAATAGCCTTAGGTGAAACATCGGGAAGTGTAAAAATGATCCTTCCAACGAAGGGTGGTGCTAAAATGCAAGGATTAAGTCACGTAAAACATGATTCAATCACTGAATGGAACGATGGAATCGAAATTGAAACACCAATTGAAACATTAGACAACCTATTTGGTGAAGAGCCTATTCAAGGAATAAAAATGGATGTCGAAAACTTCGAGTATTTTGTTTTAAAAGGAGGATTGACTATCCTCAAAAAGGATCTTCCTGTGATCTACACGGAACTTTGGGATAATAACAATCGCCAAAAGTGTTTCCAACTTCTTGGAGAATTAGGTTATTCAACGTACGTTGTGATTGAAAATAAACACGTTCCTTTGGATTCTGCGAAACATCAAATGCAAAACTTTATCTTTATCGCGAATTAATTTCTTGTTTTCGCGTTAAGAAGTCACATGCAACGAAAATTTCTTTCTGGACTTGTCCTCATGTTGGTACTAAATCTGCTGATTAAGCCTTTGGCAATCTTTGGAATTGACGCTGAAATTCAAAATCGTGTTGGCGAAAGCTATGGGACTTACTTTTCTCTTTTGAGTTTTTCTTTCCTGTTTAACATCCTAATGGATTTTGGGATTAATAATTTCACAACGAAACGTATTGCTCAACAACCAGAAGTGGCGATTTCTTACTTGGGAAGGATGCTTGTCTTTCGTTTCGTGCTTTTTATATTCTATGCTATTGTCACCTTTTCCATCGCATTAATTCTCGATTGGGATAGCTATGAATTGTACTTACTCACATTTTTGGTGTTTAATCAGTTCTTAGTAACATTAATTACCTATGCCAGAAGTCATTTCGCTGGATTACTCCAATTCAAAACTGAAGCTTTACTGAGTATTTTAGATCGCTTCTTGCTAATACTAATTTGTGGCGCACTATTATACATGCCAATTTCGGGTGAAATTTTCAAGATCGAGTGGTTTATTTGGATACAAACACTTTGCTACGGGATAACAGTGATCGTTGCGTTTATTCTTCTGCTTAAGAAGATCGGTCGGCCTAAGCTCGCATTTCGCCCAGTGTTTTCTTATGCCGTTATTCGCAAAAGTATGCCCTATGCACTCTTGATTCTGTTGATGATGATTTACACACGTATGGATTCTGTCATGATTGAACGCATGCACTGGGACGGAAAAGCACAAACTGGATACTATGCGCAAGGGTTTCGGTTGTTTGATGCTCTCTTCATGTTTGCAATGATCTTTTCGGGTCTCCTCTACCCGCTTTTCTCAAAAATGTTGGCTGCGAATGAAAGTATCAAGCTATTACTTGGATCGGCAACAAAATTGCTTATTGGAGGTACAATTGCTCTAGCGATAATCGCTTGTTTTAATAGTGAACTCATCCTTGGGTGGATTTATGACAATAACATTTACGAAAGTGAGAAAGCATTTCAAATGCTTATGGTCGGATTTGTTGGAATGAGTGTGAATTTGATTTTCGGTACGCTTTTAACTGCGGATGGATCCTTGAAATTTCTAAACATACTATCGGCAGTTGGAATTTTGGTCAATATCGGAATGAATGCATACCTGATTCCGAAATACGGTGCAACTGGTGCAGCTTTTGCCACACTGGTTACTCAATGCAGCGTCTCATTGACTCAAGTCGTCTATTGCGTTTATCGTTATGCACTGTTGCCATCGATCATTCAAATTGCTCAGTTTATTGGGTACGTACTCTCTGTTTTCGCATTGTGTTATTTTATCGAAATTGAAACAATTTGGGTCTTCCTAGCAATTTGTACGACTTCTTTCTTCGGATTAATTGCCTTTAGATTAATTGACCTTAAGCAGTTAAAATTGATTTTTAGTCAGAAAGGATAACGTCGGTTTCAATACTTTTCCATTTTGTTAAATCGCCTTTTTGATGAAGATTTCCCCGTTTTTCGTAAAATTCAATTGGTTTTCACGTTTTCATGTAGCTTTTCGATCAAAACCGACGCGTTAGTGATTGGAGCGGCATCCTTTTGATTTTAGGAAAAAGATACAGCAGAAAGCACGCCCGAACGCCCAATAACATCTCAAAACGAATTCAGTTGAGAAAATTAATACTAATCCAGTTTAGAATGCCCCATTTTACTCCTGTCAAATCGAGTATATTTCTTAAGAATTTGTATCGAGATCAAAAAAACGTACGTTTGTCAAACATTTAAACTTTAGCATAAATTCAAATGAAATACCTAATCGTTGGACTTGGAAACCCTGGAGTGAAATACGAAAACACTCGACACAACGTCGGCTTCAAAGTCTTAGACGAATTTGCAAAGGAACGTGAAGGTAAATTTGAATCTGATCGTCTTGCTGATGTTGCAAAAGTGAAGTTTAAAGGTCGCACCATTATACTTATCAAGCCAACAACATTTATGAACTTATCTGGGAAGGCAGTTAATTATTGGATGCAAGCAGAGAAAATTCCACTCGAAAACGTACTAATTGTTACTGATGATATCGCCTTGCCGTTTGGAAAACTTCGCATGAAAGGAAAAGGTTCGGATGGAGGACACAATGGATTGAAAGACACTCAAGCAGTCTTAGGCACTCCAAATTATGCACGGCTTCGTTTCGGGGTTGGAGCAGAATTCTCATCTGGACGACAAGTAGATTACGTCCTCGGTGAATGGTCCATCAATGAAAAATATAACCTCTCAGAACGACTTAAAACATCCACCGAATTCATTAAGGGCTTCACTACCATCGGGCTCAACAGAACAATGAGCAATTGGAACGGTAAGTAACCATTTCATTTCTTTGCGCCATTGTGGTTATTCCATAATTCCACCCTCTCAAGTCAACCGCATTTTGTCACATATAAACAATCACTTTTTGTTAATTTAGCACTTCAATAAAAATAAAATGAAAAGAATCAAAATTGCAGATGTTCTATCGAGTCCCAAGGTTGGAGATTCAATTTTAGTTAAAGGATGGGTAAGATCATTCCGAGCAAATCGATTTGTTGCACTCAATGATGGATCAACAATCAAGAATATTCAGGCAGTAGTTGATTTTGAAAATCTTGATGAAACTTTATTGAAGCGAATTACTACGGGTTCAGCAGTTGGAATTACCGGAAAATTAGTCGAATCACAAGGTGGTGGTCAGGCTGTTGAAATTGAAGTTTCTGAGATTGAGATTATAGGTGATGCAAACCCCGAAGAAATTCAAAAAACGGTCATGCAGTCTAAGCGTCACAGTATGGAGTTCTTGCGTGAACAAGCACATTTGAGATTTAGAACAAACACATTTGGAGCAGTTTTCAGAATTCGTCATGCTGTTTCCTACGCAATACATAAGTACTTCAATGATGAAGGTTATTTTTACTTGCACACTCCGATTATCACCGGATCTGATGCTGAGGGAGCAGGAGAAATGTTTCGTGTTTCAACACTCGATCCTATAACTCCACCAATGACGGATAATGGACAAGTAGATTATTCAAGAGATTTCTTTGGGAAGGCGGTAAACTTAACCGTTTCTGGCCAGTTAGAAGCGGAATTGGGTGCATTGGCTCTTGGTCAAGTATACACTTTCGGACCTACCTTTCGTGCTGAGAATTCAAATACATCTCGACATCTTGCAGAGTTTTGGATGATCGAACCTGAGGTTGCATTCAACGATCTGAAAGATAATATGAATCTCACGGAAGATTTCTTGAAGTATATCGTGAACTATATCTTGACAAATTGTGCAGATGATCTTCAATTCTTGAATGACCGCGACATGAAAGAACAGCAGTCTAAACCACAAAACGACCGTAATGAATTAACGTTAATCGAACGATTGGAATTTGTTAGAGATAACGATTTCAAAAGACTGACTTACACTGAAGCAATCGAAGTCTTACAACGATCGAAACCGTATAAGAAAAAGAAATTTAACTACGAAGTAGCTTGGGGAGTTGACCTCCACAGTGAACACGAGCGCTATTTAGTAGAAAAGGAATTTAAATGTCCAGTGATCTTATCCGATTATCCAGCGGAAATTAAAGCGTTCTACATGCGACAAAACGATGACGGTAAGACAGTCGCAGCGATGGATGTCCTCTTTCCTGGGATTGGAGAAATCGTTGGTGGGTCGCAGCGTGAAGAACGATTGGACATCTTGAAAAAAAAATGTGCTGATTTTGATATCGATATAAAAGAATTGGACTGGTATTTGGATACTAGAAGGTTCGGAACGGTTCCTCACGCTGGTTTTGGCTTGGGATTTGAACGTATGGTAATGTTTGTCACTGGGATGTCCAATATTAGAGATGTGATTCCTTTCCCTAGAACTCCACAAAACGCGGAATTCTAAATAGGTATTAGAAGAAAAAAGATTACATTGGAATTGAAAATTTAGAACTAGGCTAATATGGCAATGAAACAATATCTTTCTCATAAACTGGAGCAGCGATTGTCGCCGCAACAAATTCAGTTAATGAAATTGTTGCAAGTGCCAACGATGGAACTCGATGCAAGAATTAAACAAGAAATTGAGGAAAATCCTGCATTAGAAGAAGGTGCGGATAAGGAGGAGGATGAATTTGAAGAAGAGGATCTCGATGACAAGGAAACAGAAGAAGACTTTGATATAAGCGATTACCTTGCCGATGATGCGGATTACAAAACGCGTGTGTCAAACAAGGGAAAAGACGAGGAAGAAAAAGGTGTTCCGCTATCTGGAGCTGAAAGTTTTCAAGAACGTCTGTCGAAACAACTTTCACTGCGCTACCTAAGCGACACTCAGTATTTAATTGCAGACACGCTTATTGGTAACCTTGATGAATCTGGTTACCTAAACCGTGAAGTTGAAGCTATTGTAGATGATCTTGCATTTTCTGCAAATATTACAACAACTGAAGCGGAAGTTGAGGAAATATTAATGATGATCCAAGAACTCGATCCAGCAGGAATTGGCGCCCGAAATTTACGCGAATGTTTACTTATTCAGATTGAACGACGACAAGATGGAGACATTACAAAATTTACCGCAAAGAAAATTTTAGAATCGTATTTTGAGGAGTTTACAAAGAAACATTATACGAAAATTGCTAAGAAACTTGAAATTTCGGAAGGGAATTTGAAAGATGCTATTGCGGAAATCGTAAGACTCAATCCTAAACCTGGTGGATCAATGAAGGAATCAACTGTTAGTTTTCAACAGATAATTCCTGATTTTACGGTCTATGAAAATGAAGGTCAGTTAGTATTGACTATTAACGGTAGAAATGCGCCAGAATTAAAAGTTAATCACGAATACAAACAAATGCTTCAACGATACGCTGAAGGAGCAAAATCAAATAAAAAAGAAGGTGAAGCACTCTCGTTTGTGAAGCAAAAATTGGACGGTGCAAAATGGTTCATTGATGCGATCAAACAACGCCAAAACACATTACTATTCACCATGGATGCAATTATGAATTATCAAAAAGAATACTTCCTAACTGGCGATGAAACGAACATGCGCCCAATGATATTGAAAGATATTGCTGAGATTGTAGAGTTGGATATTTCAACAATCTCACGTGTTGCAAACAGTAAATATGTTCAGACTTCACAAGGAATTTTGTCCCTCAAATATTTCTTTTCCGAGTCACTTTCTACTGATTCTGGTGAAGAAGTCTCTACACGAGAAGTGAAGAAAATTTTGTCGGAAGCAGTTGATAGTGAAGCGAAACGCAAACCACTTACAGATGAAAAGCTGGCAATTTTACTGCGAGAAAAAGGATATAATATAGCCCGAAGAACTGTAGCAAAATACCGCGAACAACTCAATATACCAGTAGCAAGATTACGTAAGGAGCTCTAGCCTCTATTCAATGAAAATTACCTCACAACTCATTTCTTGGATTTTTATCCCCTTATTAACACCTGTTTATGGTATGTTGCTTGCAATGTTTGTGCCTTCAAGCGAAGATGGCTACTATCAAATATCCAATTTATATGGTCTGTTAAGTGAGCAGAAGTGGAGTATCCTTTACTCGTACGTTTTCTTTTGCACGATTGTCCCAGCAATTACAATGCTCTATTTAAGAAATCGTGGATTAATTACATCCATAGAATTAGACGAAAGAAAGGAACGCACGATTCCTATTTTAGTTATGTTTATGAGTTGCTTGGGATTGTATATTATGTTCCAACTTCTACCGTCAAACACAGGAATTTCGAAACATATTTTCTCTTACCCTCTTGCGGGATTAGTCGCCACAGTTATCTTCTTTATTATGACCCTTTCTCGAAAAGTAAGTCTCCATGCTGGAGGAACTGGTATCATGTCTGGATTTATTCTTGCGTATGCAGGATCTCAAGATCATTTCCAGTTTTGGGTAATTCCTGTATGTATTTTGGTGTCGGGAATCGTAATGTCAGCCAGATTATTTTTAAAAAAACACACTTTATCTGAAGTGACAATCGGATGGTTTACCGGAGCAATAATTACTTTTACAGTGAGTTATTTTTTATAACAGGCAAGATTATTGATTAATTAGAAAACAAATAAGAACATGAGAAAAATAAACCTATTAAATATTGCACTTGTTGTCCTTGTAATAAGTGCCTGTGGAGTAGTTAACGAGAAAAATAAGGGTAAAGGGTTTAACCTGTTCAGCGTGGAACAAGATATTCAATTAGGTGCTCAAGTTGCAGGTGAAATCGATGGGAATCCAAGTCAATATCCTTTACTTGACTCTAGCCAATATCCTGAAGTTTACGCGTATGTCTATAAGGTTCGGGATAAAATTCTGAATACAGGGAAAATTGATTTCAAAGATGATTTCCAATGGAGGTTGAGAATTATTCACGATGATAGTACGTTGAATGCGTTTTGTACTCCTGGAGGATATATCTACATCTACACAGGCATCTTAAAATATTTGGATTCTGAAGATCAATTTGCAGGTGTTCTAGGACATGAAATCGCACATGCTGATATGCGCCACTCAACACGGCAAATGACAAAAATGTTTGGTGTTCAAATCCTTTTGGATGTTCTTGCGGGAGATGCAACTGCGTTAAAACAAGTTACAGGCGCGCTAATAGGATTGAAGAATTCTCGAAAGCACGAAACTGAGGCAGATACAAAATCTGTGGAATATTTATGCCCAACTGATTACAATGCAGCGGGTGGTGCAGGATTTTTCCGAAAGATTCAAGAAGCTGGCGGATCTGGCGTTCCTGAGTTTATTAGTACACATCCTGATCCTGGAAACCGTGTTGAACACTTCGAGAATGAGAAGATTGTGAATGGCTGCGCAGGTGATCAAACTTATACGACTGAGTACAAATCAATGATTGCAACACTTCCTAAATAAATTTAACACGTTAAAATGAATAGACTTTTTTGTATTTTTACATGTGTCGACGCGAATGGCTGCGACTTATTTGGGATTTAGAATTTTAGAAGTTCGAGTATGAAGACAAAAAGAACGTCACTCAACGATATTGCAAAGGCACTTAGTGTATCAAAGGCTACTGTTTCATTTGTTTTAAATGGAAAAGGTGATCAGTTTAATATCAGTAAAGAAAAACAACGACTAATTAAGGAGAAGGCAAAGGAACTATCTTACGTTCCTAATTTCTTCGCGAAGAGTTTACGTCAAGGTGAAACAAAGACCATTGGTCTAGTGTTACCTGATATTTCTAATGAGTTTTATGCAGAACTAGCCAAAACAATTCAGGAGCAACTTTATGCTGAAGGTTATACAACATTCATTGTCAATACAAATGATAATAATGAGGTCGAAAAAGTGCTTATGCGTGAACTTATTCAACGGAGTATCGATGGAATGATTATCGCACCAAGTAATCATATCACCAACTTGATACCAATTCTCTTAGAAACTCACATACCAGTAGTTTTCACCGATCGACCAGGTGATGAAAATGCAGATTTTGTAGGTGTTGATAGCATCCCAGAAGCGGAACGCTTGGTAAACTCCTTCTCAGTGAAACCAAAGCGAGTAGTATGTGTTGTACCCGCTAAGTCAGATGTCTCTACAATTCAAGAGCGCGTCAAAGGAATTGCTGAGGTTTGTGAAAAGGCAGGTATGGATGTTAACGTTGTTGAACTCCCTGGAACAAAAAATGGAAATAAAGCTGTCATACAGCAGGAAATTAAAACTGGTGCGGATTCATTTATTCCACTTAATAATAAATGTACACTTTCTTCTTTAGCAGCCTTTAATTCATTGGACTTAACGATGCCTAAAGACATTAGAATGATTTCATTCGATGATAGCGAATCATTCGAGTACATGAACCCTCCTATTTCTGCACTTCGACAGCCTGTCACTGAGATTGGGCTAAAAACTGTTGCCAGACTTTATGAGCGACTCAAAGAAACAAAGGATCCAGGAAAACACTTTCTACTGCCATGTGAATTCATGGCTAGAGGATCTCATTAACAGCTGTTTTTCATGTAAGTTCACAACTTAAAAATTCACTAGTTAAAAGGTAAACAAGTTTCAACAGATGAGTAAATGCCTAACTATTATTGTTTTTTTTATCAGCTTCATCAACGAAAATATTTCGCAAGATAGTACCGGATATAAAAGAGATATCACCTTTGACTTCACCGACAATTTTAACCTCCGTAATCAGACCAGTTACTTCGGTCCTAATTATGGTATTAGTTCAACATCGAAATGGAACGCTAAGTTTCGGTACGGAATAGGGATTAATTTCTCACCTCACAATCAACTCTTCAAGAATGTTTTAGGTTTCAATTCGAATATTAAATTTTATCCATTTGGCTTTACTCGAAAGATAAATAGTTATGCAATATTCAGCCAATTCTTAATGGCAAAGAAAGTTAAAAACCAAGAAATAATAAAGTTAAATGAGTACTCACTTGTAATAATTAACCCAAGTCTATTCCGACTTACAAAAATGAAAGTTGGTCTTGGTTATGGTCTAGATATTTCACTTACACCGAGAATGTTTCTTTCCTTTAGCACAAGAATTAATTGGGAGTACGGACAGTACGAATGGAATTATACCGGGAATTTTGAAGATAATTACTACCATGAATACAATGAAGCGGTTATTGATGCTACGCTTTCGATCGGATATTATTTTAACTGAATTATTTAAAGAAACAATTCCGTCTGATCGACCGGTGGCTCCAATTTCAACTACTTCGAATTGCACGGATGAAGATGTATCAGTAGAAATGTTAAATAACTATTGGAAAATTTTCGCCGCTGAAGAGTCAGATATTTCGTGCCATAATAGTGCACTAAGATTGCTTGAATGGAAATGCATGAGGGTAGTTCAAGTTGCTGCATTAGCCTATTTGTTCAAGTCGAAATATCAGCAATTACAATTCGTGAAGTTCACTTCATACTTTCTACATGATTCGCAGAATAAACATATACTCACTGACTCTATTCCAATATGAGAACATGCGTAACGAGGTAACTCAGCTCTAATCATTTGATTCGGTAGGCGTACACCAATTCCATTCATTTGCTATTCCTCCGTAGTTCGCAAAATGAACTGTGTGGAAATGTGTATATTTAGTTGCAAAACTTGAATCTTAGCGAAAAGATAAACAGAAAGTGAATTTTAGAACAGCAACAGAAAATGATATTGCAGTAATTGTAGAAATGATTGCTGATGATGAACTTGGGAAGAAAAGGGAAAAATTTCAAATTCCTTTACCTTCTGAATATTTAAGGGCTTTTGAAAAAATCAATTCTGATCAAAATCAAGAATTAATTGTTGTTGAAAATGAGGACTTAGAAATAATTGGTACGCTTCAACTATCATTTTTACAATACTTAACTTATCGTGGTGGAATTAGAGCGCAAATTGAAGCGGTAAGAATTAGAAAAGATAAAAGAGGCCTCGGAATTGGAAAAATGATGTTTGAATGGGCAATTAATAGAGCGAAAGAGCGGAAAGCACATTTAATTCAGTTAACAACAGACAAAAAACGGCCGAAAGCGATTAAATTTTATGAGGAATTGGGATTTAAGCAAACACACGAAGGAATGAAAATGCATTTTAACTGAAAAAAACTGGTTACTAGCACTCTAACTAATAATAGTTGATTGGAGAGTGTGCGCAATACTCCCAAATTGACTTACTATATTTAGTATTGACAAAAAATCATTATCAGCATAACAAAAGACTATAACTGATCACGAAAATAAACCCTTACTTTTTAAGAATTTTTTTAGTTATCCATTGTTGACCGTCAAAGAACTTAGCGAGATAAATGCCACTCTTATTATCAGTCAAATCCAAAGAGATGGTCAATCTGTTTACGTTTTCTTCCCCAAGTATTTTCTTTCCTTGAATGGTGTATATTTCGTATTACAAGATATTCAGATTAGAATTAACTAAAAACAATCCAGACGAAGGGTTAGGTGAAATGGTGAGATTAGCCTCTACCATTTTACAACTTGATGATATATATATACTTGCTGAACGTCTATATACGCCATTATGATCTGTTTGCTTGATTCGGTAGAAATATCCTTCGGTATTCTGCGAAAATGGATTCCTGTCTTTAAACCCGTAATCATGGATACTTGTCGAATTCCCTGCTCCATCTACTATTCCGATAACCTCATAATTAATTCCATGAATACTCCTTTCAACAGAAAAATAGTCGTTATCATTCTCTGATGCTGTTTGCCAATGTATTGATATTTGAGCATTTGAGCATTCTCCCTCAAACGAAATCATTTGGATTGGCAATGCAATATTATCGACCGTTGCACTGTACATCCCATTTCCATGAGTCCCGATTAATAATTGTAAATCTGAATGTCTGTATTTTAAATCCGTTACAAGTGCGTATCCAACCGTTGCTGATCCTTCTTGTAACCAATTATCAACCCCTGGATTCTGATTAGAATAGAGTCCTTTTGCCGTTCCAACAAAGTAAATAATGTTCCCTGCTACTTCTGCAATAGCTGCAGACCGAACAGAGTGTCCTGAAAGATTCCCTTCTACCAATGTCCATGTCGGTGTACCTGCCGTTGCATTTGTGGTCAAAAAGATACTAGGAATACCATAATTTGAATAGGTAGCAAGGACAATATCGGGGTTAGTTGGATGTACAGCAAGACCTTTCACAACAGATGGAAATCCAACGGTTGCTCCTGGAGGTGTAATATCTATTAGTGAACCTAGATTAGGAGCGCCCCTTGGATCAGAGAGTCGAAAAATATGTCCTTCGTCTCCTCCAATATACAGCTGACTCGTTGCAGCAGAGTACGCACCACCTGTCGTAGCATAGCTTTGAATAAAATCTGTTCCTGGCAATGTCCCAAGATTATTCCACGTCCCCGTAGTTACTGTTGTTGCATTATTTGTTCGGTAAGCAGTTCCACGCCCAGCATAATAAATGGTATTACTTCCAACTGGATCTAAATGAAAATAGGTCACAAATTGACTGGTTGAGCCTCCTGGAGTTATCGTTGCAAATGTTGGGCAATCCCTAACCATATTGCCATTTTGTGTGCTCATAAAGAAAGGTAGACATGGATCTGCATTAGAAATTGCACATGCAGCTCCATCACCACTAAAAACACGAGACTGTGTAGTGTTATCTGGAAATCCCAAGGCAGTTCCTCCTGCCATCGTTCCATTATCCTGTGCTCCACCTATAACAGCATTATTTCCAGTAGCTGGGTGCATATTGACATGGTAAAATTGGTATGTGTCGTAGTTATTACTCAAATTTACCCACCCAACTGTAGCAGCATTCACGTTGATCGTTCGATGAACACCTCCATCCGTTCCAGAATATAATAAGTTTGTATTGTTAGGATCAAAGACCAATGTATGTACATCGGGATGATGCTCAACCCCACCTCCATTATTCCATATTGCAAACGTACTTGGACCGTCATATCCTCCAATTCTTAAGAATTCTGGGTCAGACGTTATATCCGTAATCTTATACGCATTTGTGCTTCCTATAACAACAAAATTTTGATCATCGGGCTTCACTGAAACGGCCATGTCATATCCCCCCTGCGTATTAAAAGGATCATTTCCAGCACTTCCGCCAGGTTCATCGGGTATCTTTGCTGCAAAACTAGTCCAAGTTGTTGTCAATTGATTCCATCTCCAAATATCACAATCTCCAGGGGATGGAGTTGATCCTGCTGATTCGTATAGTACATATAAAATATCTGGATTCGAAGGTGCAATAGCGAGAACCCCTCTTCCAGTCTGATTCCAAGCTCCTGGCGCACCATTTGTCGCAATTCTAGACCAGGTTCCAGCGCCAATTCCTGTGGCATCGTTAGAGGTCCAAACACCTTCAGTAGCTGCTGGCGTTACACCTGAGAACACAGCATAAACTCTACCTCCTGGTGTTACTACTACATCTGTGAAATGAGCGGTATTGAAACCTCCCACAGCCGTTAATTCTGTTATCCAATTGGATGCTGAAGCATCAAAACGATAAATTCTCCCTAAAGCAGCAACGAGCAAATCTCCCGTTGTTGGGTGAACTTGAACACGAGAAATTAGATCAAAACGACGGTCGAAAGTTGTCTCAATATTCGCCAAAGGGAAAGACATTTGAGTCCAAGATAAGCCGTTATCCGTTGATTGGAATACTCCAAACCCTAAATAGAATGCACCAGATTCACTTGCACTGTTGCCAGCAGACTCGCCAGTTGCATAGTACCAAATATTATTGAACCCAGGTCTAGGGTCCTGAGCAATTGCTGTAACATTATGCCGATCGTTTAAATCAGAAACCATTGTCCAAGAAGTGCCACCATTTGTTGTGCGAAACACTCCTCCTGAAACTCCACCCGCGAGAATAGTATTACCCGTTATATCACCTGCATCAAATACTAGAGATCTTGTTCTCCCACCAAAATTTGAAGGTCCACGGTATGCAAAAAATCCTGCAAATTTTTCTTCTGAGTAATTCGCTTTTGGAGCTGCTAAAGCTTGCTTTAGCTCTAATTCTTTTTCCTCAAGTGGAATTGTTCCTGTAATTGGATTTACCTGTAATTTATGTTCATAATTGAGTCTTTCCTCTGTAAAGCGTGCAGGAAATTCTTCTTCAATCAAATGTTTACCAAGCACTTTTGGAATGTTTTTCCCCTCTATCAAAATTGTAGGTTCATCTGGTAGATCAGAAACAAATTTTGCGTGATTAATACCTCTTAAAATAGTTATATTGGTATGTTTTTCTTGTTTTTGCGCTACTTGTTCACACTTTTTTTTGGTAAAATGCTTCTCAATTTTTAATTCGGCAGCACGGGTATCCTTAGGATTTGTAATTTCATTCTGATTTGTATTTATATAGACAACTGCACAAAAAATAGTGCTAAGAGTGAAAAAAGTTAAATAGCGTCGTAGAATGTTCATGGTAGTAGAATGTTCTAAGTCAAATCATTAAGGGCTTAGAATGAAGATACCACTTTTATTTTAAAGCATGAAATGTTTTCGACCAAGCGAGACATTTACAGGACAAACGATGCTAACGAACTGAATCACTTCGATTGAGTTTTAAACAGTTCATCTTTTTCGGCTGAAACATTGGACTTGATCTATATCTTTATGATAACTCTTTTTCCTTATAGTTAGAGTCCTTTCCTAATCAACTGGCTACGCGTGTTACTTTAAACTGATTTCACATTACAGGGGAAATCGATGTTACTATAACGAAACCTTCCACTGTATGAAATTTACCAAATCACTTTATTTTTTACCTGCTCTTGTTCTCTTAGTGTCCTACTTTTTTAAACTTGGGATGATACCGAATCAATTGGTTCTTCTCGGATTTTCACTTCTTCTAATCCTCGTTTTCCTGTTGATATTCTTGATTCGACAAATTAAACGATCAAAAGATATAGGTGAAAAAATCGTCAATGTAGCTTGTTTTATATTAATTATTTCGGCTCTTTTCCTTCCGTTAATTGGAGTTTTCGAGCAAGGGATAATTCCAGTTGTCATTTATTTAATCCTTATCGGAGGGCTTAGTTTTTATTTTATTAGACTCAAGGCTGATTCTTCTAGTTTTTTCGATCAAAGCAATTATAGAAATTTTGTTATTCTCAATTTACTCTTGATTATTTTTAATTCACCATTTCAAGAGGTACTGCCTGACATAAGTTATTCTCCAACTTTTCAAGCTGAGTACAGCCCGAATAAAGGACCAGAAGTCTACATTGATGAAGCTCATAATAACCTACATACACGAAAGGGGTTGTATGCAACATTTTCTAATCTTCTGGAAAAGGATGGATATAACGTTAAATCATTCGAGCAGAAATTCACAGTTAAATCGTTGAAGAAGATTAAATTTTTAGTCATTTCAAATGCACTTCATCTGCAAAATGTAAATGATTGGAATGGCCCCGTTGCTTCTGCATTTACGAAAAATGAAATCAAGGCATTGAACGATTGGGTTGACAATGGAGGCTCATTATTTTTTATCGCTGATCATATACCTTTTGGAGAAGCATCGGCAGATTTAGCATTAAGTTTCGGGTTTAATTTCTCTAAAGGATCTGTCATAAAACTTGATGAGAAAGGTGTTGATTTGTTTTCTAGAAATCGAAATACGCTCATTAGTAATTGTATCACCGAAGGCCGAAATTCTTCTGAATTTGTAGACTCGATAGTGACATTTACGGGTCAAGCAATCGAAATTCCTGTGGATGCGCGACCAATTCTGCTTTTTGATGATGAGTTCGCTCATTATTCTCCGGAAACACGAAAAAATCTAGATGGTGTCAAAGCAGAAAACATTGTGGGTATGTCGCAAGGAGCTTATATGCAATATGGCTCGGGGAGAATTGTTGTTTTCGGTGAAGCGGCAATGTTCACGGGACAACTACCTGCTGGACTTAGTTTCTGGAAAAAAATCGGAATGAACGCACCCGAGGCGAAGAATAATTACAAACTACTTTTAAACACGATGCATTGGCTAGACGGTACTTTGAGTGATGAAAATTGATTTGATTAGCGATATCTCTCAAGCGTTAGATGTAATCTCGGACTGAATGATCTTGTGTTAAAATTCACACTGAAGAGCGAATATCCTTAATGTTTAATTGAAGTGTCTCCCGATCTCGCCAACGGTTGATTTCTAATGTGTACAATATATCAAAGGGCATCCCAGAGGAAACATCATCTACTTTATCCGCCATATTGAAGCCAATTGCTTCCACAATCACATCATGCTGAGGTTGTGTCATTGATAACTTTAAATGGGCGTCTTTTAAGAGTCGGACATCTGTGGAATAAACGTTTTTCGTAATGAATACAGGTTTCATATTCTCAGGACCGTGCGGCTCAAATTGGCGTAATACTCTCTTTAGGCGAGGTACTTTCAACCTGTTCTCTTCGGGGGTGAATATCTGATTAAAGTCGAGTTCAAGATCAACCTTTTGCTCAGGGATTAATAATTCACGATCAATTGACTTTGAGACTTCTTCTTCAAATTTTTGCTTGAATGCCTCTAGGTTTTCCGTTTTCAAGGTCAACCCTGCGGCATATTTATGTCCACCAAATTGCTCAATCAGTTCACCACACTTTTCGATAGCTTCGTGGACATCAAAACCTTGGACGGAACGCGCAGATCCAGTTACGACACCTTTCGATTCAGTTAACACAATTGTTGGTTTATAGTGATTTTCAATAATTCTAGAAGCAACAATTCCTACTACGCCTTTGTGCCAATTTGGACTGAAGACAACATTTGAACATCGATCTTCGGGATATTCCTTTAACATTTCAAGAGCTTCGACTGTAATTTCTTTATCAATGGATCTACGCTCTGTGTTGTCATCGTTAATCTCTGCCGCAATGATTCTTATTTCCTCTATGTTATCAGAAATCATTAATTCAACAGCATGTTTACCTGACCGTAACCTCCCTGCAGCATTTATTCTTGGAGCAATTGTGAAAACTACATCTGTCAAAGTCACAGGAAATGTCCGCTTTGCTAATATTAGCATCTCTTTGAACGCGGTTCTAGGTGATTCATTCAGTAATTTCATCCCAAGTGAGCACAAAGTTCGATTTTCCCCTGTCATTTCTACTAAATCTGCTCCGATGCTTATGGCCAATAAATCCAAATTGTTCCAAAGAGGATCAAGCAACCATTTATTCTCTATATACAACGCCTGCATCAATTTGAATCCAACACCACAGCCCGAAAGTTCTTGAAAAGGGTAGTCGCAATCTTCTCGTTTTGGATCTAAGATGATTCCGTTTGGAAGTGAATCACCAGGCCTATGGTGATCACAAACAATAACATCAACACCTTCTTTTTTAGCTGCCTCGACTTGCTTCAAGGCTTTTATTCCACAATCGAGAGTAATTATGAGTGTTATTCCTTCTTCAATTGCATGTTGAACGCCCTTCATACTTACGCCATAACCTTCTTCGTAGCGATCGGGGATGTAAAAAGACAAATCTTCTACATGATTTTTAAGTAGCGTATACATTAGTGCAACAGAAGTCGTACCGTCCACATCGTAGTCTCCATAAAGCATTACTTTTTCATTATTCGCTATTGCATTTTTGACTCTTGAAACCGCTCTCTCCATGTCTTTCATTAAAAACGGATTATGAAGCTGCTCTAATTTGGGCCTAAAAAATGCTTCTGCATCTTTAAATGTGTCAATATCTCGTTGAAGCAGTAGTTCTGCAACAATTGAATCAATTTTCAGCGTTGAACGTAATTCCTCTACTGCTGTACCATTATTTGACGTTCGAACGAACCATCTTTTTTGCATTGTTTATGTCTTTAAGCTAGGTTAATTATTTACTTTTAGAAAGCGTCACTTTATCTATTAAGTTATGAAAATATTTGCGACAATAACGACAATTTTTCTTTCGGGAATGATTTTTTCTCAGAATTCATACCTATTTAAGGATCCTGTTCCTAGTAAGGAGCATAAAGTTGAAAAAGTAGAATCAAGTTTTTTCGGAAAATATAAAGATGAAAAATCTATGCACATATATGAATTTAACGAAGAGGGCGTGTTTATCAATTCGTTAAACATGTCTTCATTGCCTAAAAAAGTAGTCCGAGAATCATCTACTTATACAGTTCGAGATGGATTTATTCATGGGGTTGTTAAGGGTGATTCTCTTCCATGTGTTCTCCAAAAAGGAATATATTTCTTTGGGATTCATAACCGCGTTAGACTTGTTTATCCAGGATCACTTACCACTTTGACGAAGGTTTCTACGGGACAATACCTATTGAACCACTATGAGAATGGTGCATACATGCCTGTGAAATTGTCCTTCAAAGGTTCAAGTTTAACGCTAAGTGATTTCGATTATAATCAAGAGAAAACAGAGTTTGACTTCGTTGAGAACCAATCTTCAAATAAATCAGATTCACAAAATCAAATTGTCCTCGCACCATCAGTAGACGAGTTTGCTAGGATAAATAATAAAACTCATTTTGTAAAGCGAAGTTCACTTCAAGAGCTTGTTGAATAGTATAAAACATCAACCTAATGATCAAACAACTTATAAATATCGCGATGTTTGCTGTGTTTACACTTGCGCTAATGTCGCCATCTTGTGAGCCTAATGATATCGGAGAATCCAATATATCTGAAGAAAAACCGCGAGAGGAAATTCAATCCAACATTCAATCGATTAATTATTCCTTTAATGATGATTATAAAGAAATGTGGAAACAAGTCGATTCATTGCAAAAAATTGGCTTGTATAAATCTGCATTGAATGTCGTTCAAGTGATTTTTATAGATGCTCGAAAGGCGAAAAATTCACCCCAAGTAGTCAAGGCTGTCATTCACAAAATGAAGTACAATTCTTACCTAAAGGAAGATGATTTTGTTGTCGCAATGAATGAGCTGAACTCACTCACTAATGAAACTAGCTTTCCATTAAAGCAGATCATTCATACTGTAATAGCGGACACTTATTGGAATTATTATCAGTCCAATCGGTGGACATTTATTAATCGTACACAGACGGTGAATTTTGAGAACAATGATGTACGCACATGGGACTTAAAAACGATTCTAAATCACGTTAAGAAAAATTACCTTTTGTCACTTTCAAGTAAAGATAGTTTACAGCATGTTTCTATTCGCGATTTTACGGATATACTTTCAGGTAAGGTTGTTCATTCAATAGAGCAGCGACCTACACTTTATGATTTTCTCGCTCATCGGGCACTGGATTATTTTGAAAATCCTGAACAATCAGTGAGTCGCCCTAAAGAGAAATTTGTTATGGATAGGCGGAATTATTTCGGGAATGCTTCTGAATTTTTAGCCCTGAAAGTTGACTCAGACGATACACTATCAAGACTTCTTTATGCGATTGAAATATATAGAACCCTTACGTATTTTCATTTAAAAGATCAAGACCCATCGGCAATTGTTGACCTAGACCTTCGTAGATTGCGTTTTGCTAGAACGAACTCGGTGAAAGATGGCAAAGATGACCTCTACTTGAAAGGCTTGGGAAATCTTGCAAAAAAGTATTCTGCTCACCAATCATCGACTGAAGTGGATTTTCGAATTGCCTCTTTTTACGATCGACGTGGAAATAATTATTCTCGAAAGCTGACAGATCATCAGTGGGACAAGAAGAAAGCGTTGGAGATTTGCCGCAATGCGATCATTACTCATCCTAAATCACTCGGTGCAGAGCAATGTGCAGCATTGATGAATACAATTCAACAGAAAAGCGTTTCATTTAACAGCGAAGGTGCATATACTCCCAACGTGAAGGGAAAAATGTTGATCAGCTATAAAAATGTTGATAAACTATACTTCAGAATGGTAAAGGTTGATGGGGATTATTTCTTCAAAAATAAACTCTATGGTAAAGATAGGATTCAAACTTTACTAAAGCTTAAATCAATGAAAAATTGGGAGTTAGAGATGAATAACCCTGGTGATTATCAGTCACACAGCACTGAAATTGTGCTGCCAGAAACGGATCTTGGACAATATATCGTTCTTGCCTCCCCAGATCCAAATTTCAAGCTTTCAGAGAACGCTATTGCGCATGGTTCATTTTGGTCAACGACTCTTTCTTTCTCTTTTAGACGAAATTCGAATCAGACAATTGACGCATACATCACTGATCGTGAAAGTGGAAAGCCATTATCAAACGTCAAGGTTTCTGTTTATATCAACAAGTATAGCTACATCTCAAGATCCAATGAATTTGTGAAGAAGGAATCTTATCGAACAGATGATTTTGGAATGATATCGATTAAATCGACACAAGAGTATCGCTACATCTATTTGGATCTTCAGAAAGGATCAGATCGATATAACAATAGCAGTCAACTTTATCAGTACCGCGATTATTCCGACAATCAAGCTAATACCACAACAAACCTATTCACCGATCGAGCAATTTATCGACCTGGACAGACAATTTACTTCAAAGGAATAAAGATTAAGCATCAAAAGGACAAGCACACAATCGTTGCGAATCAGAGTGCTGAGGTGGAACTATTTGACGCCAATTATCAGAAGGTTTCAAGTGTAAATGTCACTACCAATGAATATGGAACGTTTAGTGGTTCATTTACAGCACCATCTTCCGGGATGAACGGAAGAATGACCATCAGAGAACGAGACGGGAGTAAGTCAATTTTGGTTGAAGAATATAAACGACCCAAGTTTGAAGTTAAGTTTGAACCAATTACGGGAGTTTACAAAATTGGGCAGAAGCTAAAGGTTACTGGGAAAGCGAAAGCATACGCTGGTTCAAATGTTGATGGTGCAAAAGTTCAATATAGAATTACTAGATCGTGTTATTTCAATTATTGGACATGGTATCGCTGGGGATATTATCCAAACTCTCAAACGATAGAAATCAAGCACGGTGAACTCAAAACGGATGAAAACGGAGCGTTTAGTGTAGAATTTGAGGCAAAAGAAGATCCATCGATTAATAAAAAGTACTTCCCAACTTACTCTTATTCAATAACTGCGAATGTTACTGACCTCAACGGAGAAACTAGAAGTACAACTGGGAGTGTGAGCGTTGGATATAATTGCATGAACTTAAGTCTTGGAATAGAAACTAAGTTTGATCGAACTAACAAAAACAGATTCAAAGTTTTCACAACGAATTTGAATGGAGAAAAAATTGAAGCTTCTGGATCGATTAGCATCACAAAATTGATCGAGCCAGACCGACTTTATCGCACTTCACTTTGGGAACAACCTGACATGCAATCGTTTTCCGAGGAGGATTATAATAAGCTTTTTCCACATGATAAGTACGATCAAGAATATGATCACACGAAATATAAAAAAGGAGAAATTGTTGGCGAGTACGATTTCGATACAGCCAAAGGTGACTCTGTTGACTTCACAACAATGAAAACATGGCAACCGGGCAGATATGTAATTGAAACTTCATCGATTGATGCGTTTGGTCAAAAAGTAGAAGACGTTAAATACGTGACCATTTTAAATCAGAAAAGCGATCAGAATCCCACGAATGATATTTGGACACTCACTGCTTTGAATAATTATTGTGAGCCTGGAAAAAATGCCGAGTTTCTAATTTCTTCTGGCGCAAAAGATCTCATTATTCTCTATGAGATTGAACACAAAGGCAAAATTGTTTCAAGAAAATTATTGACATTGAGTACTTCACAAATGAAGATTTCAATTCCTATTCTTGAAAAACATAGAGGTAATTTGACGGTGCATTTTAGCACAGTTAAATTTGGCAGACGACATTCATCTAAGGAAACAATTACAGTTCCTTATAGTAATAAAGTACTCGATATTCAGTTCGAAACATTTCGAAATAAATTATTGCCAGGTTCTAAAGAAGAATGGAAATTGATTATTAAAGGTCCTCGTGGAGAAAAGGTTGCTGCTGAACTTCTCGCTGCTATGTATGATGAGTCACTGGATGCATTTGCTTCTAATTCCTTCTATATGAACATTTACAATTCTTATTACTCTGACTCATATTGGGGGAGTAGTAGCTTCGATCAATCATTCTCCTCACTGTATAATGATCAATGGAATAAGTACATGTCAACTCCTTCTCGGAAATATAATTTTTTGAATTGGTGGGGAACAGTTCAAGTTTATACGGGGAGCCTAGATTATCGTTATCGTGGCTTTGTTGGTGGGATAGATGGAAATGCACCTCTTATGGATCTGTATTCTGAAGAAGCAGAACACAATGAAGCAAAACCTCCAACCGCCATTATGAAAGAAACTCTTTCTGTGTCAAACATCAGTATCGATAAAGATGAAGCTGTAGAATTAGATAGGTCCGAATTATCAATATTACCTGTTGGTGAAAATCAATCGAGTGCAGGTTTGAGTGAAGTTAATGCACGGACAAATTTAAATGAAACTGCTTTCTTTTTTCCGCAAATGGAGACAAATGCACAAGGCGAAATTATCTTGAAATTTACTATTCCCGAAGCATTAACTAAGTGGAAGTTTTTGGGAATGGCACACACCAAAGATCTAAAGATTGGATATGTCCAAGAGTCCGTTGTTACTCAAAAGGAGTTGATGGTAATGCCAAATCCACCAAGATTTTTCAGAGAAGGTGATAAGATGTCGTTTACGGCAAAAGTTTCAAATTTAACCGAAGACGATATGTCTGGTGAAGCCCAATTGTTCTTGTTTGATGCACTTTCTATGAAACCAGTCGATGAACTTTTTAAAAACGCTTCGAAATCAATTTCATTTACAGCAAAGAAAGGACAGAGTGCTAAACTAGCTTGGGAGATTGAAATTCCCGAAGGATTAGGAGCTGTAACTTATCGCGTTGTGGCAAAATCTGGAAAGTATTCAGATGGAGAAGAAATGGCAATTCCGATTTTATCGAATCGTATATTGATCACAGAATCAATGCCACTGCCGAGTAAGGAAATTGGAACGAAAAATTTCACCTTCACTAAATTGGTGAATAGCGCATCCTCATCTAGCCTAAAACATCATAAGTTGACTTTAGAGTACACGTCAAATCCGGCTTGGTATGCAATTCAAGCAATGCCTTACATGATGGAATATCCATACGAATGCGCCGAGCAAACATTTACACGATATTACTCGAATGCACTTGCGTCGAGTATAGTGAACTCTAATCCAAAAATTAAAAAGGTTTTTGAAAGTTGGAAGGAGAGCAATCCAGATGCATTCCTATCCAATTTAGAAAAGAATCAAGAGTTAAAATCACTCATGTTGGAAGAAACTCCATGGGTACTCGATGCGCAAAATGAAAGTGAGCGAAAGAAACATGTCGCGCTATTATTCGATTTGAACAAAATGGATAATGAACTTAGCAAAGCGATGCGGAAATTGCGGAAGATGCAGGTGATTAATGGTGGATGGCCATGGTTTCCAGGCATGAAGGAAAGCCGATATATTACACAGCATATTGTTACAGGACTAGGTCATTTAGATCATCTTGGTGTGAAGGGAATACGAGATGATACTAGAACCTGGGAAATGGTTAAAGCTGGCGTTTCTTATCTTGATATGCGTTTAATTGAAGATTATGAATGGTTGAAAAAGCATGATGATAACTATCTTACCGAGCAACATATTGGACAGATTCAAGTGCATTATTTGTATGCTAGAAGTTATTTCAAAGATTTGCCAATGAATAGTCGATTGCAAAAGGCATTTGATTATTATCAAAATCAAGCAGAGACTTACTGGACCAAATTCAATCTGTACAACGAAGGTATGATTGCGCTTCAAGCAAAGCGTTACGAAATTAAGAAACTACCTGAAATGGTTATGGCTTCGATTAAAGAGCGAGCAATTATCCATGAATAGCTAGGAATGTATTGGAAGAACAATATTAGTGGATATTATTGGTATCAAGCACCTATTGAAACACAGGCTTTACTCATCGAAGCATTTGATGAAGTTACCGACGATCAAGAATCAGTAGAAGAGGCAAAAGTTTGGCTTTTGAAGCAGAAGCAAACTACCGATTGGAAAACGACTAAAGCAACAGCAGAAGCTTGTTATGCATTGCTTCTGAGCGGTACAGACATTTTAATGAACAATGAGCAAGTTGAGATAAAAGTGAATAATGTTCGTGTCGACCCTGCTGCTCTTGGTTCTAAAGTAGAGGCAGGAACAGGTTATTTCAAAACATCGTGGGAATCATCACAAATTACTCCTGAAATGGGTAATGTTACTGTGACACGTAAAACTGAAGGGGTTAGTTGGGGCGCAATGTATTGGCAATATTTCGAAGACCTTGATAAGATTACGCCACATAAGAGTCCCTTGAGTCTAAAGAAGAAATTGTTTTTGGTTGTAAACACGGATGCTGGCCCTGTTATGACTCCAATTGAAGAAGAAACAAAACTTAAGCCTGGAGATAAAGTCCGCGTGCGTATTGAACTTCAGTCAGATCGAGACATGGAATACGTTCACATGAAGGACATGCGAGCTGCTGGATTTGAGCCTGTCAATATTTTCTCACGCTACAAGTGGCAGGGTGGATTGGGTTATTATGAAAGTACAAAAGACGCTGCGACAAACTTTTTTATGGACTATTTACGAAAGGGGACTTATGTCTTTGAGTATGATCTTCGGGTAAGTCACGCAGGCGATTTTTCAAATGGAGTAACAACGATTCAAAGTATGTATGCCCCTGAATTTACATCACATTCCGAAGGAATAAGGGTTAGTGTTGGTGAGTGACTCTCAACTTACTGATTAGTTTAATAGAAAAAATAGAACCACATGAAGGTCAAATTACTGTTTATTGTTATCGTAACTTTACTTTTATCGAATTGTACTATTCAAAAGCGCGTACACCTTCCTGGGTGGCATATAGAATGGAAAAAAAACTATAAAAACACCCCCTCTGAGAAGGTAGAAATTGCAGATTTAGAACCAGATAGTGAGAAGCAACCTCATAAAGGTGAGATTATTGAAGAAGTGTTAAGCAGCAGAGGTGAAACAGTTAGCTACGATTCTGATCCTGCAGTAATGAGTCCATTTTATGAGTCTGTAGATTCAGGTCCCAAATCTTTAGTGTCTCAATTTTCTCATGATAAAAAGGTTTCAACCAAAGTAAAAGAGAGAACAAATACTTTATTGGTAAATCATCAACCTGCTAAAGGAAGTAGGGAAAGAGGTGTCAATGGTGGAGCTGTTTTTATAGCTGTTATGTTGGCTGTTTTATTGGGATTTGTTGCATTAGGTTTTGTAATTTTAGCTCCATACCTTGCCCCCTCAACTCTCTCCTGGTTAGGAGTTCTTTTTGGTGTTGTTGTTTTATTCTTTGGTATTCTTTTTGGATTGGCACGAAAATCTGCGATGAAACAGGATGCCGCTAATGATAATAAAAAAGATGTATCAGAAACATTAGAAGATTCAGAAAAAATTGAAGAGACGGAATTTTCAAACCTGTCGGATATCAAAGAAGAAAAACCTGTAAAGAATAAACGCAAAGAAAGAATTGCCATTGGAGTGATATTCATTAGCATACTAATCATGATCTTGGTTTTTCAATAATAAGGTATAATAGACAAAAAGTAATCTTATTGACTAAATTTAAGGAGCGACTAATTAGTGATAATCGTCAATCAATCATTCGAGCAGTAAAAATTTAGCTTTATTATTCGAATTACGACCTACAGAGAATTAAGATAGTTGCTTCACCACCAATCGTGCTGTTTCCCGTGTTTTTTGCTGAAGAATAATCTCTTTATCGATCGTTACACGATCTATAGTCGCTTGGTCATAGTGCCGAATCGTAACCAATTCTAAATTTCTGTTGTATTTGACATTGTAGTTGTCTTCGAACAATCCTAGAATTCGTTCTATGGAAACTTTGTCTTCGTCCACCAATATTGAGAAATTCAAAGCAGAGTTTTGCATTATATTGATTTTCGCATTCGATTGAGCCAACCTTCCGAAAATATCGCTTAAATTCTTCTCTACAATGAAGGAAAAGTCCTTTGGTGTGAATGAAAACAATATCTGATTCATCTTGAAAATAAAGGAGGGTACTAAATGATCCTTAGAGGTTGAAGAATGTATTACCGTTCCATCTTCCTTTGGATTTATGAATGATTTCACATAGAGAGGAATCTCCTTATTTTGAAGTGGTTTTATTGTTTTCGGGTGAATTACCGATGCTCCGTAATAGGCAAGTTCAATCGCCTCTCTGAAAGAAATACTATCCAATTTCACCGTGTTATCAAACCACTTTGGATCCGCATTTAGCATACCTGGCACATCTTTCCATATTGTGACACTTTCTGCATTGCAGCAATAGGCAATAATTCCAGCCGAAAAATCAGAACCTTCACGTCCAATGGTTGTTGTAAGTCCATTGGAGTTATGCCCAATAAAACCTTGCGTCAAAATAACATCTGCATCCTTATGCTTTGGAATAAACTTCTCTTGAAAAAGTGTGGTTGTTGTTTCCCAATCAACCTCTGCTTCTCGGTGAACATCATTTGTGCGGATAAGCTCTCGTGCATCCATCCAAGCAGTAACAATTCCTTCTTGAACACAGTAAGCGGCGACAATTTTTGTGGAAATAATTTCTCCAAGCGAGACAATTTGATCATATTCCAAACCAAAATTATCAGAAATCGGAGCTTCAATTCTCTGACTTAGCGTATCGAAAATTGCATAAACTTCAAGGAAAATTTCACTCTTTTTATCAGAGAAAAGTTCATTCATAATTGAGCTATGGAAGAATCTACTTTCCTCAATCAATTTTAAGAATTCAAGCGTGTTTTTTTTCATCAATGCCTCAACGATCTCCTCCATTGTATTGGTAGTCTTACCCATTGCGGAAATAACGACGCCAAGTTTGGAGTATGAATGCATTTGCAGAATACTAATCACATTCTTAACCGCTTCGGCACTTTTTACAGAAGCACCACCGAATTTGAAAACGAACATTTTATCTTTTTTACAAAAATAGAAAAATAGACACGGTAGAGCCTACAGATTTTCTGTTCGGAAATAACATGATATACTAATTGGCATCAGAATAACTGCGTTTAAGGCCTATATGCAAAGCAATATAATATCCTAAGTAAGTCTATCTGAAAGGATCTGCATTTCAATTACTGGCGAAATCTTTTCGTGGATGATATTATTCACAGCTTCCACAATTGGCATTTCGATTTCAAATTTATTCTTGATCTCCATGACACTTTTTGTTGCGTAATAACCTTCTGCAATCATACTCATCTCCAATTGAGCAGTCTTGACGGAGTAGCCCTTGCCGATCATAAAACCAAACGTTCTGTTTCGAGAAAATTTCGAGTAAGCTGTTACGAGTAAATCTCCCAGATATGCCGATGACTTTACATCGCGGTGAATTGGACTCACCTCATCAATAAAATTCTCGATTTCGATTATTGCGTTTGAGATAAGCACCGACTGGAAGTTATCACCATATCCTAATCCTGCGCACACACCAGAGGCAATTGCATAAACGTTTTTCAATACCGCGGAAAGTTCCGTTCCGAATAGGTCATCTGAAGTTGTAGTTTTAATATATCGGCAGGCAAGCATTTCTGCCATTTCTTCTGCGATATCGTCGTCTTGACAAGCAATTGTTAAGTAAGAAAGTCGTTCAAGCGCAACTTCCTCTGCATGACATGGTCCGCAAATAATTCCAATTTCATCGTATGGAGTTCCAAATGTTTTATGGATGAAGCGAGCTGGTATAGCTGAATATTCAGGAATAATTCCCTTTACAGCCGAAAAAACCACCTTATCCTTGATCAATTCGATCGGGAAATTCTCAAATAACTTCACTAAAAACGCTGATGGAGTAGCGATAATAATGATATCCGCTCCTTTAATCATGCCATTTAAATCTGTGCTAACTTCGATTTTTTCAAGGTCAAACTCAACTGATTGCAGGTAATTTGGATTGTGGCGGAATTTATGAATATGTTCAACAGCATTATCATTTCGCATGTACCAATTCAATTTTGATACATTGTTGCAAAGAATCTTCACAAGCGCAGTTGCCCAACTTCCTCCACCAATAACTGCAACACGTTTATCCGATTCCATCAGTTACAAAAATAGGAATATTCATAGAATGACCGTTATATGAGTTGGCAACATTCTTTCAAAACTGACCATTCTCATGTTTTTACATGTTCAAGATCATAATTGGAGCGGGAAATATCCATCAACTTTGTAGCACACAGAAAGTACAAAATTATGGAAAACACTAATAGACTTATGCCAGCCTGGGAAGAAAATGCAGAATTTAATCGATTTGGAATTATTTCAGCAATGTTAATGATTGTTGGTATACTTGGTGGTCTCGCTGTTGGAATGGGTGCCATTAACTATACATGGTTACTCATCATCGTGGTAACATCTACAATGCTTTGCTTAAGTTTAATTCTAGCACTGGCCCCCATGAAATACATTATTTACACGGGAGTGTTCAGTGTTGTCGTTGACATCATATTATTATCCTACTTTCTGATCACTTAATTTAAGAGAGTAAGTGATTGAACCCGGTTCTGTCGGCGCAGGATCGGGTTTTTATTTAATAAAAAATTCACAATGAAATTGGCAGAATAATACTAAATGTAGTTCCTTCATTAAGAATTGAATCAAAATCGATAGAGCCGTGATGATTTTCGATAATTTGCTTAACCATTGCTAATCCAAGACCCGTTCCATTACTTTTTGTTGTGAAATAAGGAACAAATATTTTGCCCTCTTTGGATGAGTCGATTCCAACACCGTTATCCGATATTTTCACATGAACTGTGTTCTTTAATATATAGAGGCTAATATCAACTTTACCTTCTCTATCTTCTGGGATTGCCTGGATTGCGTTTTTGATTACATTATTGAATACACGCACAAACTGATCCTTATCTGCTTTCACAAAAATTTCTTTCGGATCACATGTCACTGTTATCTCAATTCCTTGTGCTGTTTTGAAAACCTCACTTACTCCTTTTACAAGTGCCACCAGACCCAAGCGTTCTTCCCTCGGATTAGGCATCTTAGCGAAACTCGAAAACTCATTCGCAATGTTAGACAACGCATCGATTTGCTCGACTATTGAATTGGCAACTTTCTTCAATTTTTCGCCACTTTTTGGGTCATTAGGATCATGCGTCCGTAGCATCTGCTGAACACTTAATTTCATAGGTGTCAACGGGTTTTTTATCTCATGAGCGACCTGTTTTGCCATTTCTCGCCAAGCAGATTCACGTTCGCTTTTTGCAACCTGTTCGGCAGCAAATTCAAGTTCAAGTAATTTTTTATTGTACTCCTTAACTAGGGCACCTATTTCATCTTCCCTGTCATATTCAATTTGTTCGTTGTGTTTTCCGAATTTCACCCGTGCGAAACTCTCTTGAAGAATTCTAAGTGGAGAGGTCAACCATGTTGATATGAAAATTGCCAAGACAATCGAAATTGCCAGTAATAAGATAAATACATTGATGATTGCTACAAGAAATTTTTGGATCTGATTTTCGAACTCTCGTTGTTGACCAAAATGCTGAAGATTAATGAATCCGAGTTGGTCTCCATTGTTATTGTAAAAAGGAAGATACGCCGATGTGTACTCTAACTCCCCAATACTTTCGGGCTGCACGAACTGACTCTTTTGATTGTAGTTCATGTATTTCAATGCTGTTGGATTCATTTGTTCACTCAACAACCCAATATTAAATACCTTAGGCCGAGAAGTTCCTAGTAGATAGCCATCATTGTCATACATGTTGATATCCGTGTAGAAAACCTTTGCGAATTTCTGCAAGATATACTGCATGTAATTTCCGTTCTCATTTATTGAAAGTGATTCATTATCACCCAACTTTGCACGAACCTCAGTTTGGACGGAATTCAACTTTTCGCTAATAACATCATTGGTATATTGATTGTATTGGTTGCTTACAAAGATTCCACTTCCCCACCCAAATGCCAATAATGATAAGAAAACGAGTGAAATCAATACTAGTTGGATCTTCATGGCAAGACTCACAGTTCTTTTTGCTGATCCTCTACTGTTTAACCTAAACAACATAGGCAAAAGAAGCATCCCAAAGAAGCTGAACAAGTAGGAGAATGATGTTAACAGATCGATGTTTGAAAAGTTTTTATTTGAGAGAATAATCACATTAGAACTCCCTTTGATTAACACATAATGATTGTAATCTCCGTAGTCGAAGAACCCCTTAGTTTTCAGGTCATTTGGAACCATCGCGGTGTGCGAAGAGGGATAATTAAACTCCCCGTATTTTGTTACTAATCGACCATTGTGAAATTTAGCTACTGAGTAAGACTCTAGTGTTTCCAAAACATTCGTTTGCACAGAAATCAATAAGCGCGGAAAGCCTATTTCTTCTGGAATTTTCTTCGATTTTAAGGTGCAAAAAAATACCGCCGTATTCGTTGAGTCTTCATTGTACAACTTTTGCTTAATAATATAGCTGATTTGAGCCGAGTGATCTTCGATGTAAAAAATATCTTGGCTAAGATCTGATGACAAACCAGACCTTTTAATTATTCGTTCAAGTTCGTTATAGCCCTCACTAGGATCTTTTCTATATTGAATGAGCGACTCTTTATTTTCATCGTAAAGACTAAATATCATCTCATACCGATCCCAAAACCCATTGAATAACCTACGTTCCAGTCCTTCATGGAAGTCTGAAACGCTCATTTCCTGAGGAGATGAAATAAATCGTTGGAGAAAATTATCCGATTGAATGTCAGAAGCCAAAATAGCATACTCTGCTTCGGTAACAATATCTTGATCTGTAGCAATTTGATTCGCATAGAGTTCTCGCTCGCCTCGTTCTTTAATTCGATTAAACTCAGATACATTCACTGAAAGAACTAGAGAGAACAAGACCAGATGAATAAGACCCGCCCCCAACTGCCGTAAGCCATTGTAGCGATATACTAAATAGACCGTTAGTCCAAAGAAGATCATTGGATAAAGTCCATTTAAAAAAAGTTGATGCCCTAAATTGATCTCATATATCAAAAAGGTACAGCCAACAATAAATGTAATTACTGCGAGCCGAGCAGCACTCCAATTTACATCCTTGCATTTTAAAACAACTGAACGTAGCAACAAGTAATATGAGTAAAAGAAGATACCTAAACTCATTACAGCAAGCAGAGAGAAAGCATTGAGAGCAAAAAGCTTATCAATTATCAATGGAATTGAAGAATCTTCAATCAACCCTCTGATTAGATAGACCAGAAGCACCCACAATAATATAGAACTGAGATAAATGATTAGTATGCTAATTCGTCCAAGTAGGTTTTTCTTTATCAGTATCAATGCTTTGCGAATCTCGTGCATTAAATAGACGATAACCGCTACATTTATCATGTATTCAGCAAAATTTGGAAACCATCTACTGGTTCCGTACAGGCTTGGGTCAAACGCTTCTGTTTCTTCAAGGAAGCTAAACCACTGAAAATGCAAAGAGAGGATTCGGACAACAATAACACCCACTGGGAAAACCCACCTCAATTTACGTGTAAAACGTTTACTCAACCTCACAAATACAAGAAGCCAGGATGCTATAGAAAGTAACAAAAGAACAAGAGTAATAACGGATTCAGAACTCGAAATCTCTTGATTATTTGGAATTAATGATAACAAATAGCCGCCATTTGACCCCTTAATTTGATAGCCGACTTCTTCATCTAACTGAACTTCAGCGTCAAAAGAGATTGGGAGATAATTAGGAAAATTGTTAACTAGGTCATTGTTTTCATAGGAATAATCCTGCTTAACTTTGAACGACCCACAAATCAAGTACTCGTTTTCTTCCACAATCTTGGCGAAGTACCACCCGTTTTGCAAATGAATCAATCCTTCAGAGGGAAAGTGGATATCTGCAAATCGGAGTATTGGAAGTTGGTTTGTATTCCAAAAAACCAATGAGTCACGATGATAGACATGAAAATTAATTTCGTCCTTGTCTTCTACTTTTTCCCAAAGTTTAGCAATGCCTTTGGTTTTAACATCGTTTCGGAAAAATTCGAGACTACTTTCTAATTTGGCCTCTTCTTTGTGAAAGGACAACTCGAAATTTTCAACAGAACTATCAAAGTTGGTTGAGAAAATTTGAAGGTAAAAAGTAATAAAGAGGAATGTGCAAAGTAAAGCGCCAGTGAGCGTAGAATATTTCTTCAGTGCACGTATCATCCTCTTTTTTGCTCCTCCATCCGATGCTCGATTTCCTGTGTTAATGACTGAAAATCTTGATCCGCTCTAGCATCATTTCTAAAGTGGAAATCCGCATCTTTACGGTAAGGTAGTAAATAATTATTAAAGCAAGGTGTGACGTGGTTCTCCCACTGATACAAGATTGCTTCTCGCGTGTATCCACGTGTTTCTTGATCGCGGTAAAGTCTTCTATCTAATTGAACTTCTTGATCTACATCGATAAAAATGCTAAAATCGAGCATTTCACGGACTTCTGGGTAGTGAAAGAGAAAGAGTCCTTCAACAATTAATAACTCGGAAGGTTCGATTGTAATTAATACGTGCTTATCCGGAGGAGAGTTAAAGTGATATTCTTTGACAACAACCTGCTCTCCGTTCGCTAATCTTTTTAGATCTCCAGTTAGTTTAACTTGGTCAAGCGCAGTTGGAAGATCAAAGTTGATTTCTCCGTTATCATCAAGTTTTTGCTGATCAATAGATCGATAATAGTTGTCCATCGTGAACACACTTGGATCAAGATCTTTGAATTGAGAATATAAACGATTGAGGATAGTTGTTTTACCTGATCCACTTCCTCCACAAATACCAATGATCATTTTGCTATCAATTCAAATTCAACTTTCATTCCATCCGCAAGTTGATTTGTATCAAAAACCAAAACTGCTTCTGGCAAATCTACGGTAAATTCTGCTGTTTTTTGTCGTTCAAGGACGCTACTTGGATTGTAAATTGTTCGATCCGTAAAATCATTGTGTGAAGATGTTTCATTAGGCGTGAAACTGATCAAGCTAACTTTGTTGTAGCCATTGTGATCAAGGTGATATCCTAGACCTTCATTTACAGGATAAATGCCCAATTTTAATGTTTTCTTTTCAATGAAATAATTCAAATTCATGGTGTTCACTTCAACCCATTCTCCCTCCTTATTTTTAAACAATATTAATGTCGCACCATTGTCACGTTTCTGAGCTCCTATCATATAAAGTTTTCCATTTATTTGAGAGATTAAACCTGTTTCTACCGTCTTTTTATCCTCCAAATAATATTCTCCTGTTGTCCCAAACCCAATATTTTCAATTGAAATTAGATCTTCTGGAGCATTAATAAAGGTTCCCAACTTTGCCTTTCCCTTGGATGTATATTCCTTTATCGACCAACCTTTCTTCTTGCTTTGGTAATCACGCAACGCGAAATAAATTTGATCTCCAGTGAATCCGATGTACTTCCATTGACCATAAAGTTCACTGTTTTTTAAGTTTTCATTGCTCACAGAGCCTACCTCAACCGCATAGCAAAGAAAATTATGGTGCGTAATGAACGTTGCAAACTCTCGAACGCATTTTTCTTTTTTATCAACATATCGGAGATGATGCACAAGAGCTTTATCTGTAACAACAACATTAATTACCTCTAAATTATTGTAATCATAATTACCCAATTTTTTAATGGCAGATCCTATTGAAACTGAATTTCCTTTGATATTTCCAGCAGAATTAAGCTGATTAAAGTACACTTTTCCGTTAGTCAATTCAAGGTTGTCTAGAAAATAAACATAACGCGCATTTTCGCTTGATAAGTAATAGAATTCTTCGGTTTTAGGGATAAACTTCTGATCCCAGATACTTGTCTGTTTATTACCAATTAAAGTGAGGTTAATCTGACGTGTTATGTTATTTGGGTCCTTGCTCATCAGAATTGCTCCCATCCCTTTCCATTCGATAATATCGTAAAATGGATACTTCTTTGTTGGAATCTCAAATTTTTGTGCAGTTGATCCAAAGCTTATCAAGATCACCAAAAATAATATTGACTGTTTCATTTATTTTGTAATTTGCAGTTGTTAAAATACTGTTGCAAGTATCGTGCTAAATTTACTAAGGAATACTTTCAATATCAAAACTCAATATGATTAAAAAGTTACTGTTTATTGCAATCGCACTTCCAACGCTTGGTTTCGTTACTTCGTCTTCTACATTAGTAAAGGGCAAAGGAGTAAAAGTTGGTAAGAAAGCACCCATGATGAATGTTTCTATGGAAAGTGTTGATGGGGGAAATTATTCTTTAAATGATTTGATGGGGGAAAATGGTTTATTTGTTATTTTTTCTTGTAATACCTGTCCGTTTGTCGTAGGCAACGAGCATTTTGAAGGCTGGGAAAGACAGTACAACGAATTACATGCATCCGCTCAAAAAGGGAAAATTGGATTTGTGCTTGTCAATTCTAATGAGGCCAAACGAAATGGTTTAGATTCAAAGGGTTCAATGGTGAAGCATTCGTATGCAGCTAAATATACCATGAACTACTTAGTTGATCGCAACTCTGAACTGGCAGATGCATTTGGAGCAAAAACTACACCGCATTTCTTTGCGATAAACAGCAAGGGGAAAGTGGTTTTTATGGGAAGCATTGATAATTCATGGGACAGTGGTCGTGAGAAACTAGAAACCTATGCGATAGATGTGATTTCACACCTATCAAAAGGAACAGCATTAAAAGAAAAAAGCTCTTCACCAAGAGGGTGTAGTATAAAACGTAATTAACATGTGTGATATCAGTTGGTTGAGCACAACAATTAATATAAATAAGCTAGAACTATGAAAAGAAAATTACTCATCGTATGCGCAGCTGCTTTTTTGAGCAGTTCTTCATTCGGACAAGTAACGGATTTAGGTGGACCACTTAGTTGGAAAACCCCACTTAAAAGCGCAAGTCTTCTTCAAACGAAGAAAATGAAATCATTCGACATGAAAACTGTTGAAACACAAGATTTAGTGAACGACCAAGACAAGTCAATTCCTTACCGTTTTGGATATAAATTCGATACCGATTTCACCCTAGACAACTCAGGTTCATGGGAAAACCTAGCTGATGGTGGACGCGTTTGGCGATTGGCGATTATTTCTGATGATGCCATAACAATGAATTTATTGTTGGAAGATGTTGTAATTCCAAAAGGTGCATCCTTGTATTTGCACGATGCGGAAAACACAAATCGAGTTGGCGCTTATACTGCACGAAACAATCGAGAAGATGGACTTTTAGGGACTGAGCTTATGCGTGGAGATCACATGGTCGTTGAGTATTATGAACCAGCAAGTGTGATCGGACAAGGGTCCTTTACCATCGTGAATGTGATTCATGGTTACAGAACACTAACTCATGTTCAGAACAATTTGACAAAAGCTTTAAATAGTTCAGGTAATTGTAACATTGATGTTCAATGTCCTCTTGGTGACTTATGGAGCAATCAAATTCGCTCTGTTGCTATGATCGTAGTGGGTGGCTCAGGTATTTGTACCGGAGCCTTGATCAACAATTCATGCAATGACGGCACTACCTATTTTCTTACCGCAAATCACTGTTTAGGTGGAAGCACAGGAAATTGGGCTTTCCGCTTCAATTGGGAGGTATCGGCAGGTGATGCTTCACTATCATGCGCAACGACAACAAATACTGCAGGAACATACAACAACTCATCAAACTGGGACCAGTCAGCAAATGGAGCAACAATATTAGCAAGCAATGGTGCTTCAGATTTTGGCTTATTGCAAATTGACAATATGACTGTAACTGATGCATCTAATTGGGGGCTTTTCTATGCCGGGTGGAACAATGTTGATACAGACGGAACTATTACAAGTGCTATTGGGGTTCATCACCCTTCTGGAGACATAAAGAAAATTTGTGAAGAACAAGATGCTCCTTACCATAGTGTAGTTAGTGGGGCTGATGTTTGGTGGATCGATGCTTGGGATAGCGGAGTAACAGAACCCGGATCATCTGGATCACCGTTATTTGATCAACAAGGTCGTATTATTGGTCAACTTTTTGGTGGTGCAGCTGCATGTAACGGTACAAGTAATAACAATCAATACGATTTTTATGGTCGTTTTGGGGTTTCTTGGGGATTAGGCGCTAGTACTTACCTCGATCCTACAGCTTGTGGTGGAGGAAGTGCAACTTCTAACCCTGGATATGATCCAAACCCATCAACTTCTTCTCTTGATAAGTTAGTGTCAAATTTATTCACCGTAAGTCCGAACCCTAGTAATGGATTCTTCAAACTAGACCTCGGATCAACATCTTTGAAAGGTGCTAACGTTACCATTTCAGATATGACAGGTCGAGTTGTTTTAACTCAATCAATCAATTCGATTTCAACATCATTGAATCTTTCATCTGCTGATAATGGAGCGTACATTGTTCGTGTTATTTCATCAGAAGGATCTCAAGTTAAAACGATTGTCTTGAATAAATAATAGACGAAAAGACATAATGTAAAAATGCCTCTATCAAATGTTGATAGAGGCATTTTTTATTGAACTAATAAATCTAGTCTTCTTTTTTTGCTTCTAAACGCTTTTCTATATCCTTCACAGCAGCCTCCCACATCGGAATTGCCTTAAAAGCAGTCACCATGTCGAAATCTAAACCAATTTGACCTGCTCCTGAATCCATTGGTGTTTCCCCATTTCTATTCTGGAACCACTTCATCCACCCTGTTGTTCCTGGGTCATAAAAGGTTGGGAAGTCCTTCCCTCCTGGTAATGTAGTTGTCGAAATTAAAAATGATTTAAACTTATATTGAGCAGAACTATGACAGGAAATACAGCCAACATTTGCTAGTGCAGGATACACTTTTCCGCTTACAGTCTTAGCATCGAGTTGAACGGCACCATCATTCGGACCAGAAAGACGACCATCCCATCCTAATGTTGATTGTGCGTATGTTGGAGCATCCAAGTTAATCCAATTCTCCGTGAGTGCTTGATTTACATGAACAACTGAATTTACAGCGGTTGAATTTAAACTGATAATTCCAGGATTAGACCCCCAAGTGGAACCAAGTGGAACCATTTTGTCCCATGTATCATTCCCCGGAGCATTTTTGTCATAAACTAACGTGCTAAAAACCCAACCAGTAACAGGCGCAGCAACGGTGTCTTTAACAATGATATCACATTGCATCATATAAACAGACTGCATTATAGTATCACCCTCTGAGTTTGCTCTCCCTGTATGAGGATCTACATTATTGAAGATGTCCCAACTAGTTGTTCCATTCATTGGTGACCACTCAGTCCCGGATAATGTCACAAAAGCAAACTTGACAATTATACTTCCTTGTGCATATTGCGTTTTGGATACATCCGTTAATTCAGGCACATAAGCAGATATGATATTATCACCCCAAATATTTCCAAGTGTTACTGCTGCGGTTTTATCATATAATGTTAGTACATATGTCGTAAGACTATCAGTTTGATCAGTAAGGGATCCTGGCGGAAATGAAGATCCAACATACATTCCATGTATAGGTTCTCGATCGATACCAACCCAAATTGATTGATACCAATCTTCAGATTGCCAATCCCAAGTCTCGTATTGATAGAGCATTTTTTTCATATCATCAGAGATAAATGATTTCAAGGAGTCCACATAGGCCATTGAAGTCCCTTGTGTTAAAGTGTCTCCATTTGTAACAGTATCCCAGGGGTAGGAAGAAGGCTGAGTTGGCACTGATGATGGGTAGTCATGCCTTAGATCAAAAGTGTTTTGAGTATAAGTAGTTGGAAGAATATAGGGTGAGTTTAGGAAAGGATCGATACTATCGTAGTAATGAATATCCCGCATGCCTTTTTTTCCATACACCTGATTGGTCATTAAAACTGAATCCTTCTCATCATCAGTTTCATTCTCAGAACAGCTAGCGAATAGGAGTATAAATCCTAGTCCAGCTAAGGTTAGATTTTTAATCTTCATGATTTGATTTTTAATTAATAAACGTGGTTAAGTAACATTTTAGCAAATGTTATTCTATCCTAAAGTTAGGATAATTGTATCATCTAAGCACCTTTATGAAATTAATTAATAATAATCCCTTCATTTTGGGTCGTTCTCGGCAACTAGCTAAAAAATTAAGCGTCATCTATGCAGCATGATGAACCTATCTATAAAAACTCCTACAGCAAACAGAATAACTACGATTGTGGTTTCAATTTTTTGCACTTTAATGATTCTAATTACTTCGGCAAAAATACATGCCCAGATTAATGTGGGTACTTATGTAGGTATTGACCATGCTACGGCTTATACAAATCCAACTACTGGCGGAGGTTGCGGCTCAATAGGTGCAATTAACTTATCAATTGGTGATGCTGACTTCGTAAACGGGTCTGCTGAGGTGCCTCTAGGTTGGTCATTTTCAGGAACTTGGGCTTCAGGTACAACTTATATGGATGGGCCGGGAAATGAAGTCCTTCTTGTGTCCTTGCACACATATACAGAAACTTGGAGTGTCGCTCTTCGATTATCAAACGGAACCACAACGGCTTTCTCTACCTATGCACTTACGATTGTAACAAATAACGCAACAGGTACACTTACAACATGTACTGGCTTAATTGGGTCAACATTTAATTATGAACGCCCATCGCAAGAACTAGATTTTGCATCCTATATAATACCCCCTGGAGTTGGAGTAATCGGGATCGTATTTGAGCCTCTAACTGATGGCGCTGCAAACCCTGACCCTCATGGTGTGATGATTTTAGATAATACGCCAATACTTAGCCCTGGATCCTCTGTGATTTCAGACTCAACCTGTTTTGGGACATGTAACGGTACTGCTACAGTTGTGGATGGGCCAGATACTCCGTATTCATATTTGTGGGATGCTGCTGCTGGTAATGCAATAACACAAGGAGTAACAAATCTATGCTCAGGGACATATAGTGTGGATGTAACTGGTAATAGCGGAACAGTTGAAAACTTAACGATTGTGGTTGGTGATTATCCTCAACTAACACTTACTGAAGTTTCTTCAACTGCGTTTATCTGTAATGGAGCGAATGGTCAACTAGAAGTTGTCGGGGCAGGTGGAAGCCCAGGTTACACCTATGCTAATGACGGTTTAACGTTTAATGTGAGTCCTGTTTTTAGTGGAATCCCTGGTGGGTTGCATACAATCACAGTTCAAGACATTAATTCATGCCAAGAAACGATAGACATTACAATTGCGGAAGGCGCACCAATAGGTGTCAGCGAAAGCGTAACAGATGAAATTTGCCTTGGTGATTGTCAAGGAATGATAACACTAATTGCAACAGGTGATTTACCGATGAGTTACAGTATTGACAATTGCGTTACTACTCAACCAACAGGAAGCTTTCTAAACCTTTGCCCAGCTAACTTTAATATTTGTGTTTCGGACGCTAATGGCTGTCAGTACACAAATTTACTTACTGTCAATGCATCAACCAATATTGGCATTGACGGAACGATGAATACTATTGATCCACTTTGTATCGAAGATAATGCGATTACTATTACTGCCGTAAATGTAGGATCTCTTAGTGGGATTGGTGTTATTGGTGGAACATTCGATCCAACTCTTGCAGGTGTTGGAACTCATACAATAACTAATACAAATGTTGGAACTTGTATTAGCACATCAACTTTAGATGTGATCGTAAATCCAATGCCAATTGTTGAATTTTTGGCTGACGTTACAGACGGATGTGAAGATCTTACTGTCAATTTTGCTAACACAGGTGATTTAGGCGTTGTTTGCTTCTGGGATTTTGGTAATAATAATTCATCAACCGACTGCTTTGCTGTTGCAAACACTTATGAAAATGACGGCACTTACGATGTTAGTCTCACTGTGGTAGATTTGAATGGTTGTGCAACTACAGTAACTTATCCAAATTACATCATTGTAAGGCCACTTCCAGTTGCCAATTTCATTAATGACCCGGTTACAGCATCATCACTAAAGCCAGAATTTAATTTTACAAACACTTCAAGTGGAGATGTTGCATGGCTATGGACATTTGACGCTTTTGGAAATTCGTCGTTGGAAGATCCTTCCTTTACATTTACGGATGGTCCTGGAGGCTACCTTGTCACGTTAATTGTTGAATCTGAGTTTGGTTGTTATGATACAATTATTCGACCTGTAACTGTTAGCACCGAGGAGTTGATCTTTATTCCAAATGCCTTTACACCAGACGGTGATGAATTCAATCAGAATTTCCGCCCAATCTTCACAGAAGGTTACGATCTTTTTGATTTCAATATGAAGATTTTCAATCGGTGGGGACAGATTATTTTTGAATCAAATGATGATACTATTGGTTGGGATGGAACATTTGGTGGTAAGATGGTTCAACCTGGAGTTTACACTTGGTTCATTGAGTACAAAACGATTGAAACTGATGAACGCAAAACTCGTGTAGGTCATCTAAATGTAATACGATAGTCTTGAACAGACTGTTTCTTAAGTTTCATGTTTCACAATGACACTATTTTCAAGTCATTCTTGTAACTTCGCAACTAAAGATGAGCGAAGAACAAAAAACAAGGATCAACAAATATTTGAGTGAAATTGGGTTTTGCTCACGACGTGCAGCCGATAAACTAATCGATCAAGGAAGGGTAACTATTAATGGACAAGTTCCAGAAATGGGAACAAAGATTTCGCCGTCTGATGAAGTGCATGTGGATGGAAAGCTAATCTCAAAATCAAATCACGCACCTGTTTATATCGCGTTCAATAAACCCATCGGCATTGTTTGTACAACCGATCGAGGTGTTGAAAAAGACAATATTATCGATTACATCAATTATCCATCAAGAATTTTTCCAATCGGTCGACTCGATAAACCTAGTGAAGGATTAATTTTTCTAACAAACGATGGAGATATCGTAAATAAGATTCTTCGTGCCCGAAACAATCACGAGAAAGAATACATTGTGACAGTAGATCGTCAAATCACCAATGAATTCGTTGCGGAAATGTCTGATGGAGTTCCAATTTTGGATACTATAACGCGTAAATGCTTTGTAGAGCGAATCAATCGCTATGAATTTCGTATCATTCTTACACAGGGATTAAATCGGCAAATTAGAAGGATGTCAGAATACCTTGGGTACAATGTTCGTAAGCTGAAGCGTGTTCGAATTATGAATGTCGAATTAGATATTGCAGTAGGCGAGTACCGAGATATTACAGAAGCAGAATTAGATGAAATTTACCGATTGATTGAGTCATCTGCAAAGACACATGATTAATGTAATTGTTTCAAGATAAATAAGTTTCAACAATCAATCCATTAAGAAATTGAAACTAATATTTTACAAAGACATTCTTTGCTTCAGTAAAAAACCTAAGTGCTTCCCATCCGCCTTCTCGGCCAACACCAGATGATTTCACACCGCCAAATGGAGTTCTCAGATCACGGACAAGCCAAGCGTTAATCCAAACAATTCCTGCATCAAGTTCATTAGCCATTCGGTGAGCACGCTTCAAGTTTGAAGTCCATAAAGTTGCGCTCAATCCATATTCCGTTGAGTTTGCCATTTTCAAGACTTCTTCTTCTGTATCAAATGGTGTGAGTGTAACCACTGGTCCAAAAATTTCCTCTTGATTTGTACGGCAATCGAATTCCAATCCTTCAATTACTGTTGGGCGAAGAAAATAACCTTCATTATAAGGCACATCCAAATGAACTTGCTCTCCACCTGTCAATACAGTTCCTCCCTCTTGTTTTGCTAGTTCAATATATGAAAGAACTTTCTCCATGTGAGATTTGGAAACAACTGCGCCTAACTTTGCTTTTGGATCTTTAGGGTTACTAACAATGGTTGTGCTAACCCTAGCTACAAATGCCTCCTTGAATCGGTCATAAATAGAGCGTTCAATAAAAATTCGCGATCCGCAAAGGCAAATTTGACCTTGATTAGCAAATGACGAGCGTAAAGTTGTACTCAACATCTCATCAAAATCGCAATCAGCAAAAATGATATTTGGGTTTTTACCCCCAAGTTCAAGCGACAATTTTTTAAACATTGGGGCTGCTGTTCGAGCGATATACTGACCTGTCTGTGTTCCTCCTGTAAATGATATTGCCTTAATTTTCGGATGTTTGACAATAGCATCACCAACACCTCCACCTTCACCGTGTAGAATATTCAATACCCCTGGAGGCATGCCAGCTTCTTTCGCCACCGCTCCCAGTAAGTAAGCTGTATATGGAGTAACTTCGGAGGGTTTTGCAATGACGCAATTTCCAGCAGCTAGTGCAGGAGCAATTTTCCATGAAAACAAATATAGAGGCAAATTCCACGGTGAAATACACCCCACAATTCCGATTGGTTTACGCAAAGTATAATTGACTCCTACTCCAACCATATTATGTGATTCAGAGGCATAATGTAGAATAGCGGTTGCAAAAAAATGAAAATTAGATACCGCACGAGGAATATCAACATGAGCAGCTAAAGATCTTGGTTTTCCATTGTCGCGAGATTCAGCATCAATAAACTCATCCATTCGTGCTTCTATTCCTTGCGACAGACGAATTAAAATCGCTGAACGCTCATCATTGCTCATCTTGGACCAAGTCGGAAAGGCTTGTTCGGCAGCATTTACAGCATTTTGGACATCCATTGCATTCGAATTTGGAATCAACGAATATACCTTACCCGTTGCCGGTTCGTAGTTATCAATGTAATTATCTGAAACCGGATCGCAATATTCACCATTGATAAAGTTTTGCAGTTTTTTCATATTGATCTGTGCCTTTCGTGGAGCACAAATATACACAATTGAAATAGGAGAATTATCCTTCTGAACCTTTCTCAGACTTAAAGACAGTATAGATAAAATTAGAGATCATCTGTGAAATGCTTACTTCGCTTTGGCTTAGAAAATTTCTCAGAATTATATTTCTTAGAATTTCCTTTTGGAATTGAGAGTGAAGCCCAATTAGAGTCGGAAATCATCTTACAAATAAAAACAATTTGACCAATGTGATATGGATAATGAGCAAGCTGTCGATTAATTGCTTCTCTAATTGTGTGTCCCATATTGCGAATAAACATCTCATCCTCCAATTGGCCGTCGTCTAAAGAATCTAAAGCGGAAAACAAACAATCCCAACCCTCATCCCATAGTTGAAGAAGTTGTTCTTTATCCAAACTATCAATCTGAAACTCATTATCTCTTTTACGTCATTCTTTTTCTCCATCAGAGGTTAGAAAATCCGTCCACCTTGACATCATGTTTCCATGTAAATGTTTTACGATAATAGCAACACTATTACTCTCTTCATTGTATCTCCAAAAAAGTTGATCTTTAGAAATTTGAGCAAAAGCACGACTTCCTAAATCTCGATAGTACTCGAATTGTTTTCGAATGGCTGTTAGTTCACCCATAGATTCTTTTCCCATTAATAGCGTAATTCTTTTCCTTTTACTGTTGCTGGAATTCCATCTGTCAACCATTTTGGTGCATCTTCCCCCTGGAGGTAGTGGTCGAAGAATTGTCTCATTCTTATACTCAAATCAATGCGATTTGCATTTCGCATTAAGTTATGCTCTTCGTCATTATAGTTCAACAGCCAAGCAGTTTTACCGAGACGTTTGAGTCCTGTAAACAATTCGATTCCTTGATACCACGGAACAGCACCATCACCATCATTATGCATAATCATCAATGGAGTTTCAACATTTGGAAGGTGAAATTGCGGTGAATTCTCAACATATAAATCTGGTCGTTCCCAAATTGTATATCCGATTCGGGATTGCGTCTTTTCGTATTGAAACTGACGATTGAGACCCGATCCCCAACGAATTCCACCGTAGGCGGAAAACATATTGGTTACTGGTGCACCAGCCATTGCCGCTTTATAGCGATTGGTCATAGTTACGAGTTGCGCCGTTTGGTAACCTCCCCAAGATTGACCTTGAAGCCCCATTCGCGTAGAGTCAACATTCGGATATTGTTTCAGTATATGATCCGTACCACTCAATATACAATCGTAGGCAGATTGCGCGGGATGTCCTTCTTTATAGCGGATATCTGGCATGAAAACCAAGTATCCCGCAGAAGCATATTCGGTGGCATATATAATCGACGCTGTTGGTTTTGGAATATAATGTTGGTGCAATCGATCTGAGTACAACTCATAGAAATACACCATTAATGGATATTGCTTTGAAGCATCATAGTTTTCTGGTTTATACAACAACCCTTCTAATTCTATTCCAGAATAGTTTTTCCAGTTGACCAACTCTACATTTACCCAATTATAATCGCTTTGCTGTGGATTTGTTACCGAAATCTTTTTAGTTGTCTTTAAGTTGACATCTGCTAGGTAAAGATCAGGATATTCAACCGTTGTCATCTTTTGTAATATAATTTGCGACATATCTTTGGATCGACTAACCCCTATAACACTCGCATCATAATAAGAGGCCTCAATTAGATCTGAATGATCACCATGATCGATTATTTCAAAATAATGCGTCCCTTTGGTTTTCTGATCGAATCCTGTGATGTAAGCATTTTCATACGAAATGTACGTGCTATCGTAGGACCATTCTCGCGGGCGCAATTCAATATTGTTTTCAGCACCATATTTATTGGTAACTGCATCAACCTCCTCTGTTGAAAAATCATAGGACCAGATGTCAAATTCAGATTGGATAAGTACCTTTTCTTCTCCTTCTATCCATCCAATAATTCCATGTGGATAAGCATCCATTGGCATTCCATTTACATCATCCTCCCAGTTGACATTATCAATTTGACATGTAAGACAAGATTCAATATTAGATGGCAGGTGAATCGCATAGTGATTGTGCTTATCATAATTATAGTAGGTGTAATAATCACCCGTTGGTGACAATTCTCCTCCGAAAGTATTTCCTTCTCGTATCAGAGTTCTCTCGCCAGTTTCCAACGATACTCGATAGTGATCTTCTGGGTAAGGAATCACCCAGTTATATGTATGAGCATAGCGTTCAACACTCGTTCCTAGAACAGATTTTGCATATCGGCTTCTATCACCCCAAACCTGTAATGTGTCATCAGAAAGTCGAACTGCTGAGGCTGAGTTCATATCATACAGGTAGAGCGAAGTCTTTTTCAAGTCATATCTTAAATCTAGTAGTTGTTGAGGTTGAAGACGTTGATCTGCATGATGCCATAAATCAAGTCTAACCTCTTCTGAATCAACAAGCGTATCCTCTGGCTCTTGTTCAGGCTTCAATGCTGCACCAAAATAAAGTTTATCTCCATTTTTTGTGAATCTGGGGGTATAATGAACCGATGCAGTATGGCCTTCGGGTAAAAACGACTGTCCTTCACTTGCAACTAAGGTGAATAATTGAAGGTTTAGGTCGATCAAGTGAACTTCATAGGATTGAATTTCGTTGGTATCATTGGATGCTAAAAATGCAATGTTCGTTTCTTGATCGTTGAATACAATTTTCTGAAGATCGTTGTATTTCGAGGGATCAACCCAATTTTTCATTGTTGAAAGAGTCATCACATTTAGTTGCATTGAATCTTCTTTAACCTTTTGATGAATTGAATAGGCGACATATATTGCATTCTCAGAAATTTCGTACGACTTCACATTGATGATCTCCGTTTTTGCATTACTAACTGGGTTGAACAGAGTAAGTAAGTGTCCATTTGACTTAGGCTTAGAAGATTCCCTGCTTCTGAACAACCGACATTTCTTTTTTCTAGGTTTAGGGTCTGAGAGTTCATTTTCCCAACTCATAAATGCCACCCAATCAGACTCATCGTTCACATCAAATGATGTTATTCGCTCAAACTTGATTAATTCTCCCGTTGAAAAAATATAAATCCCTAACGAATCTTTTGGCCAATCCTTCTTCTTTAAATCTTCGAGTTCGCAAGTACGCAGTGTATCAAAACCTGGTGTGATTTTAAAAGCAACGTAGTGACTGTTTCCTGAGATTTGTGCGTTTTTGGCGCGTGGAATTGAATCAAGAATGTCTTTTACTTTGTCATAAATGAATAAATATCCATCACCTCGATGCGGTTTTTTTTGATACGTGACAAAGTTGCCATTGTTAGAAATTTGGTGCTGGCTAAGTGTACTCCAATCGTTATAGACTGTATGGTCAATGACTTTTTTTTGTCCGATAGAAACTTGCGCAACTGCAAGAATGATTAAAGAGAGTAAGACTTTCATATCCAGTAAATAATAGAAGGGTAAAGATAAGAGGATTATTAGGATTTCATTATTGGTTTTTGAGAAGATATAGAACGCTGATGACGCTGATTA